>JANRLY010000017.1:0-88354 GCA_033762075.1 Gammaproteobacteria bacterium
CCACTTCTTTCGAGACATACTTTCCTCCAATGGGAGGGCTATTATCTCTCAAAATTCTCAGTTTGGGTGGTCTAAATTGCGGGGGTCACTATACTCACCCTCCCACCCACTCCTGCCCTGTTGTTATGCAGGCAAGTAAAACGCAGCGAAGCGGCGCTGAGCGAGCCATTGCCAAAAATAACAACAAGACAGAATAAACACCATTTCAACCCTTTCAATCTAACGTGAACTGCTTTATATTTTTTAAACGTTAATCCTATAGGAAGCTATCCGAGATGCCTACTCAAAACGGCAACCCCCTCATTGAACCTACTTCCTCAGAAAACCATTTTATTGCTTTCCCTACGGATCAAACAGAAACAACAACCCTGGCATTACCAAAAGATGCATTGATCAATCAGCTTGCCTTACCTACTGCCGCCGAAGTGCATCAAACCGAGAGCGGGATTAATCCACTCGTAGATCATGCAGCACGGTTATTTTCCCTCGCCGGAAAATTAGAACGCCTACACACCTGTCGAAATCCTAAAAAACTCCAACAAGAAATCATAGTAGAAGTTAACCTCTTCGAACAAAGCATCAAATCGCACGGATATAGTGCTGAATATTTACTCGTCAGTCGTTATGCCATCTGCGCAACAATTGATGATATTTTGTCGCACACCGAGTGGGGCATAGAAGGACAATGGGAACCCCTGAGTTTATTACGCCTATTCAATCAAGAGGAAGCTGATCGAAAAGAACGTTTTTTTCTAATCCTTGAACGCCTTGTTAAAGAGCCCAAAAAATATATTGACCTCATGGAGTTCATGTACGTTTGTCTTTGCCTAGGTTTCAAAGGCAGCTATCGCGCAACGTCGTTCACCCACATTCAACTCGACATGATTTGCGAAACCGTATACCAACACATTCGCACGCAGCGCGGCGAATTCAGCAAAATTTTATCTCCTTTCTCAATTAAGTCACCTCCTCCATCTGCCAAAATAACCGCTAAACACTTTTCTCCGACACTTGTACTTTTAATCACGGCCTGTACTATTTTACTATTGTTTGTTGGATTAAATTTTATTCTCAATACATCTTCACATCACGTTGATGAAGCGCGGAATGCAATCGAAAAAATGCTTTCTGGGGAAACCACACATGTTTAGTCTCATGAAAAAACAGCTCGTCAGCACCCTCATTTTTTTTATATTGATGGGAATCATTTGGTTTGGTCATTTGCCTTTTTTAAAAATCAACCAAATTCATTTAACTATTATGGTTTGCGCAGGGTGGGCTTTAAAAATTATTTTATTTGATTGGATTTTTCCTTCCAGCACCGATGGTAAACAACAAATTTTACAAGGACGCTTTCAAGGCGCCATTGATTTTCTCAAAAAAACCATTATCACCCGTCACGGCATATCAACAGATTTATTTAGTTTACCATGGCTACTTATGCTTGGTCCGACAAGCTCAGGCAAAACTTCACTGCTAACGCAAGCCAATATTCCTTTTGTTTTATCAAAACGTTTCGATAAATCTTTACCTGCCACAGAAACATGTGATTGGTGGGCAACTAAAAATGCCGTCATGATCGATGTTCCAGGGAAATGGTGCAACAAAAAATATAGTGAACTCTGGCAACAATTTTTATCTCTCGTCAGTCAAAAAAAAATCCGTCAAAAATTAAGCACGATTGTCATCGCGCTTAATTTACCAGAACTGATGAACACAAAAGATCAAAAGGAAAATGATGCTTTATTTCTTTCCGTCAGAAAACAACTAATTGAGTTACAAATGTTACTCAACACAAAAATCAGCTTTCATTTGATTATCACAAAATGTGATCTTTTACCGGGTTTTGTTGAATTTTTTCAAGAAAACAGCAGAGAAGAGCGCGACCAAGCTTGGGGCATTACTCTTCCCGCCCTTAAACCCGATGAAAATATCAACACGCTTTTCACCCATCGCTTTAATGCACTTATTAAACGCATCAATGATCAATTGACCTATCGATTGCATCACACAAAAAACATGAGTACCCGTGGGTGTGTGAAAGATTTCCCTTTGCAACTTGAAAAACTCAAAACATTCACTACACATGTTTTAAAATATTTTACCGCTGCAAACCTTCAACTGAATGGCGTTTGGTTAACCAGCGCAACACAGAGCACTGATGAGAGCAGCGACGTATATCAAGCTCAATTTGGCAGTCATCTCATTCAACAAACTTCAGCCATCATTGCAGCAACTCATATGCCACAACCCAAAAGTTATTTCATCAAACAAATGTGGCTGCAATGTTTTATTCCTTCTGGACTACATCACTCAACGCACGCACCTGCTAATGTATCGCGTTATCGAGACTTTACTTATGCAGTATCAGGGGGATTATTAGTCGCCTCTCTCATTTTCATGGGCCATGATTTTATTGGTGGTGAAAGAAAAATATTATCCGCACACCAACAACTCTTAAATTATCAACACATCATTCAAGCAACTACACAAGATAATCTTCAATTGACCCAGACCATCGCATTACTTGACTCTTTAGATATTCCTGAAGCGAATACGGTTTCTCAACAATTACTTGAAAGGCTTCATTCTTTTTATCGAAATCAATCTAATAAAAACATCACCAGTCTTTACCAGAGAACAGCGAAAACGATTTTATTGCCTGTCGTTAATCAAATGCTAGAGCATTTTTTACAAGCTAATAACAATGATCCTAGTTTAATATATCAAGCCCTCTCAGCAAGACTCATGCTCAGTGGCGTCATTCCATTTCAATCAGCTCAAATCGCGCATACCCTTTTACAATTATCCAAACAAACTTTCAGTCAAAACCAACTCATTCATCATTTGGATATTGCATATGAAAATCATTGGACAACTAATGCACCCGATCCTCAGTTAATTCAAAATGCAAGACAGCAACTCAAGCAAACACCCACAGAAATACTCGCGCGCATTATTTTAGAAAATGATGCTTTCAATATTGTAAATGTCACCGCCAGAAAATTTCATGAAAATGATTTTGAAAAATTACTCAAAAAGGCTATCCCTATTGCAGTAAATACCGCATTAAATGGTAATGCAGTACTTGGCAAAATGCCGCTGCATGCTGAGCGAGAAAGTGCTGAATTAATCGCAACAAATTTACGGAGTTATTACTTAGTAAGTCATGCAGGAAATCCTCAATCCATCCATGAGAATGATTTGTCGTTGAATAATTCGCTCAACTCGGCAAACTTTTTACATCAGGATTTTTGATGATACACTCTGACTCGTCATTTCAAACAAGCACTGCCCTTGCTTAGGCTGATGATAAAAGAGCAAGCCAGCGGTATTCATACAAACTCGAGATTCAAAATTATTTTGATAATCAAAACGAATATAACGAAAGTATACTTGATGTTGATGGGATTGATCATAATCAATGAACCCACACTTTACCCCGTATAATCTTGGAGCCGCATGTTTTCCATCGCCCTCTTTTGCACTGATCAAAGCAGAAAACTCAAACCGTGAATCAATTTGAGATAAAATCGTATGCATTAAATCAGTCGCAATGCCTTTTTGACGCCAATCTTGATCCACTACCATATCAGAAATATAAGCAAAGTGATTATTATGAATGTAACGAACCAAACCGATAATGTTGCGCTGTGTGTCACGCGCTATAACAAACATCGAGGTGTGCAAAGATTTATTAACATAAGATTCACTCACATCTTTTGCCCAATAGGTTTGTTTTAATAATTGGATAAGCTGTTGCATGTCTTTTTGATCAATGTTTGTGTTTAATTCTTCTAGCTTCCACTCACCCAATGCATGAATATCATTAATTGCTTCATTTTCTCTTAGCATTAATCGTTCTAACTGTGATGATCTATATTCTGCATCATGAGAAAATTCATTTTTCAAATCCCCTGGGATACAAAATAATTTACATTTATCCTGTGTGCGCGACAAATAATCACTGACGATATCAGCAGTGAGTTTTGCTAATTGTTGGCTTTCACTTGAAATACGATATTGAAAATCACTTAACAAACATGCACCATCAGCCGTATCGTGAAAAAATTTCGCGGTCAGCTCAATGAGTCCATTGAATTTATTTCCTAGAGATATAATGTTATTTGATTTGTTATATATCAATTGATATGTATTATTTTCTGCAAGAACTTTAATATCCTGACGGAACATGCCACACCCCTAATTATATTTAGCGCGGGATTCTACTAAATGCGCTAATATTAATCAAGCAAATCTACGTCGCTATGAGAAATTTCAATTGTGAGGGACAGTCCTGTTTGATACGATTCGTTGCTCAAACAAAACACTGGGAATCACTACTGGGAATATCTGAAACTCTAATAATTTATAAAAACTTATCTTCCATAATCTTATGAGGGAAAAACATGTTTTCAAGAGAATTTATAGACAATTTTTTAAAAGACTATTCTGAAGCAGAAAAAAATCAAATACAAAAAGATTTAGAAATAGTAAAAAGTATAACCTTTGATAATGCCAAAGAAAATACTGATACATCAAAAGCGCCTGTCTATTTAGCCACTGCTGGCGGTCCTGGCACTGCAAAAACGACTACGCTCGAAACATTTTTAGTAACTCATAATCTTGGGCATTTTGTTTATGTTGACCCAGATCAAGTATCATTAAAAAATATGAATTTCACCTACCGAAAGTCTCTGACAAATTATGATTTTGCTATGGCTCCATCAACATATGATGCCTTAAAAAAGGCATATGATAAATGGAGAGCCGCTTCAAATTATATATGTCATAGTATATTGGAAACTGCGTTTGGGAACGATGACGGTAAAGGAATAAAATATTCAATAGCCCATGGAACAACTTCCACAAGTCCATATATTGGATCTTTCCATAAAAAGATTAAGGCATTGGGTTATCGTATCGTTCTATTATTGTGCTACAGTCCAGATGAAATGAGAAAAAATGCTATTGAAAAACGCCAAACTGAACAAGCATTTGTGCAAGCTGATCCAAGCGATATCATTAGCAAGGGAGTATATTTTCCAGAACGGTTCGATAATTATTTTGATTATGCTGATGAAATTATTTTTTATTGGAATGAAGAAATAAAACATCAAAAATTACCCATGCCTTGCGCAAAATTCATTAACAATCCAGATAATCCAAGTCTAACTATTTTAAATTCATCAGACTGGGTCAGTTTTTGTAACAAATATTTGAAAGATGTTAAACAACATAATATTAATATTTGTGAGAGATTTATCTCTTTAACACCTGCAAATGTAAAAAGTTATTCATCAAATAGGCTTTTTTCGGCACTGAATGATTCAGAAGAACACAAATCAAGCACGCCAACCATGTACAATAAGCAAAATTAATAACTGCTAAGAGCAAAATAACCATGACTATTAAAAACGTAATATTTGATATGGGCAATGTTCTTGTCAGAATCAATCCGCCATCAACACCGGAAGCATTTGTTTCTTTAGGCACAGGCAAAGAAGCTGTTAATGCTGCTTTTGAGCATAAAGAATTATTTATTGAGTATCACAGTGGATTCATCGATACACCTACATTTCGTAGAATTCTTAAGGAAGAATTAAATTTACCTCATATAACAGATGAGCAATTTGATAAAGCATGGCTCGCCTCTGTGACTGAACCAACTTATCTTACCGAAGATTTCAAACATCGATTAAGAGAAATTGAAGGTTATAAGCATCATCGATTAAACACATTTTTACTGAGCAATAATAATGAAGTGCACTATCTCTATACGACAAAATACTTTAGTGAACTATTAAATAGAGCCATATCAGCTGATAGACAGTATTATTCACACCAAATTGGCCTTATGAAGCCAGAACTAGAAGTGTATAACTTCGTTTTAGATAAAAATAATCTTAAATCTGATGAATGCATTTTCATTGATGATGTCCTGGAAAATGTCGAAGCTGCAAAAGCTGTTGGCATGCATGCGCTTCAATTAACGCGTGATGATCCCATAGAAAATATCTTGATAGCGATCAATGATATCAATGCTTATAAAACATTATCCAATAGCAGCCTTGCGCTTTTTAATGAACCGCCAAAGAATTCTGATAAGCAACAAGAACTTCAATTAATACAAAATAGCAGGTAGATAAGATGTCGCTCAAACTAAATAATGTTAAAAATCTGGTCGAACTCATTGAATCAGAGTTTTCAACTGAAATGAATTATTATGCAACACCCGATGTTGCTGTCACCGCACACGCAGTGGGCGATGTTGATAGTGCAAATTGGACACAAATTCTTTTTGAAAGAAAAATCATTTCTTCACTTCCACCTAGCAGTAAAGGTGATCGTTTTATAGAACTAGAGAGATCATTAACATCACTATATTGTTTTTCTCTTCAAGGAATTGAACCTGATGAAGCCTATGATGCTTTTATCGATGCGCAGAGAAACAACCCAGACGTACTCACCAAAGATTCGTTTAAAAGATTATATAATCAAATTAACTCTATTATTAACAATAAGGATAAGTCTGATATCTTGAAACGACTTATTATTTATAGTGATTTAGGAAAATCTCCGCAATTCAGAAGAGTCGTAAAAGAATTATCCGATAAAGAAATTATAAAAATTGATACATCACTAGATCCTGACGATTTAATGACAGAAATATTATTTAAATTGAATGATCATCAGTTAACAACAGTTTTACCAAGTTTTTTGCAGCTTTCACCTCATGCAAAAGAAACGCTCAGAAAAATTTATCCCATCATGCAAGCTTGTTTTGGTCATATTTATTTTTTAGAACGAGGTGAACTTACATTCCAGACGATCAGCCAAGCACTGGGTAAAATCCCAACTGAGGAAAGGGGTGAAGCGCTAGATTTAGTGTATTTATCACAACTTTATGATGGATTCGGTGCCCAAGGTCAGCGTCAAATATCAGGCTCTCTAACTTGCACAGAAAATTTTTACCTTGGGTATTTATTCATTTATGAGTCTCTGTTGAAATTAATACAACAACTTAACGCCACAGAGAATGCATCTTCTGCTGCAAATGATGCATTTCAGAATTATCTACATGATCGTGCTCAATTATTAGGATTCAAACCTCCATTATCCTCAGAACAACAATTCCTAACACGAATGGGCTGCATGTTGCGAGGATTCACACCAGAATTTGGGAAAATTTTAATAGATGAATACGGGAAATTACCAAATGCGCAAAAGAAGCTATTAATAACTCAACTCAATTTTAGTGATCAGGGTCTAGAAGGCTGGACAAAAGCGCATTACATTGCAACTGTCCCACAAAATGTCAGCCGTAGCTTATTTGAAAATAACAATGTGCACGATGCAATTGCACAAGCGATTAAATCCACCGTGTGTTTTTCCATGCTCACCGAAGAAATGAGAAATCGCTATGCATCATTTGTTACAGATAGGAGTCGTGTCATTTCATTTGGAGAAATTGCTTTTCTTTCCTCCAAATCTCCTGAATTATTTGATCCCAATATTTTTAATCCTACAGAATATATGTTTAATCCAAACAATAATAAAATCATGAAAATTGACGATAAAAAGGATTTAATTTATAAGAATGCAGCAACACTTTGTCACTTCAAACCAGCCGATGAATCTACAAAGTTAGAGAATCGGAAAAGTACCCATTTCCATTTTTAGTAGAAGAACAAATGAATCCTAATGAAATAAAATAGGTATGCTTCAACTAGATCAAATATAGTTTAAACTCTGCCATCGCGCGCATGCTTTTAGCGACGCTGTTGCACAGTAGTCATTGCCGCCCCCGCCTAAAACATGCGGGGGTAAACTGCAGCGGGAATCTATTTCAAATTTATAAAGTTTTAATTAGGCATATTGTACATAAATTGAGTATTTTTTAATTAGTTATTTTTGAATATGATGATGGATTCCCGCCTGCGCGGGAATGACAGGTAGGATATTATGATTTATGCAACCACGCCGCTTTTAGCGCGGGATGACAATAGCGCAGATAATTGACTCAACTCGGCAAACTTTTTACATCAGGATTTTTAGACCAAGCATCTAGAATTTCAGAGACAAGTTGATCAACAATGCCCAGTTGACTCCCTTCGGTAATGATGCCCCCTTGTTGATCTTTGATAACAGCAAGACGTGCTTCCACTAAAGATTTAATTGACCCACCCGGGAAAAGATTAGCTAACACACGCCGCGCTTCAACAGGTCCCATTGTTTGATATAATTTATTACGCACGCGTGCATCTTCAGAGGTTGTACTGAATGCCCAGAGTTCAACAGGGCCCAACGTACTTGTCAGTAACTGTGTATTGATTCCAGATTTTGTAGAGAATTGCGCAAGAAAAGTTGCGCCCCCTTCGCGTGGTCCATGCACACGCGTTTTGAGTGCTGTTCTGGCAGTTTCAGATAAACCAAAAATTTCTGTTGAGCGTCGAATAGCTTGCTCAGGTCCTGCATCCATAATAAAAATAGATGTAGCGAATTCCACCATCACAGGATCGAAATCCTCAAGCGATTGTGAAATTAATGCAATTTGCACATTCCATTTACGTCCTTCGCGCATATCTAAAATGACTTGATCACGCACAGCGCGCGCGTGCGAAGTACGATGGAATTCGTCATAAACAATGCGCTTGGGATCTTCACGAATTTCACCAATACGTTGATGATGATACTCACGATAAGCTTCAGGAAAGTCACTCAAAGCATCTTCAGTAAGATAATAATGTCTCGCTAGCACATAACGCGCCAACATATACATGACAGCTGTTTGGCGTTCTGCAGCATCGCCGCCACTTTTTGCGACTTCGTCAAGATCTAATGAAACAACACGCGCATCGCCAATATCAAATTTCGTAACGCCAGATAAAACCGGATATTCACGCACAGCGCCAGAAATCATACGACCAAAAGCTTGAATCAATGGCTCGCCTGTAGGTGCTTTCACTTGTCCATATAAATCTTCGACAACTTGTGTGCGACAAATTGCAACCGCATCGGGCAACAAAGGCATCGCATAACGTTGCGATAACATTGCTTGATGCTGAAAGCCTGACAAAAAGAGTGCGTCAGTCACTTCCCACCAAGTGGTTTTGTCATCAAAAACAAATCCAATTTCTGTGAGAATATCATCGAGGAGTGGTTCAATACCATTCGTGTATAAATGCGGTTTAGCATCGTCCGCGAGATATTTATAAAGCTCATCAACAATCAACCCCGCCATATCTGAGATGCCATCATAAGGACGCTCAGCACCAATTGGCGTTGCCAATAAAGTAATAAAATTGACAAGAAAACCACGCTCTTGTGCGGTCGGATAACGACAACCCAATTGTGTATCAAAAGGATTAATCGCATATTCCGGTGTCATGCGAATACGATGATACGTTGCAAGATGTTTTTGATCTTGCGGCAAAGCTTCTTTTAACAGAGAAATTAATCCGCTACTCGAAGGACCAATATCCACAATCGCAATGCGTGGTAAGCGTTGAATGCCACCTGACAAACACAACGCTAAGTTGAGTGAGTTTGATAAAACTGATTTACCCGAACCCGGCCTTGCATACATTAAATCGATCCAAGTGGTTTGCTGCGCAGAGCCTGGCTGATACGGCCAAGGTTTTCCATCAGGGGAACGCAATAAAACAGCGCCATGCGCCCACGAAGAAGCAGGACGTGCAAAGGGGAGCATGTAAATAACATCACTGAGTGGTGCCACCGAAGGCGTTGCAACACTAGACGCTGAAAAGCCCAACAAACTCGAAGCAACCCCTGCAAAAACATCTCCTGAAACTTCAGAAACTTCGCAGGTTCCCCAGCCTTCGATGGCTTTTGCTAATTCTGCAGCACGTGTTCTTAATAAACGAATATTGCCTTCCGGCGCCCAAGTGGAAAAACTCACTTGCAAACGTACAATGGCATCGTCAGTATTGGTTTCAATTGAATCCAATAATTTTACTGCATCATGCACCAAACTATTTTGTGCAGATGTCCAACTCAAAATAGCCGCCATGGTTGATTTAAAACGTAGCGCTGCTAATCCACCGCTCTCAATTAAAAATGACATGCGCCAAGGCACACGTGTTGGGAGTGTGCGTGAAAATAACGTCATGAAAGGTTTAATGTCTTGCGGAAAAAGATCGATGAAAATAGGCGTGTAAATACGATCGCCGATGCGCAATGTGCGCAAATCTAAGCTTTCAGCATCGCGCGGAAATATTTGACGCGCAACAGGCGGCCACATTAACCCCGATAATTCATTTGCTAAAGGTGTGACCTCACGCACGGGAATGCGATCTCCTGGCAACACGGGACGCCAGCTTTTATCTGTGACATCAGGATCAATAGAGTAACGTGTCGCATGCAATGCATCGTGCACTTCTAATAACTTACAATGGATATTTAAACCACTCATATCAGATACTAAAGATCTGACAAATGAAGTATGCATTTCTCGCAAATCAGGAATAGCCGCAATAAGATTTTGGCCATTTTTAAAAGGAGGAATTTTGTGTTCGCGAATAAATTTAAGTTTTTCTTTTGCAGCACGCTGTGATTGTTCACGTGTGAGCGAATAAGGACGCGTCCATAAAACAAAATATAATTTTTCCTGCGCACAATACCGCGAAATATAATCAACGCGTTCTTTAAAAAGATCTTCGAGTGATAATTTAAGTCTTTGGGAAGTTGATTTTGCAGGCGAGAGAATATCCTCAATTTCTGCTTTTACCGCTTCACGATCATAACTAAAATAAACTTGCACGACGTGACCAGGACGCTTGAGCGTAGCTTGAATGCTTTGTGTTAGTCCGGCATGAATCGCGTCAAATTCCGTTGTGCCGACAAGTTTCGTAACACCGTACACTTGAATCATTGAAACAAGAGAACCATCTCGCGCAACTAGAGTCGTTTCATTCTCGGCAGTTTCAAGGTCACAATAGGATTCTGTTGTCTGATGAAATTCAGTACTGAACCACGCCAAAAGCGAGTCAATGCCCTCGAGAATCGGATCAACAAAATTCCGCATTGTTATAACCCTCTTATAGCGCTATGCATGTCATCCACACATCCACCAACTCGTCATCCCGCGCATGCTTTTAGCGCGAGACCTAGTGCCTTAAAGTCGCTGGGTCCCGCGCTAAAAGCATGCGCGGGATGACAGAGTTTAGTAAATATTTTTAATCTTTTTGTTCTTCTGATTGCTCTGCCAGTTCCTCAAGTGCATCTGCTGCCCACGCTTCGAGTTGAATTCTAAATTTAGCATGCGAAGGAAGGAGACGTATATTGTGCAAGATATCCAATTTTGAATTTTCAGGAGATTGCGCCTGATATTCGAGGATCAGTTGTCCAAAAACAGCAGGATTGCTCGTGCCAGCACCAAATTTATTTTCGATGGGTTGGCTGCGAAATTTTAAATCGCGATAAATCGCTTGCGCAGACTCTTGGTAACCTGTCCCATTTCCCATCGCGCAAAATAAGACGTGACAAAAACTATTTAAATCGGCCTGTGAAATTTCAGGTAAAAAAATTAATTGACCACCACCCATTTCTTCCAAGCCAACCGACTCAAGAAATAAACACTGAGAACAAAAACAACAAGCTGTCATCATATTGCTCAGCTTGTTATTGGTGTAATCTCCATCGGCGTTAACAATTTGTTGGTATTTTTTGGCTTGAAAAGCACAATACTGGCAAGCATAACCATCGCGTTCAAAAACACGTTGTGAAATAGGTTGGAAGGCTTGATCGTCGCGCCTTCGAACAAATGCGCGCCAGCCTTCCAAATTAACTGCCAACTGCAGATCAGACATGCGAAAACTCAGCTTCTATTTAGAAAAGCTGCTAACGCCCGATATGGTTGCCTGGTCACCGCTGCTTCCAAACAATGTGCCACCTGTGGTTTTAAAGACGGATGGCACAAAGATCAAAGCAGCACCAATAAAAAGTAATGCGATAGGTTGGCTAATCATCACTTGGGTTGGATTATCTTTGTGAGCTTTGAATTTAACGATACCGCCAACCACAAAAGCAAATCCAGCCACATAAGCACCAGCAGTAATTAATTTTGCAACAGCGCCCAAATTTCCTGTGACATTTTTAGCAACACCGCTAATACCTGCAGCGGCCCAGAGAAGTTCGCAACTGAATAAGCACAGCATGGCACCCGCGAATAAAACGACAGCTTTAGTCAAACGACTTTTCTTCATAACCCAACTCTCCTTCATGATATTTCCAATCCACAACCGAGCTTCAATTCTAAGCTCGATCACAGCCACTAAACAATCATTTTTTAAGAGCCTAACAAAATAGGCCCTACGTCCACATCCCTATTCCTAGAGTTGTTGAAATCATCTGTAAAAATCCATACAAGTTAATACACAACACACCAGCAATAATATGCGCCATGGCTTTCGCAAAAGTGCCAGGCTGTCCGCCTTGACCACCCAAATGCGTCAATAAAACGAGCCCGCGAATGAATGAAATGGTACCTATGAGTTCAACCACAAGAAAAATAGCCTTTGTCATCGTTGACCAGGCATCTGCAGAACTCGTCTGCCAAGCGTAAGGATTGACTGAACCACTCCAGAGCGTATGCAAACTTGTTTGAACGCTGGCGGGTAAATAAATGAGTAACGAACCGACAAATAATAAGATCAAAGGCCCTGCTAAATGATGCTCTCCTGACATCATGGTGCGTTGCTCGCCAAATTTTTTGAGCATCATGAGTCCCTTAATCACAAAGTAAAATCCTAATAAATAGGCAAGTGCCGTCACAAATCGCATGAGCGTCGGCACAGATTTACTGATATTCATCAACATAGTGGCAGCGTCAGGAACTGCAGCTGCAGTATTCATATAAAACGCTAATAACACACCAACCAAAACACAATGCGTTATTTTTGAATGGAATTGATTGCTCAACATATCTGTCATCCTATCGAGAACGTTTATTAAACTATGTCATTCCGCGCTAAATGGTGGGGTGACACCGTTTTTTACGCTTGATCGCCTGCCATTCCATACGTCAGTGTGATCGTTTTCTTCCCTGTATCAATCGACACAATCCCATCATAAGGATCAATTCGAACAATTTTACCTACGCCTTTTAACGTATCGCCATCAGCAACAGTGACTGTATCGCCAGAATCTGATTTCAGCCATGCGCGACCTGGAATAATCGCTTGAACACTATATCCTGTCGTTGCGGGTTGTTGTTCAGCATTTTCAGCTTGTGCGACAGATATTCCCGTGGGTAATGTATTATTTTTTGTTTGCGTCACATGCCCTTTCGAGCCTTGAATTAATTGTGTCAGTTGATGGAAAGCTGCTTCCATCGCATCAACGTGCGATTCAAGTTCGTGCATTTGATTGCGCATTTGACTACGCTGAGTATCTGCATCATTAATTTTTTGCACAAATTGTGTTTGCAATAAATTCATCACAGCAGCATTTTGCTGTTCAAGACTAGATATTCTGTCGGTTAATTGTTTAACAAAATCTTCTTGTGGTGTCGGCAAAGATTTTTCGTTAGCAGAAAGTGTGGGTTGCGTTTGCGCTGTAGTCACAGGTGGAGCTGGAGGAGTGGATGCAACAGTCGTTTGCGGTAACGTTTTTTTTGCTAAAGGTGTTGCTGGCACTGTTTGAGTAATGCTGGGTGCCACTGTCGTCGGTGTTACAGGGACAAGCATTCGATAAACAATTCCTAATAAAAATAAGAATGCAATCGCACCCAAAAAAATGCGGCGATGTTTCATAAAACGTTCGCGGACATTTTGAACGACTGAACCTCCGCTGGGTTTTTCAGCAGGTTGTTTCGCGTCGCTCAAATCATATTCTGGTTGATCATCGGTATAATGATATTCTTCTTCGTTTTCATTCGGATTATCATTGTACTCTTCATTTGCCATTGTATATTCCTCTCACACATGAATTTTAGGATTTTTAGCATCTCATCCTGCGTCGACCTTTAAACGTTCTTCACTCAAAAAATCTCGAAGTAGCAATGAGTACGCCTTCAATCTTTCTCCATCAGAACGTTTAAATCTCTCGCAATCTGAGCGCTAAAAATCCTAAAACTCATCTGCGAGAAGTATACCTCTTCAATTTTCTCTGAATGTATCAAGACACATCCGAGACAAATAAAATACCTAATCCTACACCCGAATTAATTCTAACAGTCGCCGGTGTATTCACATAACCTTGAACCACATTACCAAATGTAGTACCCACTTGACCTAAAGCAACAGCAATTCGATTGCCTGGACTCAAATTCGGGTGAGTTGTGGATGTTCCAAAAATACCCGTCGTACCGCTACTACCTGCCGTTTGAACTGCATTAGCATACCCAGTAATAAATGACGCTGCAAAGAGCGATCCATAACGCATCAGGTAATGATGATCTACACTGCTCGCCATGACTGTTCTAGCTGTATCTGGATCGATTGCAAAAGCACTGACATTTTTACTCTTCAGCCAGTCATCTCTATTCATCATGATAAAGTTCAAACTTACTTTATCTTGCCCTTGCGCCAAGGACAATTTCCCAATTAATGTTGCACCTTTAAATGGGCCATTCACAATGGTCACCATCACAGGTGTATCAGGATAATCACTATCAACTGCTGTCTCAAGTACGCCAAAATAAATGGTGCCCGCTTTAATCAATGGCGGAACAATTGTAGCTTCTTGAGATTGTTTACCATTACTTGTTGTCTCTTGTGTAGTAGTAGTTGTCGTGCTGGTTTCTGTTTTATTTGTTTCTGTTTGCGCTGAAACATGCTGCATCTTGGCAGGTTGCTGCCAAGAAGTCAGCAACGTTTGCGCTTGCGAAGTCATTGTTGCACGCAATTGTTGTATTCTTTGTTGTCGTTCTTGGGAACGCTGTAACTCAGCTTGACTCGCCGCTTGCGCAAATTGCGCCGCTTGATTTTGTCCTGATTGACCCGTTGTTGTACCACCGGTCAGAGTTTGTTCTTGTAGCCGTTGACGCAACCTTGCAAAATCATCAGTGCTTGGTAAATTGGTTTCGACACCTGAAATAGTCGTCGTAGGCGTCACCATTGCTTGATATTCTTGCATTAAATTACCGGCGTCTTCAGGAGAAATCAATCCAGATTGCACAGCACGTTTTAATTCGTCAGCATACGCTGAAGCAGAGGCATTGTTGGCTTGTAATTTTTGCAAACGCGCACTGACTTCTTTCACTGCATACAATTTTTGATAACACGCTGTAATGCCGTCAACGTATTGCTGGCTGAGTTTGCCAGATTTAGTCATGTCCATTAATGCTGCATGATAACCTGCGAGAGTTAAATCTTTATCTGTTAAAGCAACCAAATCATCGACCAAATCTTGTGAATCTTTTTCTTTGCTCAACACAGATGTCATACAGGCTTTAGCATCAGTAGCTTGTTTGCGTACCAATGCATCAAATACATCGGCCGCACCTGAACGTGCGCGCGTTTTCTCATAACATTTGGATGCTTCTTTTGAAACAGCAGGGGTAAGTTTTCCTTGCGCGACCAACAAATTCAGTTTAGAAATGTATTGATCCAGCGGAACATGTTTCAGTTGCATATCAGATAAATCTTTTCCAACATCTGCTGCAATCCCACCCTGCTTCACTAATTGTTGCAAATCGAAGACGCACTCTTTTGTAGCATCATCAGCTTGTTGATTGGAATATTGCGCCAACAAAGCATTTGCCGTTTGTTGTGTCATTTTGCCGTCTTTAACCAGTTGATTTAACTCACCCGATAAAGAAGATGCCGTGACACCGCTGCGTTCTAAAGCAAGTAATTTATTCGCATCATCAAGTGATAAACTCCCCGAACGAATTAAATTATCCATCATGGCGGCACTTTTCAGTAATCCATTTTGTTGATGTTGCTTTTTATAGCTCTCAAGTAAAGCACGCGCTTCTTCTGGTGAAAGTTTACCTTCCTTAACTAGTTTATTAAGCATATCCGCATATTCAGAGACTGAAACATTTTTTTTGGCTGCTTCTAATAACAAGTTAGCATCTTTTTGTGACAACTTTTGGTCTTTTACCAAATCATTAATATCATCCGAAATCGTTCTTTTTGATTTATCTGGACACATCACCGTACAATTTTGTTGTGGTTGCTGAAAACCATTTGTTTGCTCGGCAGGCACATTTAATAAAGTAGGCACCGCACTGCCGCCTGTCATTTGTGCTTGCTTAGATGCTTGCAAATTTGCTTGACTGATTGCTCGATAATATTCGGGTGAGAGCTGTCCGCCAGGTACAGATTTTAAATTATCCGGTGCCGCTGCAACTTGAGAGCTGACTGTTGCTGTATTAAAGCCACCGAAATAGCGAATCACAAAATACACCGCAATACCGGCAGCAACCAAACCGATCATCAAAAATAAAATGCGCGATTTCGCATTTGAGCTAGAAAATAATTTAAAACTTGGGAGTTTAACTGCCATCAGAAACCCTCAACCTTAAGTTCGACTGGCTCACCATAGCGAGACACTAAAACAGAGGCGCTCGCTTGCATTTGATAAGCATACATACCATCAGGACTTTTCATGCGTCCAGTCCAGCCAGGGGAAAGCACCGTCATCCGAGTGCGTAAAAACATTTTATCGCCTAGTAACCAAGCCATGCAGTCACCCCCTCGCACCATGAGACGACGACTGCCGGAAGGCGCAACGCCGTCTAAAACATTCAACAGAGCTTGATTCGCTGAAGCAGGTAACATATCGCCTGTCGGAAGATCTTTTGAATTAGGGCCAAATCCAGCAACATGAATATCTGTACGATAATCCACAACACGTTGCCCAGAAACAAGTTCGAGTGTTACCGGCGTTGCAAGCCCAACAAGACGTATCACCAGATCGCTATCGCCATAAGGGGCTGTCGCCTGTATTAACAACACATTACCTTTTCCGTCCCAACTGATGTTTGTCATTTTGGGATTCCCGATATCGTAAGCGGCAATAGGCCAAGGCGCACCTCCAGAGTCCACAAAAACCAAGGAAGTAACATACCCTTGTGCTAAACGAATTGCTGGCGGTGTTGTACCAGGCGCAAGATTAATCATCAATGTCGTTGAAACAGGCCTTGGTGGCACTGTTGCCGGCACAACTGCAGCACGTTGTGATTGATCCACTAATTGTTTTAAACGAACGACTTGTTTTGGTGTGAGCGGCATGCTCTGTTGCACCATTTCATTAAAAGCTTCATCTGCATCGCTACTGCTGGGAGTATCTGAAGGAATAGAATTCAAAATCGCATTTTGTGATTGCTGATATGTCATCGGTGAAGGAATCACCAATAAGGGGTCTTGATTCATTGCAACAGGTTTTGGCGGTGCTGAGGGTGTATTTTGTTGTGCGTGAATCACGACTGGTTTTTTGAGAGCTTTTGGATGTTTTGCAATCCAATGACGTAAATTTGCCACATCATTATCAAATGATGTACTCGCAGGGGTGACACTTTGAACACTTTGTGTCTCAGTGGTTGTCGTTTGTGTCACAGTGGTAGATGTAGGCGCAGCAAGACAGGTTTGGAAACATGCCAAAAGAAAGTAAAGACAAAAGAACTGTAGGATTGTAAATCTTCGGTGAGTATTCGACAAAAACGCGTCATTGCGAGCCCGCGAAGCGTTTGGGCGTGGCAATCCAGCTTTAAAAACGAGATTGCCACGTCGAAGCGCTTCGACTCCGCGCAATGACGCGCTTGGGGTTATATGTAAAACTTTTTTAACTCGTTGCAATGATTTGATCCCCAGTTCCTTTTTTAAGGATGATATTATCAATACGAACTCCCTGTAAGTCATTGAGTGTCGGGACTCTAATAACTAAAACTTGCACGACCAGCGGTACCGTATCACCTTTAGCTGCACCACTATAGCTGAGATTCATCGGCATTTGTATCCACCAGCCATAACTTCCTTGCAACAATCCTTGGTTGATAATAATAGGTGCTCCTGCCGGATTTGCATTCACAAACCATTGTCCTGAGACAATTGCTGATTGTGCAATATATGGGTTCGCTTGCTCAAGAAACTTTTTCCATCCATTGGGTGTAAATGCAGGCATTGCCGCTGCTATTTGTTGTGGATAATTCACGAAATCAACTGTAAAAGCTTTTGGCAATGCATCGGTTATCCATTGCATCAAGTCAGGTTGTGGTGGATAAGGTACAGAAAGTGGTATAGGTTGCAAAACGCGCCAGTCTTCATCTGTGATAAATGTAGTCGGCGGCGTTTTTGTCACGGCAAGCCAAATAGACACAGCAACCATAGAAAAAAAAGCAATCAGAATTAAAATGAATGCAAGCACTGCGCGATAATAACCATCACGATAATAGTCATGTTTTAAAGTGACTGTCATTTCTGTCTGTTCAGCGACTTCTTCAACCATTCGTTCATTATCCCGTTGCAGGCCCAGCATTCATTTGTAAAATGCCCAAGCCATCACTATTTTCTAAAATACTTTGTCGAGCAATCACTAAATTCACAATCCAAGGATTTTCTGATTTCGTACTTACCCCATAGGGCGGAGTATAAGTTGTAATTAACACATGCACTGCAAAACTCCATGCTAACGTGCCATTGGGTAGATAACCCCGTTTTTTTAACACAGGTTTATCGACAACTTTTGCGATGATAATCATTTTGCGTTCAGTTAATCCAAGCAAGTTGTTGGATTGCTCTAATCCTCTCATATATTCACGCCAACCACTTTCGAAAAAATAACGCTGAGCTTTTTGTAATTGCGCGTGATAATTCACAAAATCATATGAGTAAGCTGACTGCACAGCTTGTATCGCCCAACTAGCAACCGCATCATCCGAAAGATTTGCATCATGCACTGAAATTTCTTTGATTAAACGACCTGCTTGATCTGCTGGAAAATAAATGGGTTGTGTGGGATGCTTCACGAGATAAGTCACAATGCCCGATAAAATACAAATACCGACCAACGTAAATAACCATAAAAAGAACACGAAATACATTCTGGCTTGGTAATTCATATTACGCAAAAATACATTCAACAATGCATCATCTTGCGTTGTTATTTCTGTCGAATCTTTCGAATGTTCGTTATTCATGAGGGTGTTACCATCACAAATCGATTAATGCCTATACCAACAGGATTATCACTGGCTGGTACTCTCACAACAGTCATGATGACTAAAAAACGACTCCGCTTCGTTTCTTCTGAACTTTGGTATGTCACTAAAAAAGGAATTTGAATTTCCCAAATGTAACCATCACCGAAATCACCTTGTCTTGAAATCACAGGCGTATCTGAGACAACGCTATTCACAAACAATTGATTTTTGATCACCGTTTCCATAATGCCTTTCACGGAAATTTGATAATCATTCCAACCGGTTTCTGTGAAGTACGGTCTGAGTAAAGCATTTTGTTGTGCAATTGTCGTTGGATCAAAAGAAAAAGTATAGGCTGCCACAGCAGCTTTACTCGCCCAACGCAACACTGTGTTGGGTAATAAATTCGGACTGTCATGTGGTAATAATGTGAGTATTGCTCCTTTTGGCGTCCGCGCATAAAACTTAGGCAGCGGTCGATGTAACACTTGATACAATACAAAAAATGAAATAAACAACAACAATAAAATAGCGCAAGTTAAAGCGAGTAATATTTTCGGAAAGCGATCGCGATAATGCTGAACGTCTTTGATATTCTCTGACGGCATAATAGCATTCATTTTTTCACCTCAGGACTCAGTAAAATAATTTGTCCCTCAGTTGTTGTTGCGTAATATTGTGCGGGTGGACGCGTGACGACCAATACAATCACAACAAATACTAAAGCAACCATCACCATCAGTGAGATAAGTAATATGCGCAGCAAAGCGTGATAGCGATCTCGATAAAAATCACTTTGCATGCGTGCTATTTCTTCTCGATTACCGATCATGGATACCTCAATATACAATCCCAAAACATAAATATTTTTGAACTTTCGAAGAGGGTTTTAGCGTGGCAATCCAGTTTTTAAAAGCTAGATTGCCACGGCTAAACACTTCGTCGCCTCGCAATGACGAGTTCTTCTTGCAGTTCATCGAATATTTATTACTTTTTATTCCTTCGCTTGACTCCAATCTCACCTTCCCCTAAGAGGGAAGGGGTTTAAATAGTTACACTGGTAATTTCTCCAATGTAATTTCGATGCGGTCATTGTCACCAGGGACTGTTTCACCTGCAGGCGCTACAGGTCGCGCACCACCATAACCTGTTGCATACAATAAACGTGTATTAATGCCTGCACGCCAGAGATATTTCATGACATGATCCGCTTGTTGTTGAGTTAAGGATTTTGTCACTCGATCTGAAAGACTAGGATCTGCATACGCTGCAACAGTGATAGTGCGATTCGGATAATGTGCCACTAAACGTACGACAGAATCTAAAGTGGCGTATGAATAAGAAGTTAATTCGCTGGAATTATCATAGAAAAGATGGCCTGTGGGTAAAACAATACGTACTTGATCGCCCAATACCATCACAGAATTGCCTTGATTCTTGAGTTCATCCGCTGCGCTAACATGTGCATCAACCCACGCGCCCATTGCGCCGCCAAAAATAGCGCCTCCCGCAGCACCTGACAACCAACCCACGCCTGTAAATCCGCCGGCAAGAGCACCTGCAACGCCACCAATCATTGCTCCTTTTGCAACTTGTGAAGCATCCGCCCAACTATCTGCGGGACTTGCGCCATCAGCACTTCCTAAAACAGAATCGCCTTCTGCAAATACAGAATGTGCTTGCGCTGACGCATTATCTGAAATAGAAGACGATGCGCAGCCTTGCAAAAAAAGAAGGCATGCGAAGAAAGTGCATTGAACTCGAAACCACTGGAAGGTCATGATCCTGCCTCAGTTTGTTGTGATTTAACATAATCGACTAATTGACGCACGGCATTAACAACCTCATCGGCTGAAAGAAACACACGCGTTGCGCTTTTTGGCGGATAGTCTGTCGCTGTTTGCAAATCTTTTAGCACTTCACTTGAAATCATTGAAGCTTGCGCTGACGAACGTCCCAACACGCGCTCAATGAATTCAATATTATCTTTAATACTTGAACGTTCTAACAAGTTTTCAGTAAAACTGGCTAACCGACTCGGGCCTACAATTTTTTGCACACGTTCATCTAATTTCATTTTTCTGAAAATATTAATGTGTCCATCGTCTACTGATTCTTCTTCTATGGCGACCGATGCAACTTGCGCGCCCATCTCAGGTTGTGTTTGTTTTTGTAATGCGAGCAATGCAGAAACACCGCGCTCAATAGCATTCACTTCAGGATTTTGGCGCATGGTATCTGCAACCAACGCAATATCACCGCCCTCTTCTTCAGCTTCCATTTCTAAGACACCATGCCCTGCTTCGAGCAATGAAGTAAATTGTCTGAAACGATTTTCTAAATCAATCAAAACCCGATCAGGTGGTGCCTCAACTTTAAGAAATTGATTGATACGAATACGTTCAACCGGCAAGGGATTCGCAAAGAAAAGTTTTGCGCGCACAATTTTTGATTTGAAAAAGATATGCGCTTCACCGGGCATTTGTTCTTTTAAATCTAATAAATCAATACGCGCGCGTTTTTCTGAGGAAGCGCTGCGAGTATCCATATAACTATTTAAAATACTTTGTGAATCTGTTTGGAAGGAATCTACTTTTGTGACGTATGACTCGCCCGCTGTTTTTTGGAAAAATTCCCAGGTTTCGAGTGGATCTTCAAGTTTCATACATATTTTGATGTTGGTATTTGCACCGATCGAAGCAGCTTCTTCTTTCGATGCTTTTTGGAATGCTGGCAAATCTTGGCCTGCAAAAATAACTGAAAACCCCAGTGAACGGGCTTGCGCTGGCACAACTGCAAATCCTTTGACAGCGTAATAACCATATTCGTCGAGAATACACATGTAAGGTGTTGTTGCATTAGTGGGTTTACGCGTAATCACTTCCCGATAGGTCCCTTCAACCGATTCTCCTAAGCCTGCTGCCATCATCGCTTTTAATGAAGCGATAATGACTTTACCTAAGTTGGCTAATTCATCGGGTGATTTTTCAAGTGCAGGCAATAACACCACTAAAATACGACGATTTAAAACAACGTCTTTCAAGTCAACTTCTGCTAAATTCGTACGAATGATATGACCATACGTATCAGCCAACGAACCAAATGTTTGCGTTAATTGCATGGTGATAAAACCATGCTGTTCGAATACTTGGCCGCTTTGTTTTCCTTTTTTAGATTTATCAAATCCTGGTAACGTCGAAAGATAATTGTGAATGGGTTCAAGCACAATGTCTGGCACATCTGCCAAACTGACGGGTTCTTGGTTATCACGAATAAACATACGGTCAATAGAAATTGCTTCTAAACGTGTTAAGTCAAAATAATTACGAATGGTATTGGCGTCGAGGAGAATTTTACCTTGATCGCGCATGTAAACTAATACTTTCATCAATGCTTCAACAAACACCATCGCACGACCTTTCCACATGTCGCCATCAGAAGATTGGCTGCTTGAAGACATTAAACTAATGACCAACTGAGACAACATGCTTGATGAACCGGTACAAAATGGATTCATCGTATTGGATAAACGTTTTTCTTGTGCACCAATAATGTCACGCGCACCCGTCATGAAATTAATTAACAATAAATCATCTTCACGCCCCATGCCACGCACCATCGAAAAAACGCTGGCGAATAAACTGTTATCGCCTTTGCCATCGACGTATAAAAATCCACTGCCTTGTATGAGTGCATTAAATGCAAAAGAAGTGAGCGCGACCGTTTTACCACTCCCGGTTGAGCCAAAAATTAAAACGTGGGTTCGCATATCATCGTTGCTGAACCACAGTTCTTCGTTAGTGCGTTTGTTATTACCAAAAAATGAAATCCCTTTTGCTTTGCCGGGTTTCGTGGATCCTGGTAAAGGATCATTGTAATCAAGCGCTCCTGAGCGCATTGGCATACGAAAAGGTAGTTTTGTTTTGCGCGTCGCGGCATAAATAAAAACACCTACCGCAATCATAAAAATAATGTCTGTGGCAGGGGTAAAAAGAAAAGACGCTACAGCAAAACCGGCCAACAAAGCAGCACTGTTCCCTGGGTCTTTGAAAAAATCAATGACCTTCATCCCGAACGTGCGGGTATCACGCAATAATAGTTGCGGCGATAACTCGTGTTCTTCTTCTAAACCACGTTGTGGGCGCATCACTCATCCCCTTCATCAGGACGATATACAATTTCTTTTAAAGCTAATTCAAGTGCATTCGTGGCTTCTTCAACCATCGGCAAAAGCAGTTTACGTCCCGCTGTTTTTTCTGCGACCCAGTGCGCGAAAGGTCCAGCGACTTCTGGGAAAGGCGTTTGGCGGCCGACAGTATTTAACATATACCACAAACGACGATCTACAGGTTTTAACCACAAAAAATCTGCCGAGGCTTGCACGCCATCACTCCGCGCCGCAGCTAACATTTCAGCCATGACTGTTAAGAGATAGCCATGTGAATTCATAATCTGTTTAACGATAGGCGAATCAACATATTTTTTGAGTAATGCATCTGCAGGAGAAAAATCGAGTTTAGTTGCAGAAGAAATATTAACATGCGCGAATAATGCTGCCGCACCTTTACTGTCACCATTGATACGCGCGGCAAAAGCAGCAAACAATGCACGCACGTGTGGTTTAACACGGTTGATACCCGGCCAAGGCTGTCCTAATTGCATAGCAAAAATCCGATTGGCTTCGCCGCGCTTTAATGTCACTTCTATTTGTCCTTCGCGACGCAACGCACCCTCTTGTGATTCGCGGCGAAATTCTTGCAGTAAGTGATAGCGTTTGCAAAATTGCATGGGTGAAAGCGACATCGCCCACGGACCTTTTCTAATGTCTTGTTTTGCTAAATCTAAATGAATCACTGGCGTAATTTGCGGCCAATTTGTTTTTTCAAGTTGCGCAAGTGTTTTCATGGTATAGGTGCGCTTGTACGTGCGCGTGTTACTTGAGAAATAAACAAGCACTGCCAACACACCTGTGATCAAAACTAATGGATAACGAAGATAGTTACCCACAATACCGCCATATAGCATCAGATCATCTAAAGTGATCTTACTGACGTCGCCGGAAAGACGGCGCTGCATTACAGTTTTTACGTCTTCCAACTGATGGTTAAAATATTTCAGACCATAATCGATTTCGAAAATTTTGAGGTGAAAATAAAACGAAATGATTTGTGTTTTGAATATCATCCAGATAGCAGCAACCGCAGCCATGACAGCAGCAATCGTCCAAAGCATTGCCATAGAATTATCTTGATTGGATTGCGGTGCAGCAGGCGGCATTTTATCCCCCTTGTCGTTCCCGGATTTCGTCTAGCATTTTACAATCAATGCAGAGTGTTGCTGTCGGGCGCGCTTCTAAACGACGCAATCCAATTTCAACACCACAGACTTCGCAATAACCATATTCACAGTCTGTGAGAAGTTGCAAAGATTCTTCGATTTTTTTTAATAATTTACGCTCACGATCGCGGGCGCGAAGCTCAAGGCGAAATTCTTCCTCCTGGCTCGCACGATCATTGGGATCAGCATAGTTGACGATGTCATCTTTCATATGATGCACAGTTCGGTCAGCTTCTTCCATGATTTGCTTACGCAATAAAGTCAAAATACGGGTGAAATGCTCCCGCATTTTAGGACTCATATATTCTTCAGTTTTTTTGGCCTTGTAGGGCGATACACCCAACATCTCGAGACTCGGCTCTAAGATATCCTTGACTGCCATTTTAAGTTCTCCTGCCTCTCCCTGGATTGATACTAACAACCACCGCACTATATTTAAAGAAGGTGCGCGACATTTTGGCATAGGATACCGATGGATGCTAGTGCACAGTTGCATAAACCCACTAAGCATTATAAAGTGTCGCCCTTTCATGACTGAGTTCACCGGAATGAAGATTATTTGTGTAATCCCGAGCCGCATCGGTTCAACCCGACTCTCTCGCAAACCATTGCGTTTGATTCAAGGCAAGCCCATGATTCAACGCGTTTATGAGGGTGCTTCACGTTGCGCCTTATTAAGCGAGGTTGTGGTAGCTACGGACAGCACAGAAATTGAAGATCTGATCGAAAACCTTCAGGGCAAAGTCATCATGACGGATCCTAACTTAGCAACAGGCTCTGATCGAGTTGCCGCTGTTGCTAGAGAGAAACAATATTCCGACGCTGACATCATCATCAATCTCCAAGGCGACGAACCTTTCATTCGGCCGCGCATGCTCGAACAACTCGTCCAACCGTGGCTGGCAGGTGAGTCCCCTGACATGACAACGCTCGCCTATCCACTGGATAAAGCTCAACATTACACTTCACCAGATGCCGTGAAAGTCATTGTCGATCAACAAAGCAATGCTTTATATTTCTCGCGCGCACCGATTCCTTATTTCCGCACACAAGTAGATGCACCCGTTCATCACCACATGGGGCTATATGCCTTCCGTCGTGATTTTTTATTGCACTACACAACGTTGCCACAAACACCTCTCGAAAAAGCAGAATCCCTCGAACAACTCCGCGCCCTCGAACATGGCTATAAAATTCGCGTGTGTTTAACAGAAGAGAAAACACTCGAAATCAATACGCCTGAAGAGTTAGAACAGGCGCAGCATTTTGTGTGGGATGATCGGTAAATCATTTCACTGATTCTGTCTATAGAGAGCAACTGACCTCATCATTTTTATTTTCCGTCTTATTTTCTATTGCTTTTTGTTTATCGTGCCACATTTTTGATTGAAACAATAATGGCGAATGCATCCGCTGCGAAGTTAATTTTTCTAAATATTGAACGCGCTCATTAAAAGGCGGATGAATTGCAACATAGTCAGACGCTTTGCATAATCCATTAACTCCTTTCAATATTGTTCTGATTTTACCGACACTCGTATTGCCAAAATCGAAATCAACAGATAAGGTACTGTTTATCTTTTTTTGAATACGTGGGCATTTTTCGCTTGCAGGTAACTGCTCTAAATCTTTTATGATGATTTGTGCTAAATCTTGAATTGAAATCTGCTTTTCGTATTTCCGAAAATAATCTGCGAGCGCTCTTGATGTCCCTAATTTTTTTGCGGAAGAAAGATCTGCATCCCTTTCGTGCCAGCGAAAAATAAACGCAGAAACAAATGGGATTGCCGTCCAAAGAGGTAAACGACACATTTTCCCATAATGCCAGAGTGTTGCAGCAGCAGTTGAAATCAATGCTGTCGAACGATAACTATGTCCGTGATGATGGTGAACCGCTTCGTGGCCTGCAACCGCGTACAAGGTTTCATCTGATGCTTTTTGTGCAAAAGTTCGCTCTAGTATGACAAGCGCTGAAGATTTTAATTGATCATCGAAAAATGAACAATTTGCGGCATCTGCGTATGTTTCACTTGTTAATTTCACGTAAACCGGCCCTTGAAATCCAACATCGCGATAGGCTTGAGTCACAACATTATTCACGTGTTGAAATTTTTGCGGACTGATAGGGGTTTCTTTTGAAGCGTGTGGTTCTTCATTTAATATCATGTGAGAGCCCACTTGACGCGCCAGGACAGAGAAAGTCATTCCCGCAGCGATTGTCTTTGCACAACGCAGAAACAGAGGATGTCGAACAGCATTTGCAAAATTAAAAACCATTTTGGATTCCTTATGTTTTTATAAACACTATTGTAATAAGCAACTTGTGTGATCTTGTTGGTATTGACTGACAACCTCTTCGAATCTTCTTCTGGCTTGATCTAATTTGATACTCGGATATTGCTTCAGTTTACCTGTATCAATAGAACAAGATTGAAAAATGATTTCTCGATCCGCAGCCTTCATTTGAATATCTTCTAAAATACTGAAAAGATATTCTCTTACTTCTCGCTGAGTATTTTTACCATATATAAATTCTTTATTACCATCTATAAACTCAATATCAGTTGAAGGCAATGAGTATCCAAACCAAACCATTACGTTTGAATTTGTATGATAGATTTTGACAGACAAGTTAGCTTCAACTGTTTTTTTCGCCAAAAGTGACTGATCAACCAGAATGGAGTCAGTTTTTTCCTCCGAAGGAATTCTGCTTTTATTTTGCTTGTATCTTTGTAATTCTGCGATCGAAATAATTTCAATGTCGTCCAAATAATAGTCACTCAAAAATTTTCCAAGACGATGGATATTTTCTTCTGAATCCGTTGCTAGCAAACGGATATCAATCCCAAGACGCGGCGTAAGACTAAATCTAACTCTTGGTCTATATGCTAAAACTAAAGGAAAAGGATGTGTGATGTAAATTGAATCTGAGTCAACTTTATCATGCACACCGATATCTCCGACAACTTTTCTTAAATGCTGAACAGCTTGATGCACTCTATTAGCAATACTATGAATTTGTGCTTCGACAGGCGCAAAAAAATGATAGCCTATATCTCCCACAGCAAATTTTTGTAATAAATGATGAATTTTATAATGATTTTCATTGCTCAACATACTACTGAAGGCTAAATAAGGATTATAGAGTCCCAGATTATATTGGTAGTTTGTCATTATTTGCGTAAAAATATGCGTCGCTGGAAGTGACACTGGCTTTGGTTTAAATAACGAATCGACTTTGCTCACTATTTCTTTTGGCAACATCAATAAATTTTCAATGACGGAAAGCGCAGCTGGTGTAGGATCTTTATAAATCGCTTCGATATTTATCTTTTCATTGATGATTTTGGCAATCAGTTTCTCATAAGATAAATGTATATTAATCGCTTTAAAGATATGAGTTCGCTCGGGATGAGAAAGAGATTCGATAAGCGTCAAATTGGGATGAATATACTTCCCCATGAGCAAAGCTAAATAATAAATCTGAATCACTGCCTGCAACTTATCTGCCAATAGGCTTAAACAATTCTTATCTAATACACCCATTGGTTTTTTTTGAATTAAATGCGCATAAAAATAATAGTAATGATTTAAACTTTCGTAACATTCCATGAGTGAATAAAATGATAAATTGGATTGAATTTTATTTTCAAAAACATCTTTGTATTCCAAAATAAAAAATCCGGTCTTTTTTGCCAAATCAATAGGCGTCGAAAGCTCCCAATTATTTTCCGCAAGTAAAGGCAAAATGGCAGATGTTGTTTCATATACATGAGGATTAAAATAATCAGCACGGCTTGAGTGCATTGTCAACACCAATTGTGAAAAATAATTGATGCGCTGTATCCTACGGAGAGTTTTTTATGAAAGCAAGGGCATCTCAGAAATTTTTTAGACAAAATCGTGAAGGATTGGCGACGGCCAAAAATCAAGCAACACTTGAGATATCAAAATCAGGAAGCAACAAAACAGCCGGATGAACTTTCAAAGCTTTTGCCAAAACAATTGCACGTCCACGTCACTTATATATTATGAATATAAATCAATCGTCTGTTTTCCAAGCGCAACGCTATACGTCGTGATCAATTGCGGCACGGCAATACGAGAATCTCGATAGAGATCTTGGACCTCAGAGAGTGTATCATGAGATTGCAAAAGTGTTTCAGCAACGCCATCCAGCCAAAGCACTTGTTGTTCTGGCACAACCAAAGAATCCTGCGCATTCTCTAACATCACACCCCAACAATCCCATTGCAACATTTCCATTTTATTAAGCGCAGCAATATCTTGTATTAATTTATTGCGAATAAACCATAATCCACTCATTCGGCCGGCCAAAAAACTTCCAATACGTTGCGGTGGAATATCTCCTCGACGACAATGTCGCCATGCCTGAGCTGCAGACATAAATAAATTTCGTGGCACGTCTATCGTTGAAAAGTTTTTTAATTGATGCCGTTGTATAAACTTTTCATCTGCACGAGCGTCTACCAAGCACCAGCGTTTTTCTTTTGCATGCCAATATTCTAAAAGCGTTTGATCGTGATGAAAGCCTGGAATATGAATCGTCGAAAAACCAAATCGTATGCGCGCTGGTATTTTATGATGACGCAAAATACTGCACACTAAAACAGAAAAATCACGGCAACATCCTGTTAACTTATCAATGTCACTCCGAGCAATAGATAACGGAAAGCTACTGAGCGAAACAATTTGAGTCAGCATTTTTTTAACACATCGCAAATCCATTTCAGCCAATCGCTCTGTTGCCAACGTTTCGCCATTTAAACGAGCATCGGCAAAATGTCGAATAAGACAGCGCACAATTTTTGTGAGCCGTTCAAGATCATTCGGTAAATGTTCGATTAAATGAGCCCACGGCCCAGGGCATGTCATTGAACTTTGAGTAGAATAATAATCTATCATAGGATCCTCACCAGATTTCTTCGTTGATTCTGATTTCTAACTCTAGGCAATGGTTCGCTCGTCTCCAGCTTGCGGAGCAGAGTTGTCTTGAGCTACAAATCAGAATCGCTAAACATTGGACTTAGAATTAAAGTTAATTCCTAATAAACACTGCGGCTGAAAATGTAGCACCCAACCCAACCGTTGCCATTATCCAATAATCACCCGGCTGAATAAGCTTTTCTGCTTCAATTGAAACAAAGTTAATGAAAATATCTGCGCCAAAACAATGTGAATACTGTTTCACATTGCTCAACCAAATTTTGTTAAGTGATATTTTTAATTCTTTAGCAACACGCTGCCAAGAAGGTAAATTAATATTGTGGGGTATAATAATGCGGATTTGATCGAGTGAAAGATGCGCTTTGCGAATGGCATCACAAATCGTTTGCGCAAGCAACACAGGATATGATTGTTCAAAATGTTTTGCATCCTCAGGCGTTAACCACAAACCTGCTGCATAACGGCCCATGGTTTGCGTTGAAATAGCTAATAATTGATCTTTTGCTACTTGCTGACTCACCAAGATTGCGCTCGAAGCTTCACCTAGTAGTGAAGTATTTGGGATAACTTGTAAAACAGAAGTAATCGCAAGATCACCACACAGTATAATGCCCCACTCATTTCGATCCAAAATATGATCTAATAAATCCAGTGAAACGAGCGGTGAAGCACAGTTATTGGTTGATGTACCAAAGGCAATCACATTTTTTAACCCTGCTTGATCGCACAAGGTTTGTAAAATGGGTTCACCAAAAGGCACAACCACTTTGGCCGTGTGGCAATAAATACAATATCGAATTAAATTCGTATCGATAGCCGATTGCTCCAACAATGCCTTTAAAGATCGCATTAACATTTCTTTAAGCGGCATATTTGCGCGCGGAATTTTTTCTATACCGTAAATTCTTTTATACACGCGCACCTCTGCAGGACTTAAACCATATAGATGCCCTGCTTCTTCAATGGTTAAAAAATCTTCTGGGACAAAACAATTGACTTGATGAAGATATAGCATCAAACCTCCTTACACCTCTCAAGCACACAATAACAAGCCGGTAAAAAAATTAACGTAAAGAATGTGCCGCAAAAAATACCCGAGACAATAACAAGACCTATAGCGAAACGACTGCGTGCGCCCGGACCGATCGCAAAAACAAGCGGTATGGCAGAAAATAACATTGACAGAGAGGTCATCAAAATGGGTCGCAATCGCAACACGGCAGCTTGCTGAATTGCAACAAATGCTGATAGCGCCTGTGATTTGCGCAGTCGCCGCGCAAAATCAAGCATTAGAATGCCATGTTTACTAATTAAACCTGATAATGTTAATAATCCAACTTCTGTATAAATATTTAAGGTTGTTCGCGCGACATGGAGAATACATAATGTTGAAACAATTGTTATTGGCAAACTCCCCAATAATATGGTTATCGGTGTGCGAAAGTTTTCAAATTGAACAACCAACACCAACCAAATCATCAACAAAGACAATATAAAAATAGACGCATTGTTATTTTTGTCTGACATATACTCACGTGATTCACCCGCGTAATCAGCAAATACACGCTTGCCTGCGACTCTTTCACGATCTTTATTAAGCCAATTTAATGCTTCTCCCAAAAAATGCCCAGAGGACAAAACACCAGATAGCGTTACAGATCGCATGTTTTGAAATTGATTATAATGATTTGGCACAACTAGACGTTCAAAATGTGCAATACTTGAGAGTGGCAATATATTCCCTGATCGATTACGAATGGGAATTTGTTCCATATCTATTTTTTCATCTTGTGTATGCAAAATAATAGGATAAGATTGCCCGTGATAGATAAACCATGAAAAATTTTCTTGGCCTAACAACCAAGCAATATTGCGCGCGACCTCTGGCAGATCAATGTTTAACCAAGCGGCGAGTGGTCTATCCAATATCGTTTTGATGTCTGTGTGATTGAACTGCGTATCAACATCAATCCAGCGAAATAATCCAGAGTGCTTGGCATCCTTTTGAATCGTATGCGCGATTTGTATTAATGATTTTTCATCTAACGAACTTTTTAAAACAAACTCAATGGGAAAACCTCCATCGCTCGGTAAAGCAGACGGTAAAATAACTGTCGATTGTAAATCAGAGATGTTATTCAACTGCTGTTGTAATTGTTTTTGCAATTCTTCGATTGACTTGTTGCGTTTCTGCCACGGTACAAACCCCACATAAGATAAAAATTCATGTGACTCTGGAATATTATTGACGCGAATATAACGATCAATCATTGGCATTAAATGATATTGTAGATCTAATTTTTTTGTTGCATTTTCGAGAAGGTGTGTATTGCCGGAATAAGAAGCGTGCCCCATGACTTGCAAAAAACCCTGATCTTCTCTTGGTGCTAATTCTGTCGGTAATTGATGATAAGCCCAAACACTCATAGGTATAGCGACAATCAACATACAGAATAGATAATATCGATATCGCCAAACGTGACATAATAGGTTTGCATAACATTGATGAAGCCAATGAAATAACGCATCAGAACATAAGGTGATCACACTCTCAGGTTGATTATGCTGACGACGGAGTAGTTGACTCGACATCCAAGGAGAAAAAAACAAAGCGATCAAAGCAGACAACATGACAGAAATAGATAAGGTCAAGGCAAATTCTTTAAAATATTTTCCTGATAACCCACTAGACAAAATAATCGGCAAATATACCGCCGTCAGAATGAAACTCATACTAATCACTGGGCCAATAATTTCACAAACTCCCTTCAAAACAGCCTGATATAAGGTAATACCTAATTGCATTTGACGATGTATATTTTCGATAACAATGATGGCATCATCAACCACCAAACCAATTGCAAGCACAACCGCAAGGAGTGTTAATAAATTAATTGAACAATGCATCAACCAAAGAAAAGCACACGTACCGGCTAAAGATAGTGGAATCACAGTTAATGGGACAAAAGCTAAACGCATACTCCCTAAACTCAACATTGTGACAATCGTGATAATAAGACAGGCGAATATAATAGATCCGCTAATTTCATGTAACGCAGAGTAAATATATTGGCTACTATCAAATACAATGTGTGCGTGTAAATCTTTCGGAAACGTAGGTGCTAAGCGTTCAAGCATTGCTTGAACATGATGAGACACTGTTAATGGATTTGCGCCAGGCTTCAAATGGATAAAAATCATGGTCGTTGGTTTACTATTATAATAAGCAGTGACATCATCATCAGCAGATCCAAGCTGAACACGCGCAACATCACCAAGTGCTACTGATTTATATTCATTAGATATCAATATCATTTTCTCAAAATCACTTGGCAAAGAAAGTGCGCTATTTAACTGAATTAAATTTTCTGTATTCATATTTCGCTTGATACCAAGCGAGGGTATAAAATGCTTTTGATGAATGATTGTCGCAACTTCATTAGCAGTGAGCTGATGCGCTTGTAATTGAATTGGATCTAACCAGATGCGTAAAGCGTAAGACTCTCCTAAAACATCCGCAGCAGAGACACCTTGTATAAATTCTAAGGCTGGTTTGATATTTTTTCGCAAGAAATCTGCGGCTTCTAATCGAGATAACTTTTGACTTGTTAATGCGATAATCATGGCGGGACGATTATCAGCAGATAATTTTTGGATAATCGGCGCCCGTATTTCAGCAGGTAAGTTATTTATAATGCCAGAGATTCGGGCATTGATTACTGCTAATGCATAGCCCTCATTATAATCAGATTGAAAATATAATTTAATCTCACTCTCACCCGCACGTGATTGAGATGTCATGTAATTGATATCTTCGATACCCGACAACGATTCCTGTAATTGTGTTGTAATAACATCAGAAACCATTTGCGCTGATGCACCAGGCCATTCAGTCGTTATTTGAATCACTGGGAAATCCATACGCGGCGATTGACGAACCTCTAAATGCAACCCTGCTAAAACACCTAATATTAAAATCAACAAACACATAGCAATAGAAATTGCTGATTTTTGAATAAAGAATTCAATTATTTTTATCATATCTTTTTCCTTCTAATGCCACTTGAACGCTCACAGATTCGCCATCAAACAATTGATCTGCATCAACTGAAACAATCGATTCACCTGCTTGAACGCCTTTTTGTATTTCTACTCCCTCTTCACGCTGCAATACTTCGACTGAGCGTAAGTGTGCCTTTCCATTACTCACTGAAAAAACAAACGTTCCATTTAAATTATCGTAGATTGCAGATTCAGGAAGGATAATTATTGAATGATGTATAGGCAGTTCAATGTAACCAGTCACAAATGCACCTGGAAGTAATGACAATCTTTGGTTACAAATTTCAGCTCTCACCTTTAAAGTATTTAATTTGGGATAAATGGCATTCTCAACTGCGATAATTTTACCTACGATAGAGGTATGCGCAGAATCAGATGAAGAAAATAAAACGACCGACAATCCTGGCTTGATATGCTGCGATTGCTCGCTCTGCACGGATAAGTCGGCCCATAAAATCTTGGCATCTGACAAATGCAAAAGTGTTTCTGAAGGTTGTACATATTGCCCAATCGATAAAGTAGTCAATCCCACCATGCCATCAAAGGGTGCGCGAATAAAATATTTAGCCTGTAATAGAGTTAATTGCTTCACTTTTGCTGAAGTTTGGTAAAGCTGTGATTTTAATTCTTCAAGCAAATCCTGTGAAATCATGTGCCGTTTTGATAATGATAAATAACGTTGATAATTTGATTCTTGATAATGCAATTTAGCTACCTGCTCTTCTAGTAAAGCAGAAATTTCACCGTGAGATAATTCGACTAATAAATCATGCGCATGCACAAATTGATTCTGCGAGAAATAAATATTAACTATTTTAGATGCAACCTCAGATCGAATATCCACATCCCGATAAGCCCGCACAACACCATAAATTTTTATTTTATTGTTGACGAGCTGACGACTAGCAATGATTGTTTTGACAGACTTATATGTCATGGGTGTTTTAATAGATTTTTTTGCGTTTAAATGTTGATGATAATAGAACACCAACAAGCACAAAGTTGCTAACGTCAAAAAACCTACCCACAAGAAAAATCGCCGCTTAGTCATTACGCAGCTCCAGATGCGCATAATTTTTCATACATCACGCGTAACGCTGCCTTATCATATTTACCATTGACACTTCGTGGCAATTCAGCCAGAAGATGAATGATCGAAGGCCAATGGCTTCGAGGCAAAATGCTTTTACAATGCAAAAACATTTGATCGATTGATACATGGCCTCCTTCAGAAACAACAAACGCAACAATATCCGCACCTGTTGTTTCATTTGGATAGTCTATGACATGCACTTCGCGTAAACCTGGAAATAAGCGAATCACTTCCTCTATGGATTTTAAATTAACTTTCTCACTATAGCGTTTAATCGTATCGTCACGTCGCCCTCGAAAATAAAAATAACCTTGCTCATCTAAATAACCATAATCACCTGTGTATAAAACTTTTTCTCCAGGGAAAGGACCTTCTCTTAAAGCTTTATTTGTTTCACTGATGTTATTCCAATATCCACGCATCACTGTTGAGCCGCGCACCACTAATTGTCCTTCTTGATAGGGAGGAAGCTTCGTGCCGAATTCATCTACAATCCAAATTTCGGTATTGGGAATTGCTTTTCCGACACTATCCGTTTTTTGAAATAATTCTTCTGGCGGAAGATATGTGCAGCGTTTACACTCAGTTAAACCATACATCGAAAAAATTTTTGCATTAGGAAACAATGTACTCGCAAAACGTATCTGCTGAGGAAACAACGCAGCACCTGTATTCGTCAACATACGTATGGACTCAAATGATTGTTCAATTCGATCCTGATGGTTAGCCAATATTGCAAGCTGCGTTGCAACAGCAGGAAATATCGTAGCCTGCAGGGTTGATATTTTTTTGAGGAATTGTAGTGGCCAAGTAAAATCTTTTTCTAAAATAACTGTCGCACCTACAATTGTTGAAAGGATTATTTGGTATAGTCCATAATCGAAAGATAATGGCAGCGCAGAGATAATCACATCGGATGTTTGATAATGAAGATAATTTGATATAGAGCTGGCCGCCGCAAACATATTATGCTGCGTTAACATCACACCTTTTGGCATTCCGGTTGAACCTGAAGTATAAATAATGCAAGCAAGATCTAGATCAAGACCATTCGGATATGATAATTTTTTATCTGAATCTCTAAGTAAATTTTTTAACAAAAATGTCTGAGTCGTTGGCACGATAATATGTTTGTCAACATTATCTCTAAAATAAGCAATTATTTGATTCTCTGTATTACGTATAAATAGTGCTGTTGCGCCAGCATCTTGTAAAATCCAATTGAGTCTTGCTACAGGCGTTGATGGATGAATAATCGAAGCAACTGCTTTAATTTTTAAAATTGCCCAAAATAATAATACTGTTTCAACGCAGTTATCTAAGCACAGAATGACACGATCACCGCGCCGAATGTTCTGACTTAATAGCATACAAGCCAAGTCATCGCTTCTCTCTTGTATTTCATACCAAGTCAATTTCTCAGTAGCAGTAATAATTGCTTCTTTATCTGGGAATTGATCTACAGCATGTCGCAAAAAATCAGTAATGCAATTTGGAATAAACATGATGAGCTCCTTATTGGTTGCTAAACAATATTTTTCTTTTCAACAATGGAAATGCAGAAAATACAATAAAAGAAAAAATAGAACTGATCAGTAATAAGCGGTAGAACAGCAATGTATTTTGTGTCGGCACAACGAATAATTTTGTCGCATATTGCAAGCTAATAAAATAAAATGCCTGGAAACATGTTGCTAAAATGGCATACCCTGTTTGCTCAAGCAGAGTTAACCAAGTAACCACTGGCCCTGAAACACACCACCCGATTGCTGTATAACTTAAGCACTCTTGCACAACATGCTGCACGGATAGATCTGTTGTAAGAGATAAGGCAATTGGATGTCGAAATAAAAATAAAATCATCCCTATAAAAAAATATATTAGAGAAGATAGTTGAATACCTGTTTTTATAATGTGCCATGCAGATTGCAACAAGTCATTTGACACATGACGCTGCACTAAGATTGCCGTCGCAATCCCTAATGCTAATGCTGGCTGATATACTAGCATTTGCAGCCGATACACCAAGTTATAACCTTTCATCACTGTTAAGCTACATTGGGCAAGTAAATGATTAAAAATATACACTCCAAATAACAGGACGAACCATAAAAGAAAAACAGGCAGCCCAATATTTTTTATTTGTGCACAGATAATCTTGAAGCATTGTATGCTTTTAGGTGCCAATGAATTTGAATCACTATTTTTGAAAACTTTACTAAAAACAAAAAATATTAAAATAAAAGTGAATAAAATATGAATCCACGTGTAATGATAAGCATACTGATGCAATACATTGATGTTAGAAAGTAAATCCAATTGCGTGAGTAAAAATATACTTAAAGATAATAAAATATTAAATCCTGCCGACAGTATTGGATATCCTAGCGATAAAACAACACTATTTAAAATAGCAACTGTCACTGAGAATATATGGCCTATCAACAGTTGCTGTGTCAGCGCAATAAAGTTTAATTGTAATCCATACCCAATACTCAACAGCTTACATATATCACCTTTAAATAATAAAAATCCTGAATACAATATGAAACTAGAAATGAATGCAGATAATATGATCATTACTATAAGACTCATCAGATAACTTGTTTTTTTAAATCGAGTAACAATTCCAATGGTGACCGAGCGCCACGTCTCTTGAAATGCCAACATACAAAAATAGCAAGGCATAAATGCTGACAATAAATATAAAATATGTTGATCATGCTTAGATAAGAGCATCATATTGACAAATCCAATCACTGAAACGATAAACGTCCCAGAATAAATAGGTAACGCAAATCGTATGATTTTGAAGCCTGCATTTTTAAATTCTTCTAACATGCGTGGTTCACTCTTAAAAAATCAAATTTCATTTTTTATATTCCCCTTTATATTCAATGAGTTACGAGCAATGTCTCAGAGAATTTTGTTTGCTCATTGTGGCCTGGCGCTTCGGCTTTCGTTAAACCCTTTTCAGATAAAACTGCATCCTGCGATCGATTCGTGCACCCTGCACTAACGGTCTGAAAAAGGTTTAACGATAGCCGAATCCTACGGCACCTATCGTTTCCCTGTGATAATTCTTTCGTGTTTCTTTACTTAGCACCTCTTCACCCCGCCATTTTCTTATACGCATTAAACGCATTAATCTTATGAATATTGCTTGTTCCCTCCATGTATTCAAAACCCCAGATATCTCGATACCATTTCATGAGATGCGGATGAAATAAAATTTCATGCTGATTCAGCATGTCGCAAATTGAAGTAACAACATATTCAGCGGTTTTTGTTGCATGAGATTTTGCAAGAGATGAAAGAGATCCATCGAGTGGATTTTTATCAATGTAGCGCGCAGCTTGACATAAAATGTTACGAGCGATATCAATCGAACACTGCAATGAAATGAGCTGATTTTCAGAGTGAGTGTGGTTTGTCTTTTTAATGTCACAATAATAATCGAGTGCGGCTTGCGCTACACCAATTGCCATTGCACCAACACAAGGACGCATTTGATTAAATGTTTTTAAGAGAGCCATCATGCCATGTTCAAAATAATTGACATGATTTCCAAGCAACCATTCTCTTTCTACAGGACAATTTTTAAATAACATTTGACTAAGACATGCGCCTGTTAATCCCGACATAGATAATAATTTTTTCTGGATATATTGTGTTTTTTGTAAACATTGCGGTGTTAATAACAATGCTCTTTTACAGAGCGGCCCTTCACCTGTTTTGACAATCACAACTCCCATTCCACCTGTTGCACCATGACTAATCAGCCACTTTTCACCATTTAATTCACCCATGGATGATTCTTTTTTAATGGAAAATTGTGTTTGCATTGTTGCAAGATTGGAGCCATGCAGAGGCTCAGTCACCGCCAGAAATGTCCGCATAGGTTGTGCTTCCAATTGCTGATAGAAATATTTTTTTTGCTCAGCACTGCCAATCTGATCGATTAAAAATCCTGACAAAGAAGAACCAGGACAAGCAAGCAACACACCAGCGTCCCCATACGACAAAGCTTCATAGATTTTGATACGTTCTTCACAATTCACTTTTTCTGGAAAAGTTAAAATGTTGAGCCCTGGATGACTGAGATATAAAAATATAGTTGCGTGATTAGACTCGACCTCGAAGGCTATTTCTCTAAAAAAATATGCAGCCTCAGCTAATTGTAATCCGTAACGTGTTTCGCTTGGAATGGTATACATAGTGATAATTCCTCAAAAATAAATTTTTCGAAAATATTCGAGCAGGGCCATCATTTCCACTACACCATCTGCAAGAAATGCACGTCCACCATACAGACGCGCAAGCAAAACAGAAGCAGCGCTCAGAGCATACAGCGCATTTTTATAATGGTGAATTTGCAAATTAGGTAAGCAAAGAGAGCTTTCACGAATTGATGATTCAACAATATGTTGTTGTGTTAATACATCAGCAATCGCTATTTGAATGGCAGTATTTGTAGTAAATTGATGAACATGGTTATCTCGATTTTTAAAATGATCCCAAATGTTATTTAATAATTGACGCGACCAATTTAACCAATACGTCAACAGATATTGTCTAAACTGAGTCAAAATATCACTACTGTCGATCTCAACATGCAAAACATCACTGATGATTTTTATATAACCTATGATAAGCTGATGCGAATCAAGTAAGTGATTTTCTATCCAATGAACTTGACCATGACCAACCGTCAAATAGTTTTCATCATTTAGCACTGTAAGATAGTGTGCTTCGTATAAATTCCTATGACAAATAAAATACCGTTGATGCGATAAAATATCTGATGAGTAAATATTTTCTGGGAAAATAAAACTCTTTGATTTCATTTGAATCGCTTCAACTTCATATTGTATTTTAGACACGCCCGATAGCATCAAGAAGCCCTCCGCAAATGAAGATATCCTACAGAATTGCTTTCGCAATCTTTTTGAAACAAGGAAAGTGTTGATAGGTTTTTTTTCTGAATCCACTGGTGGATCATATTCACCGCTGGATAATAGCCTTCTTTATTTGATACATTTTGATAAATCTCAGCTGATTGTAATAATAGGGTAGATTGTTCATGTAAGATCTCTGATCTTTCAACAATCACATCACCAGATTGAATATGTGACTGTTGCACGCTTTTCATACGAATAGCACAGGCAAAATTATGTTTTGGATAATACTTTGCTCTATCTGATCCATGAGGAATCGTTGTTTGTTCGAGTACCAAAAGAATTGCAACTTGAATCTCTTTACGTTGCATGTATTTTTGCAATGTATACAGGGAAACATGTAAACCCAATAATCCGTTATCACAAAAATCCATCGTTTCTACTTGAATACCATAAGCATGTGCTATGTAGGCTGTACAACTGGCATAATCTGGATCAAATTCATGTGACCAAATAACTAATGCGATTAATTGAAGTTCTTTTGGATCATGCATCGTTTGATACTGAACAAGAACCGCGTCGGCCAATTCTGTATAGGAATATTGCCCACCTATGTAAAAGGACTCGTGATTGACTGCTTGGTTTCTCAAAAAAAACAAATCCTGGTAATAGTCCATGAATCGTTTACGCGGCTTTTTATCACGTTGCGACGAAAGTTCAGAAAAATAGCTGTGCGTTAAAATGCATTTATTTTGCATATGTCACACTCCCTAATTGCTTTTCTAGATATATCGTTATGCTTTGTATGCTATCTAAATCACGCATATCTAATGTCTCTGGATCGACAAAAAATCCATCGAACATTTCTTCTAGCGTCATCAAAAATGTCAGAGACGTCATCGAGTCTAATCCCAAATCATCTCTTAACTTCGTCTCAGGTAGCATTGATTTTGAGTCAGAAATATTTAAGGTTTTTTTAAGTGCAGCAATCACTTTTTGCATGAGCTCAGTTTGCATATGCATTCTCCAGAATAAATCGTTCAATAAAATGTATGATTACGCGGGTAACGAGAAAGAGTTGAGATAAGCTGATGGGGTAACTTGATATTTGCGGACTAAATCTTGTGTTGTATCACGTGCACGGATAACTGTTGTTTCACCATTATGTATTAACACTTCTGAAGGATATCCGTGTCCGAGAAAATAAACAGGTGAAGCGCTTGGCCCATACGCACCGGATGCTGCGATAAGAATACAATCGCCAATCTCAGCAAGAGGGAGCAAAACATTACGACCCATTAAATCAGCAGGTGTACAAAGTGGACCCGCAATATGGTAATGTTTTTTATCGGTATTTGATTTTTCTGAGAGTAGGCGGATTGGAAAATTACGTTTGAGCACAGAACCATATCCCGCTGCTGTTAAATGACAATTCATCCCGCCGTCTGTTATTAAAAAATGAATGCCTCGCGATTCACGAATAGAAACAATCCGTGAGATAAAAATGCCAGATTCTGCCACTAAATATCGACCGCTTTCCGCCATCAACTGCACAAAAGGAAATTTGCTTTTAAATTTTTGCAGTAATGGCAGCATTAAATGTTGTAACTTAGAAAGCCGAAGTGATTGTTCTTCAGCATAATAAGGCACACCAAAACCACCACCAATATCAAGATGTGAAAAATTGACTTGCCAATGAGATGAAAGCCTTTCAAATAATTGCAATATATGATTCGTATTTTCAAATAAAATAGACTCTTCTAAAATACGCGTTGCACAAAAGACTTGAATACCTAAGACGCGGATATTTTTGCGCTGCATAAAAAAGTCGCGTTTCTCAAATACTTTTTCTTCGTCCATGCCAAACTGTGACGGAACACCGCCCATTTTAAGCGAAGCATTCCGCACAGCAAAGGCAGGATTGACTCTCAACAACACATTTGCAACCACACTCCCCGTTCTCGCTAATTCGTTTATTAATAAAAATTCTTCTTCTGATTCACACACAATCGCGCCAATACGCAATTGAATAGCACGTGCAAGCTCATGTGTTTTTTTTGCAGGTCCTACAAAGATCATTTTGTCAGGTGAAAACCCTGCTGCCAAAGCAAGCTCAATTTCACCACCAGAGCACACTTCAACACCCGCTCCTTTTTTCTGCAAAATATTTGCAATTGCAACAGCAGGATTGGCTTTTAGAGAATAATAAATATCAACGGAATCTCCCATGCTTTGATTTAATGTATCATAACATTGTTCAATAACATGGCCGTCGTAAATGAACGATGGTGTTCCATATCTTTTAAGAACTGAATTAAATTGTGTATCTTTTAAATGATGTATATTTTCCATATAGAATTCCTCGTGAATTATTGAGATAAAAAAATCCCGCGCAATAATGCGTTAAAAAAATTGAATGTTGCGATTGATTAACTAAAATGAAACAAAAGAATAAAACAGAGGATAATGAGAAAATATCTTTTTATGAAGTGTGTGTCAATAGGTTTTTTAAAAAATAATTATACCGGATTTTTGTCATTTGATTCATTAATTGGTCCGGCGCCTTCATTCAATATATCTAAATATTTCTGATAAGCATATATTTTATTTCGTGCTTTACCGGTCAACTCTTTCACAATACCAAGATCAGCCAAATGATGCAGCGATTTATTAGCAGTCGGCAATGTTATTTTACAAAGCAGAGCTACTTTCTTAGCATCTGTAATTGGATGTTTCTGCAAATAGCTATGAACGATTAACGTAGAAGCAGAAGGTTTACCTATAGATTCTATGTTCTTACGATCTTCCATAAATAATTTTAAAATTTTTTGCGCTGTTTCAATTGCTTGATTTGCTGTCTCAATAACACCTTTTAAAAAAAATTGAATCCATTCTTCCCAATCTCCAGTTTCGCGAACTAATTGCAAATGGTCGTAGTATGCTTGTCGATGTGTTTTAAAATACAAACTGAGATAAAGCATAGGTTTGCGCATGATGCCTTCGATGCATAAAATAAATGTAATTAGCAAACGCCCTAACCGTCCATTACCATCTAAAAATGGATGGATAGTTTCAAACTGATGATGTGCTAATGCCGCTTTAATTAATGCTGGCAACGTCACAGCTTCATCATGCAAAAATTTTTCCATTGAACCTAGCAAGTCCATCACTCTTTCCGGCGGGGGCGGAACAAATTTTGCATTGCCAGGGCGCGTACCGCCAATCCAGTTTTGCGAGCGACGAAATTCACCGGGCAGTTTTGCACTGCCGCGACCTTTACTTAGCAATATTTCATGCATTTCACGAATTAAGCGCAGAGATAAGGGAAACCCGCCTTGAATCCGCTTTAAGCCATGCTCCATCGCCGCAACATAATTTGAAACTTCTACTATATCTTGATTCGGCACACCAATCACTTCATTGTTTTCATACAATAAGAGATCTGATAGTGAAGATTGCGTCCCTTCAATCTGCGAGGATAAAACCGCTTCTTTTCTGATATACATATAAATAAATAAGGAAGGGTCAGGCAAAATAATACTGAGCCCATCCAGACGACCAAGCGCCACATTTGCTCGGTCGAGCAAAGGATAGAGTTTTTCCATCTCTATTTCCGGCACTGGTGGTAAGGGCTGAGGCGCATAGGAATGGTAAGTCTCCCCCACAACTGAGCACTTAATATATTCACCCACCCTTTCTGGAAATGCGGTCATCTTGGCTCCACTAATAAAGAATACTGCCGCTTCGTTTATTAACAATCAGTCTAACTAAAAGAACTTTATTAAGCAATAGTGCTAATAAAGAAAAGAACACTTTCCTTTATTAGCGCAACGCCCTTTATTAATGATTTTTCACTAACTTTGCGCACCTCAAGGCGAACGGCTCGAAAAATGTCCCGCACAAGAACTACGCACTATCTCCTTGCTTAGAAAGCACTTACACAAGCCTTAGCTATTTTTCCTAGAGAATCGTGCATCGGGGTAACTCAATGATTTCCTCTTGAGAAACTTTGTTAGGATCGGCAAAAAAATGATAGCTGTCGATTTTGCTCAGCACCGCTTCATTGGTCATTTTTGCTAGCAACAACTTTATGTTCCAAATATTTTTTGTGAGATCACCAAAGGGAGGATTTGCTTGCTTTACAGCATTGCACATTTCCTCAAGGATTTTATTCACTTTTTCGTCAGGCTTTGACTGATCCAAAATAATCTCACAATACTGCGTCACCACCGCGCTAAACTCTTGAAACGCACTATTGAGCGCCGCCTCTCCATCCCACTTGCACTCAGCGGAATTCTGCATCTGATTTTTGCAGGTGGACAGCAAAACACTCTTATCAATAAATTCAACTAAACGTTCTAGCTCCTTGTTCATCGCATTGCTAAATTGCAGGCTCTGCATTTTTGCCTGGCGATATCCTCTTTCTTCATGAGTTGATTCTGTTGCTTTTTTGACGACTTTTGTAAACAATCTCATGGTTTCATTATCCTAGTCGATAAACGGTTTCTTTTCCGGATTGAGTTTTTATAAAAAATTGAATACACGCACGTAAGCGCGGCTGCATTTCTACTTAATCGCAGGAAATGAGCCAATCAGTAGACTCATATTTTGCGAACCGGTATGATGACTCATCTTTTCAACATTGCAAGCGGAATTTTCGTGATAAGCACAAGGCGCAGAAAGCAGTCATTACCCAGCTTGTTTATTTAGTTATACATTTTTTGAGAATTATTTAAATGATAAAAAAATACTCGGTGAAACTTTTAGTTATCATTATCCTTGAATTTTTTATTATGCTTAATTGTAAAGCTGCGGAAAGACAATGTGTGATATTGCTGCACGGATTAGGACGCTCACATTATTCGATGTCTTCTATAGAGTCTATGTTAAAGAGACACAATTACTTTGTTGTAAATGAAAACTATCCATCCACTAAAAAATCTATCGAGAGCATTGCTAATCAATATATTCCATTGATGGTAGATGAATGCTTAATGAAACACTCCGATCATATCAATTTCATTACTCATTCAATGGGCGGAATCGTATTGCGAGAATATTTACAAAATCATGAAATTCCTAAACTATCCCATATTGTAATGCTTGGGCCACCTAATCATGGAAGTCAGCTTGCGGATTTATTACACAATAATTGGTTATTTAAACTTGTGACCGGCCCTGCAGGACAAGAATTAACAACAGAGAAAACAAGTATCCCAAACACCTTGAATCATTTTAACTCTCAATATCAACTAGGGATAATAGCAGGGAATTTTAGCTTCACTCCATTCAATCAGTTTATATTTCATGAAAAAAACGATGGCAAAGTAGCCGTTTCTAGTGCCAAGTTAAATTCAATGAAAGACTTTATCGTGCTTCCGGTCAGCCACACATTCATGATGAATAATGCATTAGTGCAACAACAGATTTTACATTTTCTTCATTACGGAAAATTTATTCATTAAAAAATCTAGCAAATATCACTCTGGCTTCACGAATGTGCCTTCTTGGTATTCACGGAAAGCTGCGCGCAATTCTTCTTGGGTGTTCATCACAATAGGGCCATACCATGCGATAGGTTCATTCAGTGGCTTACCGGAAACAAGCAAAAAACGCACCGCAGAGTTGTCGGTTGTCACTTTAATTTCTGAGCCTTCTTTTTCATACAACACGAGCGTGCCATCAGCACATGCACAAGGCGACTGCATGTCAAAGTAATTCGTGCCCGTTGCATCATGCGAAAAAGGGAGACGCACGCAATCAAAGTACGCCTCACCTTCAATGACATAAGCAAAAACAGTATGACCAGATTCAACTGGATGCGAAAATATTTTTCCAGAGGGAAGAGACACATCAAGATATTCAGGATTTGCCGCTACATCCTGAACCGGGCCTTGTACATTATTCAATTTTCCGCAAATGATACGAATTGTTGCACCATCTTGTGTTTTGACAATGGGAATATCATTGTTTTTGATACCTTGATAACGCGGCTTGATCATTTTTGAATGTGCCGGCAGATTTGCCCAAAGTTGAAATCCAAACATTTGCCCTTTTCTATTTCCTTTCGGCATTTCCTGATGAATAATGCCACTTCCCGCTGTCATCCACTGGATATCACCAGCAGAAATAATTCCTTTGTTGCCCATACTGTCCCCGTGTTCTACATCGCCATCCAGTACGTAGGTGATTGTTTCAATGCCACGATGCGGATGCCACGGAAATCCAGCCAGAAAATCAGCAGGATTTTCAGAACGAAAATCATCGAGCAGTAAAAAGGGATCAAGTAAAGGCAGTTCACGAAATCCGAATGCCCGTCGCAAATGCACACCTGCACCTTCAACTGTCGGAACACTTTTCCATACTTTATGAATAATTCGTGTTTTTTGTTTGTCGCTATCCATGCAAACTCTCCCTTCGTTAATCAAATCTATCTTTTTTGGCAAGAGACACAAAACACAGTATTTCTTTGACCAAGGCGACATGCTTTTAAAATGGTACCGCACTTTTCACAAGGCATGCCAGCTCGACCATAGACTTTTAAGTGTTGGCTAAAATAACCAGGTTTTCCATCGCTTTGAGAAAAATCTTTTAAAGTTGTACCACCTTGCTTTATGGCTTTTCGCAAAATCCATTGAATGGCTTGAACTAATTGATGCATGTGTGCTGCGTCAATTTTACCCGCAGCAGTTTGAGGATGAATACCAGCGCGAAATAAAGCCTCCGTCGCATAAATATTACCAATACCGACAACAATTTTATGATTCATAATAAAAGATTTAATAGAAGTTTTTTTACCTTTTGCAACCTCTAATAAATATTGACTATTAAATTGCCGTTCCAATGGCTCAATACCTAGTGATTTGAGAAGTGGATGCTGGTCAGAGTGCTCTGCCCACAAGATGGCACCAAAACGGCGCGGATCAGAGTAACGCAAAATAATTTCATTATCAAACACAAGATCAACATGATCATGTTTTTTTGGCGCAGATTGTTGAGTCAAAATTCGCAAACTGCCTGACATGCCCAAATGTATAAGCAGTGTCCCAGATTTTGTTTCAAATAATAGATATTTACCGCGTCGCTTTAACTGAGAAATAATTCGGCCTTCGATTAATTTTTTTAAATTTTTTGGAATAGGCCAGCGCAAATTTGTATGTCGTACGATGACTTGCGTCACAGTATGATTTTGAATAAAAGGCTGGATACCACGCAACGTGGTTTCAACCTCTGGAAGTTCAGGCATGGGATGAACCCTTTTTACATATGTTTCCAATACGTCGTTTTGATTTTACTCTTTTTGTCAATCACACGAGCCGCGACAAAAAGAACATCAGACAATCGATTCATGTAAGAAAGTATTGCAGGAGAGACAGGTTGTAAATCTGTCAATGCAAAAAAATGTCGTTCGACACGACGACAAATTGCACGCGCGAGATGACACGTGGAAGCGGAAAGACTACCACCAGGCAATATAAACTCCTTAAGCGGCGACAAAGAAGCATTCCAATCATCAATCATTTTTTCAAGAAAAATAACATGCTCAGCAGAAATCACTTGATATTTAGGTTGAGAAAGTTCGCCACCAATATCAAACAAATGATGTTGAATTTTTGTTAATGTCTCAATCATTTTTTTGTGTGATATTTTTTTTACGTGTAAATGCGCGATCACAACACCAATCGCGCTATTTAATTCATCAAGGCCGCCCACAACGTCCATGACAGGCGCATGTTTAGGTAATCGGATTTTTCCATCGAGGCTCGTTGTGCCTTTATCGCCTGTGCGTGTGTATATCTTTGTGAGTCGCATCTGAACTCCTTTAAGTAAATGTTTTCCCTACTTCTACTTTTTGCTCTGATGATTCCTCTATCACATTTTTTTGCGATAGCGTATTAATAAAAGATAATTTAGAAAAATCGAAATCGATTTTCGGAGGGCTCAGATTCAGAGGAGCAATACATTTATAACCCAACTCATTCAAACACTGACGCATCGGATCACTTTTGATAAAAAGTGGAGTGTAAAGTCTGCCATATCCCTCCGCATGTAACATGCTAACAATCTCGACCTGATCATGGTTAATTGCTTCAAAAAAACAATTTTGATTTTGCCAAAAAAGATTTTGATCTAATTCACGTATATCGATTTTTTCTTTTAATACACCCAACGCCAGTAATGTAAATAATTTTTGTTTGATCAAAGTATCTTCTGCCACAATGTCTTTACATTGCTGAATCAATTGCTTAACTTGCTCAATGCGTTCTTCTTTTGGCAAATCATCATTTTTGATCACGCTTAACATTTTATTTTGCGTTGCACTGAGCGCATCTTTTAATTGATGCATTTTATCGAGCTCTTTCATCTTATTTTCCTTTTGATTATTGAATTTTACCAAAGCTATATGTGACCCCAAAACCGAATATATTAGCTGACGCAATATTTCTACCCATCGGTGGAATGTAAATATAAAACAAATCAGACGACCAATGCGGGTTAAAATAATACATTAAACCTGCGCCGACTGTGGGTGCAATGCGCTGATGCGTTTCATGATACGGCTCCATCCACCAAGATCTGCGATCATTTGCGACATCTTCACGCTCATAGACTAGTCCACCTCTCGCATACACATCAAAATGCTCACTTAACGGATAAAAGAACTTGCCAGCGACATCGAACAAATCAAAATTGTAACAATCATAAGATCCACTGTTATGACGGAACCCATCGTAACTGGCTTCTAGTGCAAAATAATTTGAAAAACGATAGCCCAGATAAGGACGTATATGAATCCCAAGCTCCATAAACAAGGGTGTCCAGAGTGGCTCTTTGTGAATCATCCCCTCTAAACCCGCCCCCAAATAAACACCTTTGGTTCGCTCTATTTCAGCATGACTGAGCACGGGAAAAAACATAAAAAATAGCCACAACAACGCTATGATGCGCTTCATTGTAAAACCCCTCGTTTTATCATTTATGAGCACTATAGCCACTTTTGTACACTGCGGCAATGGCAAAAAACGCCAAAACCAGTTATGATGAGCACCATTTTTATATGAAGGCAAAGGGTATGAGCAACCAACCCATTGGGATTTTCGATAGCGGCATCGGCGGCCTAACGATCGCGCGCGCAATTGTGGATACTTTGCCCGCAGAAAACATCATTTATTTCGGAGATACCGCTCATTTCCCCTATGGCGATAAATCCGCCGAAGCCTTGCAATCGTATTCGTTAAAAATTGCCCGCTTGCTGCTCGAGCGAAACTGCAAACTGATTTTAATTGCATGCAATTCTGCGTCGACTGCAGCTTATGAAGCCATCCAAGAAACCCTTGGATCGAAAGCCATTATCATGAACGTGATTGATCCAGTCATTACGGCTTTAAAACCGCTCGCTTCACAGCACACTAAAATCGGCTTGATTGGCACAAGGCAAACAGTGCAATCCAAAATTTACGATACAAAAATTGCAACACACTACGCAAACATCCAACTTGTTTCGTGTGCGACAAATATTTTAGCGTCTGCCATCGAAGAATTTGGCGATCATCCTGTCACCACAAGTTTAATTCAAGCATACTTATCGAATCCTGCCTTAGAAAACATTCACGGTTTAATTTTGGCGTGCACCCATTATCCTGTGATTAAAGATAAAATCTCGGCATTTTTTCAACATAAAATAGATATCATTGATGCTTCACAAATTGTTGCACGCGCTGTCGCTGAGACACTCAAAAAGAATCATTTACAACATAATGATGGCATAGGCACAAAACATTTTTATGTGTCAGATTACACTGAATCCTTCGCGCATCACGCTAAGAGATTTTTCTCTGACGCGATCAAACTCGAACATTTTCCTCTCACAGATGAGATGGAAGCTATCGCGTGAATTATCGACACAGTTATCACGCCGGTAATTTTGCCGACGTTTTCAAACACACCATTTTAGTGGCATTGATCGAGTCATTAAAAAACAAGCCCAAACCTTTTTGCTATCTCGACACACACGCAGGTTGTGGACAATATGATTTACAGAGTGCCGAAGCACTCAAAACACATGAATATAAAAGTGGCATTGCGAAAATTTTAAAAGCAAACAATCCACCTGAAATGATTCAAAAATATCTCGCGATTTGTGCCGATAAAGGATCACACTTTTATCCAGGCTCACCTGAGATTACGCGCAGTTTATTGCGTCTTGAAGACCGCATGATTTTATCTGAACTCCATCCTACTGATTTTCAAACATTAAAAAATCATTTTTACAAAGATCGTCAAGTTGCAGTGCATCAACAAGATGCCTGGCAAAGTTTAAAAGCTTTTTTACCGCCAAAAGAACGGCGCGGACTTATCTTAATTGATCCACCGTATGAGCAATCAGATGAATTACTCACATTAGCAGAAAAAATTGCACCAGGACTCAAACGTTTTGAAACAGGTATTTTTGCAATTTGGTATCCAATCAAACGCAACATGCCATTGAATGCGTTTCATCGAACATGCAAAGAAACCATTTCTCTTCCTATGCTCAGAGTAGACATGACACTTTGGCCAGAAGATGGCGCAGCGACACTGAATGGTTGCGGCATGCTCATCATTAATCCGCCTTGGCAATTTGATCTGACGCTCAAATCCTTTTTACCGTGGCTCTGGGAACACCTCAGCCCTCAGCAACAAGGTCAACTGTACTTTTCGAATATTGACTTTTAAATCATATTTCCTCATTGATTATTGACCATTTCTTTTCATTATGACAAGATCATGTGCGAAACACATACTCATAAGTCAGGGGAGTGGTCAGTCATGCTGCCGGAAGAAAAATTGGAACGCGCTTTAGAGAGCAAAATTGAAGAATCGCTTGAACAGTTACGCGATAAAAAATTTCGCCAGTTCTATGAGCTCAACCTAAAGTTCACGAATGCACTTCTTGCAGATGTCATTGAAGTGAATCTCATCAAAGATTTACTCACCCAAGTCATTCACGAACTTGAATGGATATATCAATATGCCCGACTAAGGAGCTTTTGTGTAAGTGACGACCTTGAAGAAAACATTGCCATTTATCGCGAATTTGCCCCATTAAGAAATCTAACTGCGCGCTATAACTTAGGCCTCATTGAGCAAGTACTGAAAGATATCGTCGGAAATGAACTCCCAGAAGAAATCACAACATTCAGGCTTACCAAAGAGCAGCTCACTCAAATCACTCAATCCACTATGCAAACATTAAGCCCTCTATTAGCTATTTTTAATGAAACATACAGAGATACTTGTCGTTTTCGCTTTTTTGGGAAAATCGGTCGCAGCCTATTTGGCAAAAAAGTCTTTGGCAATGAACTCACCCACTTAGATCAAGTGGAAGAATATGTTGAAACCCACCAAAACGGAGCAGCAGCAAAAGCATGGAAAAAAATGACGGGGCCGAAATAAGGCGATATACTGCTGGACTGTTTGAACCGGCCTGCGGGGATCCGACGCCTTCGCCTTCCCACCGTGCTCGTTACCACTGCGCGCGGCGGGATCCCTGAACTCTCGGCGTCACCTCCTCGGCCTAAAATGATATTGAGAGAATGATGACTCTACAAATTGGTGATAAAGCGCCTGAATTCACGCTGAATTCAGATCAAAATAAAACGATCTCGCTAAAAGATTTTCGTGGAAAAAAAGTGATTTTATATTTTTATCCAAAAGATGATACGCCAGGGTGCACACGTGAAGCGTGTGATTTTCGTGATACCGCCACACAATTTTCAAATAAAAATACCGTGATTTTAGGCGTTTCAAAAGATACGCCCGCAAAGCATCAAAAATTTCGCGACAAATATCAATTGTCTTTCCCTTTGCTTTCTGATGAAAACGGGGACGTGTGCGCAGCTTATGGCGTCATCGATAAAAAAAGTTTATTCGGCAATACTTTTTTAGGTATTACGCGTTCTACTTTTTTAATTGATGAAGAAGGTATCATTCAAAAAATTTGGCGCAAAGTAAAAGTCGCCGATCACATTCAAAAAGTTTTAGAAACCTTAACGGAATAAATGTATGAAAACTGCCATCTCTCCCACTCGTACTGAAAATTACCCTGAATGGTATCAACAAATTATTCGCGCAGCAGAGTTAGCGGAAGTATCGCCTGTACGCGGCTGCATGATTATTAAACCCTGGGGTTATGCTTTATGGGAAAATATTCAGCGCATCATTGATCAAGAACTCAAAGCACTCGGTCATAAAAATTTATATTTCCCTTTATTAATTCCCGCGAGTTTTCTTGAAAAAGAAGCAGAACACATCGATGGATTTGCGAAAGAGTGCGCCGTCGTCACACACAGCCGACTTAAACGCAATGAGACTGGTAAATTAATCCCTGACAGTCCGCTCGAAGATCCCTACATTATTCGCCCGACATCTGAGACGATCATTGGCGAAGCTTATTCACGTTGGGTTCAATCCTATCGCGATTTACCGCTACTCATGAATCAATGGGCGAATGTTGTTCGTTGGGAAATGCGTACACGTATGTTTTTACGCACGTCTGAATTTCTCTGGCAAGAAGGGCACACCGCACATTCGACCGCTACAGAAGCCGAACAAGAAACCCGCACCATTCTTGATTTATATACGCGCTTCGCAGAAGATTATATGGCGATGCCGGTCATTCGTGGTGAAAAATCAGAAAGCGAACGCTTCCCTGGCGCAGTGAACACCTATACCATCGAAGCCATGATGCAAGATTGTAAAGCATTACAAGCTGGCACCTCTCATTACCTCGGACAAAATTTCGCGCGCGCATTTAATATTAAATTTCTCAATAAAAATGGCATCGAAGAATTTGCTTACACAACATCATGGGGTGTGAGTACACGATTAATCGGCGGCCTCATCATGACACACAGCGATGACGATGGTCTCATTTTACCGCCACGCCTTGCACCGCTTCATGTGGTGATTTTACCTGTCATTCACAAACCTGAGCAGCGCGAAGAAGTACTCACCTATTGCGAACGTATTGCGAATGATCTACGCGCAATGAATTGGCTCAATCAAAAAATTCAAGTTGAAATTGATACACGCGAAATGACGGGTGGCGAAAAAGCATGGAGTTGGGTGAAAAAAGGCGTACCGATTCGTGTTGAAATTGGCGGACGTGAGGCTGCGGCAAATAATGTGACGATGTCACGCCGTGATCGCGCGTATCGCGAACGGGAAACTATTCCTGCGCAACAGTTACTTGATACACTCTGCCAAACTTTAGATAACATGCAAACCAATTTATTTATGCGCGCAGAAAAATTTCGCCAAGAACATACTCAAGACATTAACAGTGAAAAAGATTTTTATGCGTTTTTCACCGATGGCGAAGGTGGCTTTGCGAATGTGCACTGGAATGGCGATCCCGCTATCGAAGAAAAAATCAAAAAAGATTTGAATGTCACTATACGTTGCATTCCTCTTGTTGATTCGAAAGAATCTGGCACGTGTCCGTTCAGCGGCGATAAAAGCCCGCAACGCGTCGTGTTTGCGAAGGCGTATTAAAAAATACTTTCAAGAAATTGCCCAACAAGGTAAAAATATGATTCTATTTTTTTCGTCTATTCGAAACTCGCCGCGATACACATAATACCCCCACGGAGCTTTAGATTCGTTAGCTAGAAATGTTTTCAGATTACGAATTTTACTGTTTTCTATCGTCGGCGTATAAGTTACTTCAAACGGAAATACTGCAGGTTTTCTGACGACGATAAAATCAACTTCAACTCCTGAAGTCGTACGCCAATAACAAATCTGTTGGCGTGCAATAACACGTGCTGTCCAAACTTGTAATTCGTTTAAAAACCAGTTTTCTAAACGATGGCCAATCAGGCCGGTTTTTTGCAGTATCGTAAAGTCTGTTAACCCAGTTAAAAAACTTACCAAACCATTATTTAACAAATACCCTTTTGGAGATTTCACTAGACGTTTTAAAGCGCTGCCAATGTAAGGATAAATATCTGTGTATAGCAAAGTTGCTTCGACATAACCACGGTATTTTTTTAGCGTGTCTCGTGTGCACCTCAGTGCATCTACAATACGTTGATCATCGCGGATCGAGCCTGTTTGTTCCGCCAGCACATCCAACATATTTTTATACAAATTGATATCAGTAATAGTTTCGATAGCACGCACATCTTTTTCAAGATAAGTTTGTACGTAGTTTTTGAGATAAGCGATTTTTTCATTAGATGTTTGACAGGCCAATACTTCTGGGAAACCACCCCATACGAGTTGTTGCTGCAATTGTTCTTCAAGCAAGGGTTTCCATGGCAAGATATCATGAATGAGATTCGACAGATTGTCAGGTTCACTTATTTTATCCAGCAGTGAATTGAGCGAAATATTTTTTTTACTGAAGCGCGTAGATTCGCGTAAATTAAAGGGATAAAAGTGATGCAGCTCTACTCGTCCGGCTAGACTTTCCGCAGTTAGTTGATGCAGACTCAAAATCGCTGATCCAGTTAAAATAAATTTTATTTTATTTTTTCCCTTGTAGAGATCGTAAAGACTTTTTATCTGCTCAAAGCTCTCTGGGCATTTTTGCGCTTCATCTATCAATACCCAAATTTTTCCCTCACCTAAATGTTGCTGTGCCACTTCCACAATCATGCTTGCTAATTGCTGGGCTACTGCCCGCTCCCGCGTGACCAAATCATCCATATTCAAGGAAACCCAGCATCGTCCGCCATGCCGCTGGGCATATTTTTCAACAAAATAACTTTTGCCTACACGCCGCGGCCCCAATATTACTGTAACATATTGATTTTCAAAAGATTCCTCTATTGAAGACTGATTACTGCGCAGTATATCCATGAATTTTCGCCTTACCAAAGGTAATATTTCACGGATATTTTACCTTTATCAAGGTAATATTTCACGAAATTTTCACCTTTAGAAAGCAAGATCAACGCATTTTGCTTAACCCGCTGTTTATGCTAATCTGTGCGGCACTTTCGATGAATCTTTAGGATCTCAGCATGAACACAAAAAGCCCATTAGATAGCACGATTCAACAACTTTCGACCAAAGGCAAAGGCATTCTCGCGGCAGATGAAAGCGGCGCAACCGTTGGCAAGCGATTTGCTGCCCTTGGCATCGAATCCACCGAAGAAACCCGCCGTACTTGGCGCAATTTGCTCATCACGACTCAAGGCATTCAAGAGTTTATTGCCGGCGTGATTTTATTCGACGAAACCCTACATCAAAACGCGCTCGACGGGACACCTTTCCCTAAAAAATTAGAACAACTCGGCATTGTGCCTGGCATTAAAGTCGACCAAGGCTTAACAATATTACCGAATACCGCTGACGAACAAATTACACAAGGCTTAGATAAACTCGGCGAAAGACTAGCGGATTATTTTTCAAAGGGTGCACGTTTTGCAAAATGGCGCGCTGTATATGCAATCTCCGATCATACCCCTAGCCCTTTAGCAATCGAAGCTAATGCCGAAGTACTTGCACGTTACGCAGCCCTTTGCCAACAAAATAATATTGTCCCAATCGTTGAGCCTGAAGTTTTATTGGATGGCACACACACGATTGAGCGTTGCGCTATTGTCAGTGAGTCTGTTTTGCATGCTGTTTTTAATGCGTTACATCGTCATCACGTCAAACTTGAACACACGATTCTCAAACCTTCTATGGTGATCAGTGGAAAGTCATGCACGAAACGCGCTGACGTTGAAACAGTCGCACGCATGACAGTGAATATTTTACGTCGCACCGTTCCTGCAGCTATTCCCACCATTAATTTTCTTTCTGGCGGGCAAACCCCAGAAGAAGCGACAGCACATCTCAATACAATGCATACTTTAAATCCGCACTTACCTTGGAATTTAAGCTATTCTTATGCGCGTGCATTGCAAGATATTGCGATGAAAACCTGGGCAGGCAAAGCTGGCAATATCGCAGCAGCACAAGAGGCATTTTATCGTCGTGCTCGCTTAAATAGTTTAGCTGCGATCGGGCAATACAACACCGCGATGGAAAAGGAAAATTCTGTTGCATGATAGCTTTTCTACAGTTTTCCTTCTCCCCTTGCGGGAGAAGGTGGCGCATAGCGCCGAATAAGGGGCAAAGGCACATCAGTCAAAAAGGATATTGATATGGCAACGACTTTAATCAACACCACGGAAGCAAAAGAACAATTCACTGATTTAATCAATCGTGTTGTACACAGCAAAGAACGCATTCTTTTAACCCGCCGTGGCAAAGAAATTGCTGCCTTAATCCCTTTCGATGATTTTAAACATTTGCTCGAAATTCAAGATCAACTCGATTTAGCAGAAGCCATTGATGCTTTAAAAGAAGCGCGTCAATCCGGCACAGTTTCTCTTGAAGAATTACAAACAGAATTTGGATGAAATTGACGAGCAGAGGAAACATCTCGTGACAGAAATGCCTTACACCATTCGTTTCGCGCCAAAAATCGCAAATCAATTACGCAAATTACCGATCAAACAGCGCAGACTTGTTTTACGATTTGCCGAAGCACTCGCAATCAATCCTCGTCCGCCTGGTGCATCACGTATTGAAGGCATGACAGGATTGTATCTCGAAGCACTTGAAAGTCTAAATTTAAATTTAATTTATAAAATCGAAGAGCAAACGGTATTGCTATTGTTTATGCGATAACAGCATCATTCGCTTCTTTTAGGGAAGAGATATTATGAAAACTCTCTACAGATCTTTTCCCTACTCTTGGCCTTTACTAAGCTTGCGAATAAAGTGGCCCGCTCTAAAAATCATGAGGTCATTTGTAATGAGGAAAATTCTTGTTGCTGCAATAGTCTCTGGATTATGAATCACATATTCCCTTATTTTATCCAATGATTTTTCGTTTCTAATGATATGCTCATGATAATTACGCTGCCAAACAGAAGTGATCGATACTCCTTGTATAGCCTTGATTTTCTTTGTTACAGACGATTTGAATCCAGCGACCAATGAACCAATTGATGTATTATTTATTGTTCTCAACACACTAGACTGGCCATTTTTATTTTGACATCTCGCACTCTCAATAAACACAATGCCATGTAAATGGTTAGGCATAATAATAAATTGATCCATTTTAATTTCCCTACGAATAAGTGAGGATTTAATCCACTCATCCCGAACAATTATTCCGAATTGATTCAATACCATTTTTTTATTATTAATTTCTCCAAATAAGCAACTTCGATTATGTGTGCAAAGTGTCAGAAAATATGCGCCATTTTGCGAATAATCGAACCCTTTTAATCTAATGGATCGACGATGATGAATTTTGGGATCATATTTCATGGCGATTCCTTCAAAGGGCGACCGCCGGTCGCCCCTACGTTTCAGAGAAATGATTAGGTGTTGTATTTGAATGTGCGGACGGTCGCCCCTACGTTTCAGAGAAATGATTAGGTGTTGTATTTGAATGTGCGGACGGTCGTTCCTACGTTTCAGAGAAATGATTAGGTGTTGTATTTGAATGTGCGGACGGTCATTCCTTGATATAGAGGGAGATGACTATAGGTATCTGTAGGGGCGACCGGCGGTCGCCCATTGCCATTTACCCCAACGCCACGCCCAATAATTTACCGGAAAAGAATGTAATACCAGCTGCCACCGCACCGATCAACAGCATGCGCAAGCCACTGTAAATAGCACTGCGATTTGTGAATAGACTGAGCACACCGCCAATCACCACTAAGGCAAACGCCGTGCAACCAAAACTCAAATACAATGCAAAATGACTATCTGAAAATAAAAATGGCATGAGTGGAATAAAAGCACCAATACCAAACGCTGCAAAAGAAGAACTCGCCGCACCAAATGGCGAACTTATTTCTGCGGGATTTAAACCTAATTCTTCGCGCGCTAAAATATCAAGCGCTTTATCAGGATCACTCAACACTAAATCCGCTAATTGTTTTGCAGAATCCTTTGGCATCCCACGTGCACGATAAATACACGCAAGCTCTACTGCTTCTTCTTCTGGATATAACTCGAGTTCTTCTTTTTCGAGTGTCATTTGATATTCAAAAAATTCGCGTTGCGAACGTACAGAAACATATTCACCAGAGGCCATCGAGCATGCCCCTGCTAATAATCCTGCAACTCCCGTCAATATAATCATAGAATGATTGGCATTCGCACCAGCAATCCCCGCCAACAAACTTAAATTCGAAACCAACCCATCATTCACACCAAAAACCGCAGCACGTAAATTACCTGCGTTGCCCATTCCTTTGTGACGCTGCTCGAGTCGGGCAGCTGCCGGATGACTCGTTGGCATAGCAGAGTAAATCGACATACCGCGCACTTTCATCGCAGATAAAATAAAACGCAATTGTCTAACACCAAAGATTTTAATCATGCTGCCAACAAGACGCGTGCGAAAATTGGGTTTAAAACTCGCAATCGTTTCAGTCGAGCCAGATTCTGCTAATTTCGTTTGCCAAATCCCAGCTTGTTTTTCTGCTGCATCAGCTAACTCTAAAAACAGTCCGCGACGCAAAGGGTCTAGTTCATTCTCGGCAATTTCTCGATACAACCATGCCGCAGATAATTCTTCGTTTCGGTTTTGTAATAACATGACGCTTTGTTTCTCCTTTTATAAAATCCCCCTCCATCCCCCTTTTTCAAAGGGGGAAGCGTTCTGTGCTCTCCCTTTTTCAAAGGGCTTTGTTGCATAAATCATACAACTCCGCTTGTCATTCCCGCGCAGGCGGGAATCCATCATTATGTTCAAAAATAACTAATTAAAAAATACTCATCTCACGTTCCATATGACTCATTAAAAACTTTATAAATTTGAAATAGATTCCCGCCTGCGCGGGAATGACAATTATGCAACAACGCCTTTTCAAAGGGGGAAGCGTTTTTAGGTGCAATGCCCACAATGTTCTACTTCATCCTCACTCAACACGCTACCTGTAATTGGATTCAAGCGAAAAACCGTACATCCTTTTAAATTCATTTTCCAGGCATCCGTATAGACAGAAATGAGTTTTTCAAAAGGAAAATCAACTGGCACATTAATTGTTTTTGAAATCGAATTGTCAATGTAGGGCTGCAATGTCGCTTGCATTTTTAAATGTTGTTCAGGCGTTAACGTGCCGACATCCTGCCAAGCTGGCGGAAAAGGTTCTGCATGATCTTGTTGCTGCCAGACACGCAACGCATAATTTGTTACAGAGTATTTTATATATTCATCTCCTGCTGTTCGCATTCGTCGCGTATATTGACCATGGAAAATGGGTTCGATGCCGCTTGAAACATTATTCGCTAATAAACTGGTTGTGCCGGTCGGTGCAATGGTGTTGTGATGACTATTGCGAATGCCGTGCTTTTCAATTCCTTGCCGAATCGTGTCTGGCAATCGCTCAACGAAATGTCCTTGAATATATTTTGCCGCATGAAATGCAGCAAAAACACCGCGTTCACGTGCAAGCTCAATTGAAGCTTGCCAAGTCGTTTCTGTGATTGCTTTGATGAGACGCTCAGTGAATGCAAATGATTGTTCGCTCCCATACGGTAAACCTAGCATCACTAGCATGTCCGCTAATCCTGTAATGCCTAAACCCATACGACGCGTAAGCCGTTCTTCTTGTTTTTGCACCATTAACGGATAATGTGTGATATCAATAACATTGTCGAGAAATCGTGTTGCGATAATGGTTGTCTTTTGCAAAGCATCCCAATCTAAATCTGCTTCAGTGGAATAAGGTCGTTTCACAAATTGCGTTAAATTAAGCGAGCCTAAATTACATGAACCATATAATGGTAAAGGAATTTCACCGCATGGATTGGTGGCACTAATCCATTCACGATACCAAAGATTATTCAATCGATTAATGGAGTCTTCAAATAACACGCCAGGCTCAGCATAATCGTAAGCTGCACGAATAATTTTATCCCACAGTTCTTTCGCGCGAACACGTTTCACCACGCGACAAGCGACTGGTTCTGCACTGCAACTCCAGTGACGCAACATCGTATCTGTTGAATCGTTTTCTCCAACCGGAAAAACTAATTCCCATTCGCGATCTTCTTTGACAGCTTGCATGAAAGCATCTGTGACTAAAACAGATAAATTAAAATGACGTAATTCATGTGGATCTGATTTTGCCGCAATGAAAGCTTCAATATCTGGATGATCACAACGCAAGATTCCCATCATCGCACCACGTCTTGCGCCGGTGGATTCCATCGTGGCACACATCGCATCCCAGATGCGCATAAATGAAACTGGGCCTGATGCAATTGTTCCTGTGTGTGTTACGGGATAACCGCGTGGACGTAAAATTGAAAAATCGTAACCGACACCCCCGCCATATTGTAAAGTGATGGCTGCTTCCCGCAAGGCATCAAAAACCGCAGGCAAAGTATCTTCAGAAACTGACATGACAAAACAATTAAATAATGTCACCTCATGATCAGTGCCTGCACCTGCAAGAATGCGCCCGCCCGGTAAAAAACGAAATCCAGAAAGAATATCGAAAAAAGCCTGTTCCCATTTAGCACGATTTTCTAGTGCCTCTGCTTTTGCAACTGCGCTTGCAACACGACGCCAAGTGTCTTCGATGCTTTGATCAATGATTTGATCACGTAGTCGATAGCGGTATTTTACGTCCCATGTTTTTTCTGAAATATCTTCCTGAAAAATACTCACTCAAAATCCCTCTCAAGATGTATGAAACCCCACACTCATTTCATGCACAGCATCCACTAAAACCGCAACATGTTCGGGCGGCACATCGGGTGTAATACCATGGCCTAAATTAAAAATATGCCCAGAACCCGTCCCATATTCCGTTAAGATCTTCTTCACCGATGCGCGAATCTGATCAGGTGTAGTTTTTAAAATAGCAGGATCTAAATTTCCTTGTAAAGCAACACGATTTTTTGCGCGTTGACGGGCAACATCCAATGAAATTTGCCAATCTAAACCAATCGCATCACAGCCCGTTGAAATCATTTGTTCAATCCACTCACTGCCATTTTTCGTAAATAAAATACAAGGTGCATTTTGACGATGTAATCCCGCGATAATTTGTTGAATATAACGCAAAGAAAATATTTCGTAATCTGCGGTATTTAACATGCCACCCCACGTATCAAAAATCATCACAACAGAAACACCCGCTGCAATTTGGGCGTTCAAGTGTTCTGTGACTGAACGCGCCAACACATCGAGTAAAGCATGCAATGTTTTTGGGGATTCACGCATCATCGCACGAATCACAGGAAAATCTTTATTGGCTTGCCCTTCGGTCATATACGTAGCAAGTGTCCAGGGACTGCCGCAAAAACCAATCAATGGCAGACGATTCGCCAGAGTTTTTTGTGTAAGACGCACGGCATCACAGACATAACGCAAATCTTTTTCTGGATCAGGGACGCCTAAATTCGCCACATCACGCGCAGAAAGAATAGGACGCTCAAATTTCGGGCCCTCACCTTCAACAAAATACAATCCTAAACCCATTGCGTCAGGAATCGTCAAAATATCAGAGAATAAGATAGCTGCATCTAAGTTGAAACGCTCGATCGGTTGTAACGTGACTTCGCAAGCCAATTGAGGTGTTTTACATAAAGTCATAAAACTACCCGCACGGGCACGTATCGCGCGATACTCAGGCAAATAGCGACCTGCTTGACGCATTATCCAAATGGGGGTCATATCTACCGGCTCGCGCCGTAAAGCGCGCAATAAACGATCATTTTTCAAGGGTGAAACCGAATACATAACGTTACTCTGCCAGAAAAGCCTGTTATCTTTGCACAAAAGCTCATTCAAGGCTATCATTAGGCACTGTAAAAATGTATCAACCATCCAACCAACTGACTCAGAAGGATTTCGAAAGATGCGTAACTATTTAATCGCAACAATGATTGCAAGCCTTACCCTGGTAGGTTGCCAACAAGGCTCCAGTGATAAAGACACAACCCCAAGCAGCGACACCATGGCAGCACAAACAACGACGACCACGACAACACCTACAGAAACGACAACCACCACGACGACCGCCCCAACAACCAATCCTGAGCCTACTGCATCTGCTGATGCCCCAACATCTGGTACAGCAGCCCCAGCTACGTCAGGCTCAGCAGCTCCAGCTATGTCTGGTTCAGCAGCCCCTGCTATGTCTGGCTCAGCAGCTCCAGCTATGTCAGGTTCAGCAGCTCCAGCTGTGTCTGGTTCAGCAGCTCCAGCTATGTCTGGTTCAGCAGCTCCAGTTTCAGGTGCAGCAGCTCCTGCAACCGGTCAATAATTGGGTTTTTGATCTTAACCCCTCTTCTCTTCAGACTGAGGAGAAGAGGGTTTCCTTCAAGCAGCTTTTATCATGAATCATCCGATTATTATCATTGGCGCTGGACTGAGTAGTTACCAGCTCGCGCGTGAATTTCGCAAACTTGATCAAACGACACCTCTGCAAATTATTACAGCGGATGACGGTCATTTTTATTCTAAGCCGCAGCTTTCCAATGCATTTGCCACAAAGCGGTCAGCGGAAACTTTAGTCAATGCAAATGCAGCAACGATGGCAAAACAATTAAACGCCACCATCACAACACAATCAAAAGTCACACGCATTGATCCAACGGAGAAAAAAATTTTTTGTGGCGAACATATTTATCCTTATTCAAAACTAGTACTGGCTTGCGGTGCAGAAGTCATTAAGCCACCCTTAGTGGGTTCTGGTGTTGAAGCAATTCTATCTGTCAATCATATTCATGATTATGCGCATTTTCGGGAATCCATTCTTGAAAAAAGGCACATTGTTATTTTCGGTGCTGGATTAATTGGATGTGAATTTGCAAATGATCTTATCGATGCAGGATTTGAAGTGCACGTGATTGCTCCTGCGAATGCACCGATAGATTTATTGATCCCAGAACAAATCGGTCATCTTTTACAAAAAGCCTTAGAACAAAAAGGTGTTCATTTTCATTTTGGGTGTCTTGCACATCGAGTTGAAAAAAATAAAGCACAACTTTCTATTGAATTATCGAACGGTGAAACGTTAACTGCAGATTGTATTTTATCAGCAATTGGATTAACGCCTTCACTTACATTAGCTAAAACAGCGCATATACATACCAATCGCGGCATTGTTGTAAATCATTTTCTAGAAACAAATTATGCTGATATTTATGCATTAGGCGATTGCGCAGAAGTAGAGGGCCAAGTGTTACCTTTTATCATACCTCTCCTCATGTGTGGGCGCGCACTTGCACACACATTGGCGGGCACACGCACTGCAGTACATTATCCAGCAGCAATGCCGATTACAGTCAAAACACCAGCTTATCCCATTGTGATATGTCTACCACCCAAAAATATCAATGGCGAATGGCAGACAGAAATAAAAGAAAACAATGCACGTGCATTGTTTTATGATGCAGAAAAAAATTTACGCGGATTTATTCTCACGAAAGAATATGTCACTGAGCGGGCGCACCACTTACAACAGATCCCTGTTGAACAACACCCATGACATTTTTCTCATTGAAAAGATTTTTTTGTTCGAAAATTTGATGATAATGTTCGACATCTTGACCGCCAATTAAGCTATCCATCTTAAGTGCTGCATTTGTAAATAGACCTACAAAATAAGAACCCGAAATAAATTGACTGCGAATGGATCCATTATCTGTCTTAAAAATATGTAGCACTAAAAGCATAATGAGCAACACACTTAAGACATAGCCTCGCGTTGCACCTAACGCTGCACCCACTTTGCGATTCCAAACAGCGTAAGGAAAGGTAAACACTTCAGCAAAACTGGAAATGAGAACAGCTTCAGTCACCGAAAATACACCAACAAAACATACTAACACACTCAGAGTATAAGAAATTTCATGTAGAAAATTTTCGGTGAGTGGATCAGCGCCGATGGCAGCCATGAAATTTTGTATGTAACTACTGCTTAACACATCTTGCGTCAAAGGGGAGCGATCAAAGAAAGCAGCTAGAGGAACCGTAAAGCGAATAGTAAAAATCAATGCTGCGCTTAAGCACATCATGGAGATAATTTCTTTAGTGGCACCACGGGACATCCCAAGAACAGTATTCAAGAAAAAGATCAAAAATATAAAAAAATCCAAACCGTTCCAGTTACTCATCGTGCTTACCCCTATAAATGATCCACTATTCTAAATCACCTATTAAAAAATAACAAAACCCAAAATTAATTAACAAATATCATAATGTTAAGAAGACTTTTGCCTTCCGCCATCCGTCATGAAAAAAACGAAGCGCGTATAATGTGACATGAAGTGCTTATCTGATCTTACTCTAAAACGGATTTAAGGAGGATAGTCACATGATGCGGAAAAATCTTTTACGTGTTTCATTAGTGTTATTTTCGTGCTGCTTAACATCCCCACTTTTTGCGGCTACATCAGGTGTGTGCAACTACGATGTGACCCAGGATAAATTTACTGTCGTTCAAGAATATAAAGCCACTGCCATAAAAGGCTGGTATAGCGATACTTTTTCAACACCTGTTACGACAGTGAATAATATCGTTTATTACGTTTACGTTACCCCGGGCCTGAAAGCAAGAGTCGGTAAAATTGCAAATGGTGTAGTTTCAGAATATGACCTGGATCCTGGTTGGACTGTGACAAATGACGGTCACAATGAATTTTCCATTGCATTAGATAAAGACGGCTATGTTCATGTCATGGGCGATATGCATAATAAAAGCTTTCGATATTGGCGTTCAAACACACCTTACAGTTTGACGACATTTACTCGACACTTTGGCGAAATTCCTGGCGATAACTTTACCTACAACATGTTTAGAACAGATAACAATGGTGATCTTTACATGATGGCGCGTGCACGTGTGCTAAAAAGTTATAACGCCATTGGTGGGCGAGGCGTTGGTGTTTATAAATATGATACCGCTACAAAACAATGGTCTGCTTTAGGCGCCATTCCTATTTTTCCAAATGCTGTACAAAAAACTGTTGCATGGGAAAATAGCGCTGAAGGCGGCGGAAACTATCAAATGTTTAAACCTGATTTACGATTTGATAAAAATAACCGCATGCATTTAACTGTTGCCCTCAACAATGATAATGCTAGCAACGGAAGAAATTACGCTATCTATGGGTATTCAGATGATAATGGTAAAACCTTCCGTCGAGCCTCAACTGCTCTGATTACACCAATGCCTATGCGCGTTGATGCAGGCAGCTCACAAGCAGACGTCGTTGATGGATACAAAAATGCAAACATGGGTGAACACTCTGGCATCTTGTTAAATAGCAATAATGCCGTCGGTGTTTATTTTTCGATAGACAATGGCACTTGGTATCGGAATTATGCAAACAGTGCTTGGAGTGGACGTCAGTCACTCATTAGCGGTTCACAGTGCGATCGTTGCATGACATTGTCTGATCAAGATAACGGCGTGATGACTGTCGTTGCAGGTTCCAAATGGTATCGATTTACAGATTTTGGTAAAAAACCTGTTGCAACCTCACTGAGCTCCACTATCTTGCGTTGGGATTTACGTGCATTACGCGACAAGCATGTATATCGTGGTGTTGCATGGAATTCCTCCACCGGTGTATGGCAGATTATTCGCGTGGATGTCAGTAATCCGACTAAATGTTACTAAGACTTTTTTGGGATATTATAAAATCCCCCTCATTCCCCCTTTTTCAAAGGGGGAAGTTTTTTGTGCACTCCTTTTTCAAAGGCGGGAAAGCATAACCCCCCCTTCGAAAAAGCGGGAAAGCATAAACCTCCCCCTTTGAAAAAGCGGAAAAACAGAAACTTCCCCCTTTGAAAAAGGGGGAATGAGGGGGATTTTTAATATATAATCTCTTCTTTTGAGGATGCTGCCATGACTCTTTACTCTGCCATCATTACCCTCTTCCTCGTCATGGATCCTTTGGGCAACATTCCCATGTTTTTATCAGTCCTCAATAGCGTCGAATCTTCGCGCCGGCAAAAAATCATTTTACGTGAATCATTCATCGCACTGTTGATACTTACGGCGTTTCTCTTTTTTGGCCAATATATTCTCAACGGCATGCAAATCTCAGAAAGTGCGCTGAGCGTTTCAGGTGGGATTATTTTATTTTTAATTGCTATCCGTATGATCTTCCCTCACGAAGAACGCAGCACGCGCATTCGCGAACTCGGCGAACCTTTCATTGTGCCATTAGCGATTCCGTTAGTTGCTGGACCTTCGACCATGGCTATTGTGATGTTGCTCGGCAATCAACATCCTGAAAAAATGGGATTGTGGTTTATTGCCTTACTCGTTGCATGGGTTTTGTGCACTGTTATTTTAGTTTTTGCGCAACGCCTCAGTCGCGTTTTAGGCGAACGCGGATTAATCGCTGTTGAACGTTTAATGGGTATGGTTTTAACTACCATGGCCGTGCAAATGTTTTTAACAGGGATTGCAGGATTTTTTCATCGATTGACGGTAAGTTAAGCGTTACGACATAAGTCACCCAATGCTTGTTTAGACCCGTTTGTTACCTTTCATTTTCCGATAACTGCACGTCATAGTGTGCTCGTTATACACATTGATTTTTGTTTTATTATTAAATACTTAGGCTAAAAAACAATAATTATTCAGCATAAAAGCCTATAATATTGTAAAAGGGAGTTTTACGCATGGAAAATAATGCTGAATTCAGAATTATGATTATTGATGATAATCCTGCGATTCATGCTGATTTCATCAAAATTCTAACGAGCATTCATAGGTCAGAATCAAGCTTTGACGATTTAACACAAACAATGTTTGGAGAAAAAAAACAAGGCAGTGAAAATCTATTACCTCATTTTCATATTGATACAGCTTCTCAAGGCAAAGAAGGTGTCGAAAAAATCAAAGCTGCGCTAACTCATGGCCAACACTATTCACTTGCATTCGTTGATATACGCATGCCACCTGGTTGGGATGGCATCGAGACGATAAAACATATATGGGCATTGGATAAAGATGTGCAAATCGTTATTTGCACGGCATACTCAGATTACTCCTGGGAAGAAACTGTTGAGCATTTAGGTAAAAGAGACAACCTACTTATTTTAAAAAAACCTTTTGATAATATCTCGATACGTCAATTAGCATGCGCACTAACAAAAAAATGGCAGCTACTGCAAGAGTCACACAGATTTACTTCATATTTAAAAACGCAACTAGCAAACCGAACTTCCACATTGCAACAATCCCTATCTTTAGTCAAAGCAACATTAGAATCTTCTGATGAAGGCATCATTGTCATTAACAATGAAAATAAAATTACAGAGCATAATGAACAGTTTTGCTCAATGTGGGACATACCTAAAAATATCGTTAACAGTAAAAATTATAAAAAATTATATGAACAGATGGAGAGTAAATTAGTCGATCCGCGGAAATTTACAGACTGGATAAGCGCTATTTTTAATTCAAATGAATCAAATAACTTGGATATGATTAAGTTGAAAAATGGAAAAATATTGCATTGTTATTCACACCCTCAAAAGTTAAATAACAAAATGATAGGTCGTGTATTAAATTTTAGTGATATCACTGATCGCGCCAAACTTGAGGAAGAATTACAACATCAAGCTTTATATGACTCATTAACAGGTTTACCAAATCGCCTCATGCTACTCGATAAAATTCGTGAGGCTATCAATCAAGCTGACAAAAATAATTCATTAGTTGCTGTGATGTTTATGGATCTAGACCGTTTCAAGTTAGTTAATGATAGCTTGAGTCATGCTGTAGGCGATGAACTATTAAGCTTAACTGCGACAAGACTATTAAAAAACATGCGTCAAGAAGACACGCTTGCACGATTAGGGGGCGATGAATTTATTATCATATTAACAAACATGCGTTCTTATGAAGATATAGAAATCAAGGCAAATTCATTGATTCAAATTTTTCAAGAACCTTTTCAAGTTGCCGATAGAAACATTACAGTCACTGTCAGCATTGGCATTAGTATTTATCCCGATGATGGCAAAACAATTGATGAATTACTGAAGAATTCAGATGCAGCTATGTACAGTGTAAAAGAGTCTGGTTCAAATAATATAAAATTTTATACAGCTGAAATGAATCAGCAAAATCTTGAAAAGCTTGATAAAGAAATTCAATTAAGACAGGCTCTCACTAATAATGAATTATTTCTTTGTTATCAACCAGAATTCGATATTGCTAATGAAAAATTAATTGCTGTGGAAGCTTTGATTCGCTGGAATCATCCAGTAAACGGCACTCTATTGCCTATCGATTTTATTCCACTTGCTGAGGAAACAGGTCTAATTACCTCAATAGGGGAATGGACAATTAAAACAGCATGCAAACAAAATCAAGAATGGCAGGATGCTGGGTTTTCGCCCATTCGAGTCGCTGTTAATATTTCTGCACAGCAATTAAAAACCGATCATTTTGTCGATGTAGTTAAGTCAATACTGATAGAAACACAATTAAAGCCAAAATTCCTTGAATTTGAAATCACCGAAAATATCATCGTGAGCGGCGTAGAAATAACAAGAACTGTTTTCGAACTTAAAAAACTAGGTATTTCTATTACACTTGATGATTTTGGAACCGGATACTCAAGTTTAAGTTATTTAAAAAAACTTCCATTAGATCGTTTAAAAATAGATGGTTCGTTTATTCATAACATTCAGGCAGTCAAAGATGATGAAGTGATCATTCGTGCTATCATTGCGATTGCTAAACACTTGAATCTAGAAGTAACTGCTGAAGGTGTAGAAACAAAAAACCAAGCCAATTTCCTTAAAAAACAACATTGCAATGATATTCAAGGATTTTATTATTCAAAACCATTAACCGCGGAAGAAATGGTTGAGTTATTTAAACATTTAGAAAACAAGTAAAATAATCAAAATAGTAACGAGTAGGAGACAAGTTATGTTGGAGAATTTTTTTCAATTAACGCCACCACCTCTCGAGCAAATCAAATCTTGGTATGATCCAAAGCTAGTGATTTTATCGTATGTCGTCGCTGTTTTTGCCTCCTATATTGCTTTAGATATTACAGGTAGATTGCGCGACATTAGTAACACTGAACGCAGCACAACGTTATGGTTGATTGGCGGTGCATTTGCTTTTGGTGCAGGTATCTGGTCTATGCATTTTATAGGGATGCTTGCTTTCAAAATGGATATGCCAATGCAGTATGACCTTTCTCTCACTATTTTATCTATGATCGTGGCTATTTGCGCTTCAGGTTTTGCATTAATGTTATTGAACGCACAAGTGATTACCCTGACAAATTATATATTAGGAGGCATCATCTTAGGTCTAGCAATTGCTGCCATGCATTATACAGGGATGGCAGCAATGAAAATTACTATGGATATTCATTATTTACCTGGATTATTTTTTCTTTCTATTCTGATTGCCATCATTGCTTCTGAAGCTGCAATCTGGCTTGCCCTCAAAAGCACTCAAGTGATTTCACGTGTGCAATTCCGTCTAAAATTTGTTAGCGCATTTATTATGGGCGCCGCGATTTGTGGCATGCATTATACTGGCATGGCGGCAGCTATATTTACACCCAAAATGCACATAAACTATATGCATAACGCCTTAGATCCTGAAGTACTATCCATTAGTATTGCAAGCGTAACGTTTATTGTTTTAGGTATAGCATTCATTGCTTCCACTTATAAAGAATCATTAAATCAACAAATGTTATTGACTGCACGACAAGCAGGCATGGCTGAAGTTGCAGCGAGTGTTTTGCACAACGTAGGTAATGTCTTAAATAGTGTCAATGTTTCATCATTCATGATTTCAGAAAAAGTTCAAAACTCTAAGTTATCTACCTTAATAGATTTAAATAAATTGATCGAAGACAATAAAAATCATTTTGATGAGTTTGTTAAAAATGATCCTCGTGGCAAGAAACTTCCAGACTTTATTCACTCATTAACTCATCATTGGAAAATTGAACGAGACAGTTTAAATTCAGAGATAGCCATATTATTAAAAAATATTGAACACATTCGAAACATCATTGCAACTCAACAAGACATTAGTCGCGTTTCTGATTCTGAGCAAGTTATATCTATCATAAATGTATTAGATGAATGTATGTTAATGACGGGCATTGATAACCCGAAATGCCAGATACAAATTAAAAAAGACTATGAAAGCATCAAACCTGTCGTGGTTGATAAGGCAAAAGTATTACAAATATTAGTAAATCTCATTCAAAACGCAAAGGATGCATTATCTCAATCACAAAATGAAGACAAATTTATTTTGATTAAAGTGACGCATAATAAACATTATTTTTCTATCGAGATCACTGATAATGGAGCTGGAATATCCAGCGCGGACTTAACAAAAATTTTCGCGTATGGTTTTACAACCAAAAAGAAAGGCCATGGATTTGGATTACATACGAGCGCTATTTATGCCAAAGAAATGGCAGGATCATTAAGAGTCAGCAGTCTAGGCAAAGGGAAAGGAGCCTCATTTATTTTAGAGTTGCCTTATAACACTCAAGAAAAATCCAAAAAATAATAGCATCAAGTCGGAACTAATGCAGATTATTTTTCCTTCACGACTTTTACTTTTTCTCTTCACCTTTCTTTTTATCTTCATCTGAAATCCAACTATGTGGTATACCGGGCGGCCGCGGTGCTGTATTGAATGGTGTGGGATTAAAACCACTGCCTTTGCCTGCGCTGGAAGAAGATTCACTTGATGAAGATCCTGATACTGGTTGCTCAATCGAACTGCTATCGAATGTAGCTTGCAGTTGATCAAGATCATCGTACAAACGATACACGACTTGCATTTTTAATTGTTGATCTTGACGCAATTTATCTTGGATTGATTTTTTAGCTTCGTCCACAGAATAAAATGTGCCATCAGTCACTTCACCGCCTCGTTGAAATTGCTTTGTAATGTAATATGACATAAAACCCTCATAGTTGTGCCGCAGTTTTCGTTTTTTTGTCGACCCGCGATTTGTCTGCGGGACGATGGGTGCGCGACTTATTTTCCTACAATCACTTCATCCGCAGGGCGTCTCGCAAAAATACCATTCGTCACAACGCCTGGAATTTGATTCATTAACATTTCGAGCTCAATTGGATTTAAAATTTTTAAATTAAAAACATCTAAAATAGCATTGCCATTATCTGTGATAACATTTTCACGCCAGACCGGTCTTCCACCCAACTTCACTAATTCTCGTGCAACAAAGCTTCGAGCCATAGGAATCACTTCAACAGGCACGGGAAAAGCACCAAGCAGTTCGACTTGTTTACTTTGGTCGACAATACAAACAAATTTATCTGAAGCAGCTGCAATAATTTTTTCGCGCGTGAGTGCAGCGCCGCCACCTTTAATCATTTGATGTGCCGCATTAATTTCATCAGCACCGTCAACATACAATGGTAAATTTGAAACGCTATTGAGCTCAATAACAGGAATACCTAATGCTTTCACGCGTTTTTCAGTGTCGAGCGATGATGCCACAACAGCATCAATTTTACCTTTTACTGCACGCAAAGCTTCAATAAAATAATGAACTGTCGAACCGGATCCCACGCCTAATGTCATCCCGTATTCGATGTGAGCAATTGCTGATTCCGCAGCTGATTTTTTTTGTGCTTCAATGACTGGATTCATATTGTTTTCCTAATGTAAACAGTGTTTCCCAACTATAAATACCTGAACGATGACCATCACTAAAAATCAAACGTACCGCATAATTGCCAACCGGCTCAACGGAAAGAATATTCACATCACGAAAACGGATTTTATTTTTTTCATCGCGCGCGCCAGGAAAACGTGACTCTGCTGAAGGAGAGTGAAAACGTAAATAATCAAATGGCAAAACAAATACAGTATTGTCTTGCCATTTTACTTCAAGCGTGCGTGAAATTTTATGTAAAATAATTTCAGTTGGTTGTGTGGTCACAAAATATATCGACTCAAATCTTCATCTTTCATCAAGTGTTCTAAATGCTTATTGACGTATAGATGATCAATTGCCAATTCCCCTGCACAATCTGCTGCGCCAAATGATACTTCTTCGAGTAATCTTTCCATGACGGTATGCAATCGTCGAGCGCCAATATTTTCGGTGCGCTCATTGACATGCCAAGCAACTTCAGCAATGCGTTTAACCCCTTGCGGTAAAAACTGAATGTTTACACCTTCAGTTTTCAAAAGTGCAGCATATTGTTCTGTCAATGAAGCTGTCGGTTCTGTGAGAATTCGCACAAAATCTTCGACACTCAATGCTTTCAATTCAACACGAATCGGTAAACGGCCTTGCAACTCAGGAATGAGATCCGAAGGTTTTGAAAAATGAAATGCACCTGACGTAATAAATAAAATATGATCTGTGCGCACAACACCGTAACGCGTTGAAACGGTACACCCTTCGATGAGAGGCAGTAAATCACGCTGCACCCCTTCGCGTGAAACATCAGCACCTGAATGTTCTGCGCGACGCGCAATTTTGTCGAGCTCATCGATGAAGACAATGCCATTTTGTTCAACGCTTTTCAATGCGCGTGCTTTCAATTCTTCGTCATCAATCAATTTATTCGCTTCTTCTTCGCGCAGAATTTTTCTCGCGTCAGCTACTTTGACTTTGCGTGTTTTACGTCGATCGGATGAAAGACTTTGAAACATACTTTGTAATTGATTCGTCATTTCTTCCATGCCTGGCGGCGCCATAATTTCAACACCGATTGCTGAAGCAGTGACTTCAATTTCGATTTCGCGGTCGTCTAATTCGCCTGCTTTTAAGCGTTCGCGGAACACTTGTCGTGTCGCAGGATCAATTGTTTGGGGATCATCCGGCTCGCCTGCAAAACTCATTTTAGGCATTGGTAATAAGGCATCTAAAATACGATTCTCTGCCGCGGTGACTGCTTCTTGCCGCACTTTTTCAACTTCACGTTCGCGCATCATTTTGATCGCCATGTCGACCAAATCACGAATAATAGATTCGACATCACGACCAACATAACCGACTTCAGTAAACTTTGTCGCTTCGACTTTAATAAAAGGCGCGTCAGCTAATTTTGCAACACGTCTTGCGATTTCTGTTTTACCCACACCCGTCGGACCAATCATTAAAATATTTTTGGGCATGATTTCGTCGCGCAATTCTTTCGGTAATTGCATTCGACGCCAACGGTTACGCAATGCAATCGCGACGGCGCGCTTTGCTTCAGCTTGACCGATAATATGTGTATCTAATTCTTTGACGATTTCTTTCGGTGACATGTGATGATGAGACATAATAATTACACTCTATTTAGACGTATCGTTTAATGTTTCAATGGTAAAATGATCATTTGTATAAATGCAAAGTCTTGCTGCAATTCTCAATGCATCTTCAACAACTTCATTGGCAGATAATGTCGTATGCGCCAATAAAGCTTCTGCTGCCGCTTGTGCATAAGGTCCACCCGAACCAATTGCAATTAAACCCTGCTCTGGCTCAATCACATCGCCATTGCCTGTGATGATAAGTGAATTTTTATGATCAGCCACCGCTAATAAAGCTTCTAAACGACGCAAGAATCGATCTGTTCGCCAATCTTTTGCAAGCTCCACTGCAGCGCGTAATAAATTTCCTTGATGTTGCTCTAATTTTGATTCAAAGCGTTCAAATAAAGTAAACGCATCCGCCGTGCCACCCGCAAAGCCTGCGAGTACGCGGTTGTTATATAAGCGTCGCACCTTTCGTGCATTGCCCTTCATCACAATGTGCCCATGCGTTACTTGGCCATCCCCGCCAATAACGACTTGCCCATCGCGACGGACAGATAAAATTGTAGTACCGTGAAATTGTTCCAATCGTTTCTCCTCAAAATTTGCTATCCACGAGTCACCCCGCACGGGGCAAGTTTGTCCGCCCTTTTGTCGATCTGCGGCTTGTCGGCGGGACAGCGGCGTTAGTATGTTTTGCTATATGGGGTCAATCTAATCTTTATCAAGAATATTGGTTAAATGGCTTTCAACCCCTTTGCGCTTTAATTGTGCCATTGCAGAACGTGCTGATTTTTCGCCTGAATACGGTCCTTTTTGAATTTGCCAGACATTTTGATTATTGACCTTCGTTTGCACAATGAGTGTGTCGATCCCGGTCAATAATAAAGATAAGCGTTTGCTAGCAGCCTCAGCTTTATTGTTAAATGTGCCAACCACTAAGAAATAGCCTTTTTGTGCAGGTTTTGTCGGTAAAGGTGCTAACACTGCAGGCAGTGATTTTGCCATTTCTACTTGCATTGGCTGTGTAACTTTTGCCGAAGGCAAGGTATCGTAAAAATCAAAATGAATACCTGCCGTATCATCTTTTGTTTGAGTCGGTGTTTGTTGTCCTGCGGCAGTTTGAATGGGTTGAGCTGTCTTTTGATTTGCACGCGATAGCCAAGCAAAAGGTTTTTGTAATCGATGAGTTTTATAGAGCCACATCACACCCAACGTCACCACTAATGCCACAATAAATGCCCAAAACACCCCTTGTGAATTCGGTGTCCCTGGCTTTTTACGGCGTACTTCGCCGCGAAAATGTTGCCCATAATCCTTTGCCATTACATGCTTTCCGGTGTCGAGATACCTAGTATTCTAAACCCATTGACCAGCACTTGGCGAATCGCAGCAATCAATGTGAGACGGGCATTCCGTAGGTCTTCCTCTTCAACCAGGAATACACAGGCATTGTAGTAAGTATGAAAATCTTGCGCCAATTCACGTAAGTAGTTTGTCAACATCTGCGGCTCAAATTGTTGCGCGGCATTCAAGATCACATCTGGATAACGTTGCAAGGTTGCAATAAGTTGTGTCTCATGCTCATCTGTTAAATGATCAATTTGTGATAAACCCGCGGATTGCGACCACGTGAAATTTTTTTCTGCGAGTTGACGAAACACACTGCAAATCCGCGCATGTACATATTGAATGTAATACACAGGATTGTCATTCGATTGAGACTTTGCTAAATCCAAATCAAAATCGACATGCTGGCCAGCTTTACGCATCAAATAAAAAAATCGTGTGGCATCAACACCAACTTCATCTCGCAATTCACGCAGCGTCACAAAGGAACCGCTGCGAGTGGACATTTGCACTTGTTGCCCACCGCGATACAATGTCACAAACTGCACTAACAAATAATTCATACGATTTGGCAAAATATCACACGCCTCTAATCCTGCGCGCATGCGCGGCACATAGCCGTGATGATCTGCACCAAAAACATCGACCGCTGAATCAAAACCACGTTGAAATTTATTGAGATGATACGCTAAATCATTTGCAAAATAGGTGCGAACACCATTACTCCGACGTAACACACGATCTTTTTCATCGCCAAATTGAGTTGCACGAAACCATAATGCACCCTCTTCTTCATAAGTGAGCTTGTGTGCGTGTAATAGTTCTATGGTTTTATCAACGATATCTGTTTTTGTAAAATCTCGTTCTGAAAACCAATTTTCATAATGAACGCCCGTATCCGCTAAATCCGCACGAATATCCGCTAAAATCTTATCGAGCGCAAATTGAAATAAATGTTCATAGCGCGTATCGCCTAATAATTTTTTAACACGCACAATTAAAGCATCAATAAAAATCTCACGGTCACCACCGTCGGGTTCATCGGGTGGCAAATCAGAAAAAAGATCTGTTAGGGAAACTACAAACTTTTTATTTTCTGCTTGCAAAAAATCTTTTGCCACATCGATGACATATTCCCCGCGATATGCATTCGCAGGCAATGTCATTTTTTCTCCTGTTAACGCTAAATAACGCAGCAATACACTGGTCGCTAAAATATCCATTTGACGCCCTGCATCGTTGACGTAATATTCACGCCACACTTCGTAGCCAATGGTTTTTAATAATGCAGACACAACTGAACCATACACACCAATACGACCGTGACCAACATGCATCGGGCCATTGGGATTCGCAGAAAGGAACTCCACTAAAACGCGCTTACCTTGCCCGAAGGTTGCACAACCAAAAGTATCACCTTGCTTCAAAATATCTGTAATAACGTTATTACGCGCGCTCGCTTCAACGAAAAAATTAATAAAGCCCGGTCCTGCAATTTGCACTTCACGAATACTCTCCGACTTCGGTAAATGCTTGATGATCTGTGCTGCTAATTCTCGTGGATTGAGCTTGGCCGGTTTCGCTAAAATTAAAGCAACATTAGTGGCAAAATCACCGTGCTGTCGGTCCTTTGTTGGCTCAACTTGAAGACGTGGGATATCAATGGTCAATTGGCCCGAAGACTTCAGTTGTTCAAGCGCTGATTGCAAGAGTTGTTCGATGTGTTGTTTCGTCATAACCATACTTCTTTTATCTGAAAATAAATGGCTATTATCGCTGGTCTTGTCTCGGTTGCAAGGTAAATCCCATGGGAGAATATAAAAATCCCCCTCAATCCCCCTTTTTCAAAGGGGGAAGCTTTAACAGCATTAAGGCCTCCCCCTTTAGCACAGAAAACTTCCCCCTTTGGAAAAGGGACAGCACAGAAAACTTCCCCCTTTGGAAAAGGGACAGCACAGAAAGCTTCCCCCTTTGAAAAAGGGGGATTGAGGGGGATTTAATCAAATCTCTTTTGTAAGCCATTGACTACAACTCTATTACGAAAATATCAATCCAAGCAGACAGTGATTAACGTTTTACACTGAGAATGTATACATAACATATTGAATTTACTATTAAATAATGATTTAACGTTTTGAAAAGCAACAATCATGCCAATGAATGTCATAGCATCACAAAAAGCTGTTCTGTAGACTTTCTGGGTGGTTATGGATGACCACACTGCACTAAAGGACTTATGCAAACCACTCCTCGTTTTGTGTATTCAGGGAGGAACATCTGGCAAGGATTGCCACCTGAGTAAACACAAAGACGGCACCTCCAAGGGCCGTCTTTTTTTTGTGTTATTTTTTCAATTGAAAATCGGGATCAAAATCTTCATCTTTTCCTTCAGACTTCTCTTTGTCGCTAGATCTGAAAAACCCTTGTGTTGACGTGATTTGTGCTGGTTGCTCTAATTCAATGCCATCAAATGCACCTGGTTCTTTACGTTGTAATTCTCCAATAAAGATTTTTTCTGCTGCCTTAAATAATCGATTATATTCATTAAACGTCTCTGGAATTAACGTTTTGTGAGATAATTCACGTATCTTGCTTTCAATGACTTCGAGTCTTTGAATTGCATTTTCTAACTCAAAGGGAAAAGGATGCGCCTCATCTTTACAAATAAATGTAATGCTCTCTGCAATGAGCTTCGCTGAATCTCTACATTTTTTTTGAAATGCAGCTTCATCCATGTGTTGAACATTATTTTTTGAATCTGGCATATCACTACTCCTCGCTTAGCTTATTACATACTTGGCTTTCTTGGAGAATAATCATCATCCTTTGGACTATTATCCTGAAGGTTAGAACTCTCAACTTTCTTTTCTTCCAATTTTCCATGCGGCCATTCACGAACTGGTTCACTATTAAATCGTTGTGCTTTTTGGGAACTATCTGTTAAATGTTCATATGCAGATTCTAATTGATGTATTGCACCATGCATTTGGTCTTCGGCTGTCGTTCTTCTAAAAATAAAACCGCTTCTTTGCTCTGCTCTTGACTGCACAAGTTCTTCTTGAATGATACGCTGCGCTTCGCCGGGAGATATTTCATTATTTGCGAGTTGAGTTAGCGTTTTATTAATATTGTCACGATGTCGTTCTAAGTGATCAATTCTCTTTAGAAAATCCGCAGCTTTAGCTGGTTCATCTTTCATTTTTTCCTTCAAATGCTTAATTGAATAATTAAAAGCGCCATAGTCACTATTTACCAAATCTTTAATCGCATCCATATAAACAAAAATAGGTTTGCGAGCAATCTCTACTCCTGCTGCATGAATATCAGGCTTATAGTGACTACTTTTTTCACTCGAGAATACACGTCTTGCCTTATCGAACTCTTGATCATTTTTAGATTCTTTCATAGCAGAAATGGATTTTTGTATATTCTCAATATAATCCTGTATTCTTTTTTGCGAATAAGATCCTAATTGACTTTGATCTAATTCTGAAATAAATTGTTTAACTTCTGCTAAGTGTGTTTCAGCATCTCGCAATTGCTTTTGTCTACCTTCATCTAACTCGGGAATAGCTTTCTGTGCTTCTAAATCACGATCAGCTTTTTTTGACAATTGATCGATAAAAATAGATTCTACCGTCTTTAAATGATCATCTATTTTCCTTAACGTACTCTCTAAATCCGTTACCTTAGAATAAGGAATTCTTTCAATCTCTTTTTGTATTTTTTCAACTTCGTCAATTGCATTTTTTAATTCGGGGGAAGGAGACGATTTATAACCTTCTTTCATCGCTTTTATAATAGTTATAAGTTTTTCGGAAGCTTCCACGCATTTTTTGCTAACTTCATCGAGTGGATCATCACTTTTTGAACCTTTATGCGTAGGAACTGCATCAATCGATTTAAGAATCTCAGTTAACTGATGCTCTTCTACTGAACTATTTTTATATGTCTGTATTTCGCTCTCAATATTTTTAGTTAACCAATCTTTTAATTTTACTCTGATTTCTATTATATCTTTTGCATTCATTTGATGGTCTTTTACAAACTCATCTATTGAGCCATATTTATTATTCAATCTTTTTAATATATCTGGATATTCTTTTTCTAGCTTTTGCAATAGTTTCTCAAATGGCTCTACTGCTATTTTATAAAATGGATTTTCATTAACAAGGCGCTTAAAGTTTCTGTCGCGCTCAAGAATCACTGATTTATCTTGGGACATTAATTGCATTATTTCTTCATCTGATTTTGGCACAGAATTTTCTAATTTTTGCTTCCACGCACGTTCTTCTTTTGCGTCAAATCCTGCTCTTTCCATTTTCTGAATACGCTCATCAGCTAATTGAATAGCTTTGTTAGCAGATTCTACAAATTTTTCTACAATTTTAATTCGTGGATCATCTTTACGTTTCTGAGCTTTGTCTTCAAGCTGGCTTAAGTCCGCATCTTTAACTTCATCATCAAATTCAAAATATAATCCTTTATCCGTTCTAATAAAATCTACAGGTTGATTACCCTCAAATGTTGGAATAGAAGATTCGCCAGATACTTCTTTTGCAGCGTTCCTGTCTCTTTGCCATTTATCAAGATCTGCATCCAATTGATCATCATCTGATTGAATATATTGCTGGCCGTTCTCTTCTATAATATCCTGCGGCCCCTTTGCCTCTCTCGGAGCATCTGCTTGTTGTGCTGCAGCTTCTTCAGCATCAAACTGTGCAAAAGCATGCTTCACTTGGGCTTTTGCAATTTCATCTGCATAAGCTTTGTTTTCCAAAATATTATCTTGAGCAGCTGCTTTTTCAACAATAGCGCTATCTAAATCATCTGCTGCCTTCTCACGTGATGACATAATCATCGTGCTATCAAAGCTATCATCTTCAGTAGCCTCTGATTTTTGATCTTCTTCACTTTCACGCGAAAGAGGTGTCGATGGAGCGCTTGTATTTCTAGATTCTATTGATTCAGAAATAGATCCTTCGTCAGAATTAGATTGAGACTTGACTTCTTTATGCTCAGGAGGCTTGCTTTTTAATACCTCAATCTCTCTCAATATAATTTGCTCGTACATTTTTTCTTTACGAGCCAAGTCTAGATATATTCTTTGAATTTCATTTTTATCTTTTTCAATATTTTTCTTATCATAGTTTTTCTGTAGCATTCTGAGAATAATTGAAGATATCATATTTTCTGCATTCTTGATTTCCCTATTAAACTCATTAATTTCATTAGCAATTTTATCTGACTTATCATATCCGTCTTTTTTGCAGTCATTTACAAGGTTATCAAATTGATCGAGTGATTTTGTTGTTTCATATGGAATAGAAACATCAGGCTGTTTCTCAACAATAAATTTTGACCTGAAAATTCCCCTTTTTTCTTCCACATTATAAGATTCGAAGTTTTTACTTACCTCAAATGAAGGCGGGTCAGAAATATTTATTCTATTTGCAATTTCGGCAAACTTACTCTCTATGTCAGTTTTTAAATCGACTATAGGTTTTTCGATTTCTTTATACTTGTTATATTCACGTTGGCGTCTTGCTAAATCATCAAATCCTTCTTGGTGCTTTTTTCTCTCTTCCTCTGGCAGTCGTAAAAATGCTTTCATTGCTGCATTAATATAATTCTCACTTGGTGCATCTCTATGAGCAGCATCAGCTATCTCTCGCAAAAATGGGTCATTAATATCATTTAGAGTGGGTAGTTTTACATTTTGCTTTTTCATTACCCCAGTAATGCTATTTAGAATTCTTCCAAGACCACCGGCTATATTTTGTAGTTTTTCTAAATCATCTGTATCTTTTAAATCTTGCTCTAGCTTTTCCAATCTCTCTTGAAATGATTTTAAGTTTAATGATTCAGGTGAATCCTGTATCAATTTTAGCGCTCTATGGATATATTCGAGCATGCCTTCTTTATCATTAGGCATCATCGATATTTCATCGATAAGCTCCTTATACATTTCATTTGGCGTTTTCATGATGATCCACCGTTCTTAGCTCAGGCATTGCCTTCTCTGTAAGTATAGTCACGATCCTGAAAAGCGCTGGAGTATAAAATTGATTAAATTCAAAAGGTTATGATTAAGTTGCCTAGCTTGCTGAGGAGGGTGGTTGTGTCATCGGCTTAGTGGACTGATCTTCCGGTATATTTTCACGGGATGACAAAGGTTCAGCTATTTGTTTGCCGTTAAGAATGTCATCAATTTTATGACATAAGTCTTGCATATGGCTGACTTCCACCTCATCGTCAAAAAATCCAAGATCTTTGAATTTCTTTTGATGATGACTCCCTATACGCGAAGGCTCCTGATATTTATGTAATATCAATTGAATATTTCTATATTTACTGAGCATAGTTTCTAAATTTCCGCGATCAGCGATATTTAATATTTTTTTGAGTTCTTTTGCCATAGGTAAATTTTTATATGAATGATTTTTAAGTATATTGCTGATTAAGTCCATTTCAGGGGCGAGAATAAATCGAGAATATCCTGCTAACAATGTCGAATATTTTTTTCTCTCTTCTGTAAAACTACCGTGATAAAGTAAGAGTATTTGATTTTCCATTAATTTTTTGTAATCTTGTATTAAATTCTTTGGTATAGACATATTATAATTGTGCATGGCATTAAATAAAAAAACAATATTATTAAGACAATGATCTATTGTTAGATTTTCACGCTTATAATGGTATTTAAAGCAATCTTCAATGGCAATGATGAGTTTATTTTCTATATTTTTCATGCTCACTTCATCTAATATTGGACAAGATGCGCAGTTTTTTTCGAGCATGGTAATCTGCTTTGCAAGATGTTCAAAAGATGTCTTTTTCACATCTTGAGATAATAGATAATCAATAATCCTAGACCTCATTTCACTGTCGATAGACATTAACTGATCTATTGACTGAATTGCAGAATTAAAATAAATTTGGTTCTTTTTTTCAAAATCTGCTTTTTTTAATTCATAATAAATAGCAGTTACCATAATGCTCTTATAATCGGGTAATAACTTGATGACATCAACATACTCTGACAACTTGTCACTTTCCGCAAGCAAACAAATTAAAGTTGCTATGGATTTTATATCGTTTTTACTCAATATGGCTTTTATAACTTTATCGCGAGGAGGGAAACGACTAACAATGCCAAAATGATCTTCAATCAATAATAAATTGACAACCAACTCTATGTTAATCGGCAGTTTGTTTATCACATCTTTATAAATGGACTCCATATATTCTTCACGCTCAGCATAAGTAAATACCTTGCCGCATTTTTTTAAAGATTTTGCAATTGAGTTGAGCTTGTCAGCCCAAGAAGGATCATCAAAAGATTTTACTCGTAAAATTTCATGATTAAAGATGTCCGACAACCAATCGTCATAATTCATTCCAATGTTTTTCATGAAGTTGCTTAATGCCACGTGGTTGTCTTCTAAATAGCCAGGCAACTGCTGAGTGATCCAATCAGGAGGGAGATTTTGCAAATAGCTATATGTTGTTTGATTATCATAAATACCAATTTTATTCGCCATAATCAACAAATTAACATATTGTTCAAGCTGACAAAATTTCGAGTGTTTGAGTGAAAGCTCTGTCCAGGAATTAAAAAATCTGCGTAATTTTTCTAATATCTTATCTGTTAATGGGAAATCACGACTGCATAATTCATCAATGAACTCCATCGTCTCTAAAACAGAGTGAGCATTTTCTTCCATGACTGCCTTATTGATATTGACTCCAACAATAAGATCATCATTTTCTGGAAGACTCGATTCGATTATCATTTGAAAATCTGCAATAAAAATATCTTGCGTTTGCTCGCTCACATCACAAACCGAGGAGAGCAGAATCAATTTATTATAAAAATACATTATGTCTTTAACAGACTCGATATCTTTCCTATACTGTCTTATCGAATAAACCTCGATAGCATTTCGAATGGTAGATTTAAATTTATTTACAATTTCATTATCAAGGTACGTAAGACATTGACATTGTCTAATGATCCTCACTAGCTCATCATTTGCATCATCTTTGAGATCGTTAGAAAGTAAATCAACAATTTTATAATCATTCATATATTGTATTTTACGTGTAATGATATCAATAAACTCTTGGTGTTTTTTAATCAATATTGCCTGCTTTTTAAGATGAATTGCTTCATTGATGTCATCTTGTATTTCTTGTGATAATAATGAATCTGCTGGAACAAACAACTCATAGTGTGTTTTTTTGTCTTTCTGCACGGCACGATGCGTTATGTGATACATTGCCCTAACTTTGACTTCATTCAAATCAATTTTTGTCAATTCATCTAAAGCAAGGGATTTCATGTAATCTTCGCACATATCTGCCCATAAACGAGTAATATTTTCAGGAGTAAAATTTTCCTCTGGCTCCATTTTGACTTGATTATGGATTCCGGAATAATACATAATGGGCAACACAGATTTGCCATATTTTTTTTCATAAACTACTCTAGCTTCTGCATCATTACGATCAATTTTTTGCTCATCACAATAAGTTATATAATTGTCTTCATATTGTTTTTTGTAGGCTTCACGTAAATAAATCGCTTGCAATATATGTGCGTTAGGATGAGATCTTCGATGCTTATCATTGGAGTGTGGATCATCTGTATAATAAACCGCATCATATCGCGTCACATCATAAATAAGTTCATTTTGGCGGGTGATATGTTTATTGTATTGCGTTGAAGAGCCACCGCGTTTAAGCGTCTTTAATAATTCGTCTCTTTCGATTTGATATTGTTCCCCAGATAGGCGCGGCATATGCTTGAGATGAGACTTTTTACCAAATCCACTTGCTAAATTATCTAATGAAACACCGCTAAAGCGACTTTGATCAGGGTTCATTAAAACAAAGCCTGCATCACCATACACGCCTGCCCCTAACCCTGCCAGTGTCACTGAGCGAGATAGATTTCCTGATTTATATTTATTGGGTTTCTTTGTTGCGGTAGGAGTTTCAATATTACGTTGCACTTTTCGCACTTCTAATTTACCTAAGGTTCCATCGCGCTTCTTCATCGTTTTTTTCGAAGGAAAATTAATTGAACGTATGATAATTTGACCTTCATGCAGCGCGAGATCGAGTGGAGAATCGTAATCTGTTAATGAAATCGAAGATAACTCTTTTGTCGTTAAGAGCTTTTTCCCAAGGGCATTTAATATAGCATATTTGTTTTTTTGTTTTGCTTGAATTGACTCTTCAATAATTTGCAAAGCATTTTCTTGCTCATACTGTTGTTTAATGTGCAATTGATTATTTTTATATCCATCGCCTTGTATATCAACCAAGCTTCTCGTTTCAATAATCAATTCAGCCATTTCGTCGAATGCTAAATTATTTTCTGGTCGTGAAGCAATCTCTTTATAAAAATCAAGATATCTTGCATCAAAATGATCACGCACTCTAACAATATCCAGGCAGTCTGCATCATGAATAATTTTTTGGTAAATGTTCTTTCCTTCAACATGGTGGCTCCATGTCCAAGCAACTTCATTATCTTTATTTAAGATCAATTCAAAATAGCCCTTTCCAGAATCGGGATCTTTATTAGCAACTGCTTCAGCGATTAATTTAGCTTTTTCGTGCGGTACATTTATTTTTTTAGTCAGATAACAATATAGTAGAATGGCGCTTTCATGATCCCACTTATCTTCGCCGTCAGCTTCTCTCGCCGAATCATGAAATAGCATAGCAATTTGCATGAGCTTTATATCATCATCTGTCAAATTTTTTGCATCATGATCGCCATGCTTCTTGTATAAATTAGCTAACACGGTGACATAATAAGCAGCACGAGTGACATGTTGAATACCATGATGTTTGCGTGCGATTTCAATTTCCTCTTTATCTTCTTCTGTATTTGTTTTTTTTGGGTATGGTACTTTATACATATGATTAAATGCCCATTTGACATGCATTGATAATGGATCGCCTAACCTTATTCCCTCAGTTTTTTCTTCATCATCAAATAAATTTTCTCCTAGTTTTTTTCTTTGCAACATCTCTGCGAGCGAAGGACCCCACAGTTTATTGGCTAAACGTTTTTTTCTTCCGATAAAAACCGAAAACCCATCCGGCTCAATGAGATTACTTTCGCGAAGGTTATAATATCTTTCACCAATATCCCGAATCATATGCACTATAATTTTATAGGCATCTCCATCTTTTTTAAGATCATCTAAGAATTCAATTAATATAAGTGCGCAATCTAAATCATGCCTTTCTTTCGGAAGATATTCATAAGTGAGGAGCGCCCCTCTCAAATTGTTAATGGCTATAACATCATCCTCTTTATTTTTTTTAATAAAACTAGGATCTTCGGCAAGCTCCCTTAATGTGATTGAAATTGAACCCAGTACTTCACGGTTATCTCTTTGAGAATGATCATATAAATCGATATAACGCTGACAGAGCATAGCCGTACACTCCAAAAAAAGAGTTCTTTTTGAAAGTATAGGCTGAATTTTGAAAAACGAACCAGATGAAAATTGTTTAAAATCAAAAACTTAGATCAATACACTCAGGGCGAGGTGGGTCAGGCACTTACTGCCGTCATCCACCCAATACCCTGTTAACCCTCACCCTCTTCCATGGGTTTAGTAAAGTCACATGGCTTATGCGGACAAACCAGTTCCGTCCCTCGCTTTTTTGTGACTTTGACAGTAAGCAATGGCCAAGCACATTGTGGACAAGTTTCTGCAACGGGTTCATTCCAGAGTGCATATTTGCAATCAGGATAGCGTCCACAAGAATAAAAGATTTTACCCATGCGTGATTTGCGTTTTAACAAACTACCTTGATGACACTCAGGACATCCTACCCCAGTATCGACTGGTTTATTGAGTGACTCAATGAACTTACAATCAGGATAACGCGTGCAACCAATAAATTTTCCGTAACGACCCACGCGTAATTGTAAAGGAGCCGTACAATCTGGACACGTCCGTCCTTCAACGACTTCTGCGCCAGGTGTGTCAGATTTGCCGTCGTCTAAACTGCGCGTGTAATTACAATCAGGATAACCAGTACAGCCAATAAAACGACTATGTTTACCTAAACGAATGGATAAAGGTTTGCCGCATTGCGGACAATTTTCATTAATGGCTTCTTGCGTGACATCACTGCGCTTCACTGTTTCCATCACATCAGTCACTTGATGATGAAAAGGTTTCCAAAATTCGCCGAGCAAAGGAATCCATTCTTTTTCACCACGAGAGACTTCATCGAGACTATCTTCGAGTTTTGCAGTGAAATCATAATCAACATAGCGCGTAAAATGTTGCGTTAAAAATTTATTGACGATGCGACCTACATCGGTAGGACGGAAACGTTTCGTTTCTAAAACAACATACTCACGATGTTGCAAAGTATAAATAATTGCCGCATATGTCGAAGGACGACCAATGCCATATTCTTCGAGTACACGAATCAAAGAAGATTCTGAATAACGTGGAGGTGGCTCAGTGAAATGTTGATTGCAGTTCAGCGCCTTCAAATCAACAATGTCGCCCTCTTCTAAGGGTGGCAACATGCGATCTTCATCAGAATCATCACTGGCTTTTGCATCATCAACACCTTCGCGATACACCCGCATAAATCCTGGCTCGACAAGCACAGAACCATTCGCACGAAAAATACCATCGTCACCGCAAGCTAAATCAACAGCGACAGTATCAATTGTTGCATGAATCATTTGCGATGCAACTGTTCGCTTCCAAATTAAATCATACAAACGATATTGTTCGTGATTTAAAAATTCTTTAATTGATTCAGGTAAACGTAATGCAGACGTAGGACGAATCGCTTCGTGTGCTTCTTGTGCGTTTTTAGCTTTTGTTTTATAAACACGCGGCGTTTCAGGCACATGATCTTCACCATAGCGCGAGCCAATTAAATGACGTAACTCAACGATAGCTTCTTCAGCTAAATTCACAGAGTCTGTACGCATATAAGAAATTAAACCGACAGCGCCTTGCCCTGTGTCTATCCCTTCATATAACTGTTGTGCAATACGCATTGTACGTTGCGCGGTGTAACCTAATTTACGCGCCGCTTCTTGTTGCAAAGTCGAAGTAATAAACGGTGCCGCAGGATTTCGCTTGCGTTGTTTCTTTTCAACCTTGATAACCGCTAGTTGACCTTTTGCTTTTTTCTCTAAAGCAGCACGAATATCCTCAGCTTGTTCAGCATGATTAATCGTGAATTGTTCGAGCTTTTCACCTTTATAATGTGTTAGCCGCGCATTGAAAGCTTGATCGCGCCCAAAAAGGTCAGCAGTAATATCCCAATATTCTTGTGGAATAAATTTTTCGATTTCTTCTTCGCGCTCGACAATCAAACGTAACGCAGGACTTTGCACACGACCGGCCGATAAACCGCGTCGAATTTTCCGCCACAATAAAGGCGATAGATTAAAACCAACAAGAAAATCTAATGCGCGACGTGCTTGCTGCGCATTCACTAATTCCATCGAAATTTCGCGTGGATGATCGAGTGCAGCGCGAATCGCTGTTTTAGTGATTTCATGAAAAACAATTCGATGCACAGGTTTATTCTTCAGCGCTTTTTTCTCGCGCAATAATTCTTGTACGTGCCATGAAATGGCCTCGCCTTCGCGATCAGGGTCAGTTGCCAAATAAAGTGCATCCGCTTTTTTCATTGCAGTTACAATCGCTGCAACGTGTTTAGCATTTTTTTCGATGGTTTGATAATGCATGAAAAAATCTTTCGCAGGATCGACAGCACCCTCTTTCGCTAATAAATCACGCACGTGACCATACGATGCCAAGACTTCAAAGCCAGGGCCTAAATATTTGCGAATCGTTTTCGCTTTCGCCGGGGATTCGACGATGACAAGATAATTCCCAGTAGTTGATTGCACCATACCGAACCTCTCACACATGAGTTTTTAAGTTTTTAGCATCCTATCTTGCATCGATTTTTAAACGTACTTCAGTCGAAAAATCTCGACGTCGATGGATTCCACGTTTTCATGTGGAACTTCGCGCCTGCTATTTTTCTCAATCAGAACGTTTAAACCTCTTGCAAGCTGAGCGCTAAAAACCCAAAAACTCATCTGCGAGAGGTTACCCTATTCCATGAATCACTTAATGAAGAACATCAAAAGCATCTGCCAAGATCATATCTTGCAAAAGCAATAAAGCGGATTTTTTTTCGGGTTGATTAAACAGCGCCATTAAAATCACCCAACGCACACGCGGCAAATCGACATCTCGCGCATCCAACGCCATGATACGATCAATCACAACTTCGCGTGTTAAGGGATCTAAGATGTTGACTTGCTCAAGGTATAAAATAAAACCCCGCGCCTGAACGCTGATACGCTCACATTCGTCAAAGGAATAACAACGAATCGCGTGAGAACTCAAGCCTGGCGTTGTCGAAACAGCCGTTTGAACTTCCACTAAACCATCAAGCCAATCGAGCGCACGATCGATTTCGTGACGTTCAAATCCGATTCTTTCAAGTTCCACAACAATATCTCCACTGTTCGCCTTTAAGACGACGCTGCCATCCATGTAGTTTTCAAAAAGAAACATTAAAACTTCAAACATGCCCACCACTTTAAGTTAATTTAAAAAACTCACACCATGCGTATATACCCACCAGGCACCGAGACTACAAGGCCTATGAGCTCTAGTGATAACAGAATGGATGAAACTTTGGCCGCCGTCAATCCGGCGCGTGCAATAATCACATCCAAAGGTGTCAGCTCATACCCCGTTTGTTGCAATACTTTTTGCTGATCCGGCGCTAAATTGACCGTTTCAGAGGCTTTAGATTGTGCCTTTTTTGGCTGCTGAACCTGCAAATCCATGCTGAATTCTTCGAGTATATCTTCGACCGTCTCAACCAATTTAGCCCCTTGGCGAATCAAATGATGACATCCACGCGCAAGAGGGTTATGGATAGAGCCAGGCATAGCAAAGACTTCGCGATTTTGCTCAAGCGCATAACGCGCTGTTATCAAAGAACCACTAGGTAAACGGGCTTCAACCACCAAAACACCGCGCGATAATCCACTAATTATCCGGTTTCGTAAAGGAAAATTTTTTGGTATAGCCGGTGTATTGGGCGCGTATTCTGACATAATCACCCCACCAGTGCCTAATATTTCATCTGCGAGCCCACGATGTTGTTTAGGATAAATATGCCGCAACCCCGTACCTAGCACTGCAATCGTTTTACCAGTGGAGAG
>JANRLY010000018.1:0-15771 GCA_033762075.1 Gammaproteobacteria bacterium
ATACCCTATATGCTAACTCGCGCCCATCATTTTCCACTTCCTTTAATCGCAACAGCAACACGCATTTTATTTTCAAGTCGTACCTTTTCTTCTAAAAGTTCTTTATTATTTATTCCACATGCTTTTTCTCATGACGAGGCGATAAAAAAAATCACTGAAACTGAACAACGTAGACTATTTGCACCGCTTAATCCTTACGCACAGAAAAGTGCCGTAAGCATACTTGAATCGCCTCTCAAAAAAGTTTTATTACCATTTTTTGGAATGCAGGCTGAAATCACCTCCACACAATATGAAGGCGAATATGGAACCAAGCATACTTATGTCACTTATACTGATAAAGGAAGCCCCATAGTCCATACTTATATAAGCTGGCACCCCATTAAAGGAACGTTAGGTTCATGCGAATACACGCCAGAAGAGCGGGATATGTTAATTTATGCAGGATACACTTGGTCCGCAAATACAATCGAACACGCCTTGCAATGCCACCCTATTTTATCAAAACTAAAATCTTTTGATCTGAATAAAATACCCTCTGACACTTATATTGATAGCTTTCTCAAGCGATCCGCAAATGCTCAAAGTGCAGGCCATGCACGCATTAAACAAAATGAAACAGAAAGAGCCAAAGAAGATATCAAACTTCAAACTGGCTCACCTTATACCAAAGTCAATCGCCTGAACATGCAGCTTAAAAATTTTAGATCATCAAGTTTCATGTTGCCAGCATATGTTTTGCAATATCAAAATTGTCCGCCGCGCGTTTTATCAGCTATCACAAAAGATGATCATGAAATTCTCGGGAAAGCGCCTATTTCTCCAGAAAAATCTGCTCTCGCGGCCGCACTGGTTTCTACACTTGCCACAATAGTTTTTTTTGAAGCGGCATTACCCGCACGTATCGCGATGATTATTGGCTCTAGCCTATTTGGCGCAGCATGGGCGCGTTATCGTCTAGCAATATCGGCCTATCTTCAAGAAAATCAATTAAACAAAGATAAAAAATATAATGAATCTATCCACGCCACCGAAGCTGACCAAGAAAGATTCAAGTGCACACAGCGTGATTTTTCTTTTTTTAATAAAGAATCTGTCGCATCTCAACTTCTCACTATTGAGCCTAAAAATTACTCCATTATGGGATTAGATCCTGATCAACCTATTTCAGAAAAAATTGTTTATGCTGCATTCGCAAGAAAAATTCAAATAGTACACCCTGATCATCAAAATGGTTCCGCTGAAAAAACACGCGAATTAATTAAGGCGCGCGAACAATTTATTGATGCACTCAAACGTCATACACAAAATCATTCATCACATCCATCTGGTAAACGATTTTTTTCTTCTCGCCCAACATATATTCAAGAACCACCTCGCAGTGTTTACCATCCTCATGCGGCGAAATTGATTCGTGAAATGCTAGTGATTAAAAATTATTCCGCAGCTTTGCGCATGGTGAAGGAAGAAGAGGTCCATCCAGATGCACATGACCAAGGAGAAAATACATTACTAGCAGAAGCGGCAAAACAAGGAGATTGTCATGCAATTCGTTTTGCGATCGATGAGCTCCACGCTTCACCTGACACCAGCTGTGACTGTCCTGCACACAAAACACCTTTACATTATGCTGTTGAAAATGGCCATCGCACCGCGGCAAAACTTCTTCTAGAAAAATCTGCTAACCCAAATTTAATCAATTCATACGGAGAAACACCTCTAGATATCGCCTATCAAAAACACGACGACAAGACGATTAACTTGCTTCAGCAATGGGGCGCCATACGTGGTGAAAAAGGCTTATTGGTAACATTACGTCGCTATACTTTTGGATATGGTTCCGATGAAAGAACACGTTTACTTAACCAGCCTAAAGAGGATTCTGTTATTCAGTTACCTGCAAAGACCCGCACCAAATAAACAAATATACTATCCCCGTGCTAGCAAACTAGCACGGGTATGACAAACCGTTTTTTTTATTACAAGAAGATACTCGCCCGTTCCTTCAAACTTACTCAAAGTTGTCCCTAGTTAACTTTGATGCTGAATTCCTGCTTCATCACATCATGACTAGCAACAGCATGTGCTGTTGCCCCGCCAGAGGATGCTCCACAGGCTGTCACGATGGAACTCATCGCCAAGTTTTCTAAATTTTTTGCTGCATTCGTATCACGATCATGATGTGTGCTACAAATAGGACATGCCCATTCCCGTTGAGATAAAGCTAATGTTTCTAACTTATATCCACAACAAGAACATGTTTTGCTACTTGCAAACCAACGATCTGCAATCGTTAATTTTTTATTGCGCATATTTGTCTTGTATTCTAATTGACGACGAAACTCATAAAATCCCATATCTGAAATGGATCGAGATAAACAACGATTTTTTAACATGCCCTTAGTGTTTAAATCCTCCATCACAACATGAGAAAAATTTTCCGCAAGCATTGTTGTTACTTGATGAATCGCATCGCGACGAATATTCGCAATACGATAATGCAAGCGAGAAAGTTTTAATTTCGCACTGTGTCGATTGTTCGAGCCTTTTTGTTTACGACTCAAGCTGTGAGACAACCTTCTCAATCGATTTAACAAGCCTTGATGCGGCTTGGGTCCCGAGATTTTTTGACCTGTTGAAAGCGTCACAAAATTTGTAACGCCTAAATCTACACCTACTACCGCTTGGTTTTCGCTTATGGTATGTATAAATTTTTCTTCTGAATCAACAGAAATACTCACGAACCACTTGTCTGCCACTCGTGAGATCGTTGCAGAAATGATTTTTCCAATAAAACGCAACGACTCACGCATACGCACCCAGCCTAAATTGGGGATGCGTATGCGTGAAGCGTTAACAGAAAATTGATCGTTAGTTAAAGTGAACCGATCACGCACATTTTTTTTACGAAATTTCGGATACTTCGCGTGCCCCGCAAAAAAATTTTTGAAGGCTTGCCCTAGTTGAATAATCGCCATCTGCGGCGCATTTTTGGTAACCTCAAGCATCCATGGAAATTGTTCTCGTTTAATGCTATTTAATTTTCGACGCAATGCCGTTTCTGTAGGTTTTCCGCCGGCTTCGTATTCTATCCTCCATTCATTCAGCGCCCAATTATAAGCAAAACGCGAAACACCGCATGCTTTGGAAAAATGCGTGGCTTGTTTATTGCTTGGCATCAATTCAATTTTATGCGCTAGCAACATTTTCTACCGCCTGTTTCATTCCTTCTAATAATTTCTGATTTTTGCGTGAGCGACTTCCGTATAATCTTGCTGAGAAAACAGTAATAATTTCTAACACATCTTTTGCTAGTTCTTCTTCGAATTTTAATTCATCACCTGAATTGATAATCACGACTTCAACTTCTCTTGCTTCACATAAGGCAAAAACTAATTCAGCACCGAAGCGTAACAAGCGATCTTTGTGGGTTAATACGAGTCTTCCAATATGGCCATCAAGTATGGCATTTAAAAGTATTTTTAATCCTTTTTTGTAATAATTCATTCCGCTTCCAAGATCAGTCAATAATTCAAATGACCAACCATGTGAAGCACAATACATTTCTAATACTTTTTTTTGACGTTCTAAATCAGATTTTTGATCATGACTCGAGACGCGCGCATAGGCAATTGTTTTTCGATCGCGCCCCTCATTTTTTGATTTTGAAATTTTGAATTTCGAAAGACGATATAAACGATGCTCACCTTTCGTGCGTTCTGGTATTAATTTACCATCACGCTCCCAGCGTCGAAGTGTGCTTGTAGATACACCCAGTAATTGCGCTGCTTGTCCAATTCGATATAACTTATCCATAATGAATAATTATAAACAAGTTTAGGTAAGTTTCAAGCAGCAGTTAACGAACCCCCTCTTTCCAGCGTCATCCATCTTAGCAATAATGGTCAAATAATGATGCCCCAGAAGCAGTATCCTTGCTGCGTAGACTAAACAGTGGAATGACAGAGAGCAAAACATGAATTATCAACATCAATTAAATAAAGTAATTGAGTTTATCGGCAAACATCTTGACGAAAAACTTACGTTAACACAATTGAGCGATATTGCTTGTTTCTCAAAATATCATTTTCATCGTTTGTTTACTGCTTACACTGGATTGTCTTTACAACAGTATATCCGCTGGCTGCGATTAAAACGCGCTGCACATCAACTACTGATTGATCAAGATCAATCCATTATTAACATTGCAATCGATGCGGGCTTTGAATCCCACGAAGCTTTTTCCCGCGTATTTAAACAAACATGCGGAATGAGTCCAAGCGAGTTTAGACAGAAATCAAACTGGCACGTGTGGGAACAATCACCCTATTTATTGCCTTTAGAAGGTGAAACAAAAATGAATGTAACGATAAAAAATATGAATGCTCGACGTTTAGCTGTCGTTGAGCATCGCGGTGATCCTAACCTGTTAGCTGGAAGTCTCAACAAGTTAATTCACTGGGCAAAAGCACAGCCTGTAAATGTTAAACCGAAAGCGGGTGAAGCATTTGGATTTGCTTATGACGATCCCAAAACAACACCGGCAGCTGATTTTCGTTTTGATCTCTGCATCACTGTGCCAGAAAACTTAGCCATAACAGGTGACATTGTTGAAAAACAATTACCTGCTGGTCGATACGCCGTCGCGATGCATAAGGGATCACGAGATAATATCGGTGATACGGTATATGCGCTATATCGCAACTGGTTACCTCAGTCTGGTGAAGAATTAGCTGACTTACCCTGTGTTTTTTGCTATTACAACTTCGAACATGAAGTTGCAGAAACAGAATTGCTCACTGAGTGTTGCTTATTGTTGAAATAAACTACGGCGTCAAATATTAACTTAAAACGCTGATTATTTAATTATGTTGTTTAATGTTGATATTTGACGCCGTTTCTTTTAAAAATGATTTCTAGGCAGATTAAATAAATGGTCTTACAAGGTAACACTTGACACTTCTTATTCTAAATAATTAGCGCAGCTATAAGGAAAACCTATGAAGACAAACAAAGAATATCTAAGAAATACGCAATATAAAAACGCAGAAAATCTATCTGCAAGGCAATCTATTTATCAATATAGCGAGAATCCTACTCCATTTTGGGAATGGGCTGCAAGATTTTACCCAATTTCAACAAATAATAAGATTTTAGAAGTAGGCTGTGGTAACGGGATTTTTTGGCATGATGCATTGAAAATCTTCCCACAAAACATTGATATCACGCTAACAGATTTTTCTGCAGGAATGCTAGAAGATGCGAAAAGAAATTTATCTAAAATAAAAAATATCAAATTTGCCGTCGAAGATGTCGAGCACTTATCTTATGCTGACGATAGCTTTGATCTCGTCATTGCGCACTTCATGCTTTATCATGCAAGCTCCCCAAAAAATGCATTAATCGAGATCAAACGAGTCGTAAAGCCAACTGGATTTTGTGGGATTGTCTTGCCTAGCGAAAATCATATGCAAGCACTCTTTTCTATACTTGAATGTGAAAACCCAAGACAAGCACGGTTTTTTTCAGCCGAGAAAGCAATGACAACACTTGCAGATGTTTTTTCTTCAATAGAGCAACATGTCTACCTAGATACGTTCAAGATTTCTGATGTATCGTTATTAATAAATTATGTACGCTCGCTGCCAACCATGGATAAAAAACCAAATGAATTTTGGCTTTTGTGTGAAAAAAAGCTACATGATTATATCAAGTCAAACGGAAGCATTAAGTTATCATCTTCACAATATTTATTTATTGCATACAATTGTTAAATTGAAATGACTTCTAAACAGACAAAAGAAATGACCTTACCCCTCGCTCTGCTTACCCATGCTTCAAGATAAATTCCCGAAACTTTTGCTGCGCTTTTGGCGCAGAAGGTGCAAAGAAAAATCCGAAATGTGTGCCATATTCAATCCAAAAATGGTCGTTTTCTTTTGAAGCCAATCCTTCATAAGCAAATACGCCATTATAAAATTTAACATCGGCATCATGCGTCCCGTGAATGACTAATGCAGGGCAAGTAATTTTAGAAAATTCAAACCAGGTCGTTTTTGGACCTAGCTCAACATCATTCATGCTTCCTGTCATCCGCCCTTTAAAGTCAGTCATTGTAGACATCAAATCAGACATTATTTCTAAAGATTCCTGAGAGTTTTCGATATCTTTCACTCGAGCATTTATTTGAGCTTGATCCAAGTAACCTTCCAATTTGACTATATTCTGTATTATTGAACTTGGAAAATAATACATCGTCTTTTTGACCATCCACAAACCCAGTCTAGACATATAAAGAGCCTGAGCAAATTTACCGCTTTGTTCCGGCATTACATATTCGCCAGCAATAGAATCGATCGCAATAATTGCTTTGGTTTTTTGCGGATGACGAATGGCAAAGGGATACAGATAAAGACCACCAGCTGAAATACTTACAACTACTGCACTGGGAATTTTCAAATAATCAAGCAAGGCAGCAAGGGCATCTGCCTGTTCTTCAGACGTTTTACCTGTGCTAAGAGGTGTTCCCAAATAACCTGGACGTGAAGGACAAATGATCTGGTAACCTTCTGGCACGTAGCGCTTGAAGAAAAATATGCCCTGATCATAGCCTCCGCCCCCGCCATGAATAATCAACACCGGTTTTCCCTCACCGCAAATAGCATACTGCATATCGCCCATCGGCAGCTTTGCTACTTTAGGTGCTGGAACATCCAGCGGTGCACTCATTCTTTGACGAACAAACTTTTTAACGTCGATGATGAGCTCTCCCTGCTTGGCAAAATAACATACTAAACTTCAATAAATTTGTTTAAATCTTAGCCCGATTACTCTTGCTTAACAATATCCTGAAGGATGTCTGTTCATAATTTAATTGCAATTTCACTCATTTAAGTGCATTTTACAGCGCTGCTTAGGTGCTCAAGAGATAAGACAAAGGTATATACCCTCATGATGAACTCAAATCAACAAGTCACTATTATCGTATTTTTTGATTGGGACAACACCATCATGGCGTCTGCCGATTTTCTACGACAAGTTCATGAAGAAACCGCAAAAAGACTGACACAAGATAGTATATTTCTTAAATGCAAAATTCCTGCAATTGCCACCAAGAGACGCGACGAGATCCTAAAAGAGTTATTTGGAGAAGAGAATTACATTATGGCTTTACAGGTATTTCAGCAAGTATATGATGAAATATTTAAGCCAGAAACTTTACAAATGCTTTCAGGTGCAAAAGAATTAATTGAAAAGCTCAATGCTGCCAACATACCCGTCGCCATCATCAGTAACTACACTGAGACAGGCATCAAAGAACACTTAACATTAAGAAGAATCAACTATTCCAAAATAGTCATCATCGGCGCAGACACACTCCCTCAGTCCAAACCAGATATTGCACCTGGATTGCTTGCGCTTGAAAAACTAAACATCAATCCACAACAACAAAAAATTAAAGCTTTAATGATTGGAGATGGCATCAATTCAGATATGTTGTTCGCTCAAAATATGAATACTTATTTAAATAAATTTAATTCATCCTGCTCAGGGATATTATTTAACTCGCTTCTGAATAGTGATCCAATTTTTACAGCTCAAGAAATTGAAACTTTCATGAATAGCAACGAGAACAAAAACAACATCACAGTTGCATATGGTTATGGCAGGCTATTCACAAGCGTGAGAGATATCATAAATCCATATCACATCAAACATCGGGATCTAGCATCTCCTAGTAAAAATCATTTCCTATTACAATGAGCCACACTTACCCCCAATTTCTTTGGATGCCTTAAAATGCCACTATCAGACAATAAATTACCAGACGAAATTAGCAAATCAACACTTAAACGCGAAATGACTGCGCTGCAAAAAATTGGTGAAACGCTGGTAGACATGCCGCAGTCACAGTTAGATAAAATACCATTGCCAGATGCACTGCTCGAAGCGATCATGCTCGCTCGAAACATAAAATCGCAGGGAGCTAAGCGTAGACAATTGCAATATATAGGTAAGCTGATGCGAACCATAGAACTTGAGCCTATTCAAACCGCAATAAAAAACGCAAAATTAGCCAGCACGCAGATAACAGCACAATTTCATCAAGCTGAAGAATGGCGCGAACGCTTAATCAATGAAGGAGACGATGCAGTGCAAGCATTCGTGACTCTGCATACAGAAGCTGACAGACAGAAATTGCGACAACTCACTCGTCAAGCGCAACATGATCGCAAGTCAGAGAAAAATACAGGAGCAGAAAAAACGTTATTCAGATATCTAAGAGAGATCATCGACAAAGTGTAAAGGATCTCCTTACAAGAATTTTTTAACTCTTAAATGTATAAATGTGGGGTCATGCCTAGCTGGTGGTATTAAAAAGTCAAGAAGCCAGGCATGACCCCACATTTTCCACATTTTCTTGACAGCTTTCTTCTATCGTTTTACGCTGCAGAAGGTTTTGAATGCTCGAAGATAACTACAAGGAATTTTATATGATCATGACAAGAAGTCAGTCTACGTTAACGTACGAAAACAATGAAAATAATTCGTCGGAAAATATTCATACTACGGGATATCAGGTGATACGTAGCGCTGTCACAATAGATGATAGAATATTAAAATCTGCGCAGAGATTAGGTGAAAAAAAAGCCGGTGCGATTTTTAATCACAATGAAGTTAACACTCGCAACGACTATAAAAGACTTCAATGCAACCTCCCCCTTAAAGCAAAATACATGCGCTCATTTAACACCTCAGTGCAAAAGATTGTTAAGAATAAAATCAATACGAATTTACTGCCGACGGATCCTGTAATTATATATTCCAAGAGCGGTTGTCAACCACAAGCAGCGCATTGCGATTACATTCCAGACCAAGCACTGAAAACGGTCGATGATGCACAAATGCCTCTCGCAATACTCATCGCGCTTATGCCTGATACACATTTAAATGTTTGGCCGAATTCCATTCGATTAGCTACAGCAAAACCTGAACAACTCAAGTCTATTAATCCAATTCCATGCGAAACAATCGATCTCAATTCAGGTGACATGCTAGTATTCCGTGGCGATTTTGTTCATGCAGGTAGCGGTTATCAGGCAGATAATTATCGAATTCATTATTATTTAGATTCACCGAAAGTTCCACGAACAGCCAATCGAACTTGGCTGATTCCAAAAAATCAAAATGACCCCTTACGAAAAATCATTCAACCAAGCATTCAAAATGGCCAATCATTTTTCTCTAAACAAGCATCCAGAAAAAGAAAAAATCAGTGCAAGGCAGCATCATACAAGATCATGAAACCAGGATAAGGCTTACGTTTTAAAACTAAGTTCCCATACATCATTTCAAAATAGATAAATAAGAATATCTATTTTCTTCATTACAAGGCGATACTTAACCCTGACGTCTTATGAGTAATGACATGGTTAACACTTACTTGCCCCCTGTTCTTGTTATTGGGCTTGACACCGGGTTCCGCAAGGGGTTGTGCTGCAATTATATCCTACACCACAATCGGAACTAGTGCTGCATTGATCCCAACAAGAATCACAATTAGAAGCACAATTAGCGGCGAGCATAGTATGCTTGGCTGAATTATTAATGCTAGAAGTAGTCGTGTTGGTTTTGCATCGATTGCCACACGAAGTATCTTGACAAACGTGCTCTGCTCCACAATCGGCGTTGACTGTACATTGATCCCAGCAAGAATCACAATCTTTCGCGCATACTTTTGCAGCATACACATTAGTAAATGTTACAAGGCAGAAAATCGCAAAAAAATAACGCAATATATTTTTCATAATTAAGTCCTTTTATAAAATAAATGCTATTGGAAATCTCTGTTATTAACACTCGTTTCTTTTCAAGCAAACCGTTTGAAAGTTCCAACATAGGGTATAACAATCCCGTTGTTGATCATTATCTGTATACTGATTAGTGCATCTATTAAAGCATTGATCCCGTTCGACAACACACTGACGACATGCATCTGTTTCTGCAAGGGCTGAATAGGTGGGTGCCAATAAAAAAAACAGTAATATTAATAAATTATAACGAATCATATTCAAAATTCCCTTTTTTTATATACAGACACTTTGTTATTATAACATAATAAATAATAACATTAAGTGCTAACCATGTCGTTACTCATCAGTATATCTAAACACTCAAGCTCATGAAAAATTGATAATAATTCTCCACCGTTTTTGGAGTTTTCACTCATGATTTCAGAAGCATGTATCTCCTTGTAACCTTTTTAAGGTATGGTGGAATTTGCATGTATCATTTCTTTTGGCATCAAGAACAGACAAGCAGAGCCGAGCACTCATTTAACACAAAGTTTTTATATATTTAAGACAGAAAAAGGAGAAACTTAAACCCATGTATTCTAAATCAGCACCCAAAGATGTTTTTGAACAAATCGCTTTAAAATATGCAAAACTTGTGGATACAAAACCCATTCATATTTATTATGAACGACCAAATTTATTATCACTTTTACCAATCAATATTGAGGGATTAAATATACTAGACCTAGGTTGTGGATCAGGTTGGTATGCAGAGCATCTGACTACGCTCGGCGCAAAAATAACAGCAATTGATTCTAGTCAAACGATGGTAGAACTGACACAGAAAAGAGTACCCGAATGTCATGTTTATCTGGCAGATTTAGAAAATCCATTGAGCACTTTAAATAATCAATCATTCGATATTATTATTGCCCCTTTAGTGATTCACTATATCAAAGACTGGCATGTATTATTTGAACGTTTATCAAAATTACTTAAGCACAATGGCTATTTCATATTTTCTACCCATGCACCTCACATGGAATATATTGCATTTAATTTAGAAAACTATTTTCAAAAAGCACTTATTACTGATTATTGGGAAAACATTGGCGAGATAAAATTTTATCATCATACATTACATGAATTAACCGAATCATTATATCAATCAGGCTTTATTATTGAACGCATGCTAGAACCTATGCCTTTACCAGAAATGGAAAAAGCAGACCCAAAAATGTACAGCAATATTGTCAGCAAACCATGGTTTTTATTCGTTAGGGCGAAAAAATTAAATTAAACGCAGGTTTAAAGCTTAAGCTACGAAAGCATATCGCCATCAACGTAATACCATACTCCTTTAATTAAGTGAAATTCACTTTTTTCGTGAATATGCTCGAGCATTCCTTCATAACTATATTTCACGATGAATTCGACAAATCCCTTATCTTCACCTGCCATTTCGGTTGTTACCACTGTCAGTTCAAGCCATTTGACAGTTCTTGCCCAAATAGCTGCAGAAGTTTCATCATAATCCTGCGCGGCCTTACCTCTCATAGTAGACTTGATATAGAGAATATTAGCCATTGAGTAAGCGGTATAGCGTGAGCGCATTAATTGCTCCGGAGTGGCAGCCATTTGTTGACCTGAAATATATCTGTTGCAACACTCATCGAAATGGCTACCTGATCCACAAGGACATTTTTTCATGCAATATTCTCTAAATTTTTTAATGAGAGAATTTAATTTTAACACCGATAAGGTTCAGGAAATCTAAAATAATCATCATTAAAGAGAAAATTTTCTGAAACCATGATGCCACACTCAGGGTAAGCTTCTATTGGCTCCAAATCTGTAATATGAAAATGATCCGGTATAAATTCAAATATGACCTGTTTAAATGTTTCAGGAATTAAATTGATAATTACTTCGATTGGTAGCTGGTTCTTAATAAGAATATCTTTAACATGAAGATTAGAGCTTACAATCTCATACAATATGATTAGATCATATTCATCCGAATAAAATATTTTTTTATTAAAATTGTATAGTATAAAAAGCGTGAAGCCATCCATCACACTAAATTTATTGGACAAAGAAAGCCGATTAGTAATTAACTCTCTTATCAGATTTAAATCAGAAGGATGATGGATATCTAAGCTTCTTAAGCCGGAGGTGGTTTGCTTGGACTTATCTGCTTTATATAGAAAGTTATATTCTTTATGAAATTTGAATGGATATTTTTTATAGAGGGTATAATTATCAGTAAATAATACAGACGCATCAAAATGCTGATGAATGTAACTCATAGATTCATTCATCAAAGCATCAAATAACCCTTTACGTCGATGAGATTCTTTGACACAGATACCATGTAAAGCAGCAATGCGCTGATGTTTGTTGTTTAACATAACATCCATAGGAATAATTCCCAGGTGGGCGATGACTTCATCTTTGTCTTTAATAACAAAAGGTAATGAAATTTTATCCCAACGTGCATTATATTCCATGCCAAACATCGCAATTTTTTTAATGCCAGGAAAAATACTATCCATGAGATCAATACACTTTGAAAAAAGTGTATTGTCTTTTTCATAACTTAAATACATTGATAACCTTTAAATATTTTTCATTTGAATATTTGATGCTTTTCTAGACTCGCTATACTCATTTACTTTTGTTTCTAAATATTTTTTCAATACTTCATTTTCATGCTCAATGGATTTAGTGATTTCACCAAGCGATCCAAGGTCCAACTTGCTAGGCCAATTCACTATTTTTTTCATACCTGCATGAAAGGAGTGTGAAAATTCTTTTGCTCTTATCACTTTAAAACTATCGTCTATAATTTGATGATGATTTTTATCAAAGCTTGAAATATCAGTATAGTGAGTATTAAATATTTTTACTTGTTCTAACAAAGCCAATATATAGCTAGAAATTCTATCATCATTTGCTTCACATAAATGTGCCGTCCCATTGTAAAAATAGCTAATAGATACTTGATTATTATTTGTAGATGGATTTGAAAGACTAAACACGATGGACTGTAGATCATTTTTTTTATTATGTGATTCAAATGTTAAATAATCTAAATGATTCGCACTTACCATGATATTCAGACTATATCTTACATTGTTGACACTATCATAAAGCACATTCATGTTAATCTGGCTATTATCAGAAGTGCCAATTGAGTAAAATTTACCTAAATCAGCATGTGTGATTGAGAGTGAGCTACCGTTAGGAAATAATTTATACATGTTAAACCTCATTTTATTGCAATTAGAAAGGAAGCGATTATATCTTGAAACTTAGCACAGTCGGCAGAGAACTCCCTGCGAGCAAAAAAATTGCATTGTCATCTGGGCTCATCATGAGCCCAGATAATGTAGCGTTATCTACGGGGTGACAAAGATGTTTCTCTGTCGCTTTCCTTTTCAATCGTTACACCTGAGCTCATACTGGCTGCAAATTTCGTCTGTTCACGCTTTATCATATCAAATAATGTTTCCGGCTTTGCTCCACGCTTTGACTTGTAAACAAACTTTGCATCCGCTGATACAGAAAGATCACCAACTCTTTCTTTTAATTGCTCTTTAACTTCAGTTGGGAAACAAGCAGCAGTTTCTGGAGCATTTAATATTTGTCCTAGAACATTCTTATTTTCCTGAACATAATGACAGATCGCATCTGCAACCCCTGGATCATTGAGCTCATTCCCTGCCATATAATGTGCATGAATAAAATCTGGCAAATTCACTGCGCTATTCATCATATTATCAAACCCAGCAACCAATCCAGGTCTGAGTTTTTCATCCCATTCAGATAGCGTGATTTTGGATTCAGGACAATGAACTTGCAAAACGGCTGTTGCTAAAATCTTATATGACAACATTTTGATATTAGCACCCAGAAAATCAGTTAGAGCTTCGGCATTTTTTTCTCGACACAATTTGTATAAATCTTGATTATTCATGTTATATCCTTAGCATTTATTAGTTTCTTTTATATAAAAATATTGCGCCAGGATTTTAACGCAGAGAATTGCCTAAGATTAGGGGGAAAAATCCCCTACTACATTCTTGCGCCAAACATGATAAAAATAACTCACCGTATCAATGAAGCTTGGCGTCAAACTTCCGCCATTGCGTTTTGCCTATCTAACGTAATAACAGAAGCCTGACCCAAGCTTCTTGCCTAGATTATTTCTTACCGCGCTTTTCTTTCTTTTCAGCGCGTTTCTCTTTCAGCGTTTTAACTGCCTTCTTTTTAGTTTCTTTTTTGCTTTCTTTTGATTTACTCATATCAGTTCCTTTTCTAGGTTCAATATTTGTGTTTAGCTTAAAGACAAAAAATCACATAAAAGTGAATGATTTTAATCTTCAAGGAATTTGGCTAACTATTTTAATCATTTGATCTTCTGTAAATGCACGCAGTGTTTTTCCATTTTATACGTTCAAGAAACAGGGTCAAGTATCTCATTGCAATATAGATACGATATTTATTAAGAATGCGCATTTTTTACCCTGCAAGGAGATACTTGACCCTGATTCTCTAAATACAATACTATGGCTCAACTAAAAAGGATATTGGCCAATACAGTGACGTATAACTTCTTCCTGAAAAAAAATCTTATTTTGCTTTTTGTTTTAGCCTTGTTCCTTCAATGCCAAGCATTTGCAAGCACAGTGCATTCAGGCTGGAGAAAGACTTTTCTATTTGGTTATGGAATAACAAACGCAGATCAAACTCAAACTGTGCACATTGCAGATACACCATCACCAGGATTAGACAACCGCTACGTAGGTAGCAGCAAACTCAATGGATCCATTTTATTTGGATTCGCACTTGAAAAAGAATTTGCAACATCATTTAAAAATTCCATTGCTGCTGCTGGATTTGAAATGGATTATTTACGCAATAAATCCGTCAATGGTACCGTTGAACCGATGGTGAATGTTTCTCCCGATTTCGATATTCTTAAATATTTTTATGATATTCAGTCTATTGTCTTGCAAGCTACGGCTAAATTGACAAAACAAGAGCTGTTTCACAATGTGAGTGGCTACATTCAAGCAGGATTAGGCCCAGCGATTAATCAACTCTCTAATTATCGTGAATATGCCCCCGGTGACTCAACGGCTTCACCCATGCTTTCTCCTTACGGAGATAAAACAACAGTGAACCCCGCCTTATCTGCAGGCATTGGTGTGACATATAAATTAAAATCATACGATGCATATGTTTCTTTTGGGTATCGTTTTTTTTACACAGGCAGGGGTAAATTAACCAGGTCACCCGCGCAGCAGACAAGCAATTCTATTTCCTTGTCACCCATTTACTATCAATTTTTAGTGTTGAGTCTGAGCGTCTAAAGAATTTGCGAATATCAGAGGTTTGAATGTATAAAAAATTATTTTCTTTGATTGCTTTGATTCTGCTTATTCTGCCTTACAGCATCATCGCGGCAGGAAAAACACCAGTCATGATTGTCGCGCCATTTTCCCAATCCGTCACCCTCGCACAAAATAGCAGCGCGAATGTGAATATCGTTGTTCAAAATAATACAGGTGTTAACCTAACTATTACTCAGCTGACCCCACTCATTCCCTCTGGCAGTCCAGTGACTGTCAACATTACCGATAATACTTGTGGCTTGCTTGCTCCTCAAGAAAGCTGTGAAGCAACGGCACATTTAAATGGATTAACTAAACCTGGTAATGAAAATTTAAATATTTCAGTGTGCGCATTTAATGGAACACTTTGTTCGCGTATCAGTGAACCTGTCACTGTAGAAAATGCCCCTTTAGTTGCATTATCTATAACTCCAACTAAAGTGACCCCAACGTCTAGACCACCCCTCGAAATTTTTTTGAGAGATGCCTCTCCGCTTTTTTAAAATTAATAAAAATAAAAAACACCTTTGTTACTGCGCCGTGGGTATGTGGGCGAGAAGACAACGAGTGTGTCG
>JANRLY010000019.1:0-102733 GCA_033762075.1 Gammaproteobacteria bacterium
ATATTCATCTTAGTCGTTAGCTTAATATCTTCCTTTCTTTTATCAATAACGTCTTCCATGACATTCTCCTTGAATTAATCTATTTTTTCCGATTGCTTTGGAACCGAGCTTCCTTTTAAGAATTGCTCAATCAATGCTGGAAAGGTTGAAACGTCGATGGGTTTTGAAATATATCCATCACACCCCGCTTCAATAGATTTTTCTTTGTCTCCTTTCATGGCATAAGCAGTAATCGCAATAATAGGTATCTGTTTATATTTATTATCAGCTTTTAGCTTACGTGTTAATTCAAGACCGCTCACACCTGGAAGTTGAAGATCCATCAAAATAAGCGCAGGCGTCACCCTAGACAGAAGTTCATCTAAATCTTCGGCGGTTGTTACGGTATAGGTTTGATACCCCTCAAGCTCGAGTATGACTTTGATAAGCTTTAAGTTTACCAAATTATCATCAACAATGGCTATAGCTTCCTTTTCCATTACAAATCCTCCTTAAGAACATAAAAAGCATTCAAGCATAAATCTTTGCACTCGCCAAGCCTGTTTCTGGATGAAATAAATGTAAAATTTCATTTGCACCTGAAATGATATTAGAAACATATTCTTTATATTTAATTGATACTTGATTTACCGTATCGTCATACATCAATTTAGCAAAACCCATGATACCAGTCAGGGAAGTCCGTAGTTTAAACGTTAAGTCAGCTTGGAATTTATTGACTTCAATTGATTTTGAAGGATTATCTACATAGTTTTGCACTTCGACGATAATTTTTTCGAGGTCTGTTGAATCAGATACAATGCTACTGAGATACTCCTTCCAACTATCAGGGATTGCTGACTCACTCTCTTTTTCCATTAATTTTGCGAACCCCATAATTGTGGTCAGCGAAGTACGTAACTCAAAAAGCATATTAGACCATGAGATTGTTTCTGGTCCGATCAGAGCTGCTTGTTGAAAAGCATTTATAAGATTAAGCATAGGTTTTTTTATTCGTCTTAATTGACTAAGAAGAAGCATTGAAACACTAGCTCCAAGTAACGTCCAGATTACATTTTCACTATTTTCTAAAAGTATTTTTGGTGATAAATATGAACGCGCGAATGTCATCGGAAGATGAAATAATTTTGAAGAAATAATGGGTGAGTATTGTAAATATTTTCTCTGAGTCATTGGGTATGTCATAGGTAAATTGCTAATATGAGAAGCTGTGCTGGATTGTGAGCTTAGCATTTGAGTCTGCTGGATTGTTGATTCAGTATTCACGATATAAGCGTGAGAAATGACTTGATTCACAACTGGGACAGCAGAAAGTGTTGACATAATTGCGACAATTGTCGGTAACAATGCAGGAATTTGAAAATGAATTCCATCAAATGATAAAGCGCCAAGGGAAGTTGAACCATTGACCATGATTTTCTGTACCGCAGCAAGACCTGTCTCGCCTCCAACACTACCTGTGAGATTAGCTTGATTTACATTTAAAGCCAAGGAACCCACATTGACTGCACCGCTCACACTATTCGCTGTAATTGTCGCATCATTTGTCACGTTCAGCGTATGATAACCTAATAAACTTGTATTCCCCGCTTGTTGTAAAAATGAATTCACTTTAACTGTTGCGTTATTCGTAAAATCATTGACATTTTGAATTGTAATATTATTTGCAATTACGTTGTCATTAAAAATAATATTACCAGAAGTGCCAGCATCTAATATGAGAGAACCATTTGGAATATTGATAATATTGTTAAATGTCATTCCTGACGAGGTGATAGTTAAATTACTCGATACGCCAGACGCATCAATAGTCATATCATTTTCGCTTTTAATGACAACGTTGTTTGCAGAGTTAATATCAATTGCTGAAAATTTATTGGGAAATGAATCCAGGACAATATCATTTGCACTCCCCGCAGAAAATGTCGCGGTACCGACGACCTCAATCAAGCCATTCTGCGTGATGGCACCATTTGAAGTAATATTCAGTGTACCTCCAGCATTTATTGCACCTAAAATAATGGCATCAGAATCCACTAATGTTACATTTTTTCCATTCAATACACTGATGGTACTAAAATTATTTGTTGCCGTATTTAAAGTAATATTGTTTTCGCCCGCCGCCAAAGTAGTTATACCGGAAATAGATAACTTTCCACTATCTGACAAATCACCGCCTGTTACAACATTAAACGCACCGCTCACCGTACTTGCACCCAAAGTGAGCGCATTAATATCTGTCAATGAAACATTATTGCCACTCGTAATATTAATGCTTGAAAAATCATTGTTAATATTATCTAAGGTAATATTATTTGCACTCCCCGCAGAAAAAGTTGCGCTGCCTAACGATTGAATTGATCCACTTTGCGTGATTGCTCCTTTAGAAGTAACATTCAACGTGCCCATTGCATTGATTGAATTCAAAATAATTGCATTAGTGTCAGTGAGTGTTACATTATTTCCGCTTAGTATGCTGATGGTACTAAAATCATTTGTTGTAGTGTTTAAAGTGATATTATTTGCATTCGTATGAATTGTTGTTTCACCAATAACAGATAACTTTCCACTGTCTGTTAAAGCACCATTTGTTACCACACTCAATGTATCACTGACGGTACTTGCCCCTAAATTTAAATCATTGATATCTGTTAAAGAAACACGTTTTCCACTGGATATATTGACCGTCAAAAAATTATTTTCAGCATTATTAAGAGTAATATCATTACCACTACCAGCAGCAAAGGTTGATGTCCCTGCGATCGTCAATGCACCACTTTGCGTGATCGGTCCATTACTTGTCACTAATAAGTTGCCGGAAGTATTTATCGCGGGCAACTGTAATGCAGAAGCATTATTCAAAGTCAAAGTTACGTTGCGCAACCCCGTTGGTAAATTTGGCACAGTGGCAGTTACATTAATATTTCTCAATAATACATCCCTTACATTTCCATTATTCGTCAGGTTCGGAGTAATAGAAAAATTATTTGCTTGACTTGCAAGTGATATATCTGAGTTTGCTGTTGTCAGTGTAAATGTAGGCATACCGATGATTGTTAGAACACCATTTTGTGAAATACTCCCAGCTGCCGTTACATTCAATGCATTTGAAATCGTTGAAGTGCCTAACGTCACAGCCGTGTCATTACTCACACTCACATTATTTGCAGTTGTAAATCGAATCGTTGAAAAATGATTGGTATATGTATTCAACGTAATATTATTTGCATTCCCTGCTGAAAATGTTGCTGTCCCTATCGAACTGATAACACCCACTTGAGTTATTGCACCACTTGATGTAACACTCAGCGTGCCAGTCGTATTGATTGAACCTAAAGCAATTGCATTTGAATCCACCAGTGTCACGTTATTTCCACTGGTGACACTCACAGTATTAAAATCATTTGTATTAGTATTTAAAGTAATGCTGTTTATCCCTGCATCTAAAGCAGTCGCACCGACAACGGATAACTTTCCACTATCAGATAAAGCCCCACCCGTCGTAACATTTAACGTGCCATTTATAGTGCTCGCACCTAAAATGAGCGCATTCATGTCTGCCAATGAAACGTTATGCCCGCTGGTAATTGCAATGGTTGAAAAATCATTATTTGTATTATTTAAGGTAATATCATTTTCACTCCCTGCAACAATTGTTGATATGCCTGCAATAGTCAATGCTCCACTTTGGGTCACGGGGCCATTACTTGTGACTGACAATGCACCTGAAATATTGAGTGCAGGCAACTGTAAAGCAGATGCATTATTAAATGTTAAAGTTACATTGCGTAAACCAACAGGTAAATTTGGTACGCTTGCAGATGCGCTAACATTTCTCAACAAGACATCACGCACATTCCCATTATTTGTCAACACAGGTGTAACAGAAAAAATATTGGCTTGTGTTGCAAGTGAAATATCTGCGTTGGCTGTTGTGACTGTAAATGTAGGTGTACCAGCAATTGTTAAAATGCCGCTCTGTGTTATTGATCCACCCGCAGTCATTTGATATCTTCCAGAGACAGTTGAAGCACCCAAGATGACCGCACCTGTTGAATTAGCATTCACATTATTACCACTGGTTATTGCTATTGTGCCAAAACGATTCGACGCATTGTTTAATATCACATCATGCGTAGCCCCAGCAGCAATTGTTGTTGTGCCAGAAATAGTTAATATACCGCTATTTTCAATACTAGAACTTGAAGTTGAAGTCAAAGAGAAAGCACCCGATGTGTTGATTGCGCCAAGTTGAAGTGTATTAGTGCCCAAGTTAGTGATGAAAATGCCACTGCTCCCAGTTGTTGCGCTCAAGTTACTTGCATTGATTGTTAGATTTGCAGTGGATGTTCCAATACTTTTACCAGATGTTTGCGGGGTTGTAAGAGATATTGTGCCAGCACCTACGTTCAACGTCCCTGCGGCCATGGTGATATTACCACCTGTTGAATTTGTTTGAATATTGATGGTGCCACCGCTACCTGTTGTCATATCACGCAAGGCAGCGCCACCTGTTCCACCTAAATTTGTATTGACATTCAGATTGATTGCGCTGGCCAATGTATTTGTTGTTGTAATAGAACTACCCGCATTCATCGATATACCTTGCGAGCCCGCACCATCTTGATTGGCGTTCAATGAAACTGTACCCGCAGCAGTGTTAATTGTATTCGCCAAAGTGATTGCATTTTGAATTGTACTTAAAAAGTTTCCGCCATTTGTTGTCACAGCAGAATTCAGTGTCAATGAGTCACCAATAAGTGTGACATTTAATGCCCCGCTCGTTGAAGAAATAGTATTACTCAGAGTAATACTGCCTGCTGCATTCAATGTTAACGTAGCAGAAGAAGCGCTCGCGCTTTTGAGAACAGGACTGCTAACAGTAATATTTCCAGCTTGTGTCCCGCTCGGTGTTGTTTGAATCGTAACACTTGTTCCATTATTTAACGCTGTGTTAATCGTTGAAACATTTGCAACTGCATTGTTTGCTGTAGTTGTAAAAGTATTTGGAGAACTACCGTTAAAACTACCATTAGCTGTGCTCGCTGTTGAAATCGTGACATTTGAAGGGTCAAGCAACCAAGATCCCGGCAAACCATTAGATGCGCTGGCATCCACATTCCCCAATGCCTCAAGTACATTTTCACTAGAAGTTTCAACAAAGCCGCCATTACCGCTTAAAGTACCACCTCTTGCTGAAATGGTGCCATAAAATTTTGTAAGCTGATCAGACCAAATAGCGATATTGCCACCATACCCCTCATTTAAAGCATTGGCTTCAATCAATGTACCACTATCAATAACAGTAGCTTCAGCGTGCCCCAAAATTCCTGCGCCGTGAAAATCACCACCAATTAAAATTTCACCTCCGCCTGTACCGCCATTTGCACTAAGCTGCGCATTATTTAATAAAATTTGATGACCCGTGATATGGATCATTCCACCACTATTCTTTTCAGTTTGACCTGAGGCATTTAATGTGCCAGAAACTTTAACAACACCTTCATGACCCCCTGAAAGAATAATTTCACCATTCTGCTGGTAAACAGAACGTGCCTCTGCTACGCCCGACATATTAATTACATGATCAAGCACATGACTCACAGCATTTGCAGAAACTAGAATTTTTCCCCCATCAGCAAGTAATACTCCGCTGTTAGAAATACTACTTCTTAGAGGGTTGCCATTTTCATCCAGTCCAAGATTTTCCGTATCTTGTCCAACAACAAAATGAATTAATTGTTCACCAGAAAAATTTAAGGTAAACATTTTTCCCGATGACAAAATAATTGTGCCTAAGTGACTATCAATATATCCATCATTATCAACTGCTGTCCCTAACAGCGCGACTAAACCATAGTCAGCAGTGTGAATCATGCCGCGATTGATGATTGAACCAAAATAGTGTGCCGGTTGATCGAAAATATACTTACCTGCAAGAAAGTTATCATTTGAAATATTTTGCGTTGAAGCGATGATGCCGCCGACATCAATCAACGCACCAGGACCTATATAGATGCCAGCTTGATTCACTAAAACGATCATGCCAGTAGACGTCAACGATCCATAAATCTTTGACATCCCCTGATCTGGATCAATACGGTTCAATGCAATTCCATGCGCTGGTTGCTGAAAATGCGTATGCTCATCAGCGTTAATGTTAAATGAATGCCAATCAATAATGACTTTATCGCTGGATTGATTCACCTGTACTGTTTTTGAGTCTGTGGATGCAATCGTGGCATCTCCAGCCACAACGCTCCCACCCTCAGGGTTTGCATAGGTATTTGCAGAAAAAAGCAAACAATTTAATAATAAAGAAAACAACAATATGAGTTTCCTCATATTATTGTTTTTATCTATTATTTTATTTTGAATCAATTTAGCCACCCCTAACAAAAACTCAAGTAGAGCAACCGCAAACGATTAATCATTATCTAGAGACAACAACCAACTTAAATTCTGTACCACAATCACGATTTAAGGTGATCTTTCCATTTAATTGTCGTGTCAAATTATAGATTAATCGCAACCCAAGAGATGTTGCATTTTCTGGATAAATTGATTCAGGAATCCCAACGCCATTGTCACGAACGATCAAAACAATTTCTTTGCTATTTTTATTTAATGAAAATTGTATTTCTCCTAATTTATTTTTTGGAAATGCATGTTTAAATATATTTGATATTATTTCATTAATGATTAACCCATAAGGAATTGCCATATCTATATCTAGATATAATTCATCAACATCTATAGTACAATTTATCTTATTTGAATCTATTCCATAAATCATATAAAGATAATTAAATAAATTATTGATATATTCTTTCATGGGAATTTTAGATAAATTATCACTTTGATATAACATCTCATGCACTAAAGCCATTGATTTGACGCGCGCGGAACTTTCCACTAATACGCTCTTCATGGAAGAATTTTTTGTTGTTTCAGCTTGTAAATTTAAAAGACTCGAAATCACTTGCAAATTATTTTTGACTCGATGATATACTTCTTTCAACAATGCTTCTTTTTCATTTAGAGAGTCTGTTAATTGCTCTGATAAATGGCGATACTGTTTCTCTGCCAACGTTTTTTCAACAACACGCTGTTCTAAATCAGAATACAATCTAACATTTTCGATCGCAGTTGAAGTACTATCCGCTAATGCTTGCAGTAATTTAACTTCTTCTGCTGATGGTTTTCGTTGTATGGCCCAATAATTTCCGATAGCTCCAATTGGTGATTTTGTACGAATGGGCACCATGACAAGACTTTTCACAAAGGTCGGACGATAAGCATCATGTGGAATGCGCGGATCTTTATAAATATCTTCGATGACAGCAGGTTGATGATTTAACATCACCCATCCGCTAATACAATGATTCATTGGAAAGCGTTTGCCTTTCCATAAAGGAGAAATGGCATCTTCATCCGCATAATAACAACATCCTTCATCACGCAAGATGAAAGTCGCACCATCTGCACCTGTTAAAGCGCGCGCCTCCGTTCTGACAATTGAAATAATGGATTCGAGGCTTCGTGCCAGAGAAAGTTTTTGGATCGTTTGAATAAGTCGTTCGGTAGCTGCAACAAAACCTGAAGGATCCATCCCTGGATGTAAAAGTGGCCCACTCATTTCAGGATGTAACCTACTCATGTCATCACCCGAAAAACAAGTTAATGTTACGCTTTAATAAATAAGATTTTTTAATTCTACAATACGTTGATAAGACTCTTCAATCCGATCAAGTGAAATTTTGTTATTTTTCAAGTGACTATATATAACCTCAATCAGATCGGTCGGAATTTGCTCTGTGAGCAATTGATTACCAAAAACCACTATATCTGCTCCAGCATTGATCGCCAGGCTGATAGCTTCCGGTAAATCATATCGTGCTGTAATGGCTTTCATTTGCATGTCATCCGTCACCACAACCCCGCCGAATTGCAGCGTCTCCCGCAATAAATTCTGTGTCATAGCGTGGGAGAGACTCGCTGGATAGCCTTGAGAATCTAAACCTTTATGCACAATATGGGATGTCATAACTATTGAAGTGTGATGCAACTTTGGCAATAAATAACGATACGGTTCTAATTCAATTTCTTGCCACACACCGGTAACATCCGTCAAACCAAGATGCGTATCATGCATCGAGCTACCGTGCCCTGGAAAATGTTTTAAAACAGAAATGATGCCTTGCTCGTGATACATTTGCGAAAAAATCTCAGCGCATTGAATGACTTTCATCGGTTCCGATGAAAAACTTCGCGCAAGCTGACCAATCACTGGGTTATGAGGATTTAAATTTACATCAACAACAGGTGAAAAAACCAAGTTGATGCCCATTGCAGATAATGTTGCTGCCATTGTTTCTGCAACATCTTTAATTTTATCCTGACTAAAACAACCCACTTCAGCCGCAGTAAATGTTTTTGGAAATCCTTTATCTTCTTTTAACCGATTGACTTTTCCACCTTCATAATCAACACCAATCAATAAAGGCATCGCATTGGAGGCATAGTGTTTTAATTGTTTGGTTAATAATTTTAACTGCTCAGGACTTTCAATATTGCGATGGAAAGTTTTTGTTTGAAAATCATAATCGAATAAAATCACACCACCTAATTGATTTCGTAGTATTGCTTGCGCGACAGGATGATCTGCGTCGAGCATTTTTCCTGGGAAACCCACCATTAACATTTGGCCAATTTTATGCTTAATCATACCTTCATTCATTTTGCATCCTTTCCTTCTGAAGAGTTGAGAATATAAACAATCGCTTCACGTAATTGTGCATCACTACATTCAAAGCATCCACCACGCGCAGGCATCGCCCCTACCCCATTAATCGTAATGCTCAACAAAGCGGGGAGACCCATTTTTTTGCGGAATGCCCAAGCTTTTTTTTCATTGATTCGCGGCGCAGGCACATCAATTAAAGGTTCCGCTGCATGACAAGATGCACAAAATTCTCGAAAAATTTTTTCACCCGCCAATGGATCGCCTATCAATTGTTTCACAAAAATCGCTGGTGAATGAAATGTTTCAATGAGTTGAACATCTCCATCTGATGCATGCGGTGGTAAAGCAGCGTCTGGATGCTTGTAGAGAGAAATTAAAAAACCTGCCAATCCACTGAGTCCTATCATGAGAATGACAAATAATTTTTTCATGTGAGTGATTGTAATTGCTTAATCGTAGACGTGAGTGATTGCGCAGTCGTTGGGCCTATCATACGCTTAACGACACGACCCTTTGGATCAATGATAAAAGTCATTGGTAAATAATCTGATAATGCTAAATGAAATAATTCTGCAGGATCTTCAACAAGCACTGGAAATTGAATGTTTAATTTATGCATAACATCCGCGAGTGCTCGCCCTGATAAATGATCATAATTAACACCATACATCATAATCGCTGGGTTTGATTCTACATCATGATAAAACTGATTCAGTGTTTTCATTTCTTCTACACAATTATCGCACCAGTCGGACCAATAATTGATGACAACCCACTTCCCTTGTAATTGAGCAGTAGAAATCGTATGACCATTACTGTCATGCAATGTCACTTCTGAACGTGAACAGCTCGTCAATAAAAGTAACATGCATGACAATAAGACAACTTTAATATTATACAGTCGCATTTGTCGCATCTAAAATGGCTCGATAATCATGCGTGAGTTTTTCTGGTGTATGCGGATAGGAAAAGAAAGCTTGCAAATTTCCATCCGGGTTAAACAATAAAACTTCTGCGCTGTGATTAATCGTATAGTGGTTTTTGCCAGCACCGTCTGCTTGAATTTTTGCAGCAGCAATATGAAGTTGTTTTTCAAGCGCAACCGTTTCATTAATATCAGCACGAGCACCAATAAAATGAGGATTGAATGAATTAACATAACCCTTCAAGCGATTCATATCATCACGCTCTGGGTCCACAGTAATTAATACAACTGTCGGCATTTGATCGGCAGGCAATACTGACTCTAGTTTTTTATACATGCCATTCATTGCTGCCATTGTTGCTGGACAGACCATGCCACAATTGGTAAATCCAAAAAACATCATTGTCCAATGCCCTTTCAAACTGTCACGCGTAAAAGGATTGCCCGTCGTATCTTGCAAGTTAAAAGGCGCAATATCACTACGTGCTTCTTTCAAAATGACACCATCGATTTTAACATCCGCGAGAGAAACAGCGCGGTGACGAATCATACCGAAATAAATCGCAACAGAAGCTACCACAACAACAATAAATAATAAAAAACCTATGAACTTACTATTTGACTTCCTAGACATACTCATAACAAACACCTCTCACAATAGATCCTCTACCCCAGATAATGGTCAATCAATAACAATAAAAACAAAATGCCTAGATAAATAATGGAATAACGAAAAGTAGCCATTGCCCATTTTTTATCTCGGCTTGTATATAATTTCCATGCATACCACAAAAATAGTAGATTCGCTGGCAATAAAAGAACCAAGTAAATCAACCCTGACATCCCTGCAAAATACGGCAAAATGCTAGCAGCATTTAACAAAACTGTATAGAGAACAATATTTAATCGCGTAAAGTCTATGCCATGAGTGTTTGGCAGCATGGGAATTTTAGCTTCAGCATAATCATCTGAGCGGTGAATGGCGAGCGCCCAAAAGTGTGGCGGTGTCCAAACAAAAATAATTAAGACGAGCAACAATGCGTGAGGAGAAATGCTATTCGTAACCGCTGTCCACCCGAGCAATGGTGGCACAGCTCCGGCAATTCCACCGATGACAATATTTTGTGGTGTCGCATGTTTTAAATAAAGGGTGTAACACACGGCATAACCAATCAAAGATAAAAATGTCAAAAACGCTGTCAGCGGATTGATGAAATACAATAAAATCGCCATCCCCAGCACACATAGAATCGTTGCAAAAATAAAGCTTTTTTTCGTTGAAATACGTCCTTCTGCAATTGGGCGTCGAATCGTGCGCTGCATTAAACGATCGATATGCTGGTCTGCAATATGATTTAATACAGCGGCAGAAGAAGCCACTAAAGCAATACCTAAGTTACCCCAAAAAACAATACTCAGTGGAACTGCTTTTGGCGTAGCCAAGCACATACCAACTAATGCTGTTAACAGCATCAACAACACTACACGCGGTTTACATAACTCAAAATAATCAGCGATCACGGTTGACCTCCATTTTAAATCTGTAAACCAATGTGATCATCGCTAATAACAGCAATGCAGCGACCAAAGTATGGCTCACCGCCGTGAAGACAGGTAAATGGAAAATTACATTGATCATGCCGAGACATACTTGCAGAATCAACAACCCTAAAATGAGATAAAAATATTTTTCTTGATGTGAAAATTGAGAGAATCCAAATACTGATAGTAAGAAAAGATAGAGCGTCACAACCAATGCGCCAATGCGATGCAGCATTTGGATAGTTTGTCGAACCGATTCAGAAAAAGCACCACCTTCATAATTTGCGCCGATTGGTAAAATTTGAAATGCTTCTTTAAAATGAAACTGCAAACTCTGCCCATTCACACATAAAGGAAAATCAGGACAACTGAGTGAAGCATAATTTGTGCTTGTCCAGGCACCTAATAAAATTTGTAAAAAAACTAAAATCAATCCGAGCAAAGCACCGACAAACCAAATTCCGTGATACCTTTCTTTGCGCGCAGAAGATGCATTCACCAATACCAGCAACCAAAGCGCAGATAAAATGAAGAAACCGCCAATCAAATGCTGTGTCACCACAATTGGCCATAAACTTAATGTTACTGTCCAACGACCCAATAAAATCTGATAGCAAAGCAACCCAATGAGCACAAAAGATAAAATCATATTTGTACGTGTACGATATTTTTTTTGAAAAAAGATATTTCCAATGATAAACACAATCAGCAAACTCAAAACAGAAACTGCATAACGATGAATCATTTCTGCCCACGCTTTATATGCAACAAAATGTGAGCCTGCAACAGGCACCCAATGCCCATAGCAACCTGGCCAATCAGGACAACCTAATCCCGCATCCATGAGGCGAGTAAAAACCCCTAAGCCAATCACAACAAATGCAAAACACACTGCAATCATTGCTGCGAAAGAAATAAAACGATGCTTAACCAATTTGAGAAACCTCCAAAACACGTTTTAAATCTTGCAAAATATTCATAGGATCTGTTGTATCAGAATAAGACATAAAAACATTTTGTGCTGGATCCACCAAATAGATGTGGCCTGCTGCAAATGCAGATGGTTTACCTTGTTGAATAAAGATGCGATCACGATTATTACCTAGTGCTTTTTGCACTTGATGTAAAAGAAAATCTCTATGCTCACACTGTTGATCACAAACACCAGCAATCACTTGCAAGACAATCCAACGTCGTTTTGCAGATTTCTCATTCAAACTTGCATACGCTTTATCTGATAAATGCATCGGTGGCGTAATCAATTGTCCACGATTTAATTGAGAGAAATGAAAATAACGATGACCATAATAAAATAGCGTCGCCAAAATCACCGGCACGACAGAAATTCCCAGTAAAATATACAGTGGCAAATTATTTTTTTTCACTTTTAGCATTTCATTTTCCTACCAATATCAATGTATTTGTCTGGCCCACTGTCATTCCGCGCAGCTTCTAGCGCGGAAACCAGCGACTTTACGACACGGGGTCCCGCGCTAAAATCTGCGCGGGATGACAAAACAAAAATAAATCGAAGCAATCAACAAGACGATCGCCATCAAAAACCATTGGACTGCATAGCCTAAATGTCGCTCTGGCAAAACCGTCGTTATCACCCATTCACGCGCAAACCCATTCGGCATATTCGCATCGAGTCGCAAAATAAATGGATAGAGAGGTTTATTCAGTACATGAGATAGCTCTGGCACATCCACTTTCTGAATCACTAAAGGTTTCACAGTCGGATTTAAAATATTTTTACCCAAAATAAATTGATACTCATGAAAGGTTCTAAGGTGCCCTATCAAACGTTGTTCATTTTTAACAGGAGAAATCACAGGCAATTGACCATTCTCTAAAACTGGCACCCATCCTCGGTCAACCAATAAATACTCAGATTCATTTGGTATTTGAAAAACAGTAAGAACTTCAAATCCCAATCGATGATGAAAAAATTGATCTTGCACAAGAATAATTTCATCATTGAGATATCGGCCCGCGACAATAACATGTTGGAATTCAAGTGGATTTTTTGTAACTGATTTTAATGCCACAGGTGCACTGATCAATCGCTCTTTAGAATCATTGAGCAAATCTTTTTTAAATTGGTAACGACACAGTTGCCAGTAACCTAATGCAACAAATAATGCAACAAAACAAAGCCAGAACATAAAAAGTTTGATTTTCATAAATCAATCCGGCCTTTCGTGAAATGCTTTTGATTTTTTTTCACGAATTCTGTCGCATCAAATAATGTATAGGATAAAGTGATTTCCTTGATATCTTTAGAGACATGCGGATCAATAAAAAAATAGACCGGCATATCAGCTTTTTCTTTTTTATAAAAATATTGTTGTGTGAAACAAAAGCATTCTGTTTTTTTTAAAAATCGCGCAGCATCGACTGGCGTGATACTTGGGATGGCTTGCACAGTCAACTCACGCCCTGTTTGATTTTCGGCATAAAAATAGATCAACTTGCGTTCGCCAGGATGCACGTCGATCGATCGTTGCAAAGGAATGAATTTAAATTGTAGTCCACCATGCAAAACGGTAGAAAAATACACTTTAATCGTTCTCGAGCGATCCATTTGCATATTAGCATCGACAGCGGAAGCAGAACGAACGGATTGACCATTGACCCCTGTTTGTTGGCAAACTAATCGATACAAAGGCACAAGCATGTAACAAAAGCCAAACATAAAAATAACGCCGCATACTAAAATACGTATGAGGCGTTTATTTTTCTTTTGTTGCTCAGGAGATAAATTCATTTCTCAGAAAAAACTCATGGTACAGCATGCGACTCAGCTTCGAGATTCGTCGGTGGCGTTTCGAAGGTGTGATAAGGAACAGGCGATGGGAGCGTCCATTCAAGACCTCTCGCACCATCCCAAATACGTGCCGGCATACTACGCGGCGCTTTTCCTAAACACGATTTGACAATAATGTACAAGAAAATCAATTGTGCAAATCCAAAGATAAACGCACCCACCGTACACATTTGGTTAAAATCAGTAAATTGCAAAGCATAATCAGGAATGCGGCGTGGCATTCCAGCTAATCCTAGAAAATGCATTGGTAAAAAGGTGAGATTCATCCCAATCACTGTCAACCAAAAATGCCATTGGCCTAACGTTTCGCTGTACATTCTGCCTGTCCATTTAGGCAACCAAAAATAAACAGCTGCAATAATCGTAAATAATGAGCCAGAGACTAAGACGTAGTGGAAATGCGCAACAACAAAATAACTGTCGCGATACTGATAATCTGCTGGTGCGAGCGCAAGCATCAATCCAGAAAATCCACCAATTGTAAACATGACCAAAAAGCCCAGCGCGAATAACATTGGCGTTTCGAAACTGATGGAGCCCTTGAATAGAGTTGCAACCCAGTTAAATACTTTAATCCCCGTGGGCACAGCAATTAACATCGTGGCATACATTGTATATAACTGGGCAGCTACTGGCGCGCCAGTTGTAAACATATGATGCATCCATACAACAAACCCTAATATGGCAATAATCACTGTGGCGTAAACCATAAAGTGATAACCGAACAAAGGTTTTCTAGAAAAAGTTGGGATGATGTCAGAAATAATTCCAAAGCCAGGCAAAATAAGAATGTAAACTTCTGGATGACCAAAAAACCAAAACACATGCTGAAATAAAACTGGATCACCGCCGCCTGCTGCATTGAAAAAACTCGTATGAAAATGACGATCCATCAACATCATCGTGACACAACCTGCAAGCACAGGCATTACAGCCAATAATAAAAACGCTGTCACTAACCAACCCCAAACAAACACGGGCATTTGCATCCAACCCATGCCAGGTGCACGCATGTTAAAAATGGTAACGACAATATTGAGTGCAGCTAAAATGGAAGAAGCACCCATCATGTGAATGGAAAAAATAAAAAAGTCCGTGCTCGCTGGACCATAAGTAGTCGAAAGTGGTGCGTAAAATGTCCAACCAAAATCTGGTGCAGGCCCACTCATGAATAATGTGCTCATTAACAACGTAAAAGCAAATGGCAATAGCCAAAAGCTCCAGTTATTTAAGCGTGGCAACGCCATATCAGGTGCACCAATCATCATGGGAATTAACCAATTAGCTAGTCCAGCTAGAGCAGGCATGATAACGCCAAAAACCATGATCAAACCGTGTAGGGTTGTCATTTGATTGAAATGTTCAGGATTTAAAAGCAGCGTGCCGGGCGTAAATAATTCAAGGCGAATTAATAACGCCATGAATCCGCCTACAAATAACATAATTAAACTCAAAACAAGATAAAGCGTACCGATATCCTTGTGGTTCGTCGTAAATAACCAACGCTTAAAACCTTTTGGTGGGCCATGATGTTCATGATCGTGGTGATCTTCGTGCTGGTCGTGCAAGATGGCTTCGCTCATTTTAAATCTCCGTTAATTCCCCTGCTCTGCTTTTTCGACATCAGCAGGTTGGACGAGAATTGGATTATTGTGTTGCTGGTTTAACGTATCATTTCCCCAAGAATGTCTGATGTAACTAATCACAGCAGCCATCGTACGCGCATCTAATTGAGAACCAAAAGCTTGCATTGCTGTACCTGGCACACCTGTAGCAACAAATTTGATCGTAGAAACGGCAGGCCCCGTGACGACACGACTGCCTTTAAGTGGTGGGAAACTTGGTGGCAAACCTACGCCTGTCGGTTGATGACACATGGCACAACTTTTTTCGTAAGCAGCTTTACCTTCGGTGAGAAGCTCAGTCTCTGTCATGGGTTTTGCAGGTAGAGCATTCGCCTGCACAGTACTGGGTTGATGGGCAACGACCCATTGCGCAAAATCTTCTTTTGAAACAGCTTGTACAACAATGGGCATGAAGGCGTGATTGACACCGCACAATTCACCGCACTGTCCGCGGTAAATGCCTGGTGTATCAATGTAAGTCCAATTTTCGTTGATGTACCCCGGAATTGCATCTTGCTTCACCCCCAACGCTGGCACCCACCAAGAGTGAATAACATCATCAGCTGTTACGAGTAATTTAATCTTTGTGTGAACTGGCACTACTAAAGGATGGTCCACTTCGAGCAAGAACCAAGCATCTTTAGGAGCTTGATTATTAATTTGATCAAGCGGCGTTGCGAGATTACTGAAAAATCCAATGCCTTGATCTAGATATTCGTATTTCCATTTCCATTGGTAACCCGTAATTTTAATTGTTAATTCTGATTTATCTGTATTGTGAATATGCAAAAGTACAATCGTCGCAGGAATCGCTAAAGCCACTAAGATGAGGAAAGGAATGGTCGTCCAGAGAATTTCGATGCCTAAATGCTCGTGAAAATGAACAGCTTGAGCACCTTTTGATTTACGGAACTTGATCAAGGAGTAGATCAATACGCCGAAAACTAAGACACCAATCCCGCAACACACATAAAATCCAGCCATGTGTAAGTCATAAATTTCGTGACTCAGGGTAGAAACCCCATAAGGCATGTTGTAAGCAGATTCAGCGCGCGTGGTTACGGCGAAAAAACTGCAAAAAAGCGCAGTCAAGCGGATAAATAAGTACTTCATGTATCAAGCCTATTCATTCTAGTTTGAGATCTTCAGGGAGATGGTGGCCAATTAAAACATATTTTACGAAGAAAACAAGTCATGAGCGTTAATTTATGAAAAAATCGCGATCAGTTATTTCACTTCAACTCAATCCCGATTAGAATGTGCGGCAAAATCTTTTTCTGAAAAGGACACGGTCACGTGAAAAAGCGTTTAATAAAAATCATTACCAGCCGCACATTTATAGTCACTGCGGCAATCATCATTGCAACAGCAGCCGGCGTCGGCGGCTGGATAATCCACAGCATCAGCCAAGAAATGGCGAAATCACTCGAACCTGAAAATGCCACCCCTTGGTTTCCTGATTACCCCAATGTCAAAACAAACACGCCTCTTGTTCAGCGCGGGGAATACCTCGTCAAAGCGGGAGATTGCATGGCATGCCACACAAACACAGCTGAAAAAGGCCAGCCCTTTGCAGGCGGCCTCCTCATGCAAACACCTTTCGGTAAGTTGTATACGCCAAATATCACACCAGATCCTGAAACAGGCATTGGCAAATGGACAGATGCACAATTCATCAAAGCAATGCGCGAGGGGATTTCACCTGAGGGTCATTACTACTACCCTGCTTTTCCTTATTTATATTTTAGCCGGATGTCAGACGATGACATTAAGGCCATTAAAGCTTATCTCGATGCCATTCCTGCCATCAAACAAACTAACCGCAGCAATGAAATGGTGTTCCCATTTAACATTCGCTTGTTACAACTACCCTGGCGATTAATGTTTTTTCATCCCAGTGCAAAACCACTGTCTTCCGAAAATACTGATCCTCTTAAACGAGGTGAATATCTTGTCGAAGGCCCCGGACATTGCGGCATGTGCCATACGCCCTCATGGCATATCATCACGGAAAGCTTACCGCTGGGCGCACCCATGATGAAATACAACTTAACAGGCGCGAAAGTCCAAGGTTATCTAGCGCCAAATATTTCCCAATCCAATTTTGGCAACACTTCAGTCGATGAAATCGTCCAAGTCTTCAGCGAAGATCACTTAGTAGGCGGCGGCAATGTGGTAGGCCCCATGCTTGAAGTTAATCACGATAGTTTGCGTTATTTACCGCGCAGCGATCTTGAAGCAATTGCGACGTATCTCAAATCTGTGAAAAGTGTTTCCCCGCCAAAACCAACTGGTTCAAACGCAGGTAAGTCACTTTACGAAAATTATTGCGCAGGTTGTCACGCTGCGGGCGCAGGTGGCGCGCCCCGCTTTGGTGATGCAGCCGCTTGGTCACCCTATTTGCAAAAAGGAATGCCAGCCGTGTATGACAATGCTATCAAAGGCATTAACGGCATGCCTGCAAAAGGGACATGTTTATCTTGCACCGATAATGACATTCGTCAAGCCGTCGATTACATGGTCAAACCTGTGATGGGTGTCACAGTCACGGCTAGCGCGCCAGTCGCGAAAAAATTAACACGCGAAGATGGCAAGCGCCTTTACATCGAAAATTGTAGTGTCTGTCACGCCACTGGCTTCAAAGGCGCCCCTAAACCTGGCGACATAAACGGCTTTAAAAACGCTGTGAACGCAGGCTTTTTACAGACTTATACAGATGTTGTCACAGGCAAAAAAGGACACCCTGTACGTGGTGCCTGCCCAACGTGCTCAGATGATGAATTAATAGCCGCAATCAAATACATGTTAGATGAAAGTGCACCAAGTAAAGATTACAACTTGTGGTAACACTCCCGACCGTCGTCCCGCGCATGCTTTTTGCGCGGGATCCAGCGACTTGCTTAACCGAATGTTTACACACTGAAGGAATTGAACGATGAATCATAAAGAGAAAGGTTATTATCTGCCCTCGCCGAGTAGCTGGCCTATCAAAGGATCCATTGCACTTATTTGCATTTTTGCAGGCGCCGCAAATTGGTTGCATGAAGCCGTCATTGGTCCTTGGTTATTTGGCTTCGGATTTCTCATGTTGTTTTACATGATCATTGGTTGGTTCGGCATGGTCATTCGGGAAAATCGTAGTGGTCTATTACAACAAGAACAAGTCGATCGTTCATTTCGTTGGTGTATGTGTTGGTTTATTTTTTCTGAAGTCATGTTCTTTGGTGCATTTTTCGGCGCCCTCTTTTTCGTCAGAGCATTTTCTGTTCCGATGCTAGGCGGGGATAGCTCAAATATCACAACCCATCTAGTCTTATGGCCGCACTTCAAAGCCGCATGGCCGATGGCAATGAATCCCAATCCAAGCTTTTTTATTGCACCACATTCCGTCATGGAAGCATGGGGTATTCCTGCTATCAATACACTCATTCTGTTAACTAGTGGCGCCACCATTACTGTCGCACATTGGAGCTTACTCACTAATCATCGTAAAACCATGCTGATTGCACAATTAGCAACGATTTTATTGGGAGCAAGCTTCTTATTTTTGCAAGGTCATGAGTACACCATTGCCTATTTAGAAAAAGGTTTAACTTTAGGCTCAGGCATTTATGGCACAACGTTCTTTATGCTCACGGGATTCCATGGCCTTCACGTCACCATCGGAACAATTGGTCTCATCGTGATTTTATATCGCATGTTACGCAATGATTTTAATTCGCATAACCATTTTGCCTTTGAAGCTATCTCTTGGTATTGGCATTTTGTTGACGTTGTTTGGTTATTATTATTTGTTTTTGTCTATTGGATGTAATGTTGTTAATTCATCTCATCAAATTTATACATGTTTTATTCGCAATAGGCTTACTCGGCACAGTGATTTATTGTTTTGGCATGACACGAAAAATCACTGTGCCTTCTGAGCAAAAAAATGCTTCGCTTTCTCGGTTAAAAAAAAGCATGTTGATTGCAAGTTTCTTCGCAGCATTGACTGGAACAGCGCTCATTTATCCTAAGCATTACACCTTTCACACTCATTGGATTCAAGCAGCGATTGGTCTGCTTGCAAGTTTCAGTATTGCGATATTATGCTTACATAAGCTCAAATCAAGATGGCAATGGTTAGCGCTCTGCACCATTTTAACCCTTATTTTAGTAGCTATTATTCATGACGCTGTGATGAAACAAACATTTTTTTAAAAGGGAAGGAAATGATATGTTGTTTGAAGATGATAAAAACCAGATTGCAAATAATATAGAACAACCTCTTCTTGAAGACGATCTCATAGAAATTCCAATTAGTCCACGGCAATCTTTTTCGCAGCAAATGGATGAAGAGTATTCTGCACTACGGCAACAGCAAAAATCTCTCGAAACACAACTCGAAAGACTTTCCACTCCCACAAAAATTGATAAGCTCTCTGCTATCGTCAAAGCATCTCATGTCACGTTAAGTATATCGATTTTCAGCGGACTCGTTGGCTTAATTGATTTGAAATCAGACTACAATGAAACAGCAAAATATGCCTTTTTCATTTCTGTCGCTGCATTCATTGTTTCAGCGAGTCTTTGCTCAACCGCTGGGCGTTATAGCTTTTACAATCCCAACAGATTGGGCGACCATGCTGATCATTTACGACTGGAGCTCGAGGAAGTGAATGAGAAAATAGCTGCGTACAGAAGATAAAGCGGTTCACCGAATATTCACCAATCCCATTGCTTATCTCACTGATTTAAGGCATTATCTGCGGCTTCGGTTTATGAGAATAGGTTTATGTCTAAAGAAGATCAAATTGAAATGGATGGCAACGTCATCGACGTGTTGCCGAATACCATGTTTCGTGTACAACTTGATAATGGCCACATTGTCATGGCACATATCTCTGGAAAAATGCGTAAAAATTATATCCGCATCTTAAAAGGCGATCGTGTTACTGTTCAACTCACCCCCTATGACTTAACTAAAGGCCGTATCACCTTCCGTAGCCGCGATGGTAAAACCACCCCCAATAGCACTGCTGCTGCCGCAGCAGCCTCAGAAAAACCCCAGGAATAAAAAAACAGCTTCCTTAGGAAGCTGTTTTGAGAGTCACTTAAGTCACTTATTCGATGTAGAAGTCACTTCAACTGCAGCCAATTCTTCAACCGCAAATTTTAATTTATCTTGTGCAGTATCAACGCTGACAATCACGCGGCCACCTGCACCCAACTTTCCAAAGAGTAATTCTTCTGCTAAGGGTCGTTTAATGTGCTCTTGAATCAGACGCTCCATTGGTCTTGCCCCCATTTTTTTATCGTAACCATGGGAAGCTAACCAAGCACGCGCCTCATCTCCAACTTCAAGAACAACATGTTTAGGTTCTAATTGCACTTCTAATTCAAGTAAAAATTTATTCACCACATGTAAAATGGTTTTTGTATCAAGCGATTTAAATTGAATCACAGCATCTAAACGATTGCGGAATTCAGGTGAAAAGACACGATTCACAGCAGTTACCACATCGCTCTCATTTTCCGACATTGTGAATCCAATGGAGGCTTTATCCAATAAATCAACACCCACATTTGAAGTCATGATCACAATAGTGTGGCGAAAATCTGTTTTTCTGCCATTCGTGTCAGTTAAAGCTCCGTGATCCATAATTTGTAACAACAAGTTATAAACATCAGGGTGCGCTTTTTCAATTTCATCTAAGAGCACGACGGAATGTGGATGTTTATTCACGGCTTCAGTTAACAACCCACCTTCATCATAACCGACATAGCCTGGAGGCGCGCCAATTAAACGGGATACCGTATGGCGTTCCATATATTCGGACATATCGAAGCGTAACAATTCGACACCCAGTTGTTTCGCTAATTGTTTTGTCACCTCAGTTTTACCAACCCCTGTTGGGCCAATAAACAAAAATGAGCCGATAGGTTTGCTTGGATCACGCAATCCAGAACGTGCTAGTCTCACTGCTGCGCCTAATGTTTCGATGGGTTCATCTTGACCAAAGATCATCATCTTGAGGTCGCGCACCATATTTTTAAGCACTTCACGATCAGAAGTAGAAACATTTCTTTCAGGAACACGTGCGATTCTTGCAACGACTCGTTCAATATCGACGACACCAATGATTTTTTTACGATCTGCTTCAGCCAATAAATATTGGTAAGCTCCAACTTCATCGACTAAATCAATCGCTTTATCGGGCAAACGACGATCAGTGATATAACGTTCTGAGAGTCTTGCTGCTGCTTCAAGGGATTCGTCTGTATATTTCACACCATGATGCATTTCGAAACGACTACGTAATCCTTTGAGGATATCTATCGTTTGCTCAACGGTCGATTCTTTCACATCAATTTTTTGAAAACGTCTGGCAAGTGCATGATCTTTTTCAAAGATACCGCGATATTCTTTATACGTTGTTGAACCAATACATGTTAAATCACCTGACGCGAGTAATGGTTTAATTAAATTAGAGACATCCATCAAACCGCCTGAAGCAGCACCCGCACCAATGATGGTATGAATTTCATCGATAAATAAAATGGCACCGCTTTGTTCTTTCAATTGATGTAAAACGCTTTTTAATCTTTTTTCAAAATCACCGCGATATTTTGTTCCAGCCAATAAACTGCCAAGATCCAATGAATAAATCACACTGTCTGATAAAACATCAGGCACTTTTCTCTCGACAATGAGTCGCGCTAATCCTTCAGCAATGGCTGTTTTACCAACCCCCGCTTCACCGACCAATAAAGGATTATTTTTACGACGACGACATAAAACTTGAATGGTTCTTTCAATTTCTTCTTCGCGACCAATCAATGGATCAATTAAATTTAATTTCGCGCGTGCATTTAAATTCGTAGTAAATTGTTCAAGCGGACTATTATTTCCATCTTCTTGTTGTGTTTCTGATTCATCCATGAATTGCGTACCAAATTGATCTTCTCTTGTCCTGGTAGGCGCTGCTGCTCGAGTAGAACCATGAGAAACATAATTAATAACATCTAAGCGGCTCACATTTTCTTGCCGCAATAAATAAACACTTTGGCTTTCTTGCTCACTAAAAATAGCCGCTAAAACATTGGCACCTTTGACTTCTGTTTTGCCCGAGGATTGCACATGAAACACAGCACGTTGTAAAACGCGTTGAAAACCTAATGTAGGTTGTGTATCACGATCGTGGACATTAGAAGGAATAGCAGGTGTGGTGCGATCAATAAATTCGATGAGATTTTGGCGAAGTCTTGGGATATTTGCACCACAAGCTTTCAGCACATCGGAGGCAGAGACATTTTCGAGCAGTGCAACCAAGAGATGCTCGACAGTGACAAATTCATGACGTTTAGCGCGAGCCTCTTTAAACGCGAGATTTAACGTGTACTCTAGTTCCTTGTCTAACATGGCGCACCTCCAGGAGAAGGCTTACCTTACATTTCCTCTACACTACAAAGCAGAGGGTGTTCATTCATCCTTGCAAAATCAACTATCTGATCCACTTTCGTTTCGGCAATATCTTTACTAAATATACCGCAAACTGCCTTACCTCTTGTGTGGACCTCATACATCAATTGTGTTGCAACAGCCCTATCCATATGAAAAAAAAGCTCTAAAACATTTACTACAAAATCCATCGGTGTATAGTCATCATTATGCATCACTACTTGGTACAAATAAGGCACCTTAGTCTTTGCTTCTACCGCTACACGCTCCCGTTCTATTGTTGTATTTTCTGCAACCATACCCTGTTACCCTAACTGTAGTCGATAATTTTCATTTTTTCTCTATTTGAAAAAAAAATCCATCACAATATCGTAATGGACTATACTTCAGACGATTTAACGAGAATTTTTCGACAAATAACAAACTGATAGTTAATAATTGCGCGAATTATACACAAATTTTACGGCACTGTCGACATGAACAGTGCCGTAAAAAAGTACAGAATACATCATCACATATGCTGAATAATCGCTTTCCCAAACTCTGAGCAGCTCACTAATTGAGCATTTTCCATCTGTCTGGCAAAATCATATGTCACGGTTTTCGCGCGAATCGCACCTTCCATCCCTCGCACAATCAATTCAGCAGCTGCATCCCACCCCATATGTCTGAGCATCATTTCAGCAGACAAAATTAAGGAACCCGGATTGACCTTATCTTGGCCTGCATATTTAGGGGCTGTACCGTGCGTTGCCTCAAACATAGCCACCTTATCGCTTAAATTTGCGCCTGGCGCGATTCCGATACCGCCGACCTGCGCAGCAAGGGCATCTGAAATATAGTCGCCATTCAAGTTTAACGTCGCTATAACGCTATATTCGCGGGGACGAATTAAAATCTGTTGCAAAAAGGCATCTGCAATTACATCTTTGATTATTATATCTTTTCCAGTTTTTGGATTTTTAAAACGCATCCAAGGACCGCCATCCAGCAGTTCAGCACCGAATTCATTCTTGGCCACTTCGTAGCCCCAGTCACGGAAAGCGCCTTCCGTAAATTTCATGATGTTCCCTTTGTGCACAAGGGTCACAGAATCACGATCATTATCAATGGCATAACGAATCGCTGCTCGGACTAGGCGAGAAGTCCCTGATTTTGAGACAGGTTTAATCCCAACGCCGCAATGTTCAGGAAAACGAATTTTTTTGACTTGCATATCATTTTGTAAAAAGTGAATAACTTTTTCTACATCAACGCTGTCAGCGCTCCACTCGATGCCGGCATAAATGTCTTCAGAGTTTTCACGGAAAATAACCATGTCTGTTGAAGCTGGATCACGTAGCGGACTCGGAACCCCTTCAAAATAGCGCACAGGACGTAAACAAACATAGAGATCTAAAGTCTGACGTAAAGCCACATTCAGTGAACGAATACCCCCACTCACCGGTGTTGTCAGTGGACCTTTGATGGAAACAGAGAATGCTTTTAACGCATCAAGTGTCTCATCAGGCAACCATGTATCGCTGCCATATACTTTGGTTGCTTTTTCACCGGCATAAATTTCCATCCAGTGAATTTGTCTCTTACCTTGCCATGCTTTTTGAACTGCAGCATCAACGACAGATTTCATCACAGGTGTAATATCCACGCCGATACCATCACCTTCAATGTAAGGAATAATCGGTTGATCAGGCACTTGTACTTTGCCATTTTTATCGACAGTGATGTGCTGTCCTGTTGTTGGAACTTTGATGTGTTGATAATTCATGGTGAATGCCCTTCAGAGAAAGAAAAAGAGAGCTATGGTACAAGCGATGTTCTGTTATGTAAATCTGTAGGGGCGACCGGCGGTCGCCCGGAAAAATTAGAAAAGGGCGACCGCCGGTCGCCCCTACGAATGAACCAAAATTGTTCATATTTTACTTCTTGTTGTTCTGATGGTATATTTCGCGCGCATTTAAAATCTCTTAAACGAGGAAGGTAAATTAATTATGAACAAATTGACAAAAATTAGTGCAACATTATTAGCCTCTTTGGCTATTGCAGGGACTGCTCACGCTGCAAAACCTGGCGCTTATGTCGGTGGTGCAATTGGTTTATCCAGTTTGGAAACCAATAAGTTTTACCAAGCAAATGATATTAATCCAGTCTACACCAGCGCAAAAATCACCCGTACAAGCGGTGGTTTAGGCGGCAAAATATTTGCAGGTTATACCTTCACACAAAATTTTGGTATTGAAGCAGCTTTTGCAAAATATGCCGGCACAAAAGAAACATTAAGTGCAAGTAATGGCTTCTCTTCAACAAGTCAAAAGTACACGCACGATTTATCTGCAATCAGCTTAGTCGGTAAAGCGTATCTTCCATTCGGCGAAGGCAGCAAGTTCAACTTGTATGCATTAGCAGGTGCGGCAGAAGTGTTCAGCAAGGCAAATAATCCCGCTGTTCCAGCAAACGTGTATTACACATCACCATTGAGTGGCTCAAAAACAACTCATACATTACGTCCAGTGTATGGTATCGGCGCAAGCTACGATATCAACTCAAAGCTGACTGCGAATGCTGAATTGTCCCGCATTCAAGGTAAAGGCAACACAAGAACAAGTCTTTCAGCGATTCCAGATGCTGACATGTTGAATGTAGGTCTTGCCTACAATTTCGGTTAATTCTTTTAACTGATTTAGACTACAATACCCGGGTTGAAAAATCCGGGTATTTTTTTATATGAACACGACATCCACAAAAAAACACATCATTGTAGGTCTTTCCGGCGGCGTTGATTCCTCCGTTGCAGCACTATTGCTCAAACAACAAGGCCATCATGTGGAAGGTGTGTTCATGAAAAATTGGGAAGAAGATGACACGGATTCATTTTGCCCTGCGAGCCAAGATATGGCGGATGCAGCACGTGTTTGCGATATGCTCGGCATTGAATTCACGCGCATCAATTTTTCAGCAGAATATTGGCAAAAAGTTTTCGCCCATTTTTTAGCCGATTACCAAGCGGGATTAACGCCCAACCCAGATATTTTATGCAATCGAGAAATCAAATTTCGTGCTTTTCTCGATTATGCAAAATCCCGTGGCGCAGATTATATTGCAACTGGCCATTACGCACGTTGCGTGCAGCAAGATCAACAACACCAACTCTTGAAAGGTTGCGATGCCAGCAAAGATCAGAGTTATTTTTTACACGCTCTATCCCAAGATCAGTTAGCGCATAGTGTATTCCCTCTCGGCGAACTCGACAAAAAAACCGTGCGGCGTATCGCGTCAGAAGCAGGTTTTGCGAATCATGCGAAAAAAGATAGCACGGGTATTTGTTTTATTGGTGAACGAAAATTCAAAACTTTCCTCACAGAATATGTGCGCGCACAACAGGGCAACATTGAAACACCCGAAGGCGAAGTCATTGGAACACACGATGGACTCATGTTTTATACCATGGGCCAGCGACAAGGATTACATATTGGCGGCCGTAAAGATTCGAATGGCGAACCTTGGTATGTTGTCGCGAAAGATCCAAAACGAAATGCTTTAATTGTTGCACAAGGTCAAACACATCCCATGCTCTATGCCTCAGGATTAATCGTTAAAGATGTCCATTGGATACACGGCACACCAGCGGTTTTACCCCAAACACTATTCGCCAAAACCCGCTACCGTCAAGACGATCAAACGTGTATGATCGAGCAACTCGTTCATAATCAATATAAAATCAGCTTTACCACCCCGCAGCGTGCTGTCACGCCCGGGCAATCTGTGGTTTTTTATCAAGGCGAACAGTGCCTAGGTGGTGGTATCATAATAGAATCACTGGCCTGGAGTTAGAGTTAACGTGAATAAACTAGACAACAGCGTCATTGCGTTGGCTGGCATTGCCCAAGCCATTGGTCTCGTCAGCGAAATTGCTCACACGGGTAAATTCAATGAAGTCGCCTTTGACGCAAGCTTACAAAGTATTTTGCAAACGGAATCCACTGACGTGTTATCTGTTTATCACGGTTGGGATGGAATTCAATATGGTTTAACCAAACTCATTTGGTTGCTGACTCCACCTTCAAAGCCTGCGGAAACACGCTGCATGCTCTCAGTGATGCGTTTACAAAAAAAAATTTTTCGCTCAAACAAAATGCTGAACGCATTAACGCAACGTATTCAGCAAGCTAAAAAACAAGCAAATTATTTTTCACCAACGCATCCCACAGTCATTTCTAACTTAGCTGATGCGTATGAAACAACACTCAATGCATTGCATTTCAGTACAGCTATCCGTGGCAATCCACGCATTGTGAATGCTCATCTCAACATCGAAAAGATTCGCGCCTTATTATTAGCTGGCGTACGATCAACTCTTTTGTGGCGACAACTAGGCGGCTCTAAACTCATGCTGATTTTTTGTCGCACAAAAATTCGCAACGCAGCTGAACAGATGCTAAAAAATTGTCAAACTGTTATTTGAGGAAATAGGATGGATCTTTCAGCACTTATGGCCATTTCTCCACTTGAAGGGCGCTACCAAGAAAAACTCGATGATTTACGCCCCTTATTCAGCGAGTATGGCTTAATTCGTTTTCGTGTTTTAATTGAAATTCGCTGGCTGCGTATGTTATCTGAGCATGCACACTTGTTTGAACTGCAACCTTTAAGCAAACACGCTGAACATTTGCTCGAAAACATCATCGAAGATTTTTCGCTACAAGATGCGACACGCATCAAACACATCGAGAGCGGCATTAATCACGACGTCAAAGCTGTCGAATATTTTATTAAAGAACGCATTGCGAATAACACTGAATTAGCTGCCATCCAAGAATTTATTCATTTCGGTTGCACCTCCGAAGATATTAATAATCTTTCCTACAGCTTGATGTTACAGACTGCGCGCAAACAAATTATTTTACCGGTGCTCGATGAATTACTCGCGATTTTAAAAACTCTCTCACACACTTATGCTAAACAACCCATGTTGTCTCGCACACACGGTCAACCAGCAACACCGACAACCGTCGGCAAAGAAATGGCAAACTTTGCTGCACGATTAAAAAGACAAATGACACAACTCATTGAGACAATGATTTTAGGCAAACTCAATGGTGCTTCAGGGAATTACAACGCCCTCGCTTTCGCTTGTCCAGAGGTGGACTGGCAAATCTTGAGTAAAAATTTCGTGAGCTCACTGGGCCTACAATGGAACCCTTACACTACACAAATTGAACCGCATGATTGTATTGCTGAGTTTTTTGCTGTACTCATGCGCATCAACACAATCTTAATTGATTTTTGCCGTGATATGTGGGGTTATATTTCACTCGATTATTTCAAACAAAAAACCATTCACAATGAAGTGGGTTCTTCTATCATGCCGCATAAAATCAATCCAATTGATTTTGAAAATGCCGAAGGTAATCTGGGTATTGCAAATGCACTCCTCGATCACATGGCCTTGAAATTACCTATTTCGCGCTGGCAACGTGACCTTTCTGACTCAACTGTTTTAAGAAATACTGGTGTTGCCGTTGCGCATAGCATACTTGCTTGGCGTTCTGTTTTACGTGGATTAGATCGTGTTGAGCCGAACTTAACTAAGCTCAATGCAGACCTTGAAGCCCATTGGGAAATTCTTTCTGAACCGATACAAACGATTTTGCGTCGCTACGGTGTTCAGAATGCTTACGAACAATTAAAACAATTTTCACGCGGCAAAAAAATCACAAAAGAATCTTTACACGCATTCGTCGGTACTCTGCCGCTGCCAGAAGCAATCAAAAATCAACTGTATGCATTAACGCCCGCCGATTATTTAGGATACGCCGATAATTTAGCCGAACGCATATAACGTATAGCATTTAGTGATCAAGGAAGATAAACATGTTCGATGCACTACAAAAAAAACTAAGAGAAAAACTAGTCAACTGGTTAATCAAAGAACCAGCACCAGAAGCAATTCCACCGTATGACTATGAGCGCTTGCGTTATGAAGTCCGGCCTGGCGATGTTTTACTCATAGAAGGACGCAGTCGCATCAGCAACATCATTCGCGGGATCACACAAAGCCCCTGGACACACGCCGCATTATACATTGGACGTTTTCATGACATCGAAGATCACAGCTTAAAAAAAATGATCTCACGTCAACTTAAAAAAAGAGAAAATGTTCGTCTTGTCATCGAAGTCATGCTAGGAAAAGGTACGATTGTCACACCGTTAGTACATTATCGTCATACCCATATTCGTATTTGTCGACCAACACGTTTGTCGCCCGAAGATGCACAATTAGTAATAGCTTATGCAGTGAATTCACTTGGAAAACCGTACAATGTTCGCAGATTATTAGATTTAGCACGGTTTTTGTTGCCCTGGTCTATTTTACCGCGCCGTTGGAAATCAAGCTTATTTCGCACATCAACGGGTGAAATTGAAAGTGGGATTTGTTCTTCTATGATTGCTGATGCATTTAATTCAGTACAATTTCCAATTTTACCGCTGTTTCAATCCGAACAAGAAGGCATTACGGTCATCAAACGCAATCCACATTTATATTCTCCAAAAGATTTTGACTACTCACCATATTTCGAAATCATTAAATGCCCGACATTGAGCCCTGAAGAAGAAAGGCCTTTTTACCGCCGCATGCCTTGGTCAACCACAGCAATGCATCATGATCATGGCATTGTTTCCACACCGAGTAAAAAAATAGAAGATAAAAAAGCAAATATATTTAGTCGGTTCAGTAAGAAAAAATCCAGCACTGATTCAACAGAAGATGAAAATAAATCCCATACACCCGATCATCCAGAAACTGATTAATTATAGGAGAATTATTTATGAAAAAAATAACGCTAGGCGCCTTACTTTCTTTGGGCATCACTTCCCCAGCATTCGCTTTTTTCTGTCCGACAAATCTTCAAATGATTGAATTTGGTGACAGCATTGATCATGTGCAACAACAATGCGGCAAACCAGCTTCCACTCAAAAGCTAAAAGTCAGTCAAGATGCTACTGCACAAGAGTGGGTTTACAATAAAAATAATGTTTCTCAAGCTCAAGCACAAGGGATGTCACAAACCTATAATCCACAACAATTAAAAATCATGTTTGCGAATAAACATGTCACGAGCATCACATTGAACGGCTTCCCTACCGACAACAGCAATGGCAATTGCAATCCAGATATTACCATCAACTCTTTAATTGATGATGTCAAAGCAGCTTGCGGCAAACCTGACATGGTGACACTCGACAATAGTGCCAGTAATAATGAAAGCAACCAACTGTCGCAAAACCCTAGTGATGAAAAAGATCTTACGAAAGGCACCGTTGAATTAACCTATGACTCTTCACCACCGGTTACGTTAGTTTTCCAAGATGGGAAGTTAACTGAGAAAAAATAAAATGATCAGTTATGCGCTTACCGCATCTATAATCGCTAAACGAACAGCCTCTGCAGCAGCTACACTGACATTATTTTCATGTGCTGGCACTTCATTCGTTGTCACGCAAAAAATGAGATCGCCATCGTAGCGTGTAAAAACCGGTGAAATGGCGCGCGCCATTCCAGTCGAAGCAACGCGTGCAATACGGGATAATTCTGCTTTCGAAAAACGCGCATTGGTCATCACTGCAACTAAAGTGGTATTCAACGCAGATGCCGTATTAGCATAGGGATTGTGGAGTAAAAATTTTTCAGTGTCAGTGAAAGTTTGATCTTTCGAACGTGCACCAGCGATGATGTCTCCTTGCTGATTGCGTACATCACCTAAACAATTCACAACAGCATATGCTGTCACAATAATGCCATGCGGCAATGTGACGGTATGCCACCCAAAACCTCCCGGTGAAGGCTCTGTACCCGCAACCATTTTGCCGACTGTTGCACTTCTCCCTGCCCCAATAGCACCGCGCATAGGATTTTCAGGGATCGCGGCACGACATGCTTGATAGGCATCCTCAGCCGTCGGAGGCGCTTGTGAAATGGCACAGTCATAAATAGCAGCCGCTGGGACGATGGGGATCGTTGTATGGGGTGTTTGAAATCCTTTTCCTTGTTCCTTTAAAAAATTCATCACACCGGCAGTTGCATTCAAGCCAAAAGCGCTGCCGCCCGCAAAACACAACCCATGAATACCAGGCACTGTTGCGGTGGGCTCAAGGACATGTAATTCCCGGCTAGCAGGGGCTGCACCACAAAGATGGTATACCGCAATTGCTTCAGATTCGAACAAAAAAACAGAAATCCCCGTTTTTTTGTCTAAACAGGTATAATGCCCAACTCGAATATTTAACATTAGCTTTATAGTGCCTCATGAAAAAATGGCTTTTATATTTGATCATGACGCTAGGATGCATCTTGATTGTCGAAATCGCAGCGGCGAAAGAATCCGTGCAAATTTCAGTGACCGGCGTCACTGGGCCTGCGCTCGAAAATATTTTGATCAAGCTCAATGGTCAACCCATTATGCAGGGCGACTCTACTCCCTCAGCGGATGAAATCCAAGCATTTTCAACAATAGCACCGGGGTTGATTCATAAAGCCATGGAACCCTTCGGTTACTTCAATGCTAACGTTCAACTAGCCAGCATCACAAAACAAGACAAAAAATGGCATCTCACTTTTACTGTTAAACCAGGCCACGCTGTGCACATCCAAAAGATTAACATCGTGATTGCAGGACCCGGACAACATAACACCGCCATAGAAAAATATATCCGCCATTTTCCACTCAAAAAAGATGATCCCTTTTCAACTGAAGCCTATGAAAAAGCTCGAGACGCTTTATTAGACACCATTAATAATCAAGGCTATTTAGATGCGAGATTCGATCAAAAAGAAGTGTTGATTGATCGCAAACATTATTCTGCCGTAATCACATTACATTTAACCACAGGCACAAGATATTATTTTGGGCCGGTGACTTTTAGTGAAAATCCACTCCATCAATCTTTTCTCAATCGCTTTATTACCTTCAAAGAAGGCGAACCTTTTTCAAATGAAAAATTATTAACGTTGCAACAAAATTTAAGTAGTAGCCAATATTTTCAACAAGTTCTCGTATCACCACAAATAAATAAAACCAACGCATATCGTGTACCGATTCACATCGATGTAACATTACCTAAAGCCAAACATTATCTGTTTGGTTTTGGCTACGGTACTTTCACTGGGCCACGAGCTACTTTTGGTGTTGATTACAAACGTGTCGGTCACACAGGACAACATTTTTCATTGCGCACACAATTATCTTCGACATTGAGTGCGGTCGGTGGAAAATATTACATTCCCGGAAAAAACCCTCTCACTGATCAATATGTCTTCGGGGTTGAAATTCAAAAATTTACGCCGCCCACGGGTGAAAGTTTTTCTGAAAGTTTGTCTGCGAGTCGCATTAAAACTTATAATGATTGGCAGCATACGCTAAGCTTGAATTACTTGATTGAACGCTACAAAGTCGGCGAGGACCCCACTGAATCAAGTCAATCACTTTATCCGAGTTATACATTATCTTGGCTTCATGCTGATAATTTAATGAATCCTACTAGAGCTGCTATGATCAACTTTAATATTAAAGGCGCGAGCGAGCATTTTTTATCACATAATAATTTTTTTCAAACAGACATAAAAGGTAAATTGATTTTTAGTCCAACACAAATGAGCCGCGTGATTGTTCGTGGCAATTTAGGCTATACCGTTGTAAATGATTTAACACGCTTACCTTTCACTATGCGTTATTTTGCGGGTGGTCTCGATAGCGTGCGCGGTTATAATTACAGCAGCATCGGTCCAGGTCGTTATTTAGAAACGGCCAGCATTGAATTTCAACATCAATTAATTGGTGATTTAAGTGGTGCAGTTTTTTATGATGTCGGTACAGCCACAGATCACTTTAATGATGAATTATTTCGCGGTGCAGGCGTTGGATTGGTTTATCACTCCATGCTCGGCCCCATTAAAATATACTTCGAGCGCGCGTTAAGCAAACCTGGCAAACCATTCCATATGGATTTTAGTATAGGACCCGACCTATGATTAAAATCATTTTCAATACACTGGTCTTATTTATTTTTTCAATGTGCTGTTTTATTGCATACTGTCTATTATTTACAACGACCGGATTGATCACAGAAGTTGATTTAATAAAAAAATATTTACCCGGAAAATTGTCTATTCAAACTATACAAGGCAGTTTATTTTCTCAATTCAAACTACAAAACATTCGCTATACATTACCAGATCAATCAACCAACATTCGCATTAAATCCCTTGGATTAAAATGGGAACCGGCCGCACTTTTTGTGGGCAAAATTTCGATTGATTTGATTCAATTAGATCATGCTAATATTAGCGTTCATGCACTCCCTAATACTTCATCTCATGAAACTTCTTTCAAACTTCCTGCCTACGTAAAGCGCTTCATCATTAAGCATGTCGAGATCAATCAATTCAATGCGGATATTTTAAAAAATCAACTTTATTTAACAGGTGACGCAACAAATCACTGGAATCTCACTTGGCACGCAAACATACCTAATCTTTCACAGTTCATGCCAAATTTAAAAGGCGCATTAAAAACGTCTGGAAAAATATCCGGGCCATTATTGACACCAGTCATAACAAGTCAATCAACTATTCACAAATTTAAACTAGGGGAACAAAAAGCTTCCTCCATTGAAATTAACACGCATATTTATTTTCAACCTGACATTCAATCACGCGTTTCTATCACAGCAAATGAACTCATTCTTGAAGGTCAACTCATTAAAAAATTGTATTTACCGCTCGCAGGATCATTTCACAAGAATGTATCGAATGACTCAATGACACTGAAAAGTCGTCAATTTGAAATTCCACCGCTTGGCATCACCTTAAGAAATATTCTCATGCATGCAACAATACAGCCTAACCATATCATCCAATTCAATGGTGAAATGTCTTCTGGAAAAGGCAAGGCTCAATTCGATGGAAATCTTGATAAAACGATGACGTTAAATGTGAAAGGTGAAAATTTCTCTGTGATTGCTTCTGAGCATTATCATATGAAACTCTCGCCAAATTTGAAAATCCATTTTTCTGATAATCAATTAAACATTCAAGGAAAATTAAATATTCCTGAGGCAACCATTCAACTTAAAAATCCAAATAACTTGGTCACGCTCTCAGATGACGTTGTTTTTGTGGAACAAAAACATCTCGCCCCTGCTCTTCCGTTTAATGTCACATTGCAACTTACGATTGAACTCGGTCAATCCATTCACATTGCATATCAAGATTTAGAAACGGATTTAAGTGGTCATTTACAGTTGCAACAAGTTGCAAATGGCGCATTAACAGCTGTCGGAGAATTAAGCGCATCCCATGGCACGTACGAAGCATATGGACAAACTTTAAAAATCACAACAGGGCGATTAATTTATACAGGGGGTTCTTTTTATGATCCCGGTTTAAATATTTTGGCTGTTAAAAAATTGCAAGGTGTCAGTTTAAGTAGTGCAACAACGAATTTTTCTCATAACGAACAATTGCCTGCAATTTATAATGGCACACAAACCATCACCGTTGGAATTCGAGTGAATGGTTCGCTAAATAATCCTGCCATCTCACTTTTTTCTGAACCCAGCATGAATCGAAAAGATATTTTATCTTATCTCGCGTTTGGTTATCCGCAATCCGAATTATCTGCTCATCAAGTCAGCGCATTACTAAGCATGGCTTCCGCTTTTGGCCCAAGCAATCACAATAAAACCGCTTCAAATATCGCAAATAAATTACAAAAAACCTTAGGATTCACCGAGTTTAATGTGGGTTCAACACAAGTATATGATCCGACGAATAGCACAACAGTGACAACAACCACTTTAGCCATCGGCAAACAAATTACACACAAACTCTCTCTGCATTACAATGTGGGATTATTTTATCCTGTTTCGATTTTAAACTTGCGCTACACCATTAATAAAAACTGGTCAATTCAATCAGAAAACAGTACGATCGATAACGGTGCTGATGTATTATTTGGCATTGAGCGCGATTAAGAAAGGAGATTTTAAATGCACCGCAAAAAATTATTTTTTTTATGTTTGGGATTGGGTTTGAGCTGCAACGCTTTCGCTCAAGATCAAATTGCTAAACCTTACAATGCCCCGCCACCTGCAGAAGGTGCATTACAACCAGGGAACATCCCCCCCCTCAAACAACCACCTCCTCCTAAAAAGCCTGGCGCAACGCTACCGAGTGCCGCGAATAACCTGAATAGTCAAATGCCACCCCCACCTCCTGGCTCAGGAAGTCTACAACCACCCCCTGGCGAAGGACAACCTGGACAACAACCATCCTCTGGTCAACCACAAATGGGAACAACACCTAATCAGTGAGGAATGCAGCCCGTTTGAAATCATAAACGGGCTGCTTAAGTAATCTAGCTTTCTATTTTTTCTGGTGTCCCTTCCACAACACGACGAATCACGAAGCGCGGACGTTTGCGCACTTCTTGATAAATGCGCCCGATATATTCACCCACGATTCCTAATCCCAATAAAACAATACCGACTAAGAAAAACAAGATCGCGAATAATGTGAAAACCCCTTGCACTTCGGGGCCCACGATCAATCTGCGGATGAATAAAAAAACCACGAAAATAAAACTGAAAAAGGAAACTGCCATTCCAATGAGTGTAAATACTTGCAACGGAAAAACTGAAAATCCGGTGACAAGATCAAAGTTGTAACGAATCAAACCATACAAAGTATAATTGGATGTTCCACCAAAACGACTTTCGTGACGCACCCCCACTTCAGTGGGATTGGTTGCATAATTGAGTGCAAGTGCTGGAATAAAGGTATTCATTTCTTCGGTAGAAACCATCAAATCCACAATGCGTCGACTATAAGCACGCAACATACAGCCTTCATCACGCATTTTTAATTTTGGCATCATCCATTCACGAACCTTATTGTGGCTGCGCGAAACGAATAAGCGCCACCAACTATCTTGTCGACCGAGACGATGAGTATTCACCACATCGTGCCCCGCTTCCATAGCAGCAACTAATTTTGGAATTTCTTCGGGAGGATTTTGTAAATCTGCATCCATCGTGATAATGATTTCACCACGGACTTTTTCGAAACCTGCCATGATAGCCATATGTTGGCCGAAGTTCCCATTAAACTCGATAACCCGAATGACATCGGGTCGACGTTGGTGAAGGTCATGGAGTAAGGCCACTGATCGATCACGGCTACCATCATCAGTCAAAATGATTTCATAGGATTTACCGAGTTGATCCAATGTCGTGGTTAAACGTTGGAATAATGTTTCGAGATTCGCTTCTTCATTGTAGACAGGAATCACGATGCTAATGTAAGGGGCCTGGTTCATGAGAACACCTGTTAAATAAACTGCAATGGGGGCAAATTATACGGTAAAATGTGCTGCACGTCTCAGGATTTTGATATGAAACTCACCTCAAGCCAAATACTACAGATTTTCACTCGCTTCCAAAAAGCCAACCCCAAACCCACCACCGAGCTTCTTTGGCGCACTCCTTTTGAATTATTAATCTCAGTGATTCTCTCAGCCCAAGCCACTGACGTCTCCGTCAATAAAGCCACCGCAAAATTATTTCCTGTTGCAAACACCCCCGAAAAAATTTTAGCGCTTAAAGAAATTGGCTTAAAAAAATATATCCAAACGATTGGTCTGTATAACAGTAAAGCAAAAAATATTATCGCAACTTGCCGCCTTTTACTCGAAAAACATCATGGCCAATGCCCCAAAACACGCGAAGAGTTAGAAGCTTTACCTGGAGTTGGACGAAAGACAGCCAACGTCATATTGAATACGTGCTTTGGTGAGGCGACAATCGCTGTTGATACGCATATTTTTCGCGTCACGCGACGGATTGGATTATCAAAAGGGAAAACACCGCTCGCTGTTGAAAAAGACTTACTTGCTGTGATTCCAAAAAAGTTTCTGCATGATGCGCATCATTGGCTTATTTTACACGGACGTTATGTGTGTAAAGCGAGAGTCCCCGATTGTCCAAACTGTATTATTCGAGACCTGTGTCAGTATCCGGATAAAACTTAATTAGATATAAATCCCCCTCAATCCCCCTTTTTCAAAGGGGGAAGCGTTCTGCGCTCTCCCTTGTTCAAAGGGGGAAGTGTTCTGCGCTCTCCCTTTTTCAAAGGGGGAAGTGTTCTGCGCTCTCCCTTTTTCAAAGGGGGAGGTTTTACAAAAGGGAAGTGGACTGAGCAGCACTTTTTAAGAAGCTTCCCCCTTTGAAAAAGGGGGATTGAGGGGGATTTTTAATAATTTCAACCCAGCATCTGCTCAGGCGGCGTGTACGCTTGCTTGAGTGCATTAGCCGCTTCACGATGTGTGAATTGCCCGCGACACACATTCAATCCGTTGAGCAAGTGCGGATCACGACGCATAGCTTCTTTATAGCCGTAATTTGCAAGTGCTAACACGAAAGGCAAGGTTGCATTATTCAATGCAAAAGTCGATGTCCGTGGCACAGCGCCTGGCATATTGGAGACGCAATAATGCACAACACCATCGACCACATATGTTGGATCTTGATGTGTCGTTGGGCGACTGGTTTCAAAGCATCCGCCTTGATCAATCGAAACGTCAACCATCACTGAACCAGAACGCATACGCGATAGCATATCTTTTCGAACTAATTTTGGTGCTGAACCACCTGGAACTAAAACAGCACCGACCACAAGATCGGCTTCTAATACATGTTCCTCAACCGCATCAGTCGTTGAATAAATCGTATTAATTTTTGAACCGAATTGCAGATCTAATTGATATAGACGTTCGATAGAACGATCAATAACAACAACGCGTGCGCCCATTCCCATCGCCATACGCACAGAATTGGTACCCACCACACCGCCGCCTAATACGACGACTTTAGCGGCTAGCACACCTGGTACACCGCCGAGCAAAATACCGCTGCCGCCACGTGTAATTTCTAAACTGCTGGCACCCGCTTGAATCGCCATACGCCCAGCCACTTCGCTCATGGGGGATAATAAAGGCAAACCACCGCTTTTGCTCGTCACTGTTTCATACGCAATCGCTATGCACCCAGAGGCTTGTAATAAACGGGCTTGTTCAGGATCTGGTGCTAAGTGTAGATAAGTAAATAATACTTGGCCTTCACGCAGCATTCTGCATTCTTCTGGTTGGGGTTCTTTGACTTTAATGATCATGTCAGCTTTTTGAAAAATCTCAGCCGCCGTATCCAGTAATGTTGCACCCGCTTGTTCAAAAGCGGAATCGTCGAAGCCAATCCCCGCGCCTGCGCCTCGCTGCACAACCACTTGATGACCATTTGTCACCAATTCCCGCACACTCCCCGGCACAAGACCCACTCGATACTCGTTATTTTTAATTTCCTTAGGCACACCAATTAGCATAAATTTCTCCAGATGGAAATATTCTGATAAGTTTTAAAGCTGACCATTATAGGGAGTGAAAGGCCTGATGTCATCCATGAGGTTAAAGAGTTATCTATAAAATACGGCAAGACCACCTATGCTGGGATTCAGGTACTGTTTCTTCAGGACACTCCGCAGGATTCTCTATATTTGCAACTACTTCAAAATTGTCTTCTGGGATAGGAACATAGGCATCGTGATCATCATCCTTTTCTTTCAGGAGGGGGGCTTCCTGTATAGGTTCATATTGTGGCGCTTGGTTTACCTGAAACAATGACGCCCCGATGAACCGCAAGGCATGATCCAATGTCAACGTGTCACAAAAGATAGCTATCAGAAATGTTATACCACTTAAGAAATGGGAAGCTTCTGGCATTTTGAACAATGTCATATACGTATTGAAATTTGAAGAATAATTGAGATACTCGAGCCAGCCTCCCATTCCCATTGCGAGCAAGAATGGCGCGATGAGCGCTAAATATTCTTCTCTACTGTGTAGGTCAAGAAGATAATACAAGCGTTCGATATAATAACCCACAGTGAATATAAATGTTGGTATTGCATCAAGAGTCGCCGGTATGAGGGGCAGTAAATATTCTTGAACAACACCCAGTCCTTCAAGTCCTAGCACTTCGACGGCCGCAGCCATATCTTGCAGAATGTAATTGCCCGCTTGAGCTAGAAAAAAATAACCTAAATAGAAACCCTCAGCGCTAAAGGGTGAACCGTGCTCCCAGATAGACTCTCCAGCAGCCGAGTGCGCAGCAAGCTTAAACAAGCTTGCCCCACCCGTCAAAAGTGTTGTCGCTGCATTCCCTATCCCAACAAAGGTGCCTAAGAATTCATCTGTATTCTCACCAAGATGGTGCAAACCTGTAGTAACATCAACACCATATTTTGATTGAAAAAATGCGCAAGCTGCGCTCAAAGAACTGATGAATGACACAATCATCAAAGTAGAACAACGCGAACAACTCTGAGAACCACAACGACAAGAAAATAAAGATTTAATATTTTTTGCTACTTCTTCGAATGAAAGACCAAATGATGATAAAAACATCACGAAAAATGCAATATAAACCTCTGTCTCATTTCCCGTGCGACTCATCATTAGATTGGCACCATCACTTGCCGCTGCTGAAGTAGTGCAATACAAAGCAAAGACAATTGCCAGTCCATTGAAGGCATATTGTGAAAAAGAAATTGGAGATTCTTCTGCAGAAAAATTTTCTTCTTTTTCTTCAAATGCTACATCGCTTCTTGCCTCTTCAGCCCGCTCAGCGAGCAAATCCTGATGAGGCTCAACTTGAGAAGAAGGAAGTTCATTACGAAAAAAATATGAAACAACGCCACCCATAACCCACTCTTTTTTTATCATCTTTGATATAACATCTGGAGCACATTATAATGACGGAAAGACATACACTACAATGAACCTTAAGATTTCCTTAATATGAGCATAATATAATCACCTCCCCAAAACAGTAGGAGTATCTCTCGTTATGTTGCAACCAGAGAGAGCGCATGAAGAAGAAAAACAACTTTTACCAGAAGAAGACGAATTCTTTGATGTCCCAGAATTAGCGGCACCAGAAGCCGAAGAAGAGCCCGTTTTTTACGATGTGCAAGAGTATTCATGCACCTGCCCCAATATCACACCGATAAGAGCGTATGCTTTTGCCTCAGCCACTTCTGCAGCTTTTAATGCTATGTTAGGCCCGAGCGGCTGGAATGCAGAACAATTTGGCAACAGTCCAAGCGGGTGGATAGATAGTATGCCACTTTGGAAAACTGTCTATTCATTTGTCGCCATGTTAACGTCTCTTGATATCAACACAAAATTTGCCGAATATTTCGTACCAGAAGCATTCCACAAACTGCACGAAGATTTTAGTGATTTTTATGCTAACAATCCTGTTAAAAAAGTGATTTCAACCGCCTCCGGATTTTTTGCTGCCATTCCATTTGCAATGATCACATATGAATCTTTTGCTTGGTTACAAAATGTTGCCAATACAGCTTGGTCAACCACTGTAGGCTCTATCATGGGCCTCGCGGCACTCACAAATACAACTGCTTCAAGAAAAATCGGCATCGATAGATTTTTTGATTGTGTCAGTGGTCTTTTCAGTCGCACTGAACAAGCTAAGAAAAAATTTATCGCTCAACTAAAACATTTAAGTGCAGAACAACGCGAAACATTTGAAAGCGAATTAGAAGAAAAACATTTCGATCATCTTCCGAAAACACAAGAAGAAAGCGAAGCCTTCATCGAAGCACTCCATAACATTCTCACTGAGCATGATTGGCATCGAAGTGACAATTGGCTGGAAATAAGCGCGCAAATTTTTGATGCTGCACTGGCAACACTGATGTTTATTTCTTCTGCACCCATTTTCTTTGAAAAAGGACTGAGCGGCATCGCACTCATCGCAGGAAAAGAAGCCCTGGCCAATAGCCCCATCTTTCTCAAATGGCTCATTGGTTCGTTGGGAAGCATTTCATCTTGTTTATATTTTATTTCGGCATTGAGTATGCGTGAAAGTATTTGGGCCGCCTTAAAAACAGACCCGCGTTTTGCGATTCTGACAATCCTAAAAAATATTCCAGCTGGCATGGCAATGTTTACAGTCGCTAAAGGTGTTTTAAATAAAGACAACTTCTTTGGACTCACAGAAGAAACTGGGTTTGGTAGTGCACTTCCTTATTTGGCCATGCTGAGCGCCATTCTCACCAATCTTTACTCTTGTATTGGTCTTTGGAAAAAAACACGTCAGCAACCTGAAGAAATCACCCAAGCTGCTAACGTCGATAACATCATCACTTGGCTGGAAAACAAATCCCATTTGACCCAAGAAGAAATGGCACCGATTCGCCGCACCATCAGCTTCTTTAAAGAACTCTCGGAGCAAGCCGATCGACCTCTAAAAGCTCCTTTGCTACAAGATCAAGCTGATAGAATTGCGCCCGCGTCACCCTGATAAAATTTTTTTATCAATCCACAGATTATCCACAGCTCACCCACACGTTACTCTATTGCATCGTCCTCCGATATACATTATCTTGTGGATCATACCGCCCAACTAACGCTATATGTTGTAGCGATCGCTTAAAGGGCATTTTTATCCACTTCTATCGGAGAATTTTCATGGAGCCAGAAAATACAGCAACACAAACAACAACTTCCGTCCATGCCTTCAGACCTGACGTCAATGTGACAGCGCCTGGCTACATTAAAGTCATTCGTCGTAATGGTACATTGGCCACTTTTAATGCCAATAAAATCACTATTGCGATGACAAAAGCTTTTCTTGCCGTTGAGGGTGATACCGCCGCAGGCTCAAGTCGCGTCAATGAAATTGTAATGCAATTAGTCGCCAAGATTACCGCCGCCTTCCATCGCCGGATGCCTGATGGCGGCACTTTACACATCGAGGACATTCAAGATCAAGTTGAATTGGTTTTGATGCGCGCAGGTGAACATAAAGTAGCACGCGCTTATGTCCTTTATCGCGAAGAGCGCCGGAAAATCCGCGAACAAGAACAAGCGCTCGCAGCAGCACGTCCAACGCTACACATCACATTGGATGATGGCCAACGTATACCGCTCGATATTGCACAATTAACGCAACGTGTCGAAAAAGCGTGCAAAAATTTAGCTGATGTTTCTTCGCATTTAATCATCGAAGACACACAACGCAATTTATTTGATGGTGTTCCCGCTAAAGAAGTCAGCAAAGCCCTCATCATGTCAACACGCGTTCTCATTGAAAAAGAACCCAATTATAGTTTTGTGGCAGCTCGACTTTTGCTGGATGAGTTACACGCTGAAGCACTGAGCTTTTTAGGGATTCCGACAACGATCAATATCGATGCGTTATACCCAACCTACTTAGAAAAGTATATTTCACGCGGCATTGAACTTGAATTGCTTGATCCTGAACTCAAAAAATACGATTTCAAAAAATTAGCCACCGCACTCGAACCTGAGCGCGATTTGCAATTTAATTATTTAGGTTTGCAAACTTTATATGATCGTTATTTCATTCACAAAAACGGCACTCGTTTTGAATTACCGCAAGTTTTTTTCTTACGCGTTGCCATGGGTCTCGCATTGAATGAAAAAAATCGTGAAGCACGCGCCATCGAATTTTATCGCTTGCTTTCTTCCTTTGATTTTATGAGCTCAACACCCACTTTATTTAACTCAGGCACATTACGCCCACAATTATCCAGCTGTTATCTCACAACCGTACCCGATGATTTAGATGGCATTTTCGCTGCGATTAAAGACAACGCTCTGTTGTCAAAATATGCAGGCGGTCTCGGCAACGATTGGACGCCGGTGCGCGCAATGAGCGCACACATTAAAGGCACTAATGGCAAATCACTTGGCGTCGTTCCTTTCTTAAGTGTTGCAAATGCAACAGCAGTTGCAGTCAACCAAGGCGGAAAACGCAAAGGCGCTGTATGTGCTTACCTCGAAACATGGCACGCTGACATCGAAGAATTTCTTGAGTTGCGCAAAAATACTGGCGATGAAAGACGTCGTACACATGATATGAATACCGCAAATTGGATCCCAGATCTTTTCATGCAACGTGTTATCGAAAATGGCGAATGGACTTTATTCTCACCGGATGAAACACCTGACTTACATGATTTGTATGGTGAAGCTTTTACAAAAGCTTACACAGCCTACGAACAAAAAGCAGCAGAAGGCAAAATTCACAATGCCAAAAAAATCTCTGCGCTTAGCTTATGGCGCAAAATGCTTGGCATGTTATTTGAAACCGGTCATCCCTGGGTCACCTTCAAAGATCCTTGCAATTTACGTTCACCACAACAACATGTTGGCGTTGTGCACAGCTCTAATTTATGCACCGAAATTACACTCAATACTTCGCAAGATGAAATTGCAGTGTGTAATTTAGGAAGCATTAATTTAACGAATCATTTAACAGAAAAAGGACTCGATACAGAAAAATTAAGACGTACGATTCATACTGCGTTGCGCATGCTGGACAATGTGATTGATATTAATTATTACTCCGTCCCGCAAGCGCGTAACTCTAACTTTAAACACCGCCCTGTCGGCATGGGCATCATGGGATTCCAAGATGCACTGTATCAGCTCGGTATTTCATACACATCCGATGCAGCCGTCGAATTTGCGGATCGCTCGATGGAAACGATCAGCTACTATGCCATTGAAGCTTCTACTTTACTTGCAGAAGAACGCGGCAGTTATGAAACGTACAAAGGCTCATTGTGGAGCCAAGGTATTTTACCCATTGATTCCATCGAATTATTAGCTAAACAACGCGGTGCCTATTTAGAACAAGATCGCAGTCAAACCTTAGACTGGAAATCATTACGCGAACGCGTGAAAAAAGTGGGTATGCGTAATTCAAATGTATTAGCGATCGCACCAACAGCAACTATCGCGAACATCACAGGGGTTTCACAATCCATCGAACCCACTTACCAAAATTTATTTGTTAAATCGAATCTATCTGGTGAGTTTACTGTGATTAATCCATGGCTAGTCAACGATTTGAAAAAACGTAATCTCTGGGATGACGTTATGGTTAACGATCTCAAATATTACAATGGCAGTGTCGCGAAAATTTCTCGCATTCCAGACGATTTGAAAGAACGCTATGCCACCGCCTTTGAAATTGATCCCAACTGGTTAGTTGAAGCTGCTTCGCGCCGTCAAAAATGGATTGATCAAGCCCAATCACTCAATCTTTATATGGCCGCGCCATCAGGAAAAAAACTTGATCAACTTTACCGACTCGCTTGGGTGCGCGGTTTAAAAACCACGTATTATTTACGCAGCATGGGCGCCACAAATGCAGAAAAATCGACGGTTCATGATGATTCACTCAACGCTGTGCAAACCCAAACGGAACCAAAAGCTTGCTTGATCACTGATCCTGGTTGCGAAGCTTGCCAATAACCGTCGTCCCGCGACTCTATCAAAGAGTCCGCGGGATTCAGTAATAAATTTAAGGAGAAAATGTAATGACATCGACACAACAAAACACAGCAGAACAAACTTTAGGCGGTGCAACGGGCCTTGAATCTCTCGAGATGGGCGCAAAACGCATTCAAGTCGATGACAAACGCATCATTAACTGCCGCGCAGATCTGAATCAACTAGTCCCCTTTAAATATAAATGGGCTTGGCAAAAATATTTAGATGCGTGTGCCAATCACTGGATGCCAAATGAAATCAACATGGCAGCAGACGTTGCTCTTTGGAAAAGTCCCAACGGTCTCACTGAAGATGAACGTTTAATCATCATGCGTAATCTCGGTTTTTTTTCGACAGCGGATTCTCTCGTTGCCAATAACCTGGTCTTGGCAGTGTATCGTCATATTACCAATCCAGAATGTCGTCAATATTTATTGCGTCAAGCTTTCGAAGAAGCGCTACATACGCATGCGTATCAACACATCATTCAAAGTCTTGGTATGGATGAAGCAGAAGTTTTCAATATGTATCGCGAAGTCCCTGCTGTTGCAACCAAAGCGGCTTGGTCGTTACCTTTTACACAAAGTTTAGGCGACATTCACTTCAAAACAGGAACACCTGAAACGGATCAACGTTTATTACGCGATTTGATTGCATTTTATGTTGTCTTTGAAGGCATTTTCTTTTATGTTGGTTTTACGCAAATACTTTCGATGGGTCGTCGCAATAAAATGACTGGCACCTCTGAGCAATTCCAATATATTTTGCGCGATGAATCCATGCATCTTAATTTTGGTATTGATGTCATCAACCAAATTAAAATTGAAAATCCTGATCTCTGGACAGACTCCTTTAAACGCGAAATACTTGATCTCATTCACGAAGGCGTCAACCTCGAATATGGTTATGCTGTTGACACCATGCCGCGCGGCATTCTTGGCATGAACGCTGAAATGTTCCGCGAATATTTACATTTTATTGCAAATCGCCGTTGCGCTCAGATTGGTCTTGAACAGCAATTCCCAGGCGCGACAAACCCATTTCCATGGATGAGTGAAATGATGGATCTCAAAAAAGAAAAAAACTTTTTTGAAACACGCGTCACAGAATATCAAACGGGCGGCACATTAAGCTGGGATGAGTAAAATATTAATTGAGCAAATGTCACTACTTGCCTTTGTCATTTCGCGCAATTTTTAGCGCGGAATGACGCATTCCCTGGCTTAGTAGTAACAAGCAATCAACAATTGGAAGTTTAAAATCATGCAGAAATTAATTAAATTTCCGTTAATGTCTGTGTACTGTCTTTTAGGTCTTTTGGTAGGTTGCAGCCTTGATATCCTATACCAAAACCACATAAAATTTCTTGCATATTATGCCTTTATTGGTAGTTTCGGATAGTGGACTCTATGCTTTTACAGTTTTTCTTGATAAAAAATCTGAACGCAAATATATTATTGCCGGCAATATACTGCTCGCCCTATTCATTATAGGAATTATTGTATTGCTGAATAATCCTTTCAACCCGGTCGGGGATATGGTTGTATAAAGAAACCCCATGAGAAGGCTGTTTCACAATGGTTTCAAATTTTATTAATACACTTTGGGATGAATCCATCACATCAACATTGATGGATTACATCAAAATTCCCAACAAATCTCCTCTATTTGATCGCGATTGGAAAAAGCACGGCCATATGGATGCCGCAGTCAAATTAATTGTTGACTGGTGTCGCGTACATGCCGTCGATGGCATGCAACTCGATGTCGTTGAATTACCAGGTCGTACGCCTGTTATTTTAATGGAAATTCCAGGCAGTTCTGATCAAACTATTTTGTTATATGGTCACCTCGACAAACAACCTGAAATGACAGGTTGGGACAGTGATTTACATCCTTGGAAACCTGTTCTGCGAGGCGATCGTCTATATGGACGTGGCGGTGCAGATGATGGGTACGCTGCATTTGCTTCACTCACTGCCATTCGTGCATTGCGTGAAAAAAATCTTCCACATGCACGTTGTGTCATTTTAATTGAAGCTTGCGAAGAAAGTGGCAGCGTTGATTTACCATACTACATTGATGCTTTACAAAATCGTATTGGCACACCTGACCTCGTGATTTGTCTGGATTCCGGATGTGGCAACTACGATCAATTATGGATGACAACTTCTTTGCGAGGGATGGTGACAGGTGAATTATCAATTGAAGTGCTCACTGAGGGCGTACACTCTGGTAACGGCAGTGGCATTGTGCCATCTTGTTTTATGGTGTTACGTCAATTGCTCAATCGAATTGAAGATCCCAACACAGGTCAAATATTATTACCAGAATTACAAGTCACAATTCCTGACGAGCGTCTCAAACAAACCACGCTGGCAGCAGATGCACTCGGCAATCAAGTCTACACGGAATTTCCATTCGTCGAACATGTTCAACCTGTGACAGACAATTTATCTGAACTGATTCTTAATCGCACTTGGCGCCCTGCTTTATCTGTCATTGGTGCCAATGGATTGCCGCCACCAGAAAATGCTGGGAGTGTGACATTACCTAAATTAACTTTTCCACTATCAATGCGTATACCGCCCATGTGTGATCCGAAACATGCTGCCGCCGCATTAAAACAAACACTTGAAAACAATCCACCCTTTCAAGCAAAAATCCATTTTGAAATTGGCAAACAAACGGCTGGCTGGAATGCCCCTGAACAAGCGACATGGTTACATACCATTGCAGACACTGCTTCACAAAAATATTTTGGTTCACCTGCAATGTACATGGGTGAAGGTGGCACGATTCCATTCATGGGCATGCTTGGCAAAAAGTTTCCGCGAGCGCAGTTTTTAATTACCGGAGTACTAGGCCCGCATTCAAATGCACATGGTCCAAATGAATTTTTACATTTGCTTACTGCGAAAAAATTAACCGCATGTGTTGCTGATGTGATTTCTACGCAGTATGTTTCTTCCTAACACTCTAAACACAAAAATTGTCTACAGCACTAGGAGAAGCTCATTTATTCAAAAACGAAAGGCATTGCAACTCGGATGAAGGGAGCATCGAGCACAGGGATGCACGCCTCTGAGTGTGAATCAATGAACTTCGACTTTTTTAAATTGAAAAACAGGAAAAATTCATTAAAAGGAGTTGTAATAAATGCAGGAGCATAAAGAAGATTTTTCAGAGCTTGTCACCGGATTAAGAAAAAATTTTATCAATCAACGTCTCACACCATTACTTGAACGCGACGCACAACTTACTAATCTCAATCGAATGCTCACAGACAATCAAGAAGCATTTGAACGTGCACTTTTTGAAGATCTAGGTAAACCTGGACTCGAATCCTTCATGACAGAAATTGCCATTGTGCAACGTGAAATTCGCGATACACAAAAACAATTGAGCACATGGGCTGCACCTAAAAAAGTTTCAACGTTTTTTGCTTTACAACCTGCATCAAGCTACGTTCAGTCACAACCTTTAGGCGTAGTTTTGATTATAGCTCCGTGGAATTACCCCGTGCAATTATCACTGCTACCTTTAGTTGGCGCTATCGCTGCGGGCAATTGTGTCGTATTAAAACCAAGCGAACTCGCATCACACACCAGTGAGCTGCTTGCTACTTTAATTCCCGAATATCTCAATCCTGATTTCGTTAAAGTAGTAACAGGAGGCATCGTAGAAACCACACAATTATTAGAGCAGAAATTTGATCATGTCTTTTTTACCGGTGGATCTAAAGTTGGAAGAATTATTTACCAAGCCGCAGCAAAAATGGGGGCAACTTGCACTTTAGAATTAGGTGGAAAATCTCCTTGCATTGTCGATGAAAATGTTAATCTATCATATACTGCTGAAAATATTATTTGGGGGAAATTTTTAAATGCAGGACAAACTTGTATTGCACCTGATTATATTTTAGTGCATAAGAATATTGAGCAAGCACTTCTTGCGGAAATGAAAAAAGTTTTAATTAAGTTTTATGGAGAAGACGCAAAAAAAAGCAAAGATTACGGCAGAATTATCAATCAAACACACCATCAACGTCTCATGCATTTACTTGCGGGACAGAAAGTTTATGTTGGAGGTGATGCAGATGAAGAGGCACGTTACATTGCTCCTACTATTTTATCTGATGTATCGCCCAACGATAAAATTATGCACCCTGATGAAGAAATTTTTGGGCCCATTTTACCAGTTTTAACTGTAGAATCGATTGACGATGCTATTACATTTATACGGTCTCGCCCTGATCCATTAGTGATATATTTATTTTCTTCATACAACAATGTATTTGATGTTGTTGCACAACAGACACGTTCCGGCGCAATCTCATTTAATGCAACCATTGTTTATAACAGTGTCGTGACTTTACCCTTTGGCGGCATAGGTGAAAGTGGACAGGGAAAATATCATGGGAAATTTTCATTTGATACTTTCAGCCATCAACGTGCGCTCTTCAGCAAAGTGACATGGCCAGACTTTGCGAGCCCTTTAACCCACCCGCCCTATACTGACACACAACGCATGTTGCTCAAGTATGCGCTATGAAAGTCTTGTCATCCCGTGCGACTTTAAAGCATTAGATCCCGCACAAAAACATGCGCGGGATGACAACCTTAAATCCGGGAACGACTACGACGATTAACAATCCAAACACCGAAGAGCGCAATGAAGCCACCCAACAAGGAAAGCAGCACGGGAACTTCACCCAAAATAATCCATCCAAGGAATGTTGCAACAATGGGTAAAAAATATAAAGCATTCGCAGCACTCGATGCAGGAATATCTTTAAGACCATAACTCCACGCAATATAACCCAAAGCTGCAGGAAAAATACCGAGATACACAATCCAAGCAGTCGCTGCAAAGGTTGCTGTTTTAATTTCTGTGAGCATATTCGGCAACCAAATCATTAGAAATAAAGTAGCGCCCCAAATAATCCAAGCTGTCACCTCAATTGCGTGGTATTTTTTTAAAAAAGGTTTTTGCACGACGGAATAAATGCCACCTGCAAAAGTTGCAATTAAAATATAAAAAACACCGATATTTAATCCAAAACTTTTTGTTTCGCCCAATGCAATCAATCCAACACCAAAAATACTAATACTCATTCCAATGACCATGCGACTGCTTAGTGTTTCACCTAAAAATAAAATCGCCAATACTAAAGTGACGACGGGTGATTGACTGATAATAAAACTGGCAATCCCTGATGCCACTTGAATTTCACCTTGATTTAAAGTGATGTTGTAAACCCCTAAGCCAAACATTCCAATCAACAGTAACAAACCACGATCTCGCCAACTCACACGAGTACGCATCGGTAAACGTGTTTGGATGATTAGCATACAAATAGATGCAATCATAAAGCGCAGCAAAGCTAATCCACCTGGTGAATAGCTTTCTAGACCAGCGCGAATTCCTACAAAAGCAGATGCCCATAATAAAATCGCAGACGCTAATGCTATTTTTGTTTTAGCTGTAAAGTGAATTCCACTCATGAAAACCTCTTTATTTAATTCTGTCTCTTAGTATGGAGGAAGTAAAGCACGTGCTCTCAGGATGCGAGCGAGCCATTGCCGAAATACTAACAGAGAGAATTAATGATGTATTCATTTATCAGTTAAAAAATAATCTTCTGATTGCATTTCTAATAATCGTGACTGCGTGCGGGTATATTCCATGATCATAAAACCCCGCAAATATAAGTCGACGACAGGTTCTGCCGCCGAGATCACTAATCGAATGCGCGCATCATAAAGTACATCAATCAAACTCACAAACAAACAAATCATATCTTTAGCGTGTGGAGGAATCACAGGCACATTGCTCACCAAAACAACTTTATAGCGTTTAGCAATTTCCAGATAATCTTGCTGGCTACGTGGGACGGTGCATAAATCAGAAAAATCAAACCAAATGACATCTTGAGTACGCCCATACACATGAATCGAGCGATCTTGAATCATGACTGGATCATGCTGAATCTCTTCACCTCTAGTTAACTGGCTAAAAGTATTTTGCATATTTTTTTCAGCCAAAGCATCTAGCGGTGAAAAAAACACGCCGGCCTCTTTTAAATGACGTAACCGATAATCAATATCAGAATGAATCGAATAAACGATTGTATTTTCTTTTATATGCTCAATAGCAGGTAAAAATCGTTCACGTTGCAAACCATTTTTATATAAATTATCTGGTGCAGTATTGGATGTTGCAATAAGTGTCACACCTCGTTTAAATAATTCTGAAAACAATCCACCTAACAACATAGCATCTGTAACATCTGAAACAAAGAATTCATCAAAGCAAATCACCATGGCACGTCGTGCAATATCATCAGAGATAGCACGGAGAGGATTTTTTTCGCCTTGATGTTGTTTGAGTGCCTGATGCACCATCGCCATAAAAGCATGAAAATGCATGCGCATTTTTTCAGAAAAAGGGATGGATTGATAAAAACAATCCATCATAAATGTTTTACCAATCCCGACACTTCCCCATAAATAAAGGCCTTTAACAACACGCGTCTTGCGAAACAGTGCAAACCATTTTTGGCGTAAGCGATATTCTGACAATAAATCAAAATATACACGTTCAAATTGTTGCATAGCATCGAGCTGGGTTTGATCTGAAACGATCATGCCTTGCGCACATTGCGCTTGATAACACTCCGTAGGTGTCATTTGGATTGCCTGAGTAATGATGCCACTTCATCCGCTGCAATAGGATGACTAAAATAATATCCCTGCGCTTCGTGGCATCTTTCATTTAATAAAAATTGTTTTTGAGTTTCTGTTTCAACACCTTCTGCTAACACACGAAAATTTAAATTCATTGAAATTGAAATGACAGCACGTATATGAAGATGTGTGTCTACTTCATCATGATTTTCTTGTGAAATACTCGAGACAAATTCTTGGTCTATTTTGACACGATCAATGGGCAATTTTTCTAAATGACTTAAGTTAGCATAACCGATACCAAAATCATCTAATGCGACTTGAATGCCGAGCGCTTTTAATTGATGAATTCTATTGATGACAGCTTCATCATCCAATAATGCATTTTCAGAAATCTCTAGTTCGAGATAAGTGGGATCAAGCTTTGATTGCGCCAAGCTCCATTGAACCATTTCAATAAAGTCATCATGCTGTAATTGTTCAGGCGCGATGTTAACGGCTATTCGGATACAAGGTAAACCATCTTCTTGCCAAGCACGATTTTGAGAGCAAGCCTTTTCTAGCACCCAACGGCCTATTGGAACTATCAAGCCCGTATTTTCCGCTAAAGGAATAAAATCAATGGGACAGATTAACCCCTTTTCTGGATGCTTCCAGCGAATCAAGGCTTCAACACCAGTACATGCGCCCGTCGCTAAGTCATACTGAGGTTGATAACAAAGCTCAAATTGACCCCGCTCGAATGCACGACTTAATTGAGTGAGACTAAATTTAAGCTGATTTCGAGCTTTACTCATAAAGCATCTCACATTGAGGGATAAATGCTATTTATTAATTTATCTAAAGTATAATCTGTTATGCAGAAAAAGTAGGGAGTCGTTTCCCTCTAGATGAGTCATGGCCAGAGGGAAAAAACCATCAAAATCAATTAATAATCATCATCGCCCGTTGCAGTATCCGCACTGCCTTGATCAGGTGTTGCGCTGCCTGAAATACTAGCAGATCCAGATGTGTTATTGGTTGGCGGGGTATTAGAAGCACCAGAGACCCCTGAAGGTGCTGTCGAACCACTCATTGCTGAGCCACCGCTCATGGCATTTGTACCGGAGGCACCACTCATGGCTGCACCGCCGCTCACGGCAGCCGAACCACTGGCATTATCCGCTGTCGTTGCTGGCTGATCCTCTGCATAAACTGACAATGTCATAAGACACGTTAGCGCCAAAACCGTACCTAAGCTCTTTTTCATGGACCGTACTCTCCTTCAATCAAAAAAACAAAAGAATAATTTAATCTTAATTCGATGTTTGTGCTATCCTTTTTTATCGTTATATATGAATCCATCCTACTATGAAAAAAATAGTTGTCTTAACCTCAGGCGGTGATGCACCCGGCATGAATGCCGCTATCAGGGCTGTTGTACGCACCTCTTGTAGCGAAGGCATCCAAGTGTTTGGAAGCCGCGCCGGCTTTCAAGGCATCGTGGCAGAACAACTCATCCCACTTGAGCCTGAAAGTGTTGCTAATTGTATTCAACATGGCGGCACCATCTTAAAAACAGACCGCTGCCAAGCTTTTTATGAAAAATCAACACGCGATCGTTGTCGTGCTTATTTAAAATCTGAAAAAATTGACGGTTTAATTGTGATTGGTGGAAACGGAACCTTCCAAGGTGCCGCTCTATTATCCCAAGAAGGCGGTCCTGCTGTGATTGGAATTCCTGGCACCATTGATAATGACATCCCAAACACTGAATACACAATTGGTTTTGATACAGCACGAAATACAGCATTGCAAGCCATCGATCGCATTCGTGATAGCGCCTCCAGTCATGACCGCAATTTTCTTGTCGAAGTCATGGGACATCATTCAGGATTCCTTGCCGTCGATGTTGGTGTCGCGGGTGGTGCTGAATTAATTATTATTCCTGAGTTTCCTTTTTCCATCGAAAAAATGGCAGAACACATCAACGAATCACGTCATAAACGCCAAAAACTCAGCTCGATTATCATTGTTGCAGAAGGCCATCAACCTGGTAGAAGTATTCAAATTGCAGATCAACTTGCAACTCGCACACAAAATACTTACCGAGTTTGTATTTTAGGTCACACACAACGTGGCGGTTCACCTACCACGCTTGATCGTTTACTTGCATCACAAATGGGTTACATGGCAGTGCATGCATTATTAAATAAGCATTCACATAAAATGACCGCGATGCAACAAGGCAATCTTGTCCTAGCACCCTTCCCTACGCATGATCAACACACACGAACCTTTTCAAATTATGAATTACTTAGGATTAATCAAGCGTTGTGTGTATAGAAACAACTAATTTAATGAATGAAATGATTAAATGCTGCAAGTATCGTAAGTGCAGCTAAAACTATACCACCTATTTTAAGCGTTAATTTATTTTCAAGATTAACGATTTGATGACTGAGATTGGTTTCAACGGCAGTGATTCTCGCATCAAGATTGGTTTCAACGGCAGTAATTTTCGCATCAAGATTGGTTTCAACGGCAGTGATTCTTGCATCAAGCTTGTTTTCAACAGCAGTGATTCTCGCATCAAGTTTGTTTTCAACAGCAGCAATTTTCGCATCAAGCCTGCTTTCAACAGAGGTAATTGTCATCTCAAGCTTACTTTCAACCAAAACTAAATCAGCTTTTGTTGCCAACCCCTCACTTCCGAGTAAACTCGTCATAATTGCCTCATTCGCAGCAGCCTGCCCTTCCGCAAGGGCTTCCGCGGCTTTAGATTCAATACCCGCTTCTTTGAGTTGATTCGCGTATTGTAATGTATCAAATGACTTCCTCGCTCTCATTGACGAACCCCCGTTAGTTTAACAGTTTTTGAGTAAATTGGCGCATGCGTTTTATCCTTTTTTTGCGCACTATCGTGCATCCAGAAATGCATTTTGGAAGGTAAACAAAGGATAAAATGAATGCACAGGAAAGGTTTAAATCATTTTTTCAGTAGTTGAAAACAGTATCACAATGGCTCAATTTCACGCAACTTCTCACAGCTAAGATTTTTGCCTATTTGCCTATGCAATTTGCATCCTCCCATAACATCTGCTATAAAACGCGAGCTTTATTAATCGAGTGGGAAGCGCGCAATGTTATCGTACGCAACAAGGATAGGACGCCGAGACACGCAGGTCTATGCGTGGCTAATTTGTTTCACGGGGATGTTATTTTATTGTTACAACTATTTTCTGCGCATTTCACCGAGCGTCATGGAAAATAGTCTCACACAAACCTTTCATATCACTGCAACACAATTTGGTGCTTTAGCAGGTTTTTACTATTGGTCATACACACCAATGCAACTTCCCGCAGGAATGATTTACGACCGCTTCGGAACACGCATCGTTTTATCGCTGGCTTGCTTGGTTGCCGTTTCTGGATTGATGTTATTTATTTCAGCAAACAATTATGCGTTAGCTGGTACAGGTCGGTTACTCATTGGATTTGGAACTGCATTTTCTTATATTGGTGTACTCAAGCTGGCTTCACTCTGGTTACCTGCTAATCGTTTTGCGACTGTTGCCGGTTTAACAACCGCCACTGGAATGACTTGCGCTGCTCTCTCAGAAAAATATTTAGCCAGTGCTATCGAAAGAGTAGGCTATCAGCATGCGCTCCATACAGCTGTTATTGCAGGTTTCGTCTTGAGCATGGTGATGTTATTTATTGTGCGCAATCAACCTAAACAATTGCAAACTTCTGGACAACAAGAAATACAGCATATTCTCTCTCTCCGCGAACTTTTCAGTGCATTGTACACCCTAGCCTCGCATCGCCAAATGTGGTTGATTGGTCTTGTTGGATGTTTATTATATTTACCGGCTTCTGTTTTTCTGGATCTTTGGGGCGTCCCCTATCTTGAAACAGTTTACCATCTAACGCCCAAACAAGCAGTGAATATGGCAGACCTCACCTTTGCAGGCTGGATTATTGCTGGTCCCATCATTGGAATGATCTCAGATAAAATTTGCTTACGTCGTTTACCCTTAATGATTTCTGCAAGCATTGCAGGAATATTATTGTGTATGATTTTTTATTCACATGATCTCAGTTTAACTGAATTATATATTTGCTTCTTTGTGACGGGATTTTGCTGCGGCGCGCATCCATTATGTTTTGCATTGAGCAAAGAAAGCAGCCCACCGGATGTGTGTGGCACTGCAATTGCTGCAACTAATTTACTTATTATGGCAGGCGGCGCAATCTTTCAGCCAGTCGTTGGAAAATTACTCGATTGGCACACGACACAACCTCTTGGCGCAAATGGTTTGCCTGTGTATTCAGCAAGTGACTTTACATTTGCGTTAAGCGTCATTCCAGTGGGTGTTTTAATCGGAATTATACTTTCAATGTTTATCCGTGAAACCCATTGCAAAGTACAATCTTAGCAATCATAAATCCTTAGATCGAATCAACTTAATATTTGCTTGCTGCATTTCTTGCAGTGCATGCGCACAATCGCCCGGATGCAGCTCAACACCACGACATGCATCTGTGATAATAAAAACATTAAACCCTAATTTCACTGCATCCAAACAAGTAAATTTGACACAATAATCCGTCGCAAGTCCTAACACATAAACATCTGTGACGTGTTGAGCTAGCAACCATTCTGAAAGTACTGTTTCACGCAAATGGCCATTGTCAAAAAAAGCACTGTAGCTATCAATCTCTGGATGCGTGCCTTTATAAATAATCTGTGAAACACGTGTTGTGTTTAATTGTGGATGAAAATCAGAACCCTCAGATTCTTGCACACAGTGATCAGGCCATAAAATTTGGTCAATACCAGATAGGATAATACTGTCGCCAGGTTTTTTATTGGAATGATTGGAAGCAAAGCTTAAATGTGAAGCTGGATGCCAATCTTTTGTTGCTACAATACATTCAAATTTTTGTTGGATTTGATTCGCTAAAGGAATAACCGCGTCACCATCCGGTACAGCCAAACGTCCGCCTTTGCAAAAATCATTTTGTAGATCGACCATCAATAATGCAGATTTCATTTAGCACCTATCATTTTTTAAACTTTCAGGATGTGTAAATATTTTTATTAATTCAGGATGGTCTTGCACTAATTTCTCACCCACAGCAATTAAAAAACGTTGTGTTTTTAAATCCAGCAAATTCAAATTGGTATTGACCTTTTGTGCTTCTGGGAAATCCCTGAGATTGAAACGGACCACTAGCACGCGGCGCGCACCATTTTGACACAGTAAATCACGCCCCACCGTATAAATTTTTGTTTGCAAATTTTCATGACTAGCATCAGTCACTGTGGTTAAAATCCTACGCACCAAAGGCACATTCTCAGGAGGCGATAAACTATCACTGAAAGGTGAAACCTCGCCCGTATAAGCATCGACAATGATTAAAACTTTTATCGGACTATTATCTTGCAACAATAAACTGAGCGCCGTATAAATCCCAAGGTTATCCGCTAAACCACCATCGTATAATTGCAAATAACATTCACCACCGCCTTTGCACGCGGTGCTCACTAAAGTTGTTGGTGTGATAGCCACTGGAACACTCGCGCTCGCTGTTAAACCCACAGCGACAGGTACTTCACTCGCATAATTTTCATCTTGGATATCGCCACTGACGGCAGTCATCGTTTGATTATGAAAATAATTAATCACTTGATAACGAGCCAACACATCCGGCGTAAACGGAAATATCGCTGCGTTTTGATAAATCGTTGAATTGGTAACCCATAAAGGTAACTGTGCTTTTCTAGGTTGATCGATAGGAATAAAAATATCACCTAGTTTTAACCCACCACGCGGTGTCGCTAATAATGTTTTATTAAATTTTTCTTCTAACACTTGCCCACGATCAGCTCCAAAAAACAATAAATCACTGAGATCTGCGCGCAAAGGATTGGGCTGAATCATACCTAGAGAATCTTGCGCCAACATGCTTGACACCGATTGATTTAATGAAAAAGCAGCTAAGCTGTTAGGATGGCGCAGAGAATAATTGCGCATTTGTGTGATGTAATATCCAACACCAAAACCACCACCCGAGACTGTTGAATAATAATTCACAGCTTGCAATAAATTATGTCCAGATCCATCTTTGATTTTTTCAAGCCCCAATAAAACACCTATTAAAAGATTGGCCGCCCGATAACCGCCACCTGATGCAGCAACTGCGATAGCCAAATTTTTTTGATGTGGGGGCGCATGGTAACGGTCCAACTCAACCATTTGCGGACCCTCTAAATCAGGATTAGACGGTGGGACAGCAGCAGCTTCACGAGTCGCTAGATTAGCCGAATGCTGTAATTGATTCGTGATTGCTTTACAGGACACCAGTAAAAAACTGAGGCACACTAAACCCAATAAACGGACATGAAACCGAATCATTGCTATTTCCTATCTTAGCCAGAGGCGCTATTATAGCAGGCCATGAATAACGGTCATATTATCTTAAGTCATTTAGGACTCTTAAAAGTCTCTGGATCAGACGCTGCAAGATTACTTCAAGGCCAGGTTACCTGCCAAGTTGAAGCAGTCTCGCCTGAGCATGCTCATTTTGCTGCCCTCTGTAATCCGCAAGGCAAAGTCATTAGTTTTTTTCGGCTATTTTTTTTCCAAAACGCTTATTACCTTCAAATGTCACGCGAAATGGTGGCCATTACAAAACGCGCACTCGAAAAATACGCTGTCTTTTACAAAGTCATTTTAGAAGATGCGAGTGACGCATTTTTTCAATATGGATTATACACTTCTGAAACAGCGCTTGAAAAACCTAATCAACAATTGACTGAAGATAATTATATCCTCTTACGTGAATGGGGCGAACCCGCACGCTGGATCTTAATCAGTCAAAGCAAAGAAATAGCATCTGAAAAAAATCTTAACGCTTGGCGTTGCACAGACATTGCCAATCATATTCCAACAATTTATCCAGACACTTCAGAAAAATTTTTCAGTCACGAATTAAACTTAACAGCACTCGATGCAATTAGTTTTAAAAAAGGTTGTTACACGGGACAAGAAATTATTGCGCGCATGTATTACAAAGGAAAACCGAAAACCTACTTGACACACATCACCCTTGAAAAAAACTCTTCTCTCAAGCGCGGCCAAGACTTCACAGACAATTTAAATCATACAGCCACATTAGTGGATTATAACGAGACGCAAAAGAATCAGTGCGCTGCTTTAGTGATTATGCCCTTAAGGAACCCTTAAGCTAAAATCTGAGATCATAATGATTATGGATTAGGTTTCATGGAGGAAACATAATGCATAATCGCTATGACTTCAAAGCTAAACAACTTGAGCCTGGTCAAAATGATGATTTCGACGCTGTCTATCAAGCTGCAAAAAAGTGTGACGTTAAGGCACTGCGCGCATTACAACCTCACGTTTGTATTAACATGCGTAATGCTGCTTGTCATTCTCCTGCGAGCCAATTAGCCTATGAAGGTCATCTTGCAGCAGCCGAATTACTCAGAACAGAATTTGGCGCAATCACTTCGAATATTGCTTTTGGCGCTGCACTTGGTGGACAGCTCGATTATGCAGAATACTTGCGCATACATCATGGCGCCTCTTTACGCAGCCTTATAGAAGGAGCTGCGGCCGCAAAAAATCGTGATTATTTAACAGCATTATTAGAGCATTTAACAGACGAGCAAGAGCTCTATTCATACGAGCCACCCCATGTATGGAATATTGCTGAGGGTGCTGCGTATGGAGGCGATCCCGTAACGGCAGAATATTATCGCGAAATATTCGATATTTCACCCACTCAACTCGCACGCAAAGCAATATCAGGCGGGCAATTTGAATATGCAGAATTTTTACGCACGCAGTTGGGCGCCTCAGCTTCAGTCATCGCACTTGATGCTTCGTCCGCAGCCTATTTGAATTACGTTGACTATCTCAGAATACAAGATGATACCGTTTCAAATGCAAACATCGCATCAGGTGCAGCATTTACAAATCAACGTCGTCGCGCCGAATCAATACGCACCACCATGAACCAAGATCACTGGTGGATTGGATTTAATGCTGCAAAAGGAGGACAACGTCGTTATGCAGAATTCTTGCGCGAGTCGGGCGTCATTGTCGATGCAATCGCGCAAGGCGCAGCAGCAGGCGAACAGCTGGATTATGTTGAATACCTATTCACTGAGCATAGTGCTTCCATAGCCTTCATCGGACTTGAAACGAACAAGAGTCGATTTTTTACTAACGAAGATTCCACGTTGCGTACATTGATTTTTCTGAAAAACAACGCATTTCGCGAAGCGATCACTCGAAGAGTTTACACCCCGCATTATTTTAAATATAGCATCAACTGCATTGAGCGCCGTGCCACCCATGTAAATACTTTAATCGACGAGCAACGCTTCAATCACACACAAGCGCTCGCCTGGACAGAGCCTGAATTACAATGTTGGTTTTTACAAGGCGTCCAATTAGTCAGTCAAAAAAAACTCTCCTATGATACATTTCTCATGATAGGTTCTTTCCTTTCACCACTTCGCGGCATGACAGGCAGAGAAAGTAAAGATTTGCAAAAGAAAATGTTTAATCATTTGCGCCCCAACTTTTTTATACGCGAACAAAATAAAAAAAGACGGAAAAGAAAAGTGGCACAAGAAGGGATTGTCATGAAAAAAATGAAAACATAACTACACTGGAGAGAGCCTAGCCTCACTGTCTTCGCGAGGCTACGAAGTCCCGCACTTGATGCGGGACTTCGCGGTCTTGCAATGACGAAACCAGGTATTGCGTGTTGATTTTTTCTTATAATCGTTTTGCAACAGCAGGATAATTATATTTTAAAATACGCATTGTACTGTCAGCACTTTGCGTTAAATGCATAGCACGATACGACTTCACCATTAAGACTAATGCATCTGGTACAACAGGTGCCCCTTGATAACCCTGCACCACTTCATTCGCGCGATTCGCAGCAGCAACATAAGCGCCACGTTTATAATAAAATTCAGCTACGCCGTAAATATGTTTAGCCATCAAATTACGCAAGTGAATCATATATTGTCGCGCTGCCGCAGCATACCGACTCTTTGGAAACTGCTGCGCAATGGCTGCAAAATCACTCCATGATTTTTTAATTTGCTCAAGATCACGGGTGGAAAGATCAATTGCGAATAAACGCTCATACACCCCTAAATTTTGATAATAGTTAGCAACACCGCGCAAGTAATAGGCATAATCTGTATACCGACTGACAGGATGCAATTGAATAAAACGATCTGCGGCCGATTCAGCAGAGGGATAATCTTCACTCATGTAATACGCATAAATAATATGTAATTGCGCAAGCTCAGAATTTTTATCGTAAGGATATTGGACTTCTAGGGCTTCAAAACGTTTAATACATTCCCGATAATTCCCTTTGCGCAGGGCAATTTCGCCTTGATGAAAAATATGCTCTGCTGTTTCACCTTTAAAAGTATCTGCTGGATCCGTGGTGGTTGAACACCCTGAGAGCAGCGCTATGCTTGCCAAACAGACCATGGCCCATTGTTTGAGTAACTTCATCTTATACCCCACTTTACTTTTGAGCGTGCATTGTAAAGCAAAATTTGGCATCATTCACCCCATGATGACATCTACCATACAATTAGAACTGACGCTTTCTACCGAATACGCCGGCCTCCGCCTGGATCAAGCCTTAGCAAAAGCCTTACCAGACTACTCACGGACTGAAATTAAATCTTGGATTGATCAACGCGCGCTCAAAGTAAATGATCAATTTTGGCGCGCCAGTGATCGCGTTCATGGCGGCGAGCATATCTTGATTCAAGCAAATAAAAAACAGCAGCCCGCTTGGGAAGCAGAAAATATAGCCCTCGATATCATCTTCGAAGATGATGCTCTTTTAGTGATTAATAAACCTGCCGGCATGGTAGTCCACCCTGCCGCGGGCAATCCGAATAAAACCCTACTCAATGCCATTTTGCATCATGCACCAGCGCTACAGGATTTACCACGTGCAGGCATTGTGCATCGACTAGATCGCGATACCACAGGATTATTAGTGATTGCTAAAACAGAGGCCGCGCTTAAATCGCTCAGCAAACAAATGCGGAAGCGCAGTATTTCACGCATATATCAAGCCATTGTGAATGGCACCCTCATCAGCGGCGGCACGATCGATGCCCCCATTGATAGACATCACATTCAACGTAAAAAAATGGCAGTCATTGAGGAAGGTCGACCTGCTATCACGCACTATCGTATCCTCGAAAAATATCCGCATCACACTCGTATTCGCGTACAACTCGAAACAGGGCGCACACATCAAATTCGAGTGCATATGGCGCACATACATCATCCACTACTGGGAGACCCCGTATATGGTGGACGATTACAATTGCCAAAAGGCGCCTCAGATGAACTCATCGCTATGTTGCGTGGATTTAAAAGGCAGGCCTTACATGCTGCAGAATTGGGATTAATCCATCCCACAACGGAAACATACATACAATGGGAGGCGCCTCTCCCGGATGATATGCTTGAATTAATACGCGTACTCAAGGCTTCGAAATGAAAACCATTCAACCCCATTGGCCAGCCCCACAACGCGTACATGCTTACACCACAACCCGTTTGATGGGTAATTTAGCGATACAACAGAATCGAGATGAACTGAAAGAAAAATTACAACTGCCGAATGAACCACTTTGGTTAATGCAAACACACAGTGCGATCGTTTTAAACGAACAAGAAACATTAAACAATCGCAATGCAGATGCTCTGTACACTAATAAAACGCAACAAGTCTGCGTGATTTTAACAGCAGATTGTTTACCTATATTATTATGTGATCAAGCGGCTCAAGAAATTGCCGCCGTACATGCGGGTTGGCGCGGATTAGTCAATGGCATCATTGAAAATACTTTACAAAAATTCACAGCACCCTCTGAGACACTTCTCGCCTGGATTGGACCGCATATCAGCGCAACACAATATGAAATTGGCGCTGATGTGCGTAATATTTTGCTTGAAAAAGCAATACAAATTGATGATGCTATCCAACCGCATCGTGATCGTTGGCTAGCTAATTTAAGTCTCATTGCAAGTCGCATTTTGCAACAACAGGGAATAAAGAGCGTATACATCAGCGATTATTGTACTTTTCAAGATAAAAACTTTTTCTCCTATCGACGTGATGGTGAAAAAGCAGGAAGACAAGCAAGTTTAATTTGGTTAGCGTAAAATTACAGCAACGAGGATCTTCATATGTCCAGCACTCGAACCATGCTCCAAACCTTTATCTTAGAATGTAACTCCAATTTATACTATGCAAAAAAAGAAAGCGCTGGCATACAAGATCCAGCCATCGAGTATAAATTAGATTGCGCAGCTGCCGAACTCAACTTAAAGAAAGAGCTCGAAAAAAATTATTCGGGTTTAACCCGAGCCACTTGCCTCATCGAACTACTCGAGAAAGAGATCGAGAATGGACTTGATGAAGTTTATGCTTTTAACAGGCAAAATATGCCGGACAGTTTGTCACCCAAGACACGCACATTTCTTCCGGGAATAAGCTAGCCGCCACGCTTCCATCGTGTGCCGCCTTCGCCATCTTCTAAGACAATATTTTCTTCGATCAGTTGATTGCGAATGCGATCAGCGAGCGCCCAGTCTTTATTGGCACGAGCAGCATCGCGCGCAGCAATCAATGCTTCGATACGTTCTGCCTCATCCGAAACCACCTGCCCTTGCAGAAATTGCTCTACGTCTTGCTGCAGAAAACCTAACACACCGGCTAAATGGCGCAATAATGCAACAGACTGCAGCGCCTCTTCCGAGTTGGTTTCGCGCGTTTTTTGAATATAATGTGCTAAATCAAATAATACAGAACATGCAATCGGTGTATTAAAATCATCATCCATCGCAACAATAAAACGTTTCGCAAAATCATTTTCAAGTGATGGTTTGATATTGTCGTGCGGAAAATCTCGGCAAGCATTGTATAAACGTTCCAAGGACTGACGTGAGCGCACTAAAGCTTCTTCTGAATAACTCAAGGGACTGCGATAGTGACTTGAAAGAAAGAAGAAACGCAACACTTCAGCAGAATGATTTTTTAAAACATCTCTCAACGTAAAAAAATTGCCGAGTGATTTCGACATTTTTTCTTGGTCCATTTGCAAATAACCTGCGTGCAGCCAATATTTGACAAAAGGCTGTTGAGTCACACCTTCAGATTGTGCAATTTCATTTTCATGATGCGGAAAAATGAGATCACGACCTCCGCCGTGTAAATCAAATGATTCTCCCAATAATTTCATTGACATCGCAGAGCACTCAATGTGCCAACCTGGACGACCTTTGCCCCATGGAGAATCCCAACTCGGTTCATCGGGTTTAGCCATTTTCCATAAAACAAAATCTAATGGATCACGCTTAACCTCTGACACTTCAACGCGCGCACCACTTTCTAATTCATCAATGTTACGATGCGATAAGCAACCATATGATTCAAATTGTCGTACTTCATAATACACATCGCCATTTTCTGCGATATATGCTTTTTTTGCTGCAATCAATTGTTCGATTAATGCAACAATTTCAGAGACAAATTCCGTTGCACGCGGCTCATGAGTAGGCGAAAGCAATCCTAATGCTTTCATGTCATCACGAAATGCTTGCGTAAAGCGCTCAGTCACAACAGAGAAAGATTCATTATTTACAAGCGCACGCTTAATGATTTTATCATCGATATCAGTAATATTTCTGACGTAATTCACTTCATATCCGCTGAATTTTAAATAGCGGACTATCGTATCAAACGCAGTAAAACTTCGCGCATTACCCATATGGATAAAATCATATACCGTTGGGCCGCACACATACATGCTCACTTTATTTTTATTGTGAGGTTTAAATAAATCTTTTTGTCTCGTCAAACTATTATAAACGTGCAACATGCTATTTCACCAATTCAATGATTTTCTCTAATCTTTTTTGCATACGCTTCAATCCCATGAGCTCAGCAAGATGTGCTAACTCAGGACCATCCTCTCGGCACGTTAATGCAAGACGCACAGGTGCGTATAATGATTTTCCTGACACTTGAAATTGTTTACCCATATCAGTACAAGCTAATTTTAAATCGCCTTGTCGCGCCGCTAAATGCTCGCTCAACGCCGCGAAAAAATCTGCTTTTGTATTTTTCAATACAGCTAGTTGAGCATCACTAAAATGAACTTCATCTTTCCAAAAAATAGCCGCCCATTCTGCAGCTTCTTTTGGAAACACTACATTATGTTGCATCACTTTCAAAAATAATTCACTTTCTTTTTCCGTGCTGTCTGCAAAAATGGCTTCACCCATCCAATTTCTAAGTGCTGATAAATTCATTTGTAGCACAGACAATTTTTGCCAATGATGTAATTGATGCACATCAAAATGTGCAGGCGCACGCCCTAATCTATCTGTGTTAAATTCTACTGCCAACAAAGAGATATCCATCAGTTGATTAGAGTCATACGTATGACCTAAACGCGCCAAATAATTCACTAAAGCAATCGGCAAATAACCTTGTTTACGCAAATCATGCAAACTAAAACTCCCATGACGCTTTGAGAGCGGAGAGCCATCTTCACCTAAAATTAAAGGTAAATGACCGTAACTCGGTGTACGTAAATCTAAGGCTTGCAAAATAAACAATTGGCGCGGTGTATTCGTGAGATGATCTTCACCACGCAACACATGCGTAATTCCCATTAATGAATCATCAATTGCATTACAAAAGAAAAAGGATGCACTCCCATCCGCACGACGAATAATAAAATCGCCCATATCATTACTGGAAAATGTTTGCGGTCCTTTCACTATGTCTTCAAAAATAATTTGCTCATTCGAAGGCAAACGAAATCGCCATGCGGATTTTAATCCCTTTGCTTGACGCTTTGCTAATTCTTCTGCTGTTAAATCACGACACGTCCCAGGATAATGTGGTGGCTCGCCACGCGACAATTGTAATTTACGATTCAGTGCTAATTCAGAATCTGTGCAAAAACATGGATAAATTAAGCCTTTTTTCTCAAGCAAATCATAATAACGCACATAAATATCATGCCGGCTTGACTGACGATAAGGACCATGCGGACCTTCAACACCAGGCCCTTCTTGCCAACGAAGTCCGAACCATTGTAAATCGAATTGTAATCCCTCTGAAAAATCTTCTGCGGAGCGTGCATGATCAGTATCTTCAATGCGTAAAACAAATGCGCCTTCGTGTTTGATAGCAAACAAAGCACTAAACAATGCAGTACGTGCATTGCCACAGTGAAGAAATCCTGTCGGACTGGGTGCAAAACGTGTGCGAATCATCTATATACCTCGTTCTTGTCGCCCCGCGACTTGTCCGCGGGACGATGGGTTTTAAGATCTAGCTAATAACATCAATTGTTTCATTTCTCTCACTGCATTTTCTAGTCCAAGAAAAATCGCTTGCGCAATAATCGCATGGCCAATATTTAATTCATGGATCTCAGGTAGCGCTGCAATAGCTTGGACGTTTTGATAATGCAGTCCATGTCCCGCATTCACAATCAACCCACATTTTGCAGCAAATTGAGCTGCTGTTGCAATTCGTGTCAATTCATTTTTTTCTTCTGTAGGTGTTTTTGCGTCTGCATAAGCGCCCGTATGAATTTCAATCACAGGTGCGCCGCAGCGCTTGGCTGCTTCAATCTGTGGTTGCGCTGGATCTATAAACAAAGAAACCTCAATCCCTGCAGCGGATAAACGCTCACACGCCGCAAGAATTTTAGCTTCATGCCCCACGACATCCAACCCTCCCTCCGTCGTTAACTCTGCTCGCTTTTCAGGAACTAAACAACAGTGTGCTGGTCTACATTTCTCAGCAAATGCAATCATATCTTCCGTCACAGCCATTTCAAGATTTAGACGTGTTGTAATTTTAGCTTGAATGCGGAGAACATCATCATCTTGAATATGACGACGATCTTCGCGCAAATGAATAGTGATGCCATCTGCACCGCCTTTTTCTGCTGCAAATAATGCTTCGAGTGGATCAGGATAACGCGTCAATCTTGCTTGACGCAGTGTCGCAACGTGATCAATGTTAACGCCTAATAAAATACTCATGACTTCATTTCCTAAAAGCCGTCATTGCAAGCCCGCGGGGCATTCACGATGACGGGTTTATTTCATTTCCCACAATAACTTTCTACTCTGAATCGTTTTTGTGCCCAATAGCGCCGCTAAAGCAAATCGCAATAAACGTTTTGAATCTTTCAGCACAGCTTGATCCGTAAAGTTTTCTGCAAAAATAGCCAACAAATTTTTACCTGAAAAAATGATTTTTTCATCCGTCATTCCATTAGGATCACAAATCGCTAATCCAGTCTCTTTACAGAATTGATAATATTGATCTGCCTGTACTTGCTGAAAAGGCAACCCATAGCCTGCCTCTTCTAATAATTTTTTTTCAAACAAACGCAAAATCGTTTGATCTAAAATACCCTGCGTTAATTGATTTAACGTCAATTGATAATGATCAAATAAATTGGGATGGGGATCTTGTTTTTGGAAAACAGACAGAATGAGTTCATTTAAATAAAATCCTGCGGCTAAGCAATCACCCTGCAAAAAAATCGGCTGGCCCATCGGTTCAGCAGCAACTAAACTCATGAGTTCTGTTTTCCCCTGCCATGAAAGAAGAAGCGGCGAAAACGGCTGCAAAATAGGTCTTAATTTAGATTTCGCCGCACGCACACCTTTCGCGACTAATGCAATGCGGCCATAATAGCGAGTAAATACTTCGAGTAAAACACTGGTTTCGCGAAAAGGGCGACGATGCATAATAAAAGCGGGCTGCAAAGCGACGCGATTACTCATAACCTAAACCGCCTAACGCAGCCGCATCATCTGTCCAATTACTTTTAACTTTTACCCACAAACGTAAAAAAACTTTTTGACCTAATAAACGCACAATTTCTTTGCGTGCCGCCGTGCCAATTTTTTTCAAACGCTCGCCATTAGCACCGATGATAATAGGCTTTTGACCTTCACGTTCAACCCAAATGATGGCGTTTATATTCACTTTATTATCATCTGATTCCATTGATTCGATCACAACGGCTGTACTGTAAGGTAATTCTTGACCTGTTGTATGAATAATTTTTTCACGAATAATTTCAGCGATACGGAAACTATCCTGACGGTCGGTGACTTGTTCGTCAGGAAAAAGATGTGGCCCTTCAGGCATGCGCTCGATCAAGGTATTTTCGAGAACATCTAAGTTGTCATGATTTTTCGCAGACAAGGGAATGATCGCGGCAAAATCGTATTTCTCTTTTAAAAGATCAATCACAGGCAACACATGTTTTTTATCTTTTAAGATATCTAGTTTATTGACAACCAAAATCACCGGCACATTGGCTTGGCTGATTTTACGTAAAATCAATTCATCTTCCTCTTGCCAACGTTGTGCTTCCACCAAAAATAGAATCACATCTGCATCTGACATCACACTGGTGGCTAAACGATTCATATAGCGATTCATCGCGCGTTTATTTTGATCTGAATGTAATCCAGGTGTGTCGATAAAAATGATTTGGACAGCGTCTATTGTTTTAATGCCTGCGATTTGATGACGTGTTGTTTGCGGTTTTCTGGAAATGATACTGATTTTTTGGCCGATCAAAGCGTTGAGTAAAGTAGATTTACCCACATTCGGACGACCAACAATCGCAACATAACCACAATAAGATTTTTTTTCGTTCATTTTTGAATACTCTTTAACATTTTATCTGCGGCAGCTTGCTCAGCGCGGCGACGACTTGTGCCCTCAGCCGTCACTGTTTTATCTAACGCTTTACACATGATGGTAAAAATTTGTTGATGTGCTTCTCCCGACACAGAAGAAATTTCGTAAACGGGTAAATCCGCACCTTGTGCTTGCAGCAATTCTTGCAGCCGTGTTTTCGGATCTTTATGCTTTTCTGGATGTGAAAGAGAATTAAGTAAAGGCTCGTACCACACCATGACAACAGCTTGCACTGTCTTATAATCTGAGTCTAAATAAATCGCGCCCACTATCGCTTCCATGGCGCACGATAAAATAGAATCACGCTCTGCACCGCCCGCATTGATTTCACCTTGACCGAGATGAACATATTTTCCTAACTCAAATTCACGTGCCAATTCTGCCAATCTGTCACGATTAATCAGTGTTGCACGCAAGCGGCTAAGATGACCTTCTTGTGCTTTTGGCAATTGATGGTAGAGTGCCTCCGCGATAATAGCGTTAACGATCGCATCTCCCAAATATTCCAGGCGCTCATTATTATGCACATCAGCACTGCGATGGGTAAGCGCAATATCCAATAATTTTTTATCGGTAAAATGATAATTCAATTTTTTTTGCAACGTTTTATTCATATGTAAAAAAATACCTAATGAATCGCTTGCCCAATTCTATTCCAGCGAATCTTATGCATCCAGTCAGCTGTTTTATCCCAACTCATCCACACGAGGCTCGCTTTACCGACAATATTATCATCAGGAACAAATCCCCAATAACGGCTATCCAAACTATTGTCACGATTATCGCCCATCACAAAATATTGATCAGGTGGAACAACCAAATCTTTAATATCATCGTTTGTTTTTTCTGGGTTCAAATAAATTTGATGAACAACACCTTCGAGATTTTCTTCTTTTTGGTCAACTTGCCAAGACTGATCTTCATCTTCGGCATCATCGGTTGCATTTTTGACGAAAACTTGGGGAATCGGCTTACCATTAATGTAAAGTATTTTGTTGAGATAACTTATATGATCGCCCGGCAAACCAATCACACGTTTAATATAATCAACTGAAGGATTCGGTGGATAACGAAAAACCATAATATCGCCGCGCTTCACATCACTCACATTTAAGATTTTTTTATGCAAAATTGGCAAGCGTATGCCATAAGTATATTTATTCACTAATACAAAATCGCCCACCGCTAATGTCGGCTTCAGAGATCCTGAAGGAATACGAAAAGGCTCATACAAAAATGCGCGTAATAAAAAGACTGCCAATAATATAGGAAAAAAAGAACGCGCATAATCAAAAATGATTGGCATATTCGCTGATGGATTGCGTCGTTTTGAAAAATAGAGAATATCCGCCAAAGCCAATGCACCTGAAATCAGCACAGCAATATATAAAATCATTTCAAAGTTAAAATTCATTATCATCTATCCTTTCTGTAAATGTTCGGTAGGCACTCAACAAGGACTCGTCATTATCGAATATTCATCCAACCTATTTATCTTTCACCTTCAATACTGCAAGAAACGCTTCTTGTGGGATTTCGACGTTACCCACTTGTTTCATGCGTTTTTTGCCTTCTTTTTGTTTCTCTAACAATTTACGTTTACGCGACACGTCACCGCCATAACATTTTGCTAACACATTTTTACGTAAGGCCTTCACTGTTGTTCGTGCAATCACGTGAGCACCAATGGCAGCTTGAATCGCCACATCAAACATTTGTCGCGGGATGAGTTCTTGCATTTTTTCGGCAAGTTGGCGTCCTTTATATTGCGATTGTGCACGATGAATAATCAATGCAAGCGCATCGACTTTATCGCCATTGATCAACAAATCTAATTTCACTAAATCTGCTGCTTGAAAATAAGAAAAACTATAATCCAATGAGGCATAACCGCGACTGACTGACTTTAAACGATCAAAAAAGTCGAGAACAATTTCAGCCATCGGAATTTCATAGGTGAGTGAAACTTGATTGCCTAAATATTGTAATGCTTTTTGTACCCCACGGCGCTCAATACATAACGTGATGACACTACCCAAATATTGTTGTGGCACAAGGATATTCACTTTCGCGATTGGCTCGCGAATTTCTGAGATATTATTTGGCACAGGCAAACGCGAAGGATTATCAATATAGAGAATTTCATTCTTTGTGGTTAAAATTTCGTAAACCACAGTGGGTGCTGTGGTTATTAAATCGAGATTGTATTCACGCTCTAATCTTTCTTGCACAATTTCCATGTGCAACATGCCTAAGAATCCGCAGCGAAAACCAAAGCCTAAGGCTTCAGAGGATTCTGGTTCAAAATACAGCGCAGCATCATTTAAACATAATTTGCCAAGTGCATCACGAAATGCTGGGAAATCATCTGAACGTATTGGAAATAATCCCGCATACACTTGCGGTTTCACTTTGCGAAAACCAGCCAAAGGTTCACTAGCCGGCTTACTGGCGTGCGTTAAGGTGTCCCCTACTGGCGCACCATTGATTTCTTTAATGCCTGCGACAACGTATCCCACTTCGCCCGCACGTAAAATGCCTGTCGGTGTTCGGCGCGGTGTAAAAATACCAATCCCGCCAACTTCGTGATTACGCCCGGTCGACATCACTTGCATTTTTTCGCCCACGCGTAAAATGCCATTTTTCACGCGCACCAACGATACTACACCCAAGTAACTATCAAACCACGAATCAATAATCAGCGCCTGCAAAGGTGCGTCAGGATTACCAAGAGGCGCAGGAATCCCAGCTACAATATGCTCGAGTAATTCATCAATGCCTTGACCGGTTTTCGCACTGACGCCCAGTGCGTGTTGCGCGTCAATGCCAATGATTTCTTCGATTTCTTTGATGACTCGCGCCGGATCTGCTTGTGGCAAGTCAATTTTATTGAGCACGGGAAGCACTTCTAAACCCTGCTCAATAGCCGTATAACACACCGCCAAGGTTTGCGCTTCGACGCCTTGTGCTGCATCGACCACCAGTAAAGCTCCCTCACAAGCCGCAAGAGAGCGAGAAACTTCGTAGGAAAAATCAACATGTCCAGGGGTATCAATGAAATTTAATTGATACGTTTGGCCATCTTTTGCAAGGTAATTCAAGGTCACGCTATGCGCTTTAATAGTAATGCCACGCTCACGCTCGAGATCCATGGAATCTAACACTTGTTCTTCCATTTCACGATCAGCAAGCCCGCCGCACCGTTGGATTAAACGATCAGCCAAAGTCGATTTACCGTGATCAATGTGCGCAATAATGGAAAAGTTACGAATACGTTGCATGCTAAGCCCAACACTGACAAAGCCTTGCATATTAACGTATTTTAGTAAGAGAGACCATCTTAATATTGTCTTAATAAAATGAGCTGATAATGCGCATTTTATAACGAGGCAGGCGTATGTTTAATAAAAGACATTCTTTTCCCAGCGGGAAAGATTTTAAAAGTCTACAGTCATTAAATGAGACAAGAGTTGCTACAGAATCCCCCACCCCAAAACGACTCAGCAGTCCAGTCATATTATTTAGCCCTAAGAAAAATGAATTTGAAGAAGCTAAGCATTCCAACGAGTCTTATTGCATATCAGAAGCCTATGATTTGGGTATTGATCCACTCACCGGTGAATATATTTTTGATTTCTCTAAACGAAACAAATAAAGTGAATTAGCTAATTATTAATGGTAGTATTCACGCCTTCATCTGCGCTATTTAAGCAAGGAAACAAGAGAATGGCTGAAAATAAACCAAAAAATAACACAGAGTTTCATCTGGATAACGAAGTGAATCTTTCACACATAGATTTTATTGACTTCCCGCCTCCGCCAAGATTAGTGCGTCAAGATGGGCAAGGTGCGCCTCGCTTACTTCATGGACAAAATCCATTTATTCTACGCCCCGCCCCTCAATTACCACCCCACCCCTCACAAGCCGAACCCAATGGGATACGCTTCGTTAATAATCTTCCTTTCCCTCCTCGATGAGAGAAGACAGCCCCCGTCGAAAGCATATGGGGGCAAGCTACAACATCAACCATTGAGCATGCTATTTCGATACGCCAGATAAATCACATGCGCGACATTCTTTGCACCCAGTTTTCTTCTGATATTTTTCATGTAGGCTTCAATGGTTCTATACTCTAAGCCAACTTTACGCGCAATTTCCTTTGCTGTTGATCCACAAGCGGTATATTGAATAATTTCAATTTCTCGAGCACTGAGCTTTCCCATATGATCCACCCTATCAATGTAATATTAACAACAACTTATGCGCGTGAAGATATTTTTAATGCAAAAAAGCATAATTCAATTTGGGATAGTTGTCAAACCTTTTTCAATGAAGATATTGGTTAATACTTGACAATACATTTAAACATAAATATTATTCTTTTAAGTCATTACGAGGTACATTCTTGTCTAATTTAGCCACCATCCTTTCACATTTAATGTTAGCCAAGAACATTAAATCTGCAGAGCTTGCGAGAAGAACCGGCATTGGACAACCCGTTATTCATCGCTTAATGACTGGCGTTACAGAAAACCCTCAAATCCTTACACTTAAACCTCTTTCTGATTTTTTTGGTGTAAGCATTGAACAACTCATTGGTTTAACGCCGCTCAATCAGCGCAAAATGATTGATGAGACCACCCTCCACCAGTTAAATAATAAACTCAGCGCCATTAAAACTGTTGCGGGTGTTTTAACGGATCTTTTACCCACACTGATCGAAGGCTATCAAAAAGCGATTGAGGCACACTTAATAACTGCTTCTATTCCAAAAGATATCTTGCCTCTATTATCACTCAACACAACAAACTTATTGAATGCCACACATCAGGCACAAACCTTGCTCACACACAACAATGAAAATCAGGATATCGTATGATTTCATCTACACCAATCTTTTATTTCCCCACTAAAAAATTACTGCTCGATGACGACAAAACCTTTGCGCAAAGTGTTTTATTGAAAATGTATGGAAAAAATTTCATTGATTTTACGTCACCACAACAAGCTCTCAATTTTTTAAATGATGAATACAAACCCTGTTTCGATAAAAATCAGCTGATCTCCTTTGAAGAAAGCACAGCAACACAACAAACGATCAGTATTCAAATAGATAAAATTAAACAATTCTTCAATACACCTTATCAGCAAGATATTAGTGTGGTTTTAGTGGATTATCACATGCCAGAAATGCTCGGCACAGAATTTCTTACCAAAATTCAACACTACCCGATTAAAAAAATCCTCATCACTGGCGAACACGACTCACAAATTGCAATCAATGCATTTAACAATGGCTTAGTTAATGCATACATCAGAAAAGATGACCCTGAGTTTTCTTATAAAATTCAATCAATGGTTGCAGAACTCGAATGGCAATATTTCACTCATTACAGCCAAGGCACGATTACAAATATTCCTGAACTTCAATTTTTAACAAACGCTTCCTTTATACAAACGTTTAAGCAATACATCGCAGACAATAATATTTCTGCCTTTTATTTAATGGATATGTATGGCAGCTTCTGTATCCACCTTCCGTCCGGTGAACATTCCTACTTTCTCATTCGCAGTCGCTCCTTTTTAAATCAATTAGCAGAGAGCGCAAAAGAAGATGGCGCCTCACAAGAAACAGTCAAAAAAATTGCCGAAGGAAAAGCCATTCCTTTTTTTGCAGATAAAAATTATTGGGAAATTTCAGCCGACCAATGGGATCAGTATTTATATGACGCGCATCCATTACCTGGCGATAATGATTTTGTTTGGACGATCACTCAACGCAGCTTTTAGCTATATCATCCCGCGTTAAAAGCATGCGCCGGATGACACGGTTTTATTAAAAAGGCGGCTCTTTACTGACAACACTTCTGATCCAGCCCATTTCACCAAAGACAGACGGATGAAAGCCTGTTGCGAGATAAATATCACTAAAGCCATCTTCAAATAATATTTTTGCGACATCTTGCCCTGTCACACCCGCACCTAAATCCGAATCAATATAAATAGGAATATTTTTACTGTAGACATTCACCATGTGCGAATGCATAAAATCTTCAGCAGTATTGAACGTAATAATATTTTTTCCGATCAATTTTGCGCGCATCAACCAAGCTTGTGTCATCAATACACTATCATCTATAAAAATTAACTCAGGCTGCTCCTGCAATTTTTCAATCACTTGAACAGGAATGTGCGGCGCAAAATTCTTAGGTAATAATCTTAATCCCAATTGTATGCATTTTTCTCTGATATTTTCTTCTTCGTATCGACTCGTTACAAGAAAGGAAGATGCCGCAATATTCAATTGTTCAATCACACTCAGTCCAGTCACGGCACTCTCAATTAATTCATAATCAATAAGGTAAATGACATCATCAGAAGGACGCTGATGAAACCAAGTCAATAATTCTCCCACTGTATGAAATTTAAATATTGCTACCGGCTTGTAAGACTTTAAGCGATCATTCCAGACTTGATGGATTGTTTCATCATCATCCAGCACAACAATAGTCGTTGTAGAAGAAAATAATAAACGCGAAGCGAACCACTCTGGACTACGCATTTTCGGTAAAATGACTTCAACAGTGGTGCCGGCACCAACCTCTGAGTCAATCACAATTTTACCGCCCCACGATTTATCAATCATTCGAATAGCATACGACAATCCCAAGCCATGACCTTTTTTCTTATGGCTCACCGTTTCGCCCTTATTTAATTTTTCCAACAGTGAGGGTGGAATGCCACAGCCTTCATCCTTGATTGAGACAGTCAAGTAATCCCGTTCAGAAAATAAATTGACGAATATATTTTTATTGAGTTTATCTTGCATCGACTCAATAGCATTATTTAATAAATTACTGATCACGCGCTTGAAAGCTGATGCTGATATATTCGCAAAACAACTGTAGGCAGACTCTTGAACTTCCATGAAAAGATTCAAGCCAGACTCTCGATATTGAACACATGTTTCTGAGACAACACTGGAGACCAAATCCACCACCCATTCTGGTGCATTTTCAACCCCACCTTCGTCATGGGATGAAAGCAAATTTTTATGATGATGGCTTAACAAATTATTCGCGATATCACGAATCCGACTTGCCGCATTGCGAATTAAGATGCGCTGCTCTTCTGGTATCGTATGAATATCTTTAACAACAACATCCAACGCAGTCAAAGGCGAACGAATATCATGCGCCACTTGCGCAGCCATTTGTCCGAGCGCAGCTTCACGAGCATGCAGCGTCACTTCATCCATTAATTCAATAATTTTGCGGTGCACTTCTTGTAATTCAATCGGCAACACAATATTTTGATCATTAATCACACTCGAACGATCTTTTAAAAGCGCCAAGACATTCATCACTGGCGAAATAAATAAATCTTGCGGGATGCGTTTACTCAAAGGATACAACAAAAGAAATATCAGAAGAGAGAAAATCAACAATAATGAGAATTTTACCATTTGTTGAAATAACGTTGAATTATAGTAAAAATACGAACCTGAAATCTGCAGTTCACCGTAGGCTTCTCCGTCACCTCCGTGCACAGGATAATAATATACCCATGATAAAGGGTATACCCATTTAATTTCTGGAAGCTTTCGAATTTTTTGTTTTTCAATCCACTGGTATTTCTTTAAACGGTCAGCATGATTTAATTCATCAAGTTTAACTGAGATACTACGCTGATTATCAATCAACGATTGCGCAACGATAAACTCGCTTAAACTATAACATTCTCGATTGAGAGAGGATTTGACTTGTTGGAATCCATCAAGAATATCATAGGTTGAAGTAATCAATACTGCGATTGAAAGCAACCCTAAACACAGCATGATGCGATTACCAATCACCCATTTGATATAACGTGCTAATGTAATATTATTTTCTTGAGGCTTCATATGATGAATAATTCGCAATAATACCTTGTTCTTGCTCTCCCTGCTGTGTCAATGCATAAACCATAATTGAACCAGGACGGTGCCAATTAGGATCGGTTTCCCTTGCTGCCATAAAACTCTTTAAAATATTTTTTCGCATGGATTGATGTTTTTTTTGCGGAAACATTTTCAAGGCATCAACAACTGAGATGACACTTGAATATGACATATAGGTAACCGCATTTTTTGATTGCTCTCCAAAAAGCTTTTGATACTGAGTTAAAAAATCACTGTACGTTTTAGAATTCTCATTTTGAACGAGTGGACTGATTTTGTAAGCAAGATAATTATTGATTTTACGATGTTCTTTTTTCGCAGCACTTGAATTCCCCCAATTATCTAAATTGTAAACAAATATCAAGTGAGACATTGGCAAATAATCAGAAATCATTTTCATGAGTGTTTGCGCATCAACATAACTCAGAGGTTGTAACAAAATAATGCTGCCAGGTTGGTAACCCTCAAGTAATCTTTGCATATCAATTAATTCGACATGGTTCCCCGTATAATAACGATCGGTAATATGCGCTGTTGGATAATATTGATGGTAGAGTTTATTAAAGAGCAAAGCCATATCAACACAATCTTTGCAATCGGCCTGGGTAATATTAAAAATATCTTTGCCAGGAAAATATTTTTTAACGAACAATACATTGGCATTGGCAATATACTCATCTGGCAACGAAAGACTATAAAAATTGGTCGGCAACTCTTTTAAAGAAACATCCGTTGCATAAGGTGATACAACCAAGGTATGTTTGATGTATTTTTTTAACAATAGAAATTGATTAGAAAGATGCGGCCCAATAATTAAATCAGGCTTCCATTGCTCCACTTCACATAGTGCATTTAAAATCGCCAAAGGCTTATTCCCATAAGTAAACACCTTATACTCGATCAATATACCTGTTTGTTTAGCTGAAAAAATTGCCGTATCAATACCCGCGAAGTAATCTATTTTATATTTTTGGGCAAATTTTTCTGATGTGAAATTATCCAGAATCGCCAAACGAATCGCCGTCTTATGTACTGCAGACTCACTGCGACAAGGCAAAGAGAAACAGACCATGAAAGACAATACGACAAACAAACAATACTTTAACACGAGTGCACTACCCTAGTTTCGGACATCAAATGCGGTTGACATCTTAACTGATGCTGTATAGATTTGCCAAATAACATCTTATTTTTTTATAGGAAAATGCCACATGAATCCTGTGCAAAGAGAAAGCAAAGAATCCAGCGAAACCCTGAGAGCACCTGCTTTCTTTAAAAACTAACCCCCCAGAAAAGCACCTTCTTTTATGGCTGGCTTATACATCAATCAGCACTTGTTTTTTTTACTTGAAGAAGGACAAGTCCTCGTCTGGAATTATCTGAAACACGAGCAATTTCTTCTTAATTCAGCTTATTTTACAGAGTTATTACATATCTCCGAAACTGGCACCTTTAATGATTCAAGCATCATGGAGGAGCTACGAAACGCCGAGCTCATTACTGAGACACCCCCTGAAAAAACCCCTTGGGGATGGGATATTATTTCGAAAATTTTTCATAAAGGCACCCAAGACATTTACGCTACGAACGGCGCGACCAGCCCAGAAGAAGTGGCACAGCGCTACCTAGATGAATCCACCAAGCTCGCAGCAACCCAACCTCCCCCCCTCTTCTTAGAGAAACCAGGCAAACGGATCATCCTTCCGACACCTGATACGAGGCAACTCGACAAGGTTTCATTAATTTCCGCTTTAAAAAATCGAAAAACCAGCCGAAATTTTGATGGACGCCCGATCACTCTGGAAGAGTTAAGCACTATGCTATATACCAGCTTTGGGCTCATTCATGGCCTAGAATGGGAAGAACTCACTGCATTGAATTACAAGACCATCGGCTATCGAAAAGCCAGCCCTGCCAGTGGAGCTTTACATGCCGAAGAAGCATACATCATCGCTTATCAAGTGACCGGATTGGAACAAGGTATTTATCATTATCGCCCCCAGGATCATCAGTTAACGTTATTATCAAAGGGCAATTATGAGGCCGAAATCATTCAGGCCAATTATCATCAGCATCACTCAAAAGGATTAGCATGCGGTATTTATTTAACGTGTCGGTGCGATAAACTCTGGTGGAAATATAAGCACTCGCGCTCTCTGAAAGCAGCGTTACTTGATATCGGGCATGCGTCGCAAACTTTTTTACTCACAGCAACCGCTTTACAATTAAAAACATGGATAACAGCAGCCTTTCAAGACAGTATCGTCAGTCAATTACTCCAAGTCGATGGCACCATTGAAAGCGCTTTTCTTTTTATAGGCGCGGGTCACGGAACCAACCAACCCTTACCAGAAGCCTTTTTACATTTATGATAAAAGCCCTGCTCACAAAACCCCTCATCCCATCGAAACCTACTCTGTTTATAACGCTCGCCTTATTCATCGCATTAGTGGGCTTTATCTCGATGGATATTTATTTTCCTTCTTTTCCAGCCATTAGCGATGCTTTTGCGATTACGCCCGGCACAACTCAACTCACGCTTACACTGTTTCTCTGTGGATTTGGCATTTCACAGCTTTTTTATGGGCCACTCTCCGATTATTTCGGGAGAAGACCTGTTTTATTAATCGGTTTTTGTATTTATCTCCTAGGCAGCGCAGGGCTCGCAACCACTCACTCTACACAGATGTTACTCTTGACACGCCTTATACAGGGTATCGGCGCAGGTGCTGGCGCCAGTTTAGGCAGGGTCTTATTAAGGGATAAATTTACCGGCAATACCATGGCACAAATGGCTTCTTATCTCACAATAGGCATAGCGCTTGCCACAGCCTTAGCCCCCGCTCTTGGCGGATACATTCAAGAGATATTTGGTTTTCGCGGTAATTTTATCCTCATGCTATTATTCGGCTTGTTTGTCACAGTTTTTGTCTGCATTTATTTACCCGAAACGCATCAAACCCGCTCACAGTATTCGTTACATCCTTTCATTATTGTAAAAAATTATGCTGCCTTACTCAGAAATAAAATATTTATCTGCAATATGCTTTGCTCAGGCTTAGCATTATCTGCATTAATCGCTTACGCTATTATTAATCCCTTTATTTTGCAAAATCATTTACACGTTTCACCTGCGCATTATGGCTTGATCACTTTATGTATTGCCCTGGGGGAGTTGATCGGTACATTCATCAATAGTCAATGTGTCACAACGTTAGGGTATCGTACGATGATGATCATTGGTATTGCTTTAATGGTGTTGGCCGCATCGCTAATGATAACACTGAGCATCTTAAATATTTTTAATATCATGAGCATCATGGTGCCGACATTTCTCATAACAATGTGTATCGGAATTATTATTCCAAATGCCACCGCGGGCGCATTTTCAACACTCACTTCTTCCATCGGGGCTGCCGGTGCTATCTACGGGTTTTTTCAAGTTCTCATGACTGTATTAGTGACCTACTGTATTGCCAATTTACCTACCCAAACTCAAACAGAGTTAGGCGTGATATTTTTAGTGTTGGGCTTAATTAGCAGTATTTTATTTTTACTCCAATCCCATTCGCGCCAAAGCACGTAATCGACGATACTCTTCTGCTGTAACACTGTCGCGAAAAATCGCCCACGTTTTTTTACGATGCGTCTCTGACATAATAAATCTCAACACCAAAACACAATCTGTCAGCATACTATCGCCGCAGAGTTGGCAATCCCATTCGCGCGCCTGCACAGACACTCGCCATTGTTTATTGTGATAAGTCAGTTGTTGCCACTGCTGTTGCAGATAAAACGCGCGCAGCAAATAACCGATCAAAAACATCATCAAAAGACCTTTCCAAAGCATTGCGCAAGGTAAAGTAATAATAATCGAGCAAGATAAAACCAATAAAGCGCACTGGTACAAAAGAAAATACCTTGAGAAACGAGGCGCTACTTTAAAATGACTGTCGTGCATATTGAATGATTTTTTCCGTCATGCGCTTAAAAGCTGGGTCTTCAGGGGTTTCGCGCCCTGTCAGCCAAAGAAACAGCGTTTGGTCTTGTGAGCGAAGATAACTTACAAAGATTTCCTGCTCTTCTGGGGATAGTTTAAGATAAGCACCTTCTAAAAATTTCCCCAATAAAACATCAAGTTCGAGCATACCCCGACGGCAGGCCCAATATAATTGTGGTGGAATAGTGGAAGACAAGAGATACTCCGAATTTGCTATTTTAAGGAAAGTTAATATAATCAATTCGACTCTCATAAGATAGGCTATACTTGAAACAGAGCATAACATACTAAGGGTGGACGTTATGGCGCAAGATAAGATAACAAAAGACTCCGTGCAACTGCTTAAGTTATTTACTCTAGCGGCGATGACACACAACATATCAGCCCTCGAAAAAATCTATACCCATATCGATGAACCAGTCAATAAAATCACCCTCAAGAAAAATGGGCTCACTCAACTGCTCGGTAAAATTGTTCAAAGTGACATCAATCTCTACACTATTTTTTCAAATGAAATGTCCCATCCTCAAAATATACCAACGCAAAAAGGTAAAATGCGTTAATATAGCTTGCATTGATTAAAAGGAATTAATCATGTCTGAACTGCAACTCACGCGCAAACCAGTCAAGCATCAAGCGCTTTTCACTCTCAAGCCGCCCATGATCAAATTAGCAGATGGCCGTGATGCCATTAATCTTTGCATCAACAATTATCTCGGACTTGCTAATCATCCTGCTTTAATCGCAACAGCAATGCAGGGGATCAATCAGTTCCAATTCGGATTATCGTTCCCACAATTCATCCATGGCACAGAAGCATTGCGACGCGAATTAGAACTGCAATTAAATGCATTTTTAGAAACTGAAGATACTTTTTTATTTTCTACCTGTTTAACACAGCACACAGATTTATTTTCTCAGGTAATGCATCACGACGATGCACTCATTAGTAATATCGATAATGATTTCGAAAATTTGCATCATACACAAGCTACCACTTTTAATTTTGAAAATAACAACATGACAGATTTAGAAAATCAACTTCGTCTTGCTACACAATTTAAAAATAAATTTATTGCGACTGAAGGTATTTTTCATATGGATGGTCAAATAGCCAATTTACCTGCTATTTGTGATCTTGCTAAAAAATATAACGCTCATGTTTTAGTGAATGATACACATGCCGCTGGATTCGTCGGTGAAAAACGCCGCGGCACACCAGAGTATCATCACATAGCAGATCGCGTTGACCTTGTGATGAATCAGTTTGTACAAACGAAAAATCATTTTTCAGGCGGTTATATCAGCGGTCAAAAAAAATGGATTGATTTACTAAGAGCTGCAGAACATCCAGCACAAGCCTCTCAAGCAGAAATGATTAATACAACACTAAGTGTGCTCGAGCTTTTAAATGCAAGCCCCGAACGTATACAACGTTTATACCAAAACAGCCATTATTTACGTGAAAAATTAACTGCACTAGGTTTTACATTATTACCAGGAGATCATCCTATTATTGCAGTCATGTTAGAGGATTCAGCGATTACAGCTGCTATGATGCAAGCTTTACTTGAAGAAGGGATTTATGTGTTTGCATTTTCCTATCCCTTAGTACCACAAAATAAAGCGCGACTTCGTTTGCAAGTTTCTGCGATTCATACTCAAGCTCATCTCGATAAAACTATTGCAGCGTTTAAAAAAGTTGGAAAAAACTTGGGAGTCATTGATCTGTAATCCAAATCACAAGGTTCAGCGAGAAGTAAACGCTTCAACTTTCGTTAAACCCTTTTCCGACGAAAAGGAAGCACCGAGTACAGGGATGTGCGTCCCTGAGTTGAATGAATGAACTTCGATGCCAAAATAAAAAATGCGAAGTCAAATTAACAAAACCGCTCCCTCAAATACGCAAACAAAGCTCTTACACCCATCGCTTCACCACCCACGGGACGCCCTGGGCGCGAACGAGTATTCCATGCCATCATATCTAAATGCAGCCATGGGATTTCATCGGGCACAAATTCTTTTAAAAAGAGAGCAGCTTGAATCGCACCCGCATAACCATCAGCACCCATATTATTGATGTCGGCAATAGTGCTATTTAAGCCATCGCGATAAGATGCAAATAAAGGTAGACGACACAAATAATCCGCTTCTTTATCGCCAACTTTCAAAATAGTTTGCGCAATCGCATCGTTATTTGAAAAAAACGCAACTAATTCTGTACCGACTGCAACGCGCGCTGCACCCGTCAAGGTTGCCATATCAATTAATAAATCGGGTGATTCAGAGACCGCTTCTGTGAGAGCATCTGCCAACACGAGACGCCCTTCTGCATCGGTATTACCGATCTCAACTGTTTTACCTGAACGCATCGTAATAATGTCACCTGGACGATAAGCGCTCCCAGAAACTGCGTTTTCAACAGCAGGAATTAAGACACGCAAACGAATTGGCAGTTTGCTTTGCATAATTGCACGTGCAAGCCCTAACACGTTCGCAGCACCACCCATATCTTTTTTCATCAATAACATATAAGAAGAGGGTTTTAAATCGAGGCCACCCGAGTCAAAACAAACCCCTTTCCCGACCAGTGTCACTTTAGGATGGGATTTTTTACCCCACACGATATCCAATAAACGAGGCGCATCATCGCTTGCACGCCCGACGGTATGAATCGCATTAAATTTTTTCTCGAGTAATTGCTTACCCACAGTTTGATGAAACGTTGCATTGCATTGCTTCGCTAATTTTTCTGCAGCATGTGCTAATTCTGAAGGTCCCATATCATCGGCAGGTGTATTAATTAAATCACGGACTAAATAAATACTTTCAGATAATACTGTAGCTTCAGTATGCATAGAGTGAAGCTTTGCAGGTGAACGTGAGGGTTTCTTATAACGAGTAAATTGATAACTACCTAAATCCCAAGCTAATTGAAATCGGGCTTGCATTTGTGCAGAAATTTTTTTCGAAAAAGCTGAAAAAGAAATTGAATACTGGGCATTGTCTGGCAAAGTCAGTGGCAACTGACCGACAGACCAAAAATCATTTTCATCATTGACACCACATAAAACTGACGCCAAATGACCTGAAGCATCTGGCACGAGACAAATTGTACCCGGCTTAGCGGCATAATTGATTGATGCAATCCAATTTTGTAAAACAATATCTTGTTTTTTTAGCCAACGTGAAAAGCCTGATGCAACAATAGGATAAATGGGAATGTTTTTTGTGGATTTCAGTGTCATGAGTAGCTCATTAATCAATTTCACAGCCGTAAGTGTACTATAGCTCCGACGCGCTTTAACAGGTAAAATACTAGCTTCATTTACTGAGAGGTATTGATATGAGTCGGGTTTCACGCAATGTATTACGCATCATGCTGAGCTTCTTGGGTGGATTGTGGATCGCAACAACATGCTTAGCAGGCACAGCGACTTCAACAACCCTTGCCCCAATGCTGAAAACGATATTACCCACCGTTGTGAATATTCGCGCTCAACTTAAAATCACCGACATTAATACCTTAAATCGATTACAAAAAAACCAACAAGCTCTGGGAAATAATGGCCCTATTCCTAACGATATACTCTCTATTGGCTCTGGTGTCATTCTCGATGCGACACAAGGCTACATCTTAACTAACGCCCATGTCGTAGAAGATGCCGAACGCATCGTCGTAACACTCGGGGATGGTCGTCATTACACGGCAAAAACCATTGGCCTTGATCGCCCTTCTGATATCGCATTATTACAAATTCGCGCGAAAAACTTGCAAGCAATTCATGTCGCTAACTCAAGCTCACTCAAAGTCGGTGATTTTGTCGCCGCCATCGGTAATCCCTTTGGTCTTAATCAAACCGTGACATCAGGGATCGTCAGTGCTTTGGGCCGCAATACGCTTGGCATCGAAACCTACGAAAACTTCATCCAAATTGACGCTCCTATTAATCCAGGTAATTCTGGCGGTGCATTAGTCAATACCAATGGTGAATTAATTGGTATCAATACAGCTATTTTGGCACCCAACCAAGGAAACGTTGGAATTGGTTTTGCCATTCCTTCTAATCAAGCCATGAGTGTTATGCGGCAACTATTAGCTTACGGTAATGTTAAACGTGGGACCTTAGGTGTTGGCGTTCAAGATATCACACCAGATCTCGCCTCCGCGTTTGGACTCGATGCAAGCACAGGCGCCGTCGTCACACTCGTCATGCCGAACTCACCTGGTGCGAAAGCAGGATTACAAGCTGGTGATATCTTAATGTCTGTCAATGGCACATCGATTGGTAACGCAAATGACTTAGTGAATGCAATTAGCTCCGTACGTGTTGACTCAAGAGCTGATATGGTTGTTTTGCGCAAAGGTAAAAAATTCAATATAAGTGTAAAATTAACCGACCCCAAAGAACGTCAAGAGGAAAATGCAAAAAGTGATCCTTATTTTAACGGTGTCGCATTAAAAAACTTCCATTTAACAAGCCCAATTCACGGCAAAATCGAAGGCATTTTAGTCGTATCAGTCGATACAGATACCAACGCATGGCATGCGGATCTTCGTGTCGGTGATGTGATCACTTCCGCCAATCAACAAAAAGTGACTTCTGTTGACGACCTCAAAAAAATCGCTGACGGCACAAAAGATAATTTACTGTTAAATGTCTTACGTGAAAATGGCGCTGTCTTTTTAGTGATTACTAAGGAAAGCTAATCCACATGAAAAAAATGTTGATCATCACAGGCGTCGTATTTGGTTTGATTTTTGGTTTTTACGGCGCCAAAAAACTTTTTTTCTCCTGGATCATGTCAAACTATCAACCGCCACCTGCTACTATTTCTAGCACCACCGCCAAGCTCGTGGCTTGGCGTGGATCGCTCACCTCGATTGGCACCCTCTCTGCCATCAATGGCGTCGAGCTAAGCGCAGAAGTACCAGGTAAAGTCTCTGAAATTCACTTTAATTCGGGTCAAATGATCAAACAAAACGATATGATTGTTTTACTCGATACATCCGTTGAACAAGCAGACTTAAAAAGCAGCAAAGCAAAACTCAAACTCGCTACCATTAGCTACAATCGCGACGCGACCTTACTGAAAAAAAATGCGACTTCACAAGCCGTTGTTGACAAGGATGCAGCAGAACTTGAAGAAGCGGAGGCTAATGTCGAATCTATTCAAGCGCGCATCAAACAAAAAACTATTGCCGCACCCTTTAATGGCTATTTAGGAATCCGTCAAATCAATCTCGGCCAATACATTCAAGCAGGCACAGCTATTGTGACATTGCAATCACTCGATCCTTTATACGTGCAATTTAATTTACCCGCACAAGATCTTCCTAACTTATATATTCAACAACCTGTAGATATTACTTTTAACTCAGAGGCACAACCCATTCGCGGTAAAATTACTGCGATCAATTCAAAAGTGGATCCTGCGACTCGCAATATTCAAGTACAAGCAACCATTCCAAATTCAACCTTCACACTACGTCCAGGAATGTTTGTGGATGTAACCATCTGGTTACGCGGTGAAAAAAATGTCATCGTTCTGCCTGAAACTGCCATTGCATATAGTTTGGAAGGTGATTCCGTATATGTCATCGAACAAGACGGCGTTGACAAAAAAAATCATCCTCAATTAAAAGTCACGCGACGTTTCGTGAAAGTCGGCGAGCGACGCGGTGATATTTTATCCATTCTTGAAGGACTCAAATCAGGCGAGCAAGTTGTCACGTCAGGACAACTCAAATTACAAAATGGTTCTCGCGTCACGGTAAATAACTCATGAATGTGAATTTCACTGATATTTTTATTAAGCGCCCTGTTCTCGCCTGCGTTGTCAGCTTGATGATTTTATTTTTGGGTTTACGCTCAATTGGCGAATTACAATTACGTCAATTTCCTGCGATGAAAAATACCGTTATCACTGTCACTACAACATGGGCAGGTGCAAGTTCAGAATTAATCGAAGGATTTATTACCTCCACGTTACAAAAATCGATTGCAAAAGCCGAAGGAATTGATTACATCACAGCACAAAGCATCGAAGGTGTCAGCACCATTAAAGCTTATATCAAATTGAATTATGACCCTGGCGTTGCAATGACAGACATCATGTCACAAGTGCAACAAGTTGCGAATCAATTACCCAAAGAAAGTCAGCAACCTGTCATATTAAAATCCACCGGCAACACAATGGCGCTCATGTATTTGGGTTATAACAGCAGCCACATGAGCATGGAACAAATTACAGATTATTTAACACGTGTTGTTCAACCTGAATTGCAAAGTGTTGATGGCGTCGCTGACGTCGAAATTTTAGGCGGACACACTTACGCCATGCGCATTTGGTTAGATTCCACCAAAATGGCAGCCTTTAATATCAGTGCAAATGATGTTGTCGCGGCTTTACAAGCACAAAACTTTCAGACTGCAGCTGGCCAAATCAAAGGCAAGCTAGTCCTTTACAATATTAATGCAAAAACAACTACACAAAATGCCGAGCAATTCAAACGCATTGTGATTGCAACACGCAACAATACAGCGATTCGCATCGGTGATATTGGCCGCACAGAATTAGGCTCTGAAAGTTACGATTCTTCAGTGATCTTTAATGGTAAAAATGCAGTTTTCATTGGTATTCAAAGTACGCCGACAGCTAATCCGCTCACCGTCATTGATAGCGTGCGTAACTTGTTACCTAAAATCCAACGCAATTACCCCCCAGGCTTTGATGGCAAAATTGTTTATGACAGCACGAAATATATTCGCAGCTCGATTCATGAAGTCATGCGTGGCATTATCGAAGCATCCATTATTGTGATTATTGTTGTATTTTTATTTCTCGGCTCATTCCGCACTGTGAGTATTCCAGTCGTCACTATTCCATTATCATTAGTGGGCGTCTGCACACTCATGTATGCAATGGGTTACTCTCTTAATCTATTAACGCTGCTCGCGATGGTACTTGCGATTGGTTTAGTCGTCGATGATGCCATTGTTGTTGTCGAAAATATATATCGTCACATCGAAGAAGGTCTTTCTCCTTTTGATGCAGCAATTAAGGGTGCACGCGAAATTGCAACACCGATTATTTCTATGACTACCACTTTAGCCGCTGTATATGCCCCAATTGGTTTTATGACTGGGTTAACCGGCGCTCTCTTTCGTGAGTTTGCGTTTACTCTGGCTTTTGCCGTGATTTTATCTGGTGTGATCGCACTGACATTATCACCTATGATGTGTGCTCATTTATTAAAACACGCAGAGGGCAAATCTTTCACTCAACGCATTGATGATTTATTTGAATCATTAAAAGTTCGTTACTTAAAACAGTTATATAACGTGTTAGACCATCGACGCATCGTGGCTGTTTTTGTGTTGATCATGCTCACCGCTTGCGGTTTACTCGCCTGGACAACCACAACCGAGCTAGCCCCAGACGAAGATCAAAGTGTCATCTTTAGTATGCTCAGCGCTCCGCAGTATGCAAACTTTGATTACACATCACATTATACAAAAATGTTAAATAACATTTTTCAAAACGTCCCTGAAATGGAAAATTATTTTATCGTGACGAATGTCAATTCAGCTTTCGCTGGACTCACCTTAAAACCATGGAACGATCGCAAACGCAATCAAGATAAAGTTCTTGCTGATTTACAACCTAAGTTAGCGAGTATTCCAGGGTTACGTGCGGTTGCATTCCCTCTCCCCTCTATTCCAGGTCAAGACAATGGTTTACCGCTACAATTTGTTTTAACGTCAACAGCAGGTTACGAATTACTAAATCAAGTAGCGAATGATTTAAAAAGCGCTGCAATGAAAAGTGGTTTATTCATGTTTTTGCAAACAGATCTCGAGTTTGATAAACCCGAATTAGTGGTCACTATCAATCGTAATCGCGCCGCAGATCTTGGAATTCAAATGAATGTCATTGGCAGTACATTAGCAACCTTTTTAAGTGGCGGTTATATAAATCGCTTTAATCTCTCAGGCCAAAGTTACGAAGTCATTCCGCAAGTTCCGAGACATTTACGCATCGATCCTGAAAAAATAAATCATTATTATGTGCCTACGCAAACCGGCGATTTAGTTCCTTTAGGTGGATTAGTTGATTTGAAAATTCAACCAGAACCCAACCAGCTCAATCAATTCCAACAATTAAACTCAGTCACACTACAAGGTGTGCCCATGCCAGGAAAATCACTCAGCACTGCTATACAATTTTTAGAACAGAAAGCTCAGCAACTTGTCCCACAAGAAATGTCGTGGGATTATGCGGGGCAATCGCGCCAGTTAGTGCAAGAAGGCAGCACTATGCTATACACGTTTTTATTTGCGTTATTAATAATTTATTTAGTTCTTTCGGCACAATTTGAAAGTTTTATTGATCCCTTCATTATTTTAATCAGTGTACCACTCTCAATTGCTGGTGCACTGATTCCGTTAAATTTAGGCATTGAGACTTTAAATATTTATAGCGGAATTGGCTTGGTAACACTGATTGGATTAATTAGTAAACACGGTATTTTAATAGTAGATTTTGCAAATCGATTACAAATTACCGAACAATTAGATGTCAAGGCAGCAATTGCAAAAGCGGCTTCGTTGCGCTTACGTCCTATTCTTATGACAACCGCTGCAATGGTATTAGGTGTCGTGCCACTGATTACCGCATCTGGTGCTGGCGCAAAAAGCCGCTTCTCAATAGGCCTCGTTATCGCCTGCGGTATGCTAGTTGGAACGTGTTTTACTTTGTTCGTTGTACCGACGATGTATACGTTATTAGGGACGAAGAAGCAATAAGCTCCCACCATTATAATGATTTGCAACCTTAGGATATCGTCTTAGCAATGATTGTACTTCCTCAGCTTGTTTAAACTCTTCCATCGGCATTGAAAGCAATTGAGCAAAACGTGGTTTACTCATATCGCGACTGGCTTGATGAATTAATTTATTTCTAAGATCCTCAAAGAGAACATCATCGTTATAAAGGCGATAAATCAACGCTAACTCTGGAGATTTTCTTGCTAACAATAAAATGATATTGGGATGGGCTTTTAAGTGACGTGCCATCAAACCAGTGGCCAATGTAATGATATCTTCTGACAAAGGCTTTGCTAAATTAAGTTCGGCAGAAGTAAAAATATAATCTAAGGCATTAAGACCATCAATGTCTTCAGGAATTTTGGCGCCCGCCTCAAATAATTGTAATGCAATTCTATTGGCATGCAGAGTAAGCGCCAACTCAAAGGCTGTACCATTATAAATATTTAATTGCTGATCTATGTCGATATTTTGTTTAATCAGAAACTCTACAAATTTATCATGCCCTTCAAAGATAGCTGTCTCGAGCGGTAAATCTTTATAAGAAAGAATTTCGTTACGCTTTGCTGGAAATGATTCTAAAATCCATTTCGCGCGCGAAACATAGCCTGCTTTTGCAGCACGATTAAATTCAAGTGCTGCATTTTCCTCGGTAATGCATGTTGAAAATAAGTTGCCCATAAAAAAGTCCTTCAAGTGAGAATGTTTCTAATTGTGCCATACTTGTCATTCTGCGCTGCTCCTAGCGCGGAACCTAGTGACTAAGACACTGGGTCCCGCGCTAAAAACATGCGCGGGATGACAATAGCTAAAGCATGCGCGGAATGACAGTCGCTAAAGCACGCACTAATTGACACATTTGATAGAACATTTCTATTTCTTTAGAGTTAACACTTCCCATTCTTCTTCCTTACTTTCAGAAACAATAGCTGGCTCTAGATGTGTCTTTTGTTTGATAAGTTGCTCCTTTACATTCTCCAACCTTCTCTGCATAAAAAAACCTTCAAAAAATATGTGAGATTGCCAAACTTCTAGATAATTCAAACGTTGTTGAGGTGTGCAATCAGAATCATGAAGATATTCATTCAAGAGTGACTCTGCGCGATGCGAGACATGTTTTTGCAGCGCAGATTGAAGCTTGGCTGATTCAACTGATTTTTTAATCATGCCGGATAGAATCACCAATTGTTCAAGATATTTAGCCTGATTTATATGTTGAGAAAAAAATTCTTCCAACTTTTTATTCTTTTTTGTATCCACTTTATCAAATAGTTTTTTATACGTGTCATGATGCTCAGCATAACTCACAAGCATCTCCACTTTACTTTCTGAAAGATAATGCCGCTCCGGTAGCTTCTCACTTGAAGTAAAAAATGAGAAACTCAAACTAACAGGAATCAGACCTTTCGATTCGACTTGCTCACCCTGTGCGATTTTTTGCCTTTCAATATAAGGAGATGCGCCTGTCCGTATCGCGGATTTTGCCCATAAAATAATTTCTTGCAAGGAAAGTGGAACTTCACTTTCATGTTTAAGTATTTCTGACATATCTTTGAGAGAAATTTTTAAATGCCCCGCCAACATTGTCACTGTTTTTTGAATTTCCATTTGATACTGTGGATAGCGCGCCATCATCAAATATAATTCATAGGTAGTGTTAATCAACAAACTATTTTGATTTTCAGGACGACTAAAACATTCAAAGGCTTTTTCATAGCATTTTTTAAATGTCTCTTCTGAGAATCCTGGGAAAATATCTGCAATGAATGAACATGTATTTTCGTAAAGATGCAAAAAATTCACGTGATAATCAATGTATTTTTTCTGGATGCTCAATGTATCGTTCAAATATGGAAATTTATTTTCCTTAGCAATTTGCTTGATACGAATCAAATTTTCTGGCATATTTAACTGATAAATCTCACGCATAGTATCGAAATTAAATTTGGCAACTGTTTTTGTTACTGAAAACATCAATATTTGCGCGATGAAGTCATCGCCAAATTGTTGAATTTCTTCAGCAATATGATCAAACTCACTACCAGAGCGGTTTCGATCTTGTATTTCAATTAAACGTCTCTGAAGCATCTCTAACTGCAAATCAACCTCGCCTGGCTGGATTGCATTATCCAACAAAGGAATTTGATTATCCGCTCCGGCTTTTGGTTTATCCTTGATCTTACAAAATAGCAACGCGATTCTGCGCGCAAATGCAGCCATAGGATCCAGAAAAACTTCTTTAATATTCATTACATCTGATTTCAGTAATGCAATCGATTGGATTTCGCCATAGGTAGTAAATTCGTTGAAAAATTTATTTGTGATTTCTGAAAATAACTTATCGAACTTCGCTAATTTTTCATCATTTGATAGATGATATTGCTTTGTTATTTCAGAAAATGGATTACTGTATATAACCATTTTAAGAAAAAATACGAGCATTTGTTTCAAGAGTTTCGCGCTCATCGCGCCAGCGAGTTTCTCAGCTGCTTTTTCCGTAGGGATAGCTTGTGTAATTAATTCATGAAACAACAATACCATAATAGCTTTGAAGCGACTCACGTGATCAAGTTGCTTGAGACCTAATTGCTCGCCACTGAGACTTAAAATCGCTCTCAGCCAAACTGTTTCTGTCGCTTGAGCGTAAACATCGTTAACATTGACTGGTTCAGTAAGTGAGTTTTTTAGTGTGAAAACTTTGGGTTGATTGATATCTTGCTGAGGTGTTCCGTAAAATCTTGCGAGCATTTTAAATTCCTTTTATTGATTTTAAACCGCAGAAAGTATACATCAAGTCTTTTAGACAAGTATATTTAAACACCAATAAAAAAGGCAGCGCATGGCTGCCTTTTTTATTTTGATTGATGTTTAGAAATACACGTCAAATTGTGCTGTCACAACATCGTTGGATCTACCGCTTGATGGTGCTGCGGCAACCCCTGAACCACTTGCTGTTGCACTTGCTGCGTAATTGATCTCATGACGGAATTCAATACTTTGCAAGGTGTCTCTCCAAATTGATGTATTGAAGACAAATGAATAACGCTCTGAAGGCAAGCCTAAGGCAAGCGCGTCTTGAGTCATGCCATAACCCACGGCTACTGAGCTTGGGTGTGAGAAAGCCGCGAAACTGTATGCCGCTTCAGCATCCAATGCACGAGGCTTTGCACCATGATTTTTCATGGTTAAATCTGCATGACTGAATGTTTTAGTTGTAAAAATATATTCAGCAAGTAAATCCACATGCTCACCCACGCTCAGTAGAGCGCGAAGATCATAACCTGGGACACGATGGATAATCGTTTCATTCCCTGTTCCATTTGTTCCACCAAAACCATTAAAGTAGGTGGCGGAATTTCCGATATTTTGCATGCCGACCGAGTCAGACACGTTAGCAATCACACCACCGCCGATATCACCCTTCACGGTATCTCTGACAAATTGATAACCTAAGTTGATACCGCCGTTGTTAATTTTGCTGGTATTCACACCGACATGTGAATCCCCTTTAAAAATATAAGCGGCTGCATAAGGTGCATTATCCATTTGAGGACGGTAGCCTAAGACAATGGCTCTTTCTTTTGTCGCAAACATGGCTTTGGTCAAAGGTGTTGCAATCATGTTACTGCTGTAAGTACCGAATGGCACTGTCAACTGGCCAAATGTACCGTAAAAAGGCGTCTTAGCCAGATTACCAATGGTCACAAACGCTTGGCTAATGTAGACGCGTGAGTTTTGTGTCCGTAGATTACTCGCGTAAGAACCTGACGTGGTACCTGAATTATCATCGTAAGAAAATGCAATCAATGATGACAACCATTGACCTGGCCCTAAAATATACGCATCTAAGCCTGCACTCGTAAGATTGATATCACTTGATGTCGGCTGACCATTTCCACGGCTTACCATGGCTTGTCCTTCGACGATACCACTGAGCAGTAAATGTGTTGTGCTGGGTGTTTGCTCAATGCCTAAGGATTCTAATCTTGAATCAATGCCCTTTCTGACTTTTAAAAGTGCAACGTCTTGGTTGACACTTGGCGCATTAATAATCAAATTCGTGCCGGAGTATTGCAAGGGAATCCCAATATAGGGTCCACTTGAAACAAATGATTTGCCTGGCACACTGATATCCATCGGCAAATACATTAAGGAATTTGAATCATCAGTTGCAGCGGGCGTAGCAACAACCTGTGCTTTTTTATGATGAGAAACTTTTTTGTGCTTCTTCGTTTGGGATGTTCCCACTTGTTGTTGATCAGAAGATGCTGCAAAAACAGGGGTAGAAATCATGCCGACCAAAGAAAGACCAATAGCGAGCATAGATAATTTCTGTTTCATAAGAACTCCTCGTGTTCTTTATTTTAAGTGGCAGGTAACCTACCAAAAATTTTTCACATACTCAACAAAAAAATCATTAAAATATTAAATTATTTTGATATAGCATTTTTTTTAATCAAAACAGGAACTCAAAAAATGGCTTGGTTTACAGTAAAAAATGATTTCATCGAGTTTAAAATTTTTGTCAAACCCAATGCAAAACGCACTGCAGTGATTGAAATCAATGACACACAAGGGATGATTATTGCACTGCACGCGAGTCCACACGAAGGCGAAGCCAATCAAGAATTGATCAAACATCTTGCAAAATTATTGCGCACACCGAAATCTACCGTCGTCATTCATCGTGGAGAACACAGCCGACACAAAGTCATTCGCATTCCTTGCAACTCAACAACGAAAGATTTTTTTGAGAGATAAATGCACGGAAAATTTATAAATATGCGACAACATCGAATGTACCCGTATAGGTGTTCTTATTTGAATACGTTATCTCTTTTTCAATTTCGCATCCCAGAGAAAGTATTTTTAAAATTGGATAAGATACTCCTAAAGCCCACGAACTTTTCAATCCCGCTAATGCTAAAGGAATCCCATCCTCTCCAGACAATGATGCAGGAACATCTTTCATTTGACGCGTTGCACTATATGTCAAACCAAATGTTGTATCTTTGCCTGCAATTTTCGGTGTATAGCTCGCGCTGATGGCATAAGCGAAAGGCGCACCATGGTTCACGCCTAATGTCTTCGTTCCGCGCACATATTCGCCTATGAGAGTCACTTGACGATAACGCAAATTGCCACTCAAATCTTTAACGCCCTTCATATCATAAATCGGCGTCCCTCGCTTCCGATCGTCGCGACGAACAGCAGGTATTCCAACACTGTTTGATTTTAAATCGGTGAGATACCCTGCCCCAGCACTCCAAGAAAAAATATCGCCATCTTTGTTGTAATACACACTCCAAGCAAAATGATTTTCATGATTCGCTTCATCACTGAATGCAGTTACTACAGCATTCAAACCTTTTTCATCGTAAGCCAGGCTGATTTGTGGCGCTTGTTGAGAGTTAAAATACGCTGCTGTTAAAGGGGTATCCCACGGTCCAACACCAGCAAAAACACCGAATGGAATCGTGCTAATACCTAAAGTAGTATACGCTGGGAATTCCTGTAAATTACCGAACGTCATAAAAGCATGGGGGAAATATATATAATTTGCACCAGGTCCCCCGCGGGCAATATAGTTATCTGTCATAGAAACAAAAAATGTACTCCATCGGCCGGCATTCAGCATCATATCGAACGTGGCTTGTGTCATATAAAAACCACTATCGTTTTGATAGATACTATGCGTACTTGTTTCAATTTTATCGCCTTGCCAATGTTGCGCATCTAATTGTAATGAGCCCCCCAAAATCAAATCATGTGAATTGAATTGATCTTTTGATTGCAAGACTTGTAAGGAAAAAGTATTCGTATAAAACTGATCAAACAAAATATTTTTTGATTGATCTAAATGAATCCCTGGTGTTGTTGATGGACTTGCAAGAGCACATAAAGAAACAAAGCAGGCACTAAGGCCTGCCGATAATGTCGACAATTTCATGAGATTATTTTTCCGGTAATGATACTTTCACAAAACCATCTTGATTGAGTTCTGAAATCGGCACATTAAACATACCATTTGTCATCGAAAATGTGACACCAGAAGTAGGTGAATACTTTCCTGTTGTGCCCCAAGGATTCCAGATAGTGACCATCCCTGTCTGAGGATTGTAACCAGTAATCAATAACGCATGTCCGTCAGTTTCGATACCAATGGGTGTGCCGATATTCGTTAAATATGCAGAGGAAGACGACGATGATGATGACTTAGACGCAGCAGATAAAGTGTTAGACAATTGTTGCGTTTGGCTCTGACTACCATTTAATGACAGGCTGCCATAATTATTGCCTGTGAGTAACGTTAAAACTTGTGTTTGTTGCCCACCATGAATAATCGACATCGGATTAGTATTATTCGGATCACGGACTTCAGCTTCAGCAACACTTAATATAGCCAACCAAGCACCGCCCCCAACGACATGGCTATACATCCCCACTTCTGCTTTTGTCAGTGTGACAGTGATAGGTGTACTGTAACCTGGGAATTGCACTGTGTATTGATCTGTTGTGCCGCTTACAGGAGTAATCATTTTTTTGATTGCTTGCGGATCATCTTGCAACAAACCGCCGACAGACGATACTAAATAACAATCGCCATCACGCCATTGACGAATATCGGATAAAGGTGGTGGTGAATCGCTATTACCATAAAGCTTAAATCCGCCTTGCGGTGTTGTTGACTCAACGATTGCCGACATGGCAGCTTCGTAATTACTATAAAGCGCGCTTTTTTGTGCATTAATCATAGCTTTTAATTGTTTCTCAGTGAAATCCACTCGCGTTGTAAACGTTTGTGGATGAGAGCCCTTCACTGGAACCAAGGTAATCGTCAAATCTGCTAAACGTACCGTGTCATCTTTTGTATAGGTTTTAGTGGTAGAAAAAGGCGTAATACCATTTTGTTGTAATTTTTGATTAATCTCAGCCAAGGTATGCGGATACCAGGTCGTTAAACCATTCATGCGTGCGGCTATTGCTGCAAGCGCTGCTGCTTCCAGGCCCTTAATATTTGTATTTTTAAGTTGGTTTGCGACGTCTGCAGTTGTTAAATGACGCCTATCATGAGCCCAGTGATGAAAGTTATCAGAAACACTGGCTGTGAATGCTGTTGTTGAAGTCTTCAATGATGTTTGCGTAGTTGTGCTTGATTTTTCTTTGTGCGTTGTTTTTGCAGTCGTAGCTGTTTTTGCTGTTGGCGATGTCGCAGTCGTTTTAGTCGCTGAAGACTTCGTTGTCACATTATGTTCCGCCGCAACGGGATGCGCCTTTGTTGTCGCAGAAGCATTCGCTGAAACAAGCGATGCTAAAATAATGGAGCAAACAATAGGGGGATTCATATCAACTCTCCTTGTGCACTTGATATTCCTTGAAGAAACTCATAATAACAAAATATATTTATTAAATCGATTTAGGTATTGTCTAATCGTAATTTTAATATTTTACGCTAAGACAATACTCACGGTGATGTACCGATGATCTGATTTTCTAAAAATTGTGTCATTTGCGAAATACTCAACGGTTGGCAAAGATACCCCCCCTGCCCTAACGTACAATTATTTTTAATCAAAAATTTTAACTGTTCTTTTGTCTCAATACCCGAAGCAATCACACCCAAATCCATATTTTGGCTAAATTGAATAATAGACTTGATTAAACCCTCGTTACGATCTTCTTGCATGTGCGACATCAATACATTATCAATTTTTATATTTTTAATGGGTAATTGAGTCAAATGAGAAAATGACGAAGATCCCGCTCCAAAATGATTTAACGTGATGTGAATTCTCAATGCATCAATATTTTTTATCGTGTACTCAGATAATTGAACGCACGAAAACATAGCGGACTCTGTGATTTCAAATGTTAATTGATCACTTGGGAAATGGATATGCTGAAAGATGTCTTGTAATATTTGTGCAAAACCCTCTCTCAACAATTGCTGCGCAAAAATAGGCAGAGATATTTTCACATTTTTATGACCCATCTCACGCCATTTCGCACCTTGTTCACACACTGCTCGCAGCATCCAATTACCAATGGAATACATCAAACCGATTTCCTCTGCGAATGGAAAAAAGACAGAAGGCGACACAACCCCCAATGTAGGATGATGCCAAGATAACAAGGCTTGCATCCCAGCAAAATGATTTGTTTTTAAATGAAACATCGGTTGATATGTCAAATATAATTGATTTTTTTCGATAGCGTATTTTAATTCATTTTTGATAGTCGATTGTTGTTTATTTTTTTCATATAATTCTTCTGAAAAAATATGATATCGATTTAAGCCTAATTCTCTTGAGCGATGCATTGCCATTTGAGCATTTTGAAGCAAACTATCATGACTCGCATCTTTAAAAGGATACAATGCAATACCTACACTGCACCCAGTATGAATCAGATTTTCTAATAGATGATAGGGCTCAGAAATACTAAAAATAATTTTTTTAGCTATGTTGCAAACATATTCTTCGTCATGAATGTCGGTCAAGAGAATAGCGAATGTATCATCATTTAATCGCGCAATCACATCGTTATCGCGCACACATGTTTTTAATCGATTGATGATTTCAACAAATAACATATCTCCTGCATAATGGCCCAGTGAGTCATTGACTGCCTTAAAATGCTCAATGTTTACAACCAACAAATAGAGTGTGCTATTGTCTTCATCGACTTGATCTAATGTCTTTTCTAAAAATGCATTCAATTGAAATCGATCATAGACACCGGTGAATAAAAAATTTTTCCGTGGGTCTTCTGATGTTGAGAATTCCATAACACCTCCTGGTGAGACAAGACCGTCCATTTTACCTGACACTTTGCCTCGTGCAAATCAATGGCAATTATAGTAACATTGCAGCCAGTTTTGCTCACCTTATCTTTCAGAGAATGCGCCCATGACTCTAGAGAAGTTTTCGATCAAAAGTGATATATTCTACGCTCTGTGCGCAAAGCTGATTTTACTTTTCCTCCTCTGGACAATTTGTTTTTCCCACCCTGCTGACATGAAGCATATGATCCAATCTACCGCCTTACATTTATTCAGTTCTCATACGGAAACCACACCATGATTGACTTCGACGTTGTGCAATTATCTCGTTTACAATTTGGTCTGACTGCGCTTTATCACTTTTTATTTGTGCCACTCACCTTGGGTCTATCTGTTTTACTGGGTATCATGGAAACCGTTTATGTCATCACAGGGCGCGCCATTTGGCGTGACATGACAAAATTCTGGGGGGTTCTCTTTGGCATCAATTTCGCCATGGGTGTTGCAACAGGCATCACCATGGAATTTCAATTTGGCACGAACTGGGCATATTATTCACATTACGTCGGTGATATTTTCGGTGTACCGCTTGCCATTGAAGGCTTGATGGCTTTTTTCCTTGAAGCCACTTTCATCGGGTTATTTTTCTTCGGCTGGGATCGCCTCTCCAAATCTGGGCATCTCATTGTCACTTGGCTCGTTGCACTGGGATCAAATCTCTCTGCCTTATGGATTTTAATTGCGAATGGCTGGATGCAACATCCGGTCGGTGCAATCTTCAATCCTGAAACATTACGCATGGAAGTCACTGATTTTGCAGCCGTGTTATTTAATCCAGTTGCACAAGCTAAATTCGTACATACAGTCAGCTCAGGATACGTGACAGGTTCTATTTTTGTGTTGGCAATCAGTGCGTTTTATTTATTGCGTGGACGCAACACAGCAATTGCGCGCCGATCCATGACAATTGCTGCTGCCTTTGGTCTTGCCTCTGCTTTATCTGTTGTGGTCCTGGGAGATGAAAGCGGTTATCTCGCCAATTTACACCAACGCATGAAAATTGCTGCAATCGAAGGCATGTGGAAAACAGAAACTCCACCCGCTAGCTTTAATTTATTTGGCTTACCTGATCAACAAGCACATGTCACACGTGCAACGATCCAAATTCCATATATGTTAGGCTTAATTGCAACACGTTCAGTCACTGAACCCGTCAAAGGCATCAATGATCTTGTCGATGAAACAACAATCAACATTCGTCGCGGCATGATTGCTTACGGTGCATTGCAAACGCTGATTGCTCACCCCCAAGACTCCATTGCACGCGCCACACTCAAAACTTTCTCTGATGATCTGGGCTATGGTTTGTTATTAAAACGCTATACCGATAAAGTCACTGATGCGACAACACAACAAATCAAATCCGCCGCATGGGATACAGTGCCAAATGTGGCTGTTTTATTCTGGAGTTTCCGCGCCATGGTGGCTTGTGGATTTTTCTTTATCGCACTCTTTCTCACAGCACTCATTTTGACATCAAAACAAAATTTTAATCAGCGTTGGTTTCTCTGGGTTGCATTTCTCAGTTTCCCATTGCCGTGGATTGCAGCTGAAGCAGGGTGGATTGTTGCAGAAATGGGACGTCAGCCCTGGGTCATTGATGGTGTGTTACCGACATTTTTAGGGACTTCTTCTACAACAGCACAAGCGCTTTACACGAGTATCGGTGGATTTGTGTTACTTTATACGTTACTTGCCGTTGTCGAAATTTATTTAATGGTTAAATATGTACGATTGGGGCCTGAATCTTATGCACATACCTATTGATTACGCAACTTTACGCATTATTTGGTGGCTATTGCTTGGCGTTTTACTCGCAGGGTTTGCCGTCATGGATGGCTTTGATCTCGGTGTCGCCATGTTACTACATCGCGTTGCTAAATCAGATAACGAACGCCGCATTGTCCTTAATACTGTTGGTCCTGTCTGGGAAGGTAATCAAGTCTGGCTTATTTTAGGCGCTGGCGCGATTTTTGCCGCCTGGCCAGATATTTATGCCGTCACTTTTTCTGGTTTTTATTTTGCAATGTTTTTAGTCTTGCTGGCTTTGATTTTGCGTCCAGTTGGATTTAAATATCGCAGCAAAATTCAAAGCCCCGCTTGGCGGTCATTTTGGGATGGCTGCCTCTTCATCAGTGGATTCGTACCTGCGCTTGTATTTGGTATTGCTATTGGAAATGTTTTACAAGGTGTGCCGTTTCACTATGATGCATCACTCCGCGTTTTTTATACGGGTCACTTAATTGCACTCTTTAATCCCTTCGCATTATTGGCAGGATTGCTCAGTGTTTTTATGTTGACGATGCATGGCGGTATTTACTTAGCAATCAAAACAGAAAGCAACATCCAAACACATGCAGCACGTCAAGCTAAAGCCGCGGCTGCACTGACAATGATTACTTTTGCAACGGCAGGTATTGCACTCATTGGTTTTGTTCCAGGCTACATGATCACTCATGCCATGGATCCAAATGGATTTTCTAATCCACTGCATAAAACTGTCGTGCAAGCCTTTGGTGTATGGTTCGCCAATTACAAACATCAACCTCTCATGATGCTTGCACCTGCCTGTGGATTTATCGGCGCAGCATTAGCCATGATTGGCATCGCACGTCATGCCTTCAAACTCGCCTGGTTGGCCAGTGCACTCAGCATTATCGGTATTATAAGTACAGTGGGATTGAGTTTATTCCCCTTTATTTTGCCTTCCAGCTCAAATCCAGAAATGAGTTTAACGCTATGGGATGCCTCTTCCAGTCATCTCACACTATTCATTATGTTGATTGCGACGTTGATTTTTATGCCAATCATCTTACTTTATACAGGTTGGGTATATCGCGTCATGCGCGGCAAAGTAACAGAACAAACGATTTTACAAAATTCATCGAGTGTATATTGAGGACATAGCTATGTGGTATTTTTCTTGGATCTTGGGCACAGCATTTGCTTGTTCATTTGCCATTTTGTATGCACTCTGGTTTGAGTTACGACAAACATAATTTTACATCAACTGGCAAGAAATCAAATCTCGCAATACCTGAGCATCATCAACACCATAATGATTGACTTCATCTTGCTTCTGCTCCTCCAGCATTTTCAAACAGTTTGATCTTACCAATTCCAGCTCAAAAGACTTTAATTCTTCGGGAAGAGCAGGTATCTCGAGATCATGATTAAATTCACGCAACACAATGAGTCCGCGCGCGCAATAATAATCATAAACTTCATCTGGTGTCTTTTTCAAAGAGGCCAACTTCGTTTGAAGACGTGTCGCAAAATCATTGACGCCCTGCTCCAACAATTCATCGAGCACACCTGAAATAAAAAATATTTGTGAAAGAGAAATTTTACTAGAGAAAAATTTACCCTTTTTCACGCCAGCATCAAAACAGATTAATTTCTGTGTATAAAGCGTATGCTTAAATAAATGCTTGTCATGTTTATCAGGCAATATCGATTTATCATCAATAATAATAATTTGATCGTCAATAGGATTTTGAATGTGAATTAAATCCTTAAATCCATGCTTAATACAATGATTCTTTGAAAAAATTCTACTCTTATCGACGATTAAAGGTTCACGGTCACTATTATCGACATTAATCTCATTAAGCAAACTCTAGTGACCCCCGCAATTTAGACCACCCAAACTGAGAATTTTGAGAGATAATAGCCCTCCCATTGGAGGAAAGTATGTCTCGAAAGAAGTGGTCGCCTTCGGCTAAATTTGAAATTGCATTATTAGCGCTCAAAGGCGAAACAACAATAAATGAAATTTGCACGCGCTACCAAGTGTCGCCCTGTCAGGTGCACGCCTGGAAAAAGCAGCTGCTCGAACAAGGCGCGCAGCTATTTTCCAAGAGCGATAAAGTGGCGGACACAGCTCATAAGCTTGAACGGGAGCAAAGCAAGTTATTCGAAAAAATTGGACAACTCACAATTGAGCGTGACTTTTTAAAAAAAGCCTGGGGCAAATTCCAGGAGAACAGCGACGACAGTTAGTAGAAATTGCGCCGGATGATTTAAGTGTAAGGCGATGTTGTGAGCTGTTAGGCGTCAACCGAAGCACGCTGTACTACCAGGGAAAACCAGTTGATGTTAATGATATCGATTTGCTAAATATTATTCGTGATATCTGGGAGCAGTACCCATTTTATGGGTATCGCAGAATCACACGAGAACTGCGAGAAAATAAAGGAATAAAAGTAAATCGAAAACGTGTGCAGCGATTAATGGTCTGGGGTGGGATCCAGGGAATCCACCCTGGTCCTAATACCAGCAAACGAAACAAACTGCATGCAGTTCACAAATATTTATTGCGTGACGTGAATATTACGCGAGCAAATCAAGCATGGATGATTGATATAACTTATTTACGCATGCCAAAAGGATTTATGTATTTGGTAGCAATTATTGATGTTTTTAGTCGGTATATTGTGGGTTGGTCAGTGTCAAATACGTTGGAAACCGGATTCTGCATCGATGCGTTAAAATCAGCACTTACGTATGCAACGCCAGAAATTTTAAACAGCGATCAAGGAAGTCAGTTTACAAGTGATGATTGGATTCAGTACTTGCAAGAATGGGATATTAAAATTAGCATGACGGGCAAAGGTAGATGCACAGACAACATTTACATCGAACGATTTTGGCGAAGTTTTAAAAGCGAAGAATTTTATTTAAATGAATACGAAAGCGTGAAAGAACTGAAAAAATCGATTAACGCTTACATTGAATTTTATAACCGAAAACGCTGGCATCAATCGTTAGGTTATAAAACACCTGCATCAATTTATTTTGAGCAGGAAAGAAAAGCTTGTGGATATGTGGACGAGTCCTTCGGACCAGCCAACGCCCTGCGGGACGTGTGCACAAGCTGATGGACAACGCTGAAAAGAGCGTTGACCACAGCTTGCGACACACTCGTTGTCTTCTCGCCCACATACCCACGGCGCAGTAACAAAGGTGTTTTTTATTTTTATTAATTTTAAAAAAGCGGAGAGGCATCTCTCAAAAAAATTTCGAGGGGTGGTCTAGACGTTGGGGTCACTTTAA
>JANRLY010000020.1:0-23329 GCA_033762075.1 Gammaproteobacteria bacterium
CCACTGGTTTTTTTAATAGCAAATCCAGGTAAATTTAGGATATTATCCTTGCGGGGCATCTTTAATCTCCTTTCCCTCATCCAATCAATGAGTAAGGTAATCTAATTTTGATTAAAGTGCCCCCTTATGTGGGGAAGAGCCGTTCCTTTTCAATGAGAATCCCGTAGGCTAATCTTTCGATCATAATAACGTCAAGTAATTTAAGGAAAATCAAATGAGAAAAAAATTATCTACACTCTTCTTCATTATGCTCATGATTTCAGGACACACCTTTGCAGCACCAAATGATTTAATGCAATGCACAGTAGAAGCTAAAACTCTTGATACTCCTTCGTGGGATAGACATCAATTCATCCAATTAAATATTCACTTCTCAGGCTTCCCGACAGACTCCTCTGGCAAAATCAATATGTTCGGTCGATTATTTACAAAAGAACCTATTACATCCCAATCATTTTGGACTGATCAACCTAATTTGGAATTTATAGTTAACGATAACGCAAGTACTTTTTCTGGCAACGTTGATGCTAAAACTGGCTCTGGCTCAATAATAATAGGCGCACAACTCAATGGTGACTCATTACACGTTGGCGATAATCCATTGCAAGTTTTAATTTTAAATGGATTTGTTCAATGCACACCAGCATAAAGTGATCTTACTGATGACTACACTTCAACTCAAAAAAGTTCAACAAACTGAAAGCGAAATTGATTTTTATTATACATTGCTAAAACGCTGTGGCGTGCATATGTATCAAACGCTCAAGCTAGAACACTGGTATCCTTATATGGATAAAGAAACCTTTAAAAATAAAATTAAAGACAAACAAATGTATGGTGTTTTTAAAAATAACCTACCTATCGCAACCTTTAATTTAACGACACAACCGAGAGACTATTACTCTGAGTCCCTCTGGAATACTCCCGCTGAAAAAGCCTTATATTTTGGACAGTTTGGCATTGATCCAGATTATCAAAAAGGCGGCATTGGACAATGGTGTATTGAACAAGTCGAAGAGATTGCACGGCAATTAGATTGCGCAGCTGTTCGATTCGATGGATTATTAATGCATCCCTGGTTAAAGCATTTTTATATGAAACTCGGCTATCAACCTTGCGGTATCGTTAAACCAGGAAAATGGGAATTATTGTGCTTTGATAAGCAACTCAAAGATAAAGTGGAAAAATGTGAATAATAAAAATATACTCCTGGAGTGTTTAATCACGGAAATTTTGCACAAGGAATTCAGTCATGGATATGACATATCAAAATACACAAAAGTTTTTGCTTCCCTTATTTAAGATCGCCAAAGATATTACCAGTGACAGTTTGAGCCTGATAAAAGTCATAGAAGAACTCTCATTAAGAGACTCTCGAGAGATTACTTATAAAAAAGCATTAGTCAGTATAGCATCGGATAGATTATCAAAAAGCATCTCAGACATCGAAAATCATTACAGCGCACTTCATGATACCCGCTTGAATATGTGTGATGGCTTTAGGTTGGCACGGACGATAAAGCATTTCCTTTTAATGATAAACGGGATACAAGAACTTGGCCTACAATTGGACGCGCTTCCATTTTCCAGTGAAATCACTCGCGTTTTTCACTTTTTCGATTCACAATTGACCAATTACATTAGCGGCCAACTCACCAATGAACTGAGCACGCCGGAACCACCTCAGTCACAGAGAACGGCCCAAACAATGTTTAGATAAAAGAAAACAGGTATAATCTTAAAATTCATGTGTGAGAGGTATATATATGCTTTGGGTTATCAGTACTGATTCAAACACTTGCCGCATCTACAGCTACAAAAAAAGCCCCGCAGAACTCATCATGCTCAAAGAAATTTTGCACCCTGAAAATAAGTTAAGAAAACAAGATTTAGTCTCAGACAAACCCGGTCACTTTAAAACAAAAGGCCCTAGTCACGGCGCTTTCATCCCCTCCTCTGATCCCAAAGAAGTTAAGATTGATACTTTTTCACGACAAATTGCTGAAGAATTAGATAAAGGCAGAGTCAATCAAAGCTACAAACAATTCATCCTGATCGCACCGCCACATGTGAATGGGTTACTCAATCAACACTTCAATAAACATGTGAAAAGCTTGCTATACAAAGCCATCCAAAAAGACGTCCTGCATTTATCGCAACAAGAATTATTGACGTTTCTGTCTGAGCATGCAAAATTCCAAGATGATCCGTAATAAAACTGGATCATCCTGCTTTGGATTTTTCCTGGTGTTGAGATGAATCATTGCCATAAATTGTTGTCGGAATCCCATTGTCCGTCAAGTGATAAATCAGTGGCAAGAATAATAAAAAAATTCCAGAAAAAAACATAAAAAAAACTTTGCTTAGTGGGTTTGCAAGCGGATTCGTTCTATATTGAACAAATCGAATCACAGAGGAAAATAAAAAACTCATACCAACGATAAAAGATGCACTGGCGAGAAACCCTGATGCTAAAACAACCGGCACCATTAAATTATTCGCAACATCACCTATGCCATGCAAAAGATGTTCTGTAGTCATTTTTTATTTCTCTGTAAAAAAAGAGCATCGACAAATAACAAAAGTGCGCCCAAACAAATCGCGCTATCTGCTAAATTAAATGTCGGAAAATGTGAATATTTATAATAAAAATCTAAGAAATCGATCACATGGCCATACACGAGACGATCCCATAAATTGCCTAAGGAACCACCCATAATAAAAGCTAATGCAATACACACTACTGCTTGCGCTGCACGTAATCGTGTCAGCGCGAAAAGAATCGCAACATTCACTAAAATGGCTAAACTGCCGAACATCCATGTCTGCCAGCCTGAAGCATGAGCAAATAAACTAAATGCAGCGCCTCGATTGTAAGCAAGCGATAAATTAAAATAATCCATCACATGGAGCCAATCCCCTGGTGAGAAAGTTTGCAATATATAATATTTACTTAAGCGATCGAGCAATAAAACAACCACAGCAATCCACAGCCAACGCAATCCGGAATTACGCATAATAACGCTCCTCACCTTCTGTTGTGATATTGGTCGCACACCGTTCACAAATTTCTGGATGTTCACGCACCATCCCAACATCTGCTCGACGATGCCAACAGCGCGTGCATTTTGGATCAGTCAACGCTGTGACACGCAATTTTAGTCCAGGCACAGAAGTTTCAACGGCATCTGACATTTGATCTGACAGTGGCAAAACATCAGCACGTGATGTAATTAACACAAAACGTAGTTCATCTGACAAAGCTTCTAATGTTTCCTTCAAAGTAGGGTCACAGAATAATTGCACATGCGCTTCCAGCGCAGAACCCAAAACACCCGCTTTACGTTGCATTTCAATTTCACGATTAGCCTCATCCCGCACTAAACGAATCGTTTCCCAGAAATTTTGATCCATTGTTTGATCAGTCAGCTCGGGTAATTCTTCGTACCACGTTTCAAGAAAAACAGATTCGACACGTTCACCAGGCATATATTGCCAAATTTCTTCAGCCGTGAAAGTTAAAATTGGCGCTAACCAACGCACTAATGCTTCAGCCAAATGATAAATAGCCGTTTGAGCAGAACGACGCGCCAAACTATTAGCAGGTGTTGTATATTGACGATCTTTAATTACATCTAAATAAAAACTACCTAAATCAATCGCACAAAAATGATGCATCTTTTGCACGACGACATGGAGCTGACCACTTTCATACGCAGCAATAATTTCATTTTGCAAAACACGCGCACGATCAACAATCCAACGATCTAACGCCAACATCTTTTTTGTGGGAACAAGGTTTTGCTTTGGATCAAAACCACTAAGATTCGCCAATAAAAATCGTGCTGTGTTACGAATGCGGCGATAAGTCTCTGAATTGCGTTTTAAGATTTCATCTGAGATAGCCATCTCAGTGCGATAATCTGTCGCAGCCACCCACAAACGTAAAACATCAGCACCTAATGTATCAATAATTTTTTCTGGTGCAATCACATTGCCTAATGATTTTGACATTTTACGACCCTGCGGATCGACAACAATACCATGCGTCAATACTGTTTTGTATGGCGCACATTGATTCATCGCCATGGAGGTTAACAACGCCGTTTGAAACCATCCGCGGTGTTGATCTGATCCTTCAAGATACATATCGGCAGGAAATGCTAGATCAGGATTGCGACGTAAAACCGCTTGATGCGTTACGCCTGAATCAAACCATACATCTAAAACATCTTTTGATTTGACATAATGCTCTGCATCTTTGCCTAACCATTCTTTAATATCTAAATTGTGCCAAGCTTCCATATGATTTTTTTCGACGAGGTCAGCAATTTTTTTCATTAATTTTTGCGAATCTGGATGCGGTAATGCTGTTTCTTTATGTAAAAATAAAGGAATTGGAACACCCCATGTGCGCTGACGCGAAATACACCAGTCAGGACGATTTTCTAGCATCGCACGCATACGATTTTCACCTGAGGCAGGCATCCATTTTACTTCTTTCGTGGCAGCCAATGCATTTTTGCGTAATTGATTTTTTTCCATGCTGATAAACCATTGCGGTGTTGCACGGAAAATAAGTGGCGTTTTATGGCGCCAACAGTGTGGATAACTGTGAGAGATTTTCGCTTGATGCAGAAGCACACCGCGATTTTCGAGTTCAGTTAAAATGACAGCATTGGCTTTATTGACATGCAATCCTGCGACTAAAGAAACAGAATCATGAAAACATCCACTATCTGCAACCGGATTATCTAAAGGTAAATTGTATTTTTGCCCCATCGCATAATCATCAACACCGTGTGCTGGTGCTGTATGGACTGCACCTGTACCCGCCTCAACCGTTACATGCTCACCCAATACGACTGGCAAAACACGTTCGTAAAAAGGATGCTCTAAAGAAATATTTTCTAAATCTTTTCCATGAATTTCTGTCAACAAATCAAAATTTGTTACACCATAACGCTGCATGACAGCTTCAAGTAAAGGTTGTGCAATCAATAAAGCTTCATTACCTACTTGAACGAGCGCATACAAAATCTCTGGATGCAATGCAACAGCTTGGCTCGCAGGCAATGTCCAAGGAGTTGTTGTCCAAATAGGAATATAAATTTGCGCAATTTTTTTTGAAACGCGAAATCGTTTAATGAAATCTGCTGGATCTATAATACGATAACGCACGTCAATGGCTGGAGAAGTTTTATCAGCATATTCGATTTCCGCTTCAGCTAATGCTGATGCACAATCGAGACACCAATAAACTGGTTTATAACCTTGCTGGACATAGCCTTGTTCCATGATTTTTGCGAAACTGCGCATAATATCTGCTTCAAATTTCGCATCCATTGTCGTGTAAGGATGCTGCCAATCCCCTAAAACACCTAAGCGAATAAATGCATCACGTTGCAAATCAATTTGACTGTTCGCATAGGCTCGACATTCTGCACAAAATTCACTGGCAGAAATTTTTAAACCCGCTTTCCCCGTCTTTTGTTCGACTTTGTGCTCAATAGGCAACCCATGACAATCCCAGCCAGGCACATAAGGTGTATCAAAACCAGATAACGCACGCGATTTAATCATGACGTCTTTTAAAACTTTATTGACTGCATGACCCACATGAATTTGACCATTCGCATAAGGAGGACCATCATGCAAAATAAATTTTTTGCGTTTTTTACCTTGTTCACGCATCTTTTGATATAAATCGATTTTTTCCCACTTCTCAAGAAGTTGTGGTTCTCGCTGACTGAGATTCGCTTTCATTGGGAATTCAGTTTCTGGTAAATTTAAAGTGTTTTTGTAATCAGTCATCTTTACCTCTCTGTATTAATACGTCATCGCGAGGCTACGAAGTCCCGGGCTTGATCCGGGATCAGCCGTGGCGATCCACAGCTTTTGGATTGCCACGCCCCAGCGCTTCGCGGGCTCGCAATGACGGAGCTATTCAAAATATCTCTTCGCAATTTCTGCATCCTTTCGAATTTGTTCTTTCAACAAATCTAAATTTGCGAACCGCACTTCGTCACGTATTTTATGACAAAATTCGACTTGCACTCTTTTCCCATAAATCGTGCCGTTAAAATCAAACAAATGTACTTCAAGAATTTGTCGTGTACCATCGACTGTTGGACGCACACCGACATTTGCAACGCCAGGCAATCCTTTGGCTGCAATACCATGCAATTTAACGGCATACACGCCACCCACAGGAAGAGCTCTTTTCCCTAAAAAAATATTTGCCGTTGGAAAGCCCAATAAACGACCGCGCTGTGCGCCGTACATCACGCGACCTGCAATCATCCAAGGATAACCCAGATAGTGTTTTGCTTTTGCAAAATCATTTTCACTGAGACACTGCCGAATACAGGTACTACTGACGCGCTCATTTTCTAATATAAAAGGAGGCATCTCTTCAACAGTTAACTTTTTTTGCTGTTGCAGTAGGTGAATATCCCCTTCTCGCCCGCGACCAAAATGAAAATCATGGCCAACAATGATATGTTGCGCACGCAAACCTTCCAGCAAAATGGTTTGGATAAATTGCTGCGCATTCAAATCAGCCATTGCTTGATTGAAATGGAGTAACACGACATAATCAATGCCGATTGTTTGCATCAATGCCAATTTTTCGCAAAATGAAGTCAGTCGCGGCTTTTTGATGCCACTGAAAAAGACTTGCGGTTGCGGCTCGAATGTCAGCACAATCGATGGCACATGGTGTGTGCGCGCATGTTGCGTGAGCTTATTCAATAAAGCTTGATGACCCAAATGCACGCCATCAAAATTGCCGATTGTGACAACACCGCCTGACGGTACTTGCTTCAAATGTAAAATGCCGCGAATGAGTTGTGTCATGATGTTAAACTCATTATCCCATGCTAAAATGTGTGGCTGATTATACGCAGATGCTCGTTGAATTGTAATGAGGTCAGTTATGACAAGCGTAAGAAGACCCATCTTGGAAGGTCGGTCCCAAACAGACATCATCAAGAGCTTATTCGCTCTCCAACATGGCTTTACGCCTCAAGATTTAAAAACACCTGTCGCCATAAAAGCGATCATCACGTATATGCTGCTCAGCCAAACGCGCGCAACCTCTATGGGCATCGAACCATTAAATGCCTTCACCAACGTCATCAACATCATTTGCACAAAATTGCAGTCTAGTACGCGCCCCGTCGATAAACAAAATTATGAACACTACGACAACCTGACAACACCAAAACTCAAAGAAGTCACTCATTGGGAAGAAAAATGCGCCAACTTCTGGCAACGACTAGAAGACACGATTTCAAATTTCCATGCATTTTGCCAAAAGCTTGCCTCCACTATGCATGAACCTGGCAGCCAGCAACCCTTGACAGTTCCTATCGAAATCACAAAAGCTTTAAATAAATCCACCTACGAAATCGCTGAACTCATTCGCGAACGTTCAAAACATGAGACTAGTCTCAGTACCGATATTCGCGCAGGAGAATCTTTGGTGCCAGAACAATTGCGCGGCGAAGTGGTGCGTGCCCGTAAGAATATGCACAATGAATCACAGCGCATGGGATAGCTGCACCATCACATGTCGCAACCGCATACCTGTTAACCACAATACAGCCAAATAAATCGCGCCACTCGATAACATGAGTATTGAGAGATGTTCAACGCGCCAGAGTGTTGTGGCACTTAACCACACTGAAATGTCACCCGACAAAAACCATAACCAAATTGCCAAAATAACATTCGCAATCAACAAACGTAGACCAAACACACCCCACTCTGAGCGCGGCGAATAATGTTGACGTTTTTTGAGAAAGTAAAATAATAATCCACTATTCATCATCGCTGATAAGGATGTCGCTAAAGCAATCCCTGCGTGTTTGAATGGCCACACCAAAAAAACAACAAAAACCATATTTGAAATCATCGCCAACATCCCAATACGAACAGGTGTACGCATATCTTGGCGCGCATAAAATCCTGCAGCGAGAATCTTCACTAACATAAATGGAGTAATCCCCAGCGCAAACATCGATAAACTTTTTTGTGTCATCAAAACCGCATGCGCATCAAAATGACCACGCTGAAATAAAGTGCTCAGCAAAGGCCCTGCAATCACTGCAAAAATCACTGCGGCAGGTAAACCTACCAATAACACGCAGCGCAATGCCCAGTCGATCACTGCGGAAAATTCGCCTTCTGCACGTCCGGCATGATGGCGTGATAAATGTGGCAAAATCACGGTTGAAATTGCAACGCCAATCACCCCCAAGGGAAATTCCATTAGACGATCGGAGTAATACAACCAAGAAACACTGCCAACAACAAGCAAAGAAGCAAATAAGGTATCAACTAATAAATTGATTTGCGCGACTGAAACACCAAACAATGCAGGTACCATTAATTTTAGAACGCGTCGAACACCTGGGTCGCGAAAACTCACTGTAGGTTGTGGCATTAAATCCATTTTTTTTAAAAAAGGTAATTGAAAAAATAATTGCACGAAACCTGCTATCAATACGCCCCAAGCTAAAGCAAAAATAGGCATATGAAAAAATCGCGACAACCCTACGGCTGCTGTGATCATGCAAATATTCAGCCAAAGCGGTGTGAACGCTGGCACTAAAAAACGGCTATAGGTATTTAAAGTTGCTCCAGCAAATGCCGTCAGTGAAATCAATAATAAATAAGGGAATGTAATCCGCAACATTTCAACCGCAAGCGGAAAACGCGCGCCTTCAGTTGAAAAACCGGGGGCAAAAAGACGGATTAACAAAGGGGCTAACAAAATACCCAGCACGGTAACAACGAACAACACGACACCCAATGTACCGGCCACTGCATTGATAAAATGCTTGATGTCTGTATGCGATTTTTTTTGTTGATACTCAGAAAGCACCGGCACAAAAGCTTGGGCAAAAGAACCTTCAGCGAATAAGCGCCGCATTAAATTCGGGATGCGAAATGCCACTGAAAAAGCGTCAAATTCAGCCGATGCGCCGAATAAGGTCGCAGTTACCATATCACGGACAAAACCTGCCACCCGCGATAACAGCGTCATACTCGCAACACCAGTGGTGGATTTCAGTAGAGCTTTACTCATGAGGTCATCTTAATAGCCAGTCGAGGGAGTATATTAACAAACCATTTCACCATTTGACATATTCACAAGAAGAGGGCAATATTAGCGCCCTTAAATTCCTGAGTTTTAAAGGTGGAGAAATCCCTTGGCTAATATCAAATCTGCAAAAAAACGGGCTCGTCAGTCCGAAAAAAACCGCCAGCACAACGCCAGCATGCGTTCGATGTTGCGCACCTATATCAAGAAAGTGCTCGCCGCTATCGGCACCGGCAATAAAGAGCAAGCTCACGCTGCAATGAGTGCGGCTCAGCCTGTCATTGACCGTATGGCTAATAAAGGCCTTATTCATAAGAATAAAGCCTCACGTCATAAAAGCCGCTTAGTTGCTCGCATTAAAAAATTAGGCGCTGCTGCTTAGTTACGCAACCATATCCTGAGCAAAGGATCTTCCAAGTGTATAAGAAGATCCTTCACCTCTCGGGTTTAAGACACCGCAACTCCCAAAAACCGCAACGCTTCACCGCCTGGGTCTCCTGTTATTCAAATCCATTTCTCTGGCATATCTTTCAATGACTTCATTTTTTTTATCTATTTCATCCAAAAGATCAAGAACAAACTCACGCAATTGACCCTCTTGCAGAAAGGGTCCCGTATATTTAAAAATCTTGGCATATTCATTTTCCAAAAATTCTGCTTGTGGCGCAAAAACGCCGGTATTCTGTTTTTTAATAATTTTAATTTTCTCATCTATTTCATCCAGAAGACTGAGAGCCCATTCACGCAATTGATCCGCATCTTGCATTTGAAATGGCTTTAAATACTTGGCATATTCATCCCTTGAAACATCAGATGCTGTCTTGTTTTCATGATTTAATATGGAAATATCTGCTTTATGGTGGAGCAAAGACTTAACAAAACGCGCAAAACCATAAAAGAAGCCATGTTGCACAGCGAGATGCAAAGGTGTATTGCCCTTATCATCTTGCGCATCAACATTCGCGCCATACTTAACAAGCTCATGAACCACTTTTTTACTTTCACCATAACAGTCAAATGGGTGTTCCCACCTATGCAAAAAAGTTTTTCCCTCGGCATCCTTTGCATTAGCATCTGCACCGGACTTTAATAATGTCTCTGCTGTATCCAGGTCTTGAGCATAATGTAACGGAGCGTTACCCTTTGTATCAATCGCATGAACATTCGCACCCTGTTTTAATAATATATTGACGATATCTGATTTATCAGGATAAAACGACTTACATCCGTAATGTAACGCAGTTTTGCCCTCTTCATCAGTCGCATTAACATTCGCCTTTCTGTCCAACAAAAGTTGAACTATTTCCTTTGCCCCAGATTCAACTGCACGCATCAAAAGTGTGACGCCTGTTTCTTTTGATTCGGGAATATCAAGCTTGGAAGCATCATGATCATATCGATCCAAATACAACTCAACACTCAGAGCAAAAGTTTCATCTTTGCCTTTAATTCCATCAAACAAGTCTTCGAGTTTTACAACACATTCCTTTAATGCATTCCGCTCAGCATCAATTAGCATTTTCTTAATAACATCGGAGGAAGATCCTTGGCTACTAGCCCGAGAACATACTTGATATTGGTAATAACTATTTTTGCTTCTTACAAGCGGATCTGCGCCAAACTCCAATAAAATCGGAACTATCTCTTTGAGATATCGAGCGCCAGCAGCATAGTGTAATGCGTCATCACCAATGGTATTGACATCAACCTTAGACAAAAGATATCGAATCATTTTCAAATATGTTTCTTTTTGCTCACTATAATTTTGCCTTAAATAATAATCTCTGTATTCTTTACTTTGTTTGGCAGGATTGTAGCTTCTAATGGCAGACTCACAATTTTCGTATTCTTTTATCAATCCAAATAAAAAAGTATGCCCCCCAAATTTGCATTTTACATTGAACGCCTCGTGCGTTGGATCATCGACATGCTGATCTACATATTTATAGAAATTCTTGGGTTTACATACCCAAATGGCATAAAATGCCTGTTCAGGTGTAATTAATCCCGGCTTAGGCATGAGCCAAGATAGTATCGATGCTCTATTCTCTGAATTACGATTCAACATACACATCTCCTTTTGTTGTAAATCTCTTAAAATTATTTTTCAGCATAGTACTGCATTCTCTTTCACAAAAATTTCATTGCCTCACGCACTAACTCATCCGTCCCTTTGTGACTCAACCCTGAAACGCAAAATACTTTGCCCTTCCACTTTAAGCGTTTGACGATATCTTTACAGCGCAATTTAACCTCAGCATCTGACAATAAATCGATTTTATTGAGCACCAACCAGCGAGGTTTATCTGCTAATTCTGGGTTAAATTTTTCAAGTTCCGCTGCAATCGCTTTAACTTGTTGGACAGGGTCGCTCCCATCGATTGGGACAATATCAACAACATGGAGCAATAATCGTGTACGCGAAACATGTTTTAAAAATCGCACACCCAGACCTGCCCCTTCTGCAGCACCTTCAATCAAACCTGGAATATCTGCCATGACAAAGCTATGCTTCGCAGAGACTCGTACAACGCCCAGAGAAGGCACTAAAGTGGTAAAAGGATAATCTGCTACGCGCGGCTTTGCTGCTGATACAGCGCGAATTAAAGTCGATTTCCCGGCATTGGGCATCCCCACTAAACCCACATCTGCTAGCACCTTTAATTCAAGATGAAGCTCGCGTTGCTCACCAGGCGTACCAGGAATAGTCTTTCGTGGCGAGCGATTGACGCTGCTTTTGAAGCGAGCATTCCCCACCCCGTGCGCACCGCCTTTTGCTACGCAGACTTTTTCACCATCTATCGTTAAATCCGCAATCACTTCACCCGTGTTTTGATCACGCACCAGTGTACCGACAGGCACTGTTAAGACTAAATCTTGGCCTGCTTTACCGGTACAATTGCGACCAGACCCCCTTTTACCGTGCTGAGCTTGAAATAAGCGGTTATAGCGATAATCAATCAGGGTATTCACACCTTCGCTGGCTTGAAGCCAAATACTGCCCCCATCGCCGCCATCGCCGCCATCTGGGCCCCCTTCGGGCATAAATTTGAGACGCAGAAAGCTACAGGCGCCATTGCCGCCATTGCCTGCCGTCACTTGAATAATCGCTTCATCAATAAATTTCATGGGACACCAAATAAAAAAGCCCCATTTTTTGGGGCTTTTGTTAAATTAAAATGTGATCACAAGGTAGATTAAGCAGATGCTGCTTGCTCAACCACAGGCTCAATGCTCACAGTACGTTTCTTCATCTTGCCACGAATTGCAAATACCACTTTGCCATCGACTAACGCATAGAGTGTATGATCTTTACCAATACCCACATGACGGCCTGGATGAAACTTTGTGCCGCGCTGGCGAACAATAATCGATCCAGCATTAATCAGCTGACCACCATAACGTTTAATACCAAGGTACTTAGGGTTAGAGTCACGTCCGTTACGCGTACTCCCACCCGCTTTCTTATGTGCCATGTTATAAAATCCTCTTCAAAACCGCTGCAATTAAACTGCAATACCGGTAATTTTAACTTCTGTGAAATCTTGACGGTGCCCCATTTGTTTACGATGATGCTTACGACGTCTAAATTTCACAATGTGAATTTTCTTGTGGCGACCATGCGACACAACAGTTGCGGTGACTTTAGCGTCAAGCCAAGGCTTTCCGACTTGGATATTGCCTTCGTTAACGACCATCAATACTTTATCAAGATTGACGAATCCACCAACCTCAACGGGGAGCTTTTCAAGCTTAAGGGTTTGCCCTTCTTCAACGCGGTACTGTTTACCACCGCTGCTAATCACTGCGTACATTTTTATATGACTCCAAAATCTGGATATATCCTGCTGGAAGGTGTGCGATTATAGGGGAGATAGGCTGCCTGACGCAAGACTCATCAGCATTTTTTTAATCTTGACAGCAGTGACCATTGCCCACTAGCATGCCCTCTCACTTTATTGACTGTAAACTGGACGTTGGCATGCCTTTGGAATCGATACGCACATTGGTGCAGGCAGATCTTGATGCGACTGATCAATTCATTTCTGGCGAGCTTTTATCAGATATTCCTCTCATTAATAAATTAACCAAACACATCTTTTCCGCAGGCGGAAAACGTATCCGCCCGATGCTCGCCCTTTTGTCTGCAAATACCTTTGGACAACCTCATCAACAACAACATATCTTTCTGGCTGCTGCGATTGAGCTGATTCATACAGCCACCCTCTTACACGACGATGTCGTCGACAGCTCGACATTACGACGCGGCAATCAAACAGCAAATGATATCTGGGGGAATGAAGCCAGTGTTTTAGTGGGTGACTTTCTCTATTCCCGCGCTTTTCAATTGGTTGTTGGATTAAAAAATTTCGACATTATCGATATTTTCGCTGCAGCAACGCATTTAATGGCGGAAGGCGAAGTGATGCAGCTTGCAAATTGTCATGACCCCGATGTCACTGAAGAATCCTACTATGATGTGATTCATCGCAAGACAGCTAAATTATTTGAAATTGCCTCACATGCTGGTGCACTGCTTTCACAACCCGCGCAAACGCAAACAGAAGCGATTAAAACCTACGGCATTGCATTGGGCACTGCGTACCAGTTGATTGATGACGCGATGGATTATCATTCTTCGACGAATGAAATGGGAAAAAATACAGGCGACGACCTTGCTGAAGGCAAGCCGACTTTACCGCTCATTTACGCAATGCAAAATGCAACAACAGCAGATACCAAAATTTTACGTGAAGCCATTTGTACGGGTTCAAGAAAAAATCTCAAAGCCATTCTTTCAATTATTGAATCCACTGGGGCGATCCAGTACACTGCAGCCGCTGCAAAAAAACAAGCTCAACAAGCCATCGAAAGCTTATCAGTGATTCCCGAATCACCTTATCGCCAAGCTTTAACGCATCTCGCTGAGTTTGTGGTTTCAAGAACGTATTAAGGTCGCTTGACCTAAATGAAGCAACAACGACCATAAGCGGGGTGTAGCTCAGCTTGGTAGAGCACTGCCTTCGGGAGGCAGGGGCCGGAGGTTCGAATCCTCTCACCCCGAGTAATAAACAACGACAGACGAACTAACCAAATACCCCTAGCCGCCTAGTAACTTCATGTTTCCAAAAAAAAATATCCCGTTATGGCAAAAACCTCCCGAATAGACAATACTTGATAGATGAATATGTCGATTCAATGTTAAGAGGTACCCTGCCATGGCTTTTTATCGGTTAAAACCAAAAAGCACTTTTAGTCTATCAAGAGATCGAAAACCTGAACTGGTTGGCGCACTCGACGCAGATATTCAGTATCAGCCTTTACTTGAATTAGAATTGGATTTGGACCTTGACGAGAAATCACTTGCTGATATCAACGGAAGCACATTACTTAAAAAATTCAACATCATCACCGTTAACCCTCTTTATTCTGCAGTCGGAAATTTTTTAATTTCATCCAGTTTTGGGCCTTGCATGGGAGTCGTTGCAAAACTTTCGGATGGTACTTTTGCCATATTTCATGCCAGCAATCCTTATAACAATTTCTTAAAAGCTGGAGAAAATAAAGAAGATATGATGGAAGACCTTGATGCTGGATTTAGCGCATTTATAGATAAAATTAAAGATAAAGTAGTAGACGTTTATGTTTTTCAAAAACAAAACATACATGACAAAAAGTATGCTCAAAAAAATAAAGATAATGCGCCGATACTTACTTTGGAGCTGACGAATGCTTTAGGCATTGAGGCAAAATGCGTTAAAGTTGACGATTATTCTGACATTGTGGTTGATGCAAAAAATAATAAAATCATTCTGACGAATGAGTTGCAGTATGTCAAAAAAGCAAAGCAGATCGTTGATTCAGGTACAATCATTGACGTGGACAATCCTGCTACGGTTTTGTCTACTCAAGACTGTATTGCTCATATTGAAAATTTAAAAATTGAAGCAAAAAATCGGGGCGTCACAGAGTCCGATGGTACTGGTCTGTTTGATGTTAAAATACCCACCGATGATGAAATGAATGCATTGCAAGCAGAGACCCAATCGCGACACAAGACTAAACACGATCAATCAGCTGCTTCCCATCCCAAACATTCGCGTACTTTTCTAGATTTATCTGAGAAAATCTCACAGAGATTGCCCAAGTTTCATTTTTCTAAGCCAGAAAAGAAAGAAGAAAATATGCAGGAAGATGGGCCTCCATTAGATCGTAAAAATAAAAAATAACCCCACCTGAGGACAGGTTACGGATAGACCATGCTGCAACTACAAGCAGTTACAATCAGCCTTGCTTTACGATTCAACCCAAACTATACTAGCGCATTAATTGATCATTATGATTGATTCTGATTATGTATTGTAAATGAATATGCAGGTATAACTATGTCAACAAGTCGATACGGTCTACTAGTAGCGCGACAAAACAACAGAGGCATGTATGATAGACGCAATATCATGTCGTCACCCATACTCCCAAGATTATTTCGCTTAGACACTGTCGAGCTCGTCACTCACAATAATCAACTCCAGTTGGGGCTCAATTTATTAGAACTTTTGTGTTTCCGAATTGCTCGAAAACAAGTGTTAATAAATGGCAAAGATGTTGTTAGACATCAAGGAAGCACAGAATTAATTGGTACCACTTCTAAAAAAGAAACTGCACTGAAATTATCAAACTCATGGAAAGATAGAAACGCCGTATTAGTGATTAATCCAAAAATTCTACAAAAGACATTGATTGATGTTGAAGCCACAGTAAAACATGTTGGCAGCGCATTTTTTACTAAAATACGAGAAGATGAACACAGCCTAACTCTATTACCCATCTTTACAATTAAAGAAATTGACTTGATCCACCATCAATCAACCATTGCTAATCCATTTTATATAGAGCCAACAGCTGATGTGATGAATGATCTCGAGGCCATACTAGAGTTGCAAATCAAATTCTTTGAGCAGCTCTATTTAGAAGGTAAAAGAATGAGTTCCAGTGAGCGTCAAGCTGCCCTGAACATCGTCATCAACCAGATAGCTGATTTTTATCAAAAGAATCTAAGCAACAATAATCCGTTTCATATGACTGCCGCACAATATCAAATGCGTCATGGAACAGATTTATCTCATCAGCAATTAAGCCGATACCCTACAACAACCACCATTTTAGAAATACTCACAACAGATGGTGATAAATTATTTATGGAAAATAAATACTATCCGATTGGTGATCAAATCATTCGTGACGAAATTGAAAAATCCAATGAAGAAAATGGTTATGGTGGATGCCGACACAGCTATACTTATGAATAATTAACAAAAACTAAAGATCGAAGTTTTCATTTTTTGGAAAATATTTCGATAAGGAATCATCGGATTACTTGCTTTAAATATTCCCGGTAACTGTGTAGCATCTTCAATAACCAGGGATGCTTTTAATTGTGGGCACATCCTACGATCATATTGTTCGAAAAAAATTTAGACATCTAATGTCTTTCACTTTAAGCCCGAACGAAATTTAACAAAAATTTGTATGCAAAACTAAAAGCTTAAATTTTGACACTGGCTAATCTCATTACGCATTTTTTCTAGTAAAAGTTTCTTCGCAGTAGACGCTCGTGTAACAAAACCAATTGTTCGCATCGGTACAGGATCAGCAAAGGGTAAATAACGAATATTTTTGTCTGGTCGGCAAGCAAGTTTTGGCATTAAAGTAATACCTGAACCCGCCGCGACCATATAGCGCAATGTTTCAAGACTCGTCGCACGAAAACTTTGCATCTCAGTTGCCCGCGCATGCTGGCAAACCGCGAGCGCTTGGTAACGTAAACAGTGACCATCTTGGAGTAATAATAATGTTTGTTTCTTTAAATCAGATAATTTAATTTTTTTAGATTTCGCTAAAATATGGTTTGCAGGGACAGCGAGCAAAAATGGCTCTTTAAAAAGAGAAGAAGTTTCAAGTCCATTTTCACTGATTGGTAATGCAAGCAAAGCTGCATCAAGCTGACCGGCTTTAAGTTTGTTGATAAGTATTTCAGTTTGCTCTTCGACAAGATACAACGTCACCTGAGGGAGCGCATGCGTCAAAGCGGGCATAATATACGGCAAAATCCACGGAGCAAGGGTCGGAATAATACCAAGGCGACATTCGCCTGAGAAAGGATCTGCACAATCACGTGCAACATGACGCATTTGCTCAACTTTATCTAGAATATCCCGAGCATGATTCGCAATCATGCTACCTGTTTCTGTAAGCCAAACAGATTTATTGCTTCGCTCTATCAATTGAACACCGAGAGATGCCTCAAGTTTTTTAATTTGGATACTGAGTGCTGGCTGTGTAACATGACACGCAGAAGCTGCCTGCCCAAAATGACAATGCTCCGCAAGCGCTGCAAGATATTTGAGATCGCGAATATTCATAACACTACGTCTATCGATAAATAATATTTATCATTATAATTGAAACAATAAATTATTCAATAGCTCATTTTCATGGCATCTTTTTCCTATTACGGATCAACAAGGGAAAAGCCATGAAACCTTTCATTCATAAACGAGTCGACGCCATTTTAACCATGAAAGAAAAACTTATTATAAAAATGCAGGAAAAATTAACACCAAACAAACCCTGGTCATACATTAACATCCCAGAAGAAAATGATGAAAATAAAACTCGTGATTTAATCAATGAATTTATAAACCATAAACTAGATGATTTTATTTTATTATGCGCCGAGATACTGCCTCATTTAACTGAAAATGATGCTGACTCTATTGGGCTTGATAAAACGACAGTTCACGCCAAAAAATTTTTAGAATTATTTTATTATCTCGAACAACAAGGATTTCCCAACGTCCAAGCATTTAATAAACCACTTTGTTTTTGGTCAGGACTAGAAGCTAAAAAACATGTCAAAACAAAATCAATAAGTGTTCTTTCTGATGATCGTGTTCCTGTTATTTCCGCAATGTTTGATGTATGCGAAACAATTATCGACTTACAAGGCCGTGATCGCTGGAGCACATTATTAATTTGCGCCGTTTCTCGTGCTTACGCTTCATTTGCGACTGGACAAACAAACGTTTACATCAGTTCTGACAAACCATCTGAATCCCCAGGCTTTACCGCTGCAAATTATTTTTGGATGGCTGAAATGCAAACACTGAACAAGCTATATCAACGCGGCATTGTAACAGCCATAGATGTGCATTTATTTGATCATCAAACAAACCAATGGCAATCTCCGCTGAGTTTGATGCAAGGAGAATGTGACGCTATTTTAATCAGAAGACGCTACAAACATCCTCTTGATTCAGAGAATACCATCGATTGTTTTAAGGATAAGTGCACAAGTGACATGACTAGAGAAAAATGGCAACATAGCGCACCGCGACCAGCTATTTCACTCGGCGCATTAAAAAGAATCGCAACTGAATGGCGAGAACGCACAAAAATCGCAATCAATAAAAGACAGCTTGAGGCAGTTTTGGTTTTTGAATCTTGACCTATTTAAAGATCGCAATGAGGATATATGCATTTAATAATATATTTTGCCGGCACAGGCGAAGAAGGTAGCGACTTCTCAGACTATTACAACTATGTAGACAACCAAAAGGTAAAAGCTTTATTGGTCACAGGATGTCACGACAAAGAAGTATGTAATGCTACAATTAACCCTAATTTAAAAAGATTTGCCACACGATTCACAAAAAGCTTGTTTGTAGTTAAAGATAGAAAATTACATCTTTCATCTGTAGATTTTCCTGAACTCAAAGTAGGCATACGAATTTGTAATAATATGCCAGGTGCTGATGATATCCAAAATGAAATTAGCGGTATAACATTATGCGGTTACAGTCGAGGTGCAGTGACGTGCTTTGAAACGGCAAGACAGTTAAATAAAATAATCCCTAATATACCAGTCGATATTATTGCTAATCAGCCCACTCCAGGAAATTTATATACAGGCCCAGGCACAAATGCTCATAGCATTGCAGATTGTAGAAGCATAGGAAATATTCGTCGCGTCGCAATTATTTTAGGCGCTTATACTGGAGAGTATCATTGGGCAAACAAAATAGGCACCGTCATCCACAGAACATTTTACTCACAAATCATTCCTCAACTATCACTCCAGGTTTCTCGCAGCATTACCGTCATTCAGCGCAACAACCATCATGAAAAATCTGTGCGCCTAGAAGGAACGACACATTTCCATATGTATCTTTCTCATTTCTTACATCTTGATGGGTATCTCGAAGAAGAAAAAGCCAGCGAGCAACGCAATAAAATTAAAACTGGCTATAAGAAATATCAATACCCTTCTTTTCCAAAAATAAATAATTTGCAGGATTTTTATGGTATGGCAAAAAAAGATATATATCATTACCTTGACAAACAACATCGCGCACCAGACGCCAGAGCAGGAATGAAATGGGACGCCGGCAAAGAAAGCCTTTTAGATTGGTGGAACAAACACGAGAAAGACGCGTCACGAACTTCATCTCCTTTAACAAAGTTATTAGTCAAACGAATCCAAAATACAAATGGTACTTCTGAGTCACTCATAGAACTCTTCATTGAAGCAGATAAGTGGTTAATTGAAAAAAGAGATACCGCTAGTTCGCGATACGATCAAGTCGAAGCACTACGCAATAATATCTGTCGGCACCTAATCGCTAGAGATAGCCAATACAATGTGATACTGCATCAATTGCATGATTATTTGCTAAAAACAACACACTATTTGAAAAAGCACTGGAACCATATTCGTCACTCTGCATCCTTTTTTAAATCAGATGCGACAAGGCAGCTAGACACAACCTTTTCTGCTTACGATCAAGGGGAAATCACGGATCAAGCATTGATTCAAGCACTGAGCACCTGGCTCAGTGAAAAGACCGCAGTTAAGAGTAAACGCTATAATGCTGTTTATGAAATGCGTGAACAATTATTACAAATGAAAGAGAATCAAGAAAAGCAATATCCCCTTTTTGGTCTACATTTATAATTTGGAGTCGCAGCATGACCAGATACAGATTTTACTGTCAATATGCAAATACAGCTGGTCGTCACAATGGACTTACTCGCAAGATACTTTTCAGCGCCGGATGTGCTGCGACATCCATTTTTATCATGCAAAATTATTTGGCTAAAAATCAGAATGGTTTTTGCTTATATTGGCGCAACAATAGTCAATTAGCTGATATAGCATTTCTGAACCCCTTTTTGTCTCATTTACTCGAATCGGAAAACTGGCTGAATGGGTATACGGTTTTCCCTGGGAATATGAGTGTAAAGTCGGCTTTTATACTCATAAACCAGGAAATTAAGTGATTTGAATATATTATGAATAGATTTTCATTAACTCGGCCCAACAGGTTTACGTTGAGTCATTTTTTGTTGCACTTCAATATTGCTTGCAAGATTTGTTTCAGCTTTTTCACTCATGTTTTGTAATTTTTGCTCTCTATCAGGATCTTTTTCTCCTGGCGCATTTTTATCTTCGGCAATACGGTTGCCAATTTCTTTTTGAATGGAAGACAAACATGTTTGTGCCTGATCCATTGCTTCTTGCTTTTTTTCAGGGAACATTTCAGCGCCCTTGATATCAATCCCTGCAATGGATCGTTCATTTTCGCCGATAGCAGAAGCCAAATAATGACTGAGTTCAGTATCTGATTTTCCTTGCAAAAAACCAGCAACATCATTTTCATTTGCTGGCCAGGACAGTGTGCAATTTTTCAGAATTTTTTCTGCAGGCTCAGCTAGACTAGGGTCTTTGATAACTGCCTCTTCTAATCTTTGCTGGAATTTTTGATCTACTACAGGCTCGTAACCTCTTTCCATTGCAGCATCAGTCCATGTCTTAAATGAATCCACAATTTCCTTGTCGGTACGGCCACGATCACCAGTGAATGTGAAATCTGCTTTGTCCATACGTTGTCCGTTCAATAGCTCTTTAAAATCAAAAGCTTTAAAGCAGTCTTCACGTGTTGGTACAGGATTACTTGTAGTGATTGTCAGAGTGTTTTCAGAAATACGAGACGCATGAATTTCTCCATCCCATCCTGGTTGTGTGAAAACAGCAGTTAAACCCACCTCTAGTCTTTGCTCGCCCAGTAATGCTGGATCTTTTGCTTCTGCTGCAATTGCTAATACATTACCCGCTTTATTTGCCAAAGACGCTGTTTCACAAATAGTTGCAAGTGTAAATAAGGGTAACTTAATAATAAAAATGGGGTTTTTCTGGGTTAATTACGATACGTCTTCCACAATTCACTCACAGGCCCTGGTTGCTCAAGCAAATCAGGCAGTGAACCCAAAGCGACAATTTTCCCGTGTTTCAACATGATGACAGAGTCAAATTTAGGCAAAAGATGTAGACGATGCAATGACACAATCATTGCTGTTTCTGGAAAGGCTTCAATCACACTCGATAAAATTTCTTTTTCCGTGGGCAAATCGACACTCGATGTCGGCTCATCCATTAAAATAAGCGAACTATAGCGTGCAGCAAATAAACCGCGCGCAAGTGCAAGACGTTGTTTTTGTCCGACAGAAAGATTTAATCCTTTTTCTCTGATGTCTGTCTCCAGACCTAATGGCATTCCCTCCAATACTGATTGAAAACCTGCGAGCTTAATAGCAGTTTGCATATCATCCGTTGTGGCCGGCAAATCCAACGTAATATTAAAAGCAATTGTATTTTCGAAAAGCTCTGGATCTTGCGGGACTAATGTTGTGATTGCTTTCAACGGTTCTAATACATCAAACACAACATCATCAATCATGAGTTGCACATGAGAAGGCGAATAAAGACCGCTCAAAATATTTAATAGTGTACTCTTCCCTCCTCCGCTCATTCCAATTAATGCTATTTTTTCACCTCTTTTGATTTGAAATCCAATACGATCAAATGTGATTTTATGTTTTGATTTTCCTGTATGTGAAAAAGTTAAATCGCTAATCGAAATAGTGTGCCATTGTCTTGCAATCGATTCGCCTTTTGTCACGTGGGCTAACTTTTCAATATCGCGCAAAATAGGCTGCATGCTATTGATATCGGTATTCATGCGCACCAATTCACTGTAATGCATGCTCAATCCATGGAACACGGTGCTCAGATCGTATTGATAACGAAAAATCATAACGATCACACCAATCATGATACCGCCTGAAACACTCACAGTATGAATAATATAGCCGGCCAACAAAATAGCTTGCACAGATGAAAGCAACATCATCATCGTAAACCATTTTGTTTCATTCAAAACTGCATCTTTTTTGAAAAACGGCCATATTTTTATAAGTCGTTGCATCAAATTAGAATGCGTAAGATCACCAAGACGTAATGTTAAAATTGTCGTCATATTGCTTACATAATCAAATAATACTGCGCCTGCATGATTTTCAACTTCGTTTTCAGCGTCATATAAAGGAATTAATTTTTTATCAAATAAGATGACAATCCAAGTGACAAACACTGAGGCTACTAAACTTAAAATACCTACAGGGACAGATAACCATAATAAAAACCCAATCGATACTAAAAATTGCACGATCGTCTCAATATACAGGAATTGATTTTCAGCAAATTGTCTCAGAGCGGTGGACGCACGCGTCAAGCGGGTAATAATATTGCCTGAATGATGATCTTGATGCCATGTCAAAGGTAGTTGAGTGAGCTTTTCATAAATATGTAAACGATAAGCTTGCTGAATTTTAAGTGCGATCGTGCGCTCAATGACGCGCGCTGGCCCATGTAATATCCAAAAAACCAGCAAAACAGCAACACTCGCAACTAACCAGAAAATAACTTCATGTAATCTTCCCGGCTTAAAATTTTGTAAAACTGTAATCGCACTTCCAAAGGCAAAAGGTCCCAAGCTCCAAAAAAATTGTGCAACGACATAAGCTAGATAATAACCGACGATGGATTTGCGCCACGGCAAGCCGTAATGCCAAACTGTACGGATGAGACTGAAGTAGGGATTATTCATCTCAGAACAATTCCACGCACATATGCAATGCTAATTATATTACGCTTTTTCAAAAGCTTCTTTAACCACCGTCGCGAGTGATTGCGCTGTTTGATTGACGATAGATTCAGATTCACCTTCAACCATCACACGCACAACAGGTTCTGTGCCTGAACTGCGCAATAAAACACGGCCTTTTTCGCCTAATGACTTTTGCGCATCATTTAAAGCTTTT
>JANRLY010000021.1:0-13797 GCA_033762075.1 Gammaproteobacteria bacterium
CCACTGGTTTTTTTAATAGCAAATCCAGGTAAATTTAGGATATTATCCTTGCGGGGCATCTTTAATCTCCTTTCCCTCATCCAATCAATGAGTAAGGTAATCTAATTTTGATTAAAGTGCCCCCTTATGTGGGGAAGAGCCCGCATTGTCTTTGTCACCGCTTCTTACTCAGGATAAAATGGGACTCTTTTCTCCGGAAGGTATTTGAATGAATGCATGGATTGTCTACGGGATTGTAATTGTCTTTTTAGTTTTATTTTCAGCTTTTTTCTCAGCTGCTGAAACAGGTTTGATGGCGGTTAATCGCTATCGTATTCGTCACAAAGCGCGCCAAAAAAAACGTTCAGCCATTTTGATTTTGCGTCTACTAAAGCGTCCCGATCGTTTGTTAGGGACGATTCTCATAGGAAATTCTGTTGCAAATATTCTCGCGTCTGCTCTAGCGACGGTATTGGCTGTGCATTTATTTGGCGACGAAGGTGTTGTCGTTTCAACTATTGTATTGACAATTTTTATTTTGGTGGTTGCTGAGGTGGCGCCTAAAACAGTTGCCGCATTGTATCCTGAGCGTGTTGCGACTTTAGCGGCATGGCCTGTTTCCATTTTGCTAAAAGTTTTTTATCCACTCGTTTGGTTCGTTAACACCTTATCGAATGGTTTGTTGCGCCTATTCCGGATTAAAGTGACAGACAGTGTGCCCGATGCGTTGAGTCGCGAAGAATTACGCAGCGTGGTGCATGATGCGAGCAAACGTATTTCACGTGAATATCAAGATATGTTGTTGGGTATTCTCGATTTAAATAAAGTGACAGTCAATGACATTATGGTGCCTCGACATAAAATTGTTGGGATTGATTTAGTCGAAGATTGGGAGACAATTTGCCAAACAATCAATAATAGCACGCACGATTATTTGCCTGTGTTTCATGAAAATATTAATCAACTGGTGGGTATGTTGCATTTGCGTGAATTGATGCGTGAATTATTGTCGGGTAATACTTTAACGCGTGAAGCATTAATGCGAAAAATACAGGAAGCCTATTTCGTTCCTGAAAATACACCATTAAATATTCAACTATTGAACTTCCAGCGCGAACAACAACGTACTGCGCTGATTGTGGATGAGTATGGTGATATTTTGGGATTGCTGAGTATGTCAGACATTCTCGAGCAAATTGTCGGTGCATTTGCCACTGATATTTCTGGTACAACCCGTTTAATTCAAAAACAAGCTGACGGGAGTTATTTGGTGGATGGCACTTTATCCGTGCGTGAATTTAATCGTCTTAGTGGGTGGGAATTACCTGTGCGTGGTCCGCGCACACTGAGTGGATTAATCATTGAATACCTCGAAGCCATTCCACGCGCAGGCACGTGTGTGCGCATTAAAAATTATCCCATCGAAGTTGTACACATGCAGGATAATCGTGTTAAAGTCGCGCGGCTCTTTCCGAGTTTGGTGATTTAAACGCCGTCATTGCGAGGCCGCGAAGCGTTTGGCCGTGGCAATCCAAAATACATTTAATCTTGAATGCGCATTATGAAAGAAAGACAGCCTGCAATTTATATTTTGACAAATAAATATCACGGTACTTTGTATACAGGCGTGACAAGCAATTTAATACAGAGAATTTATCAACATAAGTCTGGCGCTGTAGAAGGTTTTACTAAAAAATATGATTGCTCCAAACTTGTTTTTTATGAGTTTCATGAGAGCATGTTGAGTGCGATAGCGCGAGAAAAAAAAATTAAAGCAGGCACAAGAAAAAGAAAAATTGAGTTAATTGAAAAAATAAATCCTAAATGGAATGACCTATATCAAGGGTTGCTTTAAAATCTGGATTGCCACGGCCAAACGCTTCGCGGCCTCGCAATGACGAGAAGTTGTTGTACACATGCAGGATAATCGTGTTAAAGTCGCGCGGCTCTTTCCGAGTTTGATAAGTTAATTTTTTTGAATCAAAGGGACTAAAATTATGTCATTAACATTTATTATGAATGTTTCAACGGATATTGTAAAAAATCCAAAATTATCTTCTTACGAAAAAATATTAGGTCTCGAAGATGCCTTCAATATGCATGAAATGCGTTGGATGCATGAAAGGCAAAAGTTAATTGAATTTGGTTATAAAATTGAACACAAAGAAAGACCTTTAACTGTAGCTCAACAAGCTGAATTAAATCTCATGAAGTTTGCAGCAATAGGCTATGAGTCAAAACCCTGGTTTAGAAAACAGAGCGACGGTAAATATATTGATCTAGACAGTAATGAATTAGTTGTGAATTTAGGTGGCCGTTGTGGTTGGAGTTTATTGGGCGCTTGTGCAACTATTGGAGACACCATCGTCGCAGATTTTTTGCTGGATGAACAAGGTGCCGATATTGATTTGGTAAATGATGCTGGAGAAACTCCGCTGCATATTGCCTTAGAATCAAAACAATTTGATATGGCGCGTTATTTGTTAAAGAGAAACGCCAATCCTAATAAGCTTAATGAAGATTATCTCACTCCGTTAATGTTGGCGATTCATTTAGATCAACAAGACATGATTCGTGAATTAGCTGCCATCCCTGGTGCATTAAATTTTGTAGCGCCGCTGAGTGAAGGCAAATGGACTCGTCCACGAACTGCATTAGAATACGCTGTTCGTGCAGGTAAAGTGGAGATTGTGCAGTATTTATTGGGTCAAGGCGCAAAGCAAACGGTTCTCATTGATAATGAAACTTTGATTGAAATGGTCGATATCATGTTAGATCGTTTGAAGGGCGAAAGAAATGATTATTATTCTGGCGTGTATTTTATTGACGATAAAAAGAATTATTCAGTCGATGGTATGACTGCAATTTCGCGTTTGTTAAAAAGTCATTTAACTTTAACCATGCGTCCTAGTGTTTCAGGTATGTATAAATCTGCGCCGGTTTCCCCAGTGCATGCACCGACGTTTGGGGAAGAAAAAATGAATAATGTTATATAATAAGAGAGCATTTACTAAACTGTGTCATCCCGCGCATGCTTTTAGCGCGGGATCCAGCGGCTTAAGACACTGGGTCCCGCGCTAAAAGCATGCGCGGGATGACAAAGCTAAAAGCATGCGCGGGATGACAAAGCTAAAAACATGCGCGGGATGACACAGTTTAGGGGAGGAAATTAAACCACCCTAGCTTTTTTCAAATCACTCTCTGCTTCATTAAGAACAGTATCGCGTTTTCGCTTAAAAAATCCAGGTTGGTGCGTAGAGATATTTTTTTCTAAATCATTTTTTTGAAGAATGTGTTGTTGATACATTTTGAGATTGCGAATAATGTCAGGGGAGCGTAGTTTCGAGATAATGTTGTCTTCACTATCGCTAGAAGACTCATCACTCTCGCTAGCGGAGCTGTCGCTGTCGCTAGAGGAGCTTAGGCTGTTGCTAGTAGAACCTAGCTCTTTAATGACGGAACTTAACCTGCCACTTTCATCAATCGAGTTTGCAATTTTTACCATCTCATTATATAAATCTGATTTCCAACTCCTACATTCATAAATAACAAGAGGGTTGACGCTAATTGCTTCACTGTAGGATTGATCACCCGTTGCACCGGTAAGAATGCCTGTAGAGAGTTTTCTCAGTGCTCTGGCTTCAGCAAAAGAAACTTTTCCTGTGTGAATCAAGCGATACTGGGGGCCATTGCTATCATTTTGAGCTAACACGCTCGGTATTTTATTAGGCTCATGATAAATGACACGTGAGTAGCCTTTTTCAATTAAACTATTTGCTAATTGATATAAGATGAGTAAATCTTTTTTAGCATTTTCACCCATCATGATGAGATCTGTATTTTTATCTCCGCAACAAAGTGAAGTGTGTATGTGAATTACTTTCTTCGCATTGTCATGACTATAATTGACAGAAATATTTGTTTTACTTAGATAACGACGAAAGGTTTCATTTTCACCCATTAATGTTTTGGCTGTGATAGTAAGATCTTTAGGCGTCGTGGTGAAAAGTGGATTCATCAACCATTCATCAAAAAAAATACCTAGACCACTTAAACCTGTTCTTATGGTGGCGGAAACTTTTAAACCGTATCGAGATAATCTTTCTGCAGTTCTTTCATATTCATTTTTTGAAAGATCATATTCGCCGATCAAAATAATTTCTGATTCGCCATTTTTTGTAATTTGATGAACATCATCGCTATCAAAACTGAATACAGGACCAATAATTAAAAAATCAGGGTCACTCGCGTAGTCTTTTTCAAATTCATATTGATCGATTGTTGAATATTGTATGCCATCCTGTAAGGAATTTTTCAAAAGTGTTTTGCATTTAGTATTAAACTCATCTCTTGTTACTAAAGTGATTTCCATATCAGGATAATTAGTGTGAAGATATTTTGCTAATTTAAATCCAAATAAAATATCACCCAAGCCATCATCGACTATTAGATTATAAATAACAGTATTTATTTTTTTCATGATGGTGTACTCAATCAATTGCGTCTTAAATATTTCTCAAGTACAGGGCGACTTTTTTCCGGTAGAAAAGGTTTAGAAATAAAGTCATCCACGCCGGCTTCAAAGCAACTGCTGCGAATATCTTCAGCATCGTGTGCTGTGAGTGCCACAATAGGGACGCGGTGGGCTTCATCTTCTGATTTGCGAATAGTCTCGGTGACGGTCAAACCATCAATGTCATCTAAACCTAAATCCATGAAAATGAGATCGTAGGTTTTTTCTTTTACCAATTCGAGCGCATCAATGCCTGTCTCTGCGGTGTCGACTTGGCAGCCAAATTCTGACAAATAAAATAACGCAATTTTTTGTGCGATTTTTTGATTTTCAACGAGTAATACTTTATATCTTTGCATAGTTATCTTCCTTTCAACAAGTTCCATGTTTCATTATGATTTAAGTGAAATACAGAATGGCAATACACATGTAAATGTAGATCCTTTGCCAGATTCACTTTCTAATTCAATACTTCCGCCCATTTCTTCCACAAATTTTTTGACAATCCTAAGACCCAATCCGGGGCCTTTGTAACGTTCACGATTTGCAGGTGTTAATCGTGCAAATTTTTCAAAAATAAAATCTTGCTTCTCCTTAGGGATACCAATTCCTGTATCTTGTACGGCAAATGCGAGAATGATGCGCTGCTTACTTTTATCGTATGCGACTTTTACAAACAATATGACGTGACCTTCGTGGGTAAATTTAATTGCATTACTGATTAAGTTAATCAATACTTGTTTGAGTCGATAAGAATCGCCTAAGAGAAAAGCCGGGATATTATCTTCGCATTCAAAATGTAAATTTAGCTTCTTAAGTTTGGCGGCGGGCATTTCGATAGCAATAATTTCGGTTAATAATTGCCTCAATTCAAACCGCTTTTTTAATACAGGCATAGTGCCGGCTTCAATTCGAGAAAAGTCTAGAATCCCATTACAATAATTGAGTAAATCTCTTGCGCTGTAAGCGATATCTGCAAGCCATTCTTTTTTTTCAGAGTTGATTTCTTGTTCACGTAAAATAGCTGCCAATCCTTCGATGCCGCTTAGTGGGGTGCGAATATCGTGTTCCATGTTGCGAATAAATTCTGTTTTGAGTTGGTTGGCGTGCTCGGCTTTTTTCTTTGCTTTGCGTAAAGTAATTTCTGCCAATTTTTCGCGCGTAATATCTAATGCAATGCCAGTGACGCCACAACAATTATTTGCTTCATCGTAAACAGGAAAGCCGCGATCGTAAATCCAACGTATTTCACCGTCGGGTCGAATGATACGATAACGGTCTTCATAACGTGCATCAGCCCCTAATTGTTTTATTTTTTCAGCCATTTCATGAATTGGGTGATGACTTTTGATATCGTCTGGATGTCGGTAGGTCATCCATAACTCAGGTTCAGAATAAAGCACGTCACGCGTGCGACCCCAAATTTTTTCATAGGCTGGGCTAACATATGCAATACGTTTAAAATCTGGGCTGCTTAACCAGTAAACGCTTTCACTTTTTTCTGCTAATTTTGTTAGCACATGTGCAATAGCTTCAAGTGTGATGGGAGTCATGTCGTATTGCTTCTTTTGTAGTATTTCACAAGCGAATGGGCAATAGTATGCTAACTTTTGCTAAGAGGCAATTTGATATGTAGCTTGAAGTGTTAAATTTATTCGGACGTTGCCATGACGGTATAACGAGATTGGCAATGTGTTTCGGCAATGCGAAATGCACTGATCAGGGTTGCTAGAAAATAACACGCAGGAATCAACAATAATCCAAGGTGATACTCACTGACGCCGTATAACGGCGCGTTACCGTTCATTGCCCCATGCCAATTAACCAAGAGTAACCAACCAATCACAGGTTGTAGCAATGCGCCGCCTGCCACAGTTGCCATATTATTGATGCCAATGGAGGTGCCGATGCTGCTAGGATGACTGATATCTTTCACGACGCAGAATGCGAGCGACTGGCCGCCACCTGCGATACCTAATAAAAATAAAAATCCATATAACGCGGGCAAAGGTAAATTGACATAAATCACGAGAATTGAGCTGATTAAACCAAGTAGACTGCATCCTGTTAAGACTGCGGCACGCTTTTGTAGGCTTTCTGAAAGCCAGCCTGAAAGTGGTGACCCAATCCCTATCCCCAGCCAAATAAAGGCACATGCAATCGAAGCGCTCGCTGTACTGAGGTGATACGCTATCACGAGAAAAGGAACGCCCCAGAGGCCGGCAAAGGTTGTGACTGGCGCCCAAATTAAAAATGAATAGCTTGCGATCCAGCGAGTTTCTTTCGATCGTAAAATTTGCTTTAAGCCCTTGGGTTTATCGTGATATTGCGGCGCGAGGGTGGCATGATTTTTTTGATCCGCAGGAAAATCATGAACAACGAACCAAATCGCAGCGGCCAAAATAGCACCGATCATAGCAAGTCCAAACATGCTATGTCGCCAACCCCAGTGATGGATTGAGATTGCTAAAGGAACTTGTCCAGCAATGGCACCGATAGAACTCATTAATTGGACGATGCCCGATAAAATCGCGAAATATTTTGCGGGAAACCAGCGCGCAATTAACATGAGGGCACCGCTAAAAGAAAATGCTGAACCAATCCCCATTAAGAATCGTCCTAGCGAGGCTTGGAAAATATTTCCACTCAATGCAAAACATAATGCACCAGTGGCGCAGATGAGCGTAGCAGCGGTTAAAACGCGTCGAGGACCATATTTGTCATGCAAGACCCCGCCAGGAATTTGCATCGGCGTGTAAGCATAATAATACGCGGCAGAAATCATGCCTAAACTGGCGGCATTCAGGCTCATATCAAACATTAATTCATGCGTCATGACGCCTAAGGAAACTTGCAAAGAAAATTCATATAAATAAAATAAAGTTGCAAGTGTGCAAACCAAAACCGCCAACCATTGTAATTTTTGTTTTTTCATATCGATCTCTCTTAACGCAGCATAAGTGCTGCAACGACTTTGCGGTTTTCGGCCGTCAAAGCGTTATAGGTTCGGCTCGCAGCGGCAGTATGCATAATTTCTACGCCAATACCGAGGTTAATAAAGTGGCCATATAGGTTTAATGGGGGAAAGACTAAGTTACTGCCGGTGCCGATCAATAGAATAGTAGGTTCTAGGGGGATAATTATATCGAGGTGTTCTTTTTTCAATTCTGCAACACTGCTCGGCGGCCAATTTGTGATCAACTGGTTAGGGGCTACAATGAGGCTGGCGGTATAAATGGCATCATTGATTTGGATTCTACCAGGCTCAAACCCGCGAATTTGGTAGTTTGCTTGATTCTCATCCAAGATGAGCGGTATTTTCATTGATGGCCTGTCTAAATTATGAAATCGGCGTCAGCTAGTGTGCTAAATTAGGCCTGCAGAGTCAATACAAAAAGGTTTTCAATCCCTCATTGCTATCTAGGATAAGCATTGCTACCATGCATACTTTCATAGGGTTAGGGGAGAAAACAACATGGAACAAGCCCCAAAATTTTATTCAGTTCGCCCATTAAAAAGCGTTGCAGCAGCACTATTATTTTGTGTCGTACTGGGCCCGATTGGCGTCCTTTACACGTCGGTTTTGGGTGGTATTTTGATGACTGTAGCTGCGCTTTATTTAGTGCGTACTAAATTATTTATTTTGTTGGCCGTTATTTGGTTATTTTCATGCGTATGGGGTGTTATCGCTGCAAATCGTTACAATGAAAAAATCATTCGCCAATTAAGTAGCTAATTTGATGCAAAAAAAAATAATTCGTCGAACGATCAGTGAATCATCACTGGCTCAAACAGATTTACATCCCTTGTTGCAACGCATTTATTCTGCGCGTGGCGTGCAAACAGCTGCTGAGTTAGAACAAAGTCTTGAGCGTCTATTACCTTGGTATGATTTGTTAGGGATTTTGCAAGCCGTTGAATTGCTCACGGCTACAATCGCGCAACAAAAAAATATTTTAATTGTTGGTGATTTTGATGCAGATGGTGCAACCGGGACTGCTGTTGCGATGCGTGCACTCAAAAGTTTTGGCGTGCAAACAGTTCATTATTTAGTGCCTAATCGTTTTTCATTTGGATATGGATTAACGCCAGGTTTAGTAGAGATGGCCCAATCTTTTCAGCCACATCTTATTGTGACTGTCGATAATGGCATCGCAAATCACGCAGGTGTTTCAGCCGCAAAAGCATTGGGCATACAAGTGCTCATTACAGATCATCACTTACCCGCTGATACTTTGCCGTCTGCAGATGTCATCGTAAATCCTAATCAACCGGGCGACATCTTCGCAAGTAAATCCATTGCGGGTGTGGGTGTGATTTTTTATGTCATGCTTGCATTGCGTGCACATTTGCGCGAACAAAAATATTTTTCTGAAAAAAAAATCCCCGAACCGAATCTCGCGCATTTATTAGATTTGGTCGCATTAGGCACTGTCGCAGATGTGGTTCCACTCGATCACAATAATCGCATTTTAGTGCATCAAGGGTTACGCAGAATTCGTTCTGGTCACTGTATTGCGGGCATTCGTGCACTTTTAGAAATCAGTCAGCGCGATATTCAACGCATTCAAGCCTCTGATTTAGCTTTTTCCGTCGCGCCGCGTTTAAATGCAGCAGGACGATTGGATGATATGTCTCTCGGGATTGAATGCCTATTATGCGACGATGAAATACGTGCGCGTGAAATGGCTGAAGTGTTATCTCAATTAAATGATGAGCGCCGTGTGATAGAGCAAGACATGCAACAACAAGCTTTGCGTGCTGTCGAAAAAATTCATTTAGCGGATGAAAAGAAATTGCCCTATGGTTTATGTTTATTTGAAAAAGATTGGCATCAAGGCGTGATTGGAATTGTGGCGGGCCGCATCAAAGATAAATGGCATCGACCTGTTATTGCATTTGCTGCTGAAGATGAAAAATCTTTAAAAGGGTCTGCGCGTTCAATTCCAGGATTACATATTCGTGATGCACTCGCTGAAATTGATGCTAAACATCCGCAGCTTATTCAAAAATTCGGTGGTCATGCCATGGCGGCGGGGCTGAGTATCGCCCGAGAATCTTTCAAAACATTTGCTGAGATTTTTCAAGCTACCATTGCAGCACGTTTAGAAGAAAAAGATTTGCAACATATTATTTTGAGTGATGGTGAGCTAACACCGGAAGAACATACTCTCTCCACAGCAGAATTATTACGTGCAGCAGGTCCGTGGGGCCAACATTTTCCTGAGCCCATTTTTGATGGCACGTTTGATATGTTGGAGCAGCGTATTGTTGGAAGTAAACATTTAAAAATGACATTATCCCAATCGGGACAAATATTTTCTGCAATTGCATTTAACGTTGATTTAAATCAATGGCCTAATCATCGCTGTCAGCAGGTACACATTGCCTATCGTATGGATGTGAATGAATATCGCGGGAAATGTAGCATGCAATTGATTGTTGAACATTTGGAAGTGTTGTAGCTCGCCGTCATCGCGAGGCTACGAAGTGTTTAGCCGTGGCGATCCAATCTTTTAAAAACTAGATTGCCACGGCCGAGCGCTTCGCGGCCTCGCAATGACGATTGTTAGAATTACTTTTTCCCATTATCCGTCGAATTTTCAATCTTCTGTCCTGCGTGTTGCATATCTTTACCAAACCCTTGGATGGTATTTTCACAACCCGCGAGCAATAAAAAAGAAAATAGGCCAAAGATTATAGCTGTAGTTTTAAATTTCATCGTTGCATTTCTCCTACAGTTGATTTGCTAGAAAAATTTTCGGTGACAAATTCCCAGTTCACAAGTTCCCAAAATTTTTCGACGTATGTGGGGCGTGCATTGCGATAATCAATGTAATAAGCGTGCTCCCAAACGTCGCAAGTTAAAAGTGGTTTGACGGGTTGAGTGAGTGGTGTGCCGGCGTTACTCGTGCTAACGACTTGAAGTTCGCCAGCATTATTTTGAACTAACCATGCCCAGCCTGAGCCGAATGTGCTGATGGCTGTTTGGGTAAATAATTTTTTGAATTCGTCGAATGAACCAAATTTTTTGGTAATCGCATCGGCCAATTTACCTGTCGGTGCCTTGGTGCTTTTGGGGGTTAAGCAATGCCAATAAAATGTATGGTTCCAAACTTGTGCTGAATTGTTAAAAATACCGCCTGTGGATTTTTTGATGATCTCTTCGAGCGAAAGGGCCTCAAATTCAGTATTAGCGATGAGCTTGTTTAAATTATCGACATAAGCTTGATGGTGTTTGCCATAGTGATATTCGAGTGTTTCCTTTGAAATATAAGGCTGAAGCGCATCCATCGCATAAGGGAGTGGCGGTAAAGTATGTTTCATGTTGGGTGATCCTTTAACAAATCAATGTGAACTGGATTTTAACTGAGAAGTTACCTTATATTCAATCGCGAATCAGGATTGGTTCCGTTATGGTCAATTGTTTGTGATTCAACCAATTCCAATCTGGGTGTCAGAGATTTCAGATAATCTCGTATATGCGAAGCGAGTCGATTTGAGGTTAAAATCGATGCGTGATTGTGCCCGTCAAGTTCGATTAGATGATCGCGGTGCTCAGGAATGCAAACAGAATTTCCCTTCACAACCTCATCATTACCTGCTGAAAAATAACGATACGGCATTGTTGACTGACGTACTTTTGCAGAAAGAGTATTCAGAAACTCACTATTTTTTTCCATCTCGGCAATTGATTTTGAGAACCATGTCCATGGCGGTGCTGCTTTATCAGTTCCTCCAAAGGGTGTGCAAATAGCAATGACAGAATGCACTGTGATATTCATTTTTTTTGCACAATTCTCAGCAAAATATGTTGCGATCAAGCCACCTCTTGAGTGACCTATTAAAATAACATTTTTGTCATTTCGCGTTTGAATTTTAGCAGCAAGCTGATCAGTGAAAGACTCAATACTTTCTCCTTGTGCTCTATTATCAAATGACATTAAATGAATCTTTGAAATATTTCCTGGCAGGTCATCAGAGATTAATCGATCAGCCAGCAGTGATAACACGCCTGGTCGGTCTCCCGTACCATGAATGCAATAAATAGTCAGGGAGGAATCACGTCGACATTTTGGATTAATGTATACAACTTTTTGAATGCTCGATGTAAACCATAAAAACGTATGTTTTAGAATGCCCGTCCAGGTCGTATTTTTGTGTTTGACAAGGTGATCCTGCTTTTCTTCTTTTTCTTCAGGGATGTTGCAGGGTAACATGATGATCTCCATTAACAAATGGCCCAGGATTATAACTGCCATTGGTGAACCGAGGAAGCTTTACCTTGAGTGAGAGAGTAGCTTTTCTTACCATTTTTCGGAAATAATACGTCTTCAATGATAAAGGAATGACAGCATGACATCAGACTGGGTGAATATCGGTTTAGCTTTTATCGAAGGATTCGGTTTAATTATTTCGCCTTGTATTCTGCCGATTTTACCCTTGATTTTATCAGGCTCTCTGACGGGGAGTCGCAAACGTCCATTTGGAATTATTCTGGGATTTATTCTCGTTTTTGTTTTATTCACGTTGCTTTCACGCAGTTTCATTCAATTCATCGGCGTGCAAGCGAACACCATTCGTTTAGTGGCTTATGGACTACTTATTTTGTTTGGTGTTGTGATGCTTTCGACCTTTTTAACAGAAGGTTTTTTACGATTGACAGGACGGTTAACACGCGTAGGCGCGAATTGGTCTGTTGCAAACGATCAAGCCGGTGGATTTTTAAGTGGTATTTTATTCGGTGGATTAACAGCTATTATTTGGACGCCTTGCGCAGGGCCTATTTTAGCGGCAGTGATTGTGCAAATTAATATACAACAAACCAATGGCATGGCAGGTTTAACATTGGCAGCATTTAGTGTGGGCGTCGGGTTGCCTATGTTATTGATTGCTTTGTGCGGGAGAATGATGATGCGGTATTTTTCGTTTTTTAAATCACACAGTCACCTGATGCGAAAAATTTTGGGCGCTATTATTATTGTGACAGTGGGCTATTTAATTTGGAGTGAGGGTATTACCACTGCATACGCAGAAACCACTATGCCAGAAAATTATTTACGTGATGGTATTTTAAATCCTTATAAAGCACCACCGCTGACGGATGTCACCGCATGGATTAATTCTTCGCCAATTGATTTGGATCAATTAAAAGGAAAAGTTATTCTAATTGATTTTTGGACATATTCTTGCATCAATTGTTTGCGCACATTACCGTATTTAAAAGAGTGGTATCAAAAATATCACGATAAAGGATTAGTCATCATCGGTGTGCATGCGCCGGAATTTGAATTCGAAAAAGATTTGGCTAATGTAAAAAATGCCGTGAAACGCGATAATATTCCATGGCCTGTGGCACTAGATAATGCATACGGCACATGGCGCAATTACAATAATCAATATTGGCCAGCACATTATTTAATTGATAAAAAGGGTTATGTAGTTTATCAACATTTCGGTGAAGGGGATTATGATATTACTGAAAGTAATATTCAAAAATTGCTTCACATGGAAGGTAAAGTAAAATTAGTGAGTGATGGGATTAAGATCGGAGAATCACTCACCCCTGAAACTTACCTGGGGTATACACGCGCAGAACGCTACACTGGAACCCCTGATTTAGCACATGATGTCACTGTCGCTTATTCTTTCGCAAACTCAATCCCCTTAAATGAATGGAGTTTGCAGGGGACTTGGAATATTTATCCTGATCGAGCAGAGGCAAATGTAAAAGCAGCTCTAAAAATGCATTTCAATGCGCAGCATGTTTACATGGTGATGGGGAGCGCAATGGGAAAGCCGGTTCGAATTACTATTTCTCTGAATGGTGCCAAGCATGGGTCGCTCTCAGTGAAGGATCACACGCTTTATCATGTGATTGACTTAACTAAAACAGAGAGTGGTACCGTAGAAATTCAAGCGCTAGATCCAGGGTTGGAAGTGTATACCTTTACCTTTGGATGAAAATCCCCCTCAATCCCCCTTTTTCAAAGGGGGAGGACAAGAAAACTTCCCCCTTTTTCAAAGGGCTTTGTTGCATAATTGTCATTCCCGCGTAGGCGGGAATCTATTTCAAATTTATAAAGTTTTTAATTAGTCATATTGAGCGTGAGTTGGGTATTTTTTAATTAGCTATTTTTGAACATAATGATGGATTCCCGCGTAGGCGCACTAGCATCCGGTAAAACGGTATCATAATTGTACATCCTCCTGACGCCTTAAGAAGCGGTAGATAGGAGGAATGTAATTTTTAAATTTAGGAGCTACGACACATAAACTGCATCTAATCCATACTAGAACCAGTT
>JANRLY010000022.1:0-55156 GCA_033762075.1 Gammaproteobacteria bacterium
CCACTGCTGATATCACCGCACGTGATCTGACAGTCACAGCAACAGGCATCAACAAAGTTTACGATGCAACCACAGCTGCAACTGTCACATTATCTGATAACAGAATTTCTGGTGATGTCTTCACTGATTCATACACTTCAGCATCATTCGCTGATAAGAATGTGGGTACAGGTAAGACAGTTTCAGTCTCTGGTATTGCAATCAGTGGAACAGATGCTGGCAACTATAACTTAACCAACACAACAGCAACGACAACAGCTGATATCACTGCACGTAACTTAACTGTCACTGCAACCGGCATCAACAAAGTTTACGATGCAACCACAGCTGCAACTGTCACATTATCTGACAACAGAGTTGCAGGCGATGTCTTCACCACCGAAACATACAGCAGTGCATCATTCGCTGATAAGAATGTTGGCACAGCGAAGACAGTTTCAGTCTCTGGCATTGCAATCTCTGGCGGTGATGCAAGCAATTACACCTTCAACACAACAGCAACAACGACTGCTAACATCACAGCACGCGCATTAACCATCAGTGCAACAGGTACAAACAAAGTTTACGACGGCAATACAACAGCAACAGTTACATTATCTGACAACAGAGTTGCAGGCGATGTCTTCACCACAGAAACTTACAGCAGTGCAACATTCGCTGATAAGAATGTTGGCACAGCGAAGACAGTATCAGTCTCTGGCATTGCAATCTCTGGCGGTGATGCAAGCAATTACACCTTCAACACAACAGCAACGACGACTGCAAACATCACAGCACGCGCATTAACCATCAGTGCAACAGGTATTAACAAAGTTTACGACGGCAATACAACAGCAACAGTTACATTATCTGACAACAGAGTTGCAGGCGATGTCTTCACCACCGAAACTTACAGCAGTGCATCATTCGCTGATAAGAATGTTGGCACAGCGAAGACAGTTTCAGTCTCTGGCATTGCAATCTCTGGCGGTGATGCAAGCAATTACACCTTCAACACAACAGCAACGACGACAGCTAACATCACAGCACGTCCACTCAATGTCACTGCAGCTGGCAATGACAGAACTTACGATGCAACAACCACAGCAACAGCCACATTCTCTGATAATCGTATTGCCGGCGATGTATTCACCTATAACTACACCGCGAACTTCAGCGACAAGAACGTCGGCACTGGCAAGACAATCAACATCAGCGGTATCTCACTTGTCGGAACCGATGCAGGCAACTATAGCCTTGCTTCTACCCCAGCCTCATCAACAGCTAATATCACAGCCTATACACTGGTTGTAACAGCAACAGGCAACAACAAAGTTTACGATGGCACAACAACAGCAACTGTTACACTCGCTGACAATCGTACAGGCGCCATGCTTTCCGATAACTTGAATAAAGCTTATACAAGCGCAACATTCACCACTGGCAAGAACGTTGGCACTGCAAAACCAATCTCTGTCTCTGGTATTACCATCAGTGGTACTGATGCAAGCAACTACGCGTTAGCCAATACAACTGCCACTGCAACAGCTAACATCACTGCACGTCCAATTACGGTCACTGCAACAACAAACACCAAGACCTATGATGGCAATATCACAGCTGCTGCTACAGCGACAATTACGAGCGGTACACTTGCCTCAGGTGATTCAGCTACCTTCACAGAAACTTATAACAATAAGAATGCAGGAACCGGCAAGACACTGATCCCAACTGGTAGTGTCACTGATGGCAATAGCGGCGCAAACTATCAAATCACTTTTGTGAACAATACAACAGGCATCATTAACCCACGCAGCTTGACTGTTAGCGCTACCGGCCAAGACAAAGTCTATGATGGCACCACAACTGCTACCGTCACATTGTCTGATGATCGCATTGCAGGCGACACAGTCAACACAACTTATGCAGCCGCCAACTTTAATGATCCAACTGTCGGCACCAACAAACCAGTTAATGTCACAGGTATTGCAGTCAGTGGCGGTATCGATGCCGGCAACTATACCCTTGCTAATACCACAGCAACCACCACAGCAAGCATTACCCCAGCCAGTCTCTGCAGCGGCGGCAATATCTGCTTGAACTCCTTCGCTGATGTCCAAACCTATGGCACACTCAGTGGCGGCGTCTGGACAGTTATCGCACCAATCAACATTCTCGTCGGTGGCAATGTCATCAACGGTACCAGTCAATTAGTCCTAAAAGCCGGCACCACACAAAATGGCGACATCATCCAACTGACCGGCGGCATGCTTAACGTGAATACACTAAAACTTTATGCTGGTACAACTAGCTATACCGGCAATGTTGGTAGCAGCACGACGCCACTGCTCACCACAGTTTCTAACTTACAAGCCACCACTAATGGCAGCATCTTCCTGCAAGATGTCGGTAATTTGAGTTTCACAGGTACTGGTATTTCAACTGGTTCATCCCCAACCGCCCAAGCCGTAATCACAGCCAGCGGTCGTATTAACCAATCATCAGGTGCAAACCTCAATACCGCTAAAGCCGTTATTACGGCAGTCAATGGCATCTATCTCAGAAACAGCAGCAACAATGCGGCAATCGTCGAGTTATATAACTCTTCCAGCCCAGCCAACCGCACCAGCAGCGTTCTCTATCGTAGCGGTGTAGATGTCATTATCAGCGGCAGCAACACCGGTGGTCGCTTCAGAGTTGAAGCCCCAGGCCACACTGTCACACTTGGCAACGTCACCTCTGGCAATAACAGAAATGTCAGGATCATTGCTGAAAATATCATCGTCAGCGCAGGTGCCACCATCAGCGCTGGACGTGTCGCTTGGTTTGAAGCTGGCAATAACATCACCCTGAATAACAACAGCACCATTCTCGCTGGCACAAGTGGGCTCGGTGCAGATGATATCGCCTACATTAATGCTGACGACGCTGATTTCGTTGCAGAAACAGATCCTATCGAAAATTCCGAATGGAACATGAGCAGTCAAGAAAACATTCGCTTTATTGCTGATAACAACATCACCACAGGCAATAACGTCACTATGACAGCTTCAGGCAGAAACCTGCTGCTGCAAGCTGACAGCATCACCATTGGCAACAACAATAGCTTAAATGCTGCGATTAACATGCACCTGAATACAAATAATGGCAACCTCACAGTTGGCACAAATGGCACACTCTTTGCTGACAGAAAACTGGATATCAATGCAGACGGTAATGTCCTCCTTGCTAGCAGATTACTCAGCGAAAACTGGATTGAAATTGATGCCGATGGCAGCATCACCCAAACTGCAGGCATCCTGAAAGCACCCACAATTGATCTGAGTGCTAAAGGCGGTATCAATTTACCCGGACAAAATCTCGCCGCTGAAATCGATCTGCATAACTCTACCAGTGGCAACATCTTAGTCACATTGGGTGCGGCTAGCACAGTAACCGGTGACAACGATGCTCTAGGCGGTCACGTCACCATCAGCGCACCAACAAGCAGCCTGACCATCGGCGCATTTACCGCTAATTCAAATAGCACTTACCATGCCAACATGAACTTTAGCGCAGCGGGCGACCTCATCATCAATGGAAACGTCAGGAATACAGATGGGAATATCAGCATGATCGCTAATCAAAGCATCTATCTCAACAAGAGCCTCGCCATCAACCGTGGTGCTCTTAACATGCAAGCAGGTGACACGATTTATGTCAATGATGCCATTGGCGCTGTAAACAGTAATACCACCACCTTACAAGCTAGCAATGCAATCCGCTTTAACGATTCGTTTGCAGCTGCTAATAGCACAGTGACTGTAAATGCCACTAACTTAATTGAAATCAATTATGGTGGCGGCATTGATACTGGCAGCATGAGTTTCACCGCCAATACGATTACCATGAATGATAGAATGGATGCTGATTACGCAACATTAAGCTTCAATGCAAGCACATTGACTATCAATGATGAACTGAACATCAATCACAGCACCCTGAATTTGTCAGCCACTGGAGCAATGAATCTCAACTATCTCGACGCCAGCTACAGCACCATCAACATAAATGCTAACAGCCTACAATTGCATGGTGTTATCGTCGCTAACGACAGCACCTTTGGATTGAATGTCACGAGTAGCGCTACTATTAATGATGAAATTGCAATAACAAGAAGCTCACTAACATTGAATGCAGCCACCATCAACGTCAATGCTGATGTCGCAGGAACAGACGGCACGATTACGTTAACCAGCACAGGTGCTATGACTATCAACAGTGAATTAGGCATCTTACGCGGCACGATGAATATTTCTGGTAGTACAGTGACGGTAAACAGTATCCTGAATATCAATGCCACCAGCACTATGAATGTCAATGCTTCCGGTAACATTGTCATCAACTCTGCCTTCTGGTTGAAAGGTAGCAATGCAAGCAATACGGGCACATTGAACCTGACGTCATCCACCGGTGCAATCACCATCAATGCTGCACGTACCACGGGCAATAATTACGGTCATCTGAATGTGAACGCTAACACTATTAATCTTAACGCCAGCCTTACTACCACAAAAGGTAATCAAAATTGGAATGGTAACTTAGTATTGGGTGGTAATATTTCACTGACTGCAGCTAATATCCAATTCAGCAGTATCAATGCACCAACACGTCAATTAACACTGAATGCTGAAACCAATATTTCCGCCACTGGCAGCGTGAACCTAGGTGGCTTTATCCTGACGGGTGGCAACTGGGTACAAACAGGTAGCCTACCCACCTTCACAGCAACTGATTTCCGTCTGACAGCCGGCACCTTCCTGCGCGCAACAAGCGGCAATGGCAATAGCAACACCACCCCATGGCTATTAAATGATATCTTTGGCTTACAAGGTATGGCAACTTTAATTACCAAGCACTTCAAACTCGCTAACAATATTAATGGCACCGGCACAGCAAACTGGAACAGTGGCACTGGCTTCGTACCAATCGGTACTAATGGTACCAATAAAAACTTTACCGGAAGCTTCAATGGTAACGGCTACACCATCAGCAGCCTGACAATCAATCGTGCTGGCAGTGATTATGTCGGTCTCTTTGGCTTCGTCGGCACAAGCGGTGTTGTCAGCAACTTTACCCTGACTATTTCACAACTGATGGGGCGCGATTTTGTAGGCGGTATTGCAGGTTATAACAAAGGCACTATCCAAAACTATGTTGTATCAAACGACAATGATATCACTGGCCGTGACTATGTTGGCGGTATCGCAGGTTACAACACAGGCACGATTGAAGATGTTACCTCAAGCAACAATGATATTTACGGCGATGACAATCTCGGCGGCATCGCAGGATATAATACCGGCACGATTGATGACAGCACTTCATATAACAACAACATCAATGGTGACACAAATATTGGCGGCTTAGTCGGAGAAAATGGTACTGGCGGCACAGTCACTGACAGCAGCTCAACTTACAATGACATCATTACCAGTTCCATTAGCACCACAGGCACACTGATTGGTGTTAACAGCCGCAATAATGCTACGTATATCAGCAGCGACACCGCGTCAAACAATACCATCAATTCTGTTTCTAGCGGTCTTGCTAAAGTCGGCTTGCAGAAATAATCAACCGCTGCCTAACCACTTCACACAAAAAAATCCCGGTGGCTACTGAAACATTTAAACTCGAAACAGCGCCTTGCATGGGAATTTTTAAAAGTCCATCACAACATTCTCGTGTTAAACGTCGCAACCCTGTTCCTTCTGCGCCCATCACAAGCGCAACTGAACCCGTTAAATTTTCTTCATAAAGTGTTTTTGCAGCCTCTGCATCAGCACCGTAAATCCAAATATTATTTTCTTTTAAAAATGATAATGTACGCGATAAATTTGTCACTTGAATAAAAGGTACTGTCTCTGCTGCACCTGAAGCCACTTTTGCAACTGTCTCTGTCAACCCTACTGAACGATCTCGGGGTGCAATGACTGCATGAACGCCTAATGCATCGGCAGTGCGCAAACAAGCGCCTAAATTATGCGGATCTTGCACGCCATCTAAAATTAAAAATAAAACTGGGCCGCTCAATGCAGCAATCATATCAGCCAAATCATTTTCAGAAAATGATTTGCTCCGATGACAAGACGCCATCACTCCCTGATGTCGATCAGAATGCGTTAATTGTGTCAACGCATTGCGTGTTGTGAGCTCAATAGGAATGTGCGCTGCTTCAGCCAAATCGATGAGTGATTGAATTTTTTGGTCCATGCGTTCTTTTGCAACGTGCAAGCGCATAATGCGCGAGGGATTTTTATCCAACAAGCTTTTTACTGCATGGATGCCGTAGATGTATTGGGATTTTTTCATGATTTTTTAGATTTCTTTTTTGATTTCTCTTTTGATTTCGATCTTGATTTAGATTTTCTTTTAGATTGATTTTGTTTACCCGGCTGCTTTGCTTCGGAATTATTTTCTTCCTCTGCCAATACAAAATCCATTTGACGCTGATCCAAATCAACACGTGCCACTAAAATCGTGATAGGTTGACCTAAACGATAACGCACACCCGAACGTTCCGCGTAAATTTCGTGACGCAGCGGATCAAAATGATAATAATCATTGGGCAATTGACTAATATGCACCAACCCTTCAACAAAAATATCATTTAACTGAACAAATATCCCAAAACTTGTCACGCTTGAAATAACACCCGGAAATGTTTGCCCGACTTTATCCAACATATACTCGCATTTCAACCAATCAATCGCTTCACGCGTTGCATCATCTGCTCGACGTTCTGTCATCGAGCAATGTTCACCATATTTTTCAAATACAGTTTCGCTTTCGTTTTTTAATTTTTTATTGCGCAAAATCGCACGAATAGAACGATGCACTAATAAATCAGGATAGCGGCGAATCGGCGAAGTAAAATGTGCATACGCATCAAAAGCTAATCCAAAATGGCCTTCGTTATGCGGGCTGTAAACAGCTTGCGAAAGCGAACGCAATAAAACCGTTTGAATCATATTTGCATCAGGACGCTCACCGATAGAATTTAATAAGACGGCATAGTCGAGGGGTTGTGGTTTTTCCCCACCAGGCAATGTCAGCGCAAGTTCATTTAAAAATTTGCGCACATCTTCGAGCTTTTCAGGAGTTGGGCCACGATGTACGCGATACAATCCTGGATATTCTTTTTTTAATAAAAATTTAGCTGCGCAAATGTTAGCGGATAACATACATTCTTCGATGACGCGATGCGCATCGTTACGCTCAGATTGAATGATGCGATCAATTTTACGATCTGCGCCAAAAATAATTTTCGTTTCTGGTAAATCAAAATCAATCGAGCCACGTTTTTTGCGTGCACGCGCAAGCACACGATACACAGCAAAAAGTTCAAAGAGATGAGGAACTAAATCACCATGCTTTTTACGTAAAACAGGATCGCCCTTAACAATGGATGCGTAAACTTCATTGTAAGTTAATCGTGCGCGGGATTTGAAAACAGCCTCGTGAAATTCATAATGGGTAATTTTACCGGCCTGATCAAGGTGCATTTCGCAGGCAATGGCTAAGCGATTCACATCTGGATTGAGCGAACATAGTCCGTTGGATAATTTTTCCGGCAACATGGGGATGACGCGCCCCGGGAAATAAACTGAATTACCGCGATTCAATGCTTCGCGATCTAATGCGGTATCAGGACGTACGTAATGACTCACATCGGCTATCGCAACAAATAGGGTCCAACCACGCGAAGTCTTTTCACAATAAACAGCGTCGTCAAAATCTTTTGCATCTTCACCATCAATTGTCACAAAAGGTAAATCAAGCAAATCAACACGGCCTTGAAAAGCATCTTCTGGGACATGCTCAGCAAAATGGGATGCTTCAGATAAAACTTCATCAGGCCATTCGTGTGGCAAATCATGGTTACGAATCGCCAAATCAATTTCCATGCCAGGCGCCATGTGATCGCCGATCACTTCGATGACTTCCCCCACTGGACGTGCTGTTGCACTCGGCTGAGTTGTAATTCGAATGACAACCATTTGGCCATTTTTGGCGCCGTGCATAGCTTCTGGTGGTATTAAAATATCTTGGGTGATACGGGTATTCGAAGGCTGAAGGAATGCAACGCCAGATTCGATAATAAGACGGCCTGCTAATTCATTGGTATTATGCTTGGTGACTTCAACAATCGCCCCCTCACGACGGCCACGTTGATCGATACCGATCACCCGTGCCAATACATGATCTTCATGAAACACACGCCGCATATGACGCGCATTGATGAAGAGATCATCACTACCATCATCCGGCGCGATAAAACCAAATCCATCACGATGCCCAATGACATGTCCTGCAACAAGATCCATCTTATCTGGCAAGCCAAAAGCACCGCGTCGATTTTGAATCAATTGTCCATCGCGCAGCATAGCTTTTAAACGCCGCGAAAAGGCTTCCTTCTCATGGGGTAGCGTTAACGTAAGGCCGGATAGTAGTTGACGGTAAGTTAAAGGTCGATTACTCGTGGAGAGGAACTCTATGATAAATTCACGACTGGGAACGGGATTTTCGTATTTTTCTGTTTCCCGTTGAATAAAAGGGTCTTTCTTCTTGATAAATAATTCCTCAAATACTGCTCTAAAATAATGCTATAAGATACACTGATACGCTCAAAATTTCCATTGTGGATTGCTTTGCGCTCAAGTAAAGTGTGCTTCGGTTAAGGAGAATAACATGAACAAAACAGGCATCCTCATCACAGCAGTCTTCGCATCCCTTCTCGCTTCTTGCACCTTATTTGGGAACCATTCCTCCCCTACTTGCAAGGAGCTTAAAAAACAAATGATCTTCACGGGCGCGACCAGCGATCGCACCACAGCCTTGCAACAAGAAGCGCAATCAGGCGGGCTGTCGAGAGCTTATCGAGATGAAGGGTGTTAAGCATTCCCTAGCTCAGCTGATGGACAAATGCTTATCCAGTCTTGCAGCATTCGTTTGTGTCCGCACATCTTCAGAGGAATCAAAAAAGGTTGCAGATGAAGCCCCAGAATAAAACCTTTCAGTCTGCATAAATGTTTTACAAACACTCTCTGCTTTTTTGCGCGCTTGAATAACACGATTCGTAAGATCTGTTTTTTGTGCAATCACGCTGTTTTCTATAATTGCTTGAGCTTCTGGAACAAAATACTCAGAATGCTCATCAATTAAAATTCCCACCATTTGCTCTGACACTGAACGAGTCAGTGACTGTAAATTTCTATCCTGCGGAGATTTTCTGATTTTTTCAACTAAACTTTCGGTATCATTGAAATATCCACGAGCGGTATATAATTTTCTTTTTTCCCCATTGGTATTTTCTAATGCTTGTTTAAATGCAGTGAATAAAACACTTTCCCGCTCAGAACTTTTTTGGGTGAAAAATTCTATGACTGAGTTTCGAACAAGATCTTCAAGTATTTCAATGAAGCTTAATTCTGATGTTATCGAAACATGATCATTTTGCAGATCTGTTAATAACTGATCAGCGGCCAACATTAAACGTCTTGCGTCTTGCCATGAATCACTTTCATGAAGATTTTCAATTTGAGTGAATAAATCATCGACATTAAAAATAACACCCGCTCTTTCTAACTGATCTTTTATAGGTGCAATATTCACATTTTTAGCAAAAGGGATTAAATTTAAATGTCTTAACTCATTTGCACGCTGAGGCGATATAAGTGCATTAAATAATATTTCTGTTAACTCCCCTTTTGATTCGGCAACCAATATTGTTAGTTTTTTATCTAAAGATTGATCACGTTCAATCGCGAAACGTTCTGACCTAGATTCAGCTGCGGTCATTTCAAGCGCAAGCATATCCATGCGTCGATTCAAAGCATCATCTAAATTGGCATTTTCTTCTTTAAGCACTTCAACTTCATGAGATAAAAAATCAATTTGCGATTGATTATCCGCTAAACGTTTTGTTTGCACTTGAATTAATGCCTGCTGATCTGCAATCAATGCTTGCGCTTTTTCTTCTTGGTCGCGCAATGTCGCCTGAGATTCAGCTGTTTTTATATGTAATTCTTTTTCTATAGCAATTTTTTGTTGTCGATCCGAATCAGCTTGTTGTTTTAGTTTTTGGATTTCTTCTTGTAGTAAAACGATTTCTTGTTCATGAGCAGCTTTTTGTTCACGCAATAATCTTAATGTTTTTTGCGCGGAAGTTTCGGGAGCTTTTGAGGGGACAGTGCGTAATTTCACTTCTTCTGGAACATCAAACAATTCGATCTTTTGCAAGTGCCCCTGCCATACCTCAAGTTTTTCCGGTAAATAATCAAATTCGAATTGAATATCAGGGCGTTCTTTAATTAGCGCTGGTAATTGAGCCAAAATAATGTGGCTTAAACTATCTAGGGGGACTCCAGACAGTCGAATCAATTTGACAGACGTGTTTTTGTATAATTCATACCACACTGAATAATCATAACCAGCATAAACTGAAGTTTGTAATTCAAATGATATTTCATCTGAGCCACTCGTATCCGAGTGGGCGACAATCAGCGAAAGAGAAGCGCCATTATCTGCCAGTTCTAACATAGGCCCAGCTTTACCATTGAGAGGAATTTTATTGAGATGCGCACCAGAACCAGATTGAAAGTCGCGCTGACTTAAACGATGACCTGATTCTATATCAATCATATCAATCGCATTTCCATTACCAGCTATTAAACAGCCGTTTGATTGCAGAAATAATTGACTGACTGGATCATCTAATTGAATAGTGTGTAAGCAACAAGATTCATTTAATTTTTCTTCATCATTCCAGCGCTCAGGATCCCAAACTTTGACTTTGCCATCTTCACTACCGCTAACAAGTTTACCATTAATAAATTTTAAACATTGATTACTAATTCTGCTGCCTGCATACATTTCAGCAATGCACTTTCCTGAAGCTAAATCCCATAAACGAATCCAGCCGGCTGAATCACCCGTTGCAATTCGTTCCGAGTTGCAAAGCGCAAATGCAGTGATACCAGCCTTTTCGTTACGCAAGCAACCCACCGAATCTTTTCTATTGGTATTGGTATAATCCCAAATTCTAATTGTGCCATCGAGACTCGCGCTGATAATTCTTTTTTTATCGGGGGTAAACTCAAGCTGCGTGATAGCAGCAGTATGTCCTATCAGCTCACGATCGGGATTTCCATAGGTATTACCCGCTGCATAAAACGTGCTAGAGCCCGCAAAATAAATATTTCCATCCTCACTACCGAACCAGCCATGCCCGCCCCCACCCCGGATAAAAAACGTCGGACGAAAATTTAATTGGTGTTCTACTTTATCACCATAATTTCTTTCCCATGTCATTGAATTTGCAACAACAGGATGTCGAACATTGATGGGATATCCGTAATTCACCCATGCAAATTTACCATCTGCACTCAATAACCAATATTGATCTTTATTACGATTATACCAACCACAAGCGATAACACCCGCTGGCATGCCGTGCATCTTATAATCCGTTGATGCATGGTATGGTCCATGATAGCGAACACCATTCGGATATGTATAATGGCGCATGTAAATTGTCGGATACGACCATTCGAGCACTTCTATCTCGTTGTTCTTAACTTGTTTAGCCAATATTTCAAAGTTATACAAAGTCATATGCTATCTCACTCCTAATGTTGCAGATGGCGAACTAGACTGCGCAGAAACTTCTGAAGATACATTAAAAAAGTTATCTTGATAGAATGATTTTGCAAGTTTATTTCTGACTACAACAATATTTTCAATTTCTTGCTTCACTATAGAGGATTTTAATTGCGATAACTCTCTTTGAATGTCTTCCATAAAATAAGTTTCATAATTCTCAATGATCCAATCTGTTATCGGCTCAATTAGTTTTTCAGCAAGCTGGGTCAATTTTTTATTTTTATTTGATCGAATGTGATCGATAAGATGTTGCTCAGAAAAATCAATGGATGAAAAACGTTGTTTTTTCTTTTCCGACATATCTTGAATAGCTGCCTGAAGTGCCTCTTTCAATATCCCCTCTATTTTTTCTTCTTGTGGATTTTCAAAAAATGATTTGATCAATGTTTGCATTTTATTTTCTAAAAGATCTTTTTCATCAAGATCCATTTTCACAGGAATGAACCCTGAATTTAAATCTTTAATAACTTGATCAGCTGCTTGAACAAGCAATCTGACTTCATCAAATGAGGCTGTAGAATTGATATTTTTCATGCGTTCAATTAATTCATGCACACTAAAAATAACACCTGATCTTTCTAACTGATCTTTTATAGACGCAATATTTATATCATCAACAAAGGCAATTAAATTTAAATGTTTTAATTCATGAGCTCGCTGAAGAGAAGTAAGGGCATTAAATAATACTTCTGTCATTTGACCATTGGACTCTGCGACTAAAGTAGATAGTTTTTTATCTGTGGATTGACCGCTCTTAATGGCAAGCTTTTCGGATTTAGACTCTGACTCCGTCATTTCGAGCGCAAGCATATCCATGCGTCGATTCAAAGCATCTTCTAAATCGGTATTTTCTTCTTTAAGCACTTCAACTTCATGAGATAAAAATTCAATTTGCAATTGATTATCCGTTAAACGTTTTGTTTGCACTTCAATTAATGCCTGCTGATCTTCCATCAATGCTTGCGCTTTTTTCTCTTGATCACACAATGCTATTTGAGATTCATCTTTTGTTAAACGTAATTCTTTTTCTAAAGCAATTTTTTGTTGTCGATCTAAATCAGCTTGTTGTTTTAATTTTTGAATTTCTTCTTGCAGTAATGTGATTTCTTGTTCGTGCGTCGCTTTTTGCTCACGTAATAGTCTTAATGTTTTTTGAGAAGATATTTCTGGTGCAATAATAGGTACAAAACACTTTCTTTTTTCTTCCGAAATATGAGGTAATTCTTTAAATATAACGTCCAACTGTTCTTGTGTAAGATCTATTTCAATGACAAGATTATCTTTTCTTTTATCTAATAAGTAATTCAATCTGGCATTGATAAAGTTTTTAGTTTCCTCTAAACCACCAATGCCTGAAATGCGTATTAATTTAACCGAACGATTTTCTCTAAGCTCATGTAAAACTGGATCAGATGCATATATATCAGAACGAACTTCAAACATAAATTCATCCATTGTTTTAGCATTTGCATGACTCACGAATATTTTATTATTATATCTACAACTTTCTGGACCCCATTCAAGCATTGGGCCCGCTTTGCCAGCCAATGGAATTTTAGTGACCCTCTCACCAGGACTGTCTATATAACAACTATTGAGAGAATAGCCTGAATCAGGATCAACCATATAAAGGTTGTTACCTCCGCCAACCACCAAATATCCATCTGATTTCAAATAGAGTTGACTGACTGGATCATCCAATTTTAACGTATGTAAGCAACAAGATTCTCCAGCTTTTTCTTCATCATTCCAATTTTCAGGATTCCAGACTTTGATCGTACCATCCTGACTGCCGCTGACAAGATTGCCATTGGGCAAGGCTTTTAAACATTGACGACTAATAGCATTGCCGGCATGCATTGATAAAATGCATTTTCCGGAAGTTAAATCCCAAACTCTAATCCAGCCTTCTGCATCTCCACTCGCTATTTTACCGTTAGGAAGAACAGCCAACGCTGTGATAGCAATATTGCCAACACTCAGACTTGCTACATAATCTTTTTTATTAAAAGTAGCATGGTCCCAAATTTTAATTGTGCCGTCCAAACTGCTACTGACAAAATGTGTTTTGTCACCCATTAAGATAAGATCTGTCACTGCAGCTGTATGTGCTTCAAGTATGCGACTTGGCTCACCAATATTACTATTTGTAAATTTGTCTAAAAAATAAATATGGCCATCTTCACTACCCATCCAAAAATGATCATCAGTTGTTTGTACACATGTCGTTGGTCTGAAGTCGAGTTTACATTTCGTTTGAGTATTGTAATCCTTTTCCCAGGCAAAATTTCCATATTGATTTTTTTTATTTACATATGAACCAAAACTCACCCATGAAAAAGTCCCATCGGCACCTAATACCCAATACCGTATCTTGTAGCTATAGACGTTCTTATCCCAACCTATCGCAATCGTTCCGTTATCGGCACCGCTAATGTATCTTTGATAGTTGCCATGATTAACAGTATATTTATCGTATCCATTTGGATAATAGGTATGCCAAGAAAGAGTTTTTGGAAAATGGATATCAATCGTTTCGATTTCATTTTCTCTAACTTGTCTTGCCATTTCTTCAAAATTATAAAATGTCATAGTCACTTTCTCGTTAATCTTGCTGATTGGGACGTCGGTAACAAAATATCTTTTTCCCCAAACAACCTTGTACGCAAATAAGCTTTATTATCTTGTTGAAGCGCTTCAGGATTGTCTTGTAATTTTTTGGTTACAGCCGCGCGAATACCATGCAATCCCAAACTAAACTCAGAAATATTACATAAGTCATTTAAAATAATTCTCGCTGATTTTAAATGTGCAATATTCAAGGGAGCTTGTTTATCATTAACGTAGTTTAAAATCCATTGGCCCATGCGTTTTTTATCTTCATCTGACAATGTACGCTTATCGATGCCAGCTAATTCATACATTAATTTCGCACAATAAAAACCATTTTCAGTATTGGTTGGCACCAGCTGATCAATGGTTAATAAAACATCTAACGCAGCTACAGGTTGTTTTAATTGGTAAAGACAACGCGACTGCGCTTGTAAGCAATCAATATTTTCTTTAAATTCCATTGACAAATCTTGGTACTGTGCAAGCGCTTGTTCAAGATGTTGTGGTTTCGTTGATAATTCCAGCGTTCTCGCACTGAGATAACGTAACTCAAAAGATTGAGGCATATTGTCCAAAGCAAATTCAAAATCTATTAACGCTTCATCAGCTTGATTTGCACTTAATAATGCATAGCCACGTAATGTTCGCGCGCGTATTTCACTGGCATCGCTGCAGTCTTCGTATAAAGCAGCTGTCGAATAATCATCTGCACATTCGATTTGTTCAACGCGCGATTTTGCATTTGAAATTTTTGCCAGCCATTGATTTGAAATTTCGATAGCTTGCGTGTACTGTTTTTGCAGATAAAAACAAACAGTAAGGCGCTCAAAAATAAATCCATTATCAGGTTGTAATGTCAAAGCATCTTGATAGTAACGTGTAGCAAGTGCATGCTCACCATTTGTGAAAGCATAGTGTCCTGCCGCCATTAACAATGGAAAATGCGCTGAACGTGGCGAGGCTGCCAATCTATTTTCAATATATGAAAAAATTTCTGCGCTTGATTGACATTGACTCAATGCCAAACTATCCATCTCTAATAAAGTATCGTATAAATAAGCATTGCCACTGTACAATTTAGATTGACCAATAGCTTCGATCACAGCATCAGCACATTCAGAATAATTTGTTTGCTGACAAGCTGGCATAATGTAGTGGGTTAATCTTTCTTGAATACGTCCGCTAGTTTCGAGTTGTTCTAACACACCATGCAAAGGATTTGTGTTATCTAGATTCGCGCCATCAAATGCAAACTGACAACTTAAATGCACCATCGCAGCTGCTGCATCCATCGCTTGCGCTTCAGGCTTCAGTACGTCATACATCGCTTGGCGTAACTCACGGTTATAATTGTATTGTAATGCCATCTGTGTTTCATTCAAAGTTTGTTGAATAATGGCTTGATCAGCTTCACTGATTGGATCTTCGCAAATAGCAGCACTAAGATAAGCTGCAAATATTCGTTCATAAAAAGTAGAAGCATGCCCTCCTGAAACATAAAATTCACATTTTGGTAACATCAGAGTATGTTTACGTTTATCATTAAAATGAAATTCTGGCCACAACTCCACACGACCTGTACCTTCAACATATTTATAATTAAATTCTAAATGGCCCACTTGCAATGCTTCCAGCGTTAATAAATCTTGCAACTGAGTAAATTTACTTGCAGGATCAGGCAACATTAATTTTTTTAGCTCAGAGTTTGAATCATTACGTGCAAAATACTCGGCAGGCTTCTGTAAATTACTAGTTAATTTTCCTTGCAATATATCCCACTGAAACGCAGTTTGCGCATCTGCAGATAATTTTGCTGCTTCTTCCAGCGCTTTTTTAATGGCTTCTGGATATGCAGTATTAGTTTGAACAACAGATAGATATTCTAATTCATATTTTTTAAAAGCAACAAATTGCTTTTCTCTATTTTGTTTAATCAGCTTAGTCTGATGATAGACTAAATATTGATTAGCTTTTTCCCAAAAAACTTTTGTATGCTTTTCAGCATCTGTAAACATTTTTTGAATCACGATTGGATCTGAAAGCTTTGCAGAAAACTCAGTGAGTCGATCTATTGCAGTTTTATAATCATTTAATTCATGTAAATTATCTGCAGAAATTTTTTTATCTTGAAGCCAATGCCTCATCAGGGCTCTGGATGAAGTTCCTAAGACGTCAGCATTCACAAAGGGTACAAGGAACTGCGAACTCTCATCCAAATAATGCTTATTCGCATAATTTCGTAATAAATTAATGGCATGCAGAGGAGAGATTTCATTCCAATGTTCGTCCAATCCTACATAGCGTAAAATACTAATCGGGGAATCAAAACGTACATTGCCTGCAGTTAAGAAATCATCAGCAGATCCACGCGCCACATCACGTGTTTTGCCTAATTCTAATTGAATAGCATCTGCGCTCAATTTTTCTGTTGTGCGAGTATCCAATAAAACACGCGGCCCAGATAATGTTTCTTTAATCGCTTTTTGGGTTGCAAGTTGCATTTTGTCTGATGCAATGTCAATTTTTTCGCGCGCTGTATTTTCTCGGTCTGCAAGAATACGTTCTTGATACTCAAGCTGTCTTTCTTGTTTATCTAACACTTCAGAAAATAAAAGATCCATATCTAAATGCGCAAGTGCAACTTGAGACGCCACCATAAAGGAGTAAGATTTAGATTCCTGGTTGAGAGATTTAATTTGTTCTTCGATTAATTTTAATTGACCACCAAGATCTTCATACACTTTCTGCATTCGTTCTAAAATATTTCTTTCTGAGACTGCAATTTGACTAGTGATAGCACGCTCTGTTCTTTCAATTCTATCTTTCAGAGAGAAGTGCAACTGAACCATTTTATTGTGCACAGTATCTAAAAATCTTGCCATGGTATAAAAACCATACATGACTTCATTGTGATAATCTTCTGCCTGCCGATACAGCGCGATATTTTGTTGTGAGACGTGATTAAAACCTTGAATCATATTCATTTGATATTTAATCAATGCATCGTTAGCTTTTTTCTTCTTTTTTCTAAATCCAGCAATGACATTTAATGTACTCATTACACCTTGAATAATATTGCCAGATGCAAATGAAGTCACAGCCATCACTGCACTGCCCGCCACATTAATTGCTTGACCTGCTTTTGCATCAAACAAACCCACAAAGTTTCCCATACCTTGCATTAAGTGACCTGTGCCTGCCAATGTATTACCACTTTCAAGCGCGGCAGTGCCTTTTTGAAAATGATCAACGCAATTGCTAAACCTTGCAATACTTTGCGCCGTTGCAGAATCACCGCATAATTCAGCAACATTAGCGCCAATCGATGCAACAACACTGACATTTTGATTAAAGGATGCCAATTGCTGTGAAAATGATGGTTGAGGTTCAATAGATTTTTCCTCTATTTCACCTGCTTTCATTTTGTTAGCTTGACGACTATAAAATTGCGCTGTAATGCCTTGATCTGATTTTGAATCAGCCAGAAAATTTTCTTGGAATGATTTCATTTGTGATTTTAATTTTTCTGGATTAGGCGTCGAAACATTTTTATCTTTTTGTGTGGCACCTAGGGTTTGATATAATTTTGCTTCGCGTTTGGTACAACCTAATGTTTTGCAAATTTCACGCGTTGATTTACCTGCTGCCCAACCAAATTGATTATCTTCAGGAATAAATTTTTGTAATACTTCTGCCGCTTCAGGCGTAATGGGCTGCGCTGTATTAACATATTTAATGCGCATGGCATTTTCAACAGGGATTTCTATTTTTGTTGTTGGAGGAATAAGTGGACCCATCAATTCATTAAAACGATAACTTTTTTGTGCGGCACGCATTTGACGAATACGTTGTAAATCTTGCTGCATATCCATGACACCCGATGACCAGCGTGCATGAATTTGTTCTGTTGCTTGATGAAAAAATTTAGCGGGAAGAGCTGCTGTTTTAAGAAAAGCTCTTGCGTCATAAAGCGCTAATTTTTCCTGGGACTCAAAACTTTGAGGATTAACTCCATAGTTAGAAAGTAACATTTTGTCTTGTATTGAAAGTTCTTCTTTACTTTCTTTTGCACGATGATGTGCAATTCCTTTTTCAATATCTCGACCACATTGTTTATCTACTGCCTCAGCAACTTCAGAAACAAAAATAACGCCAGAAGCCAACGAACCTGCGCCAAAACGCGCTGCCACGCCCACTGCACTGGTTTCTAATCCAACATGAATGCCAGTCTCCGCAACACGATCTTGAAAAGAATGATGCGGATCGGTTGAAAAATAAGTTGCACCAATTTCAACAACTTTCCCCGCTGGACCCAGCGTTTTTCCAAACAGTCCCATGCTTTTAGGAAGGTGATGTTCTACACCTTCAATAGCCACTTCAGCAGCTGTACCAGCAGGTTTGTAAAAATCCCTTGGCGAGGCTTCTTCATGATGATGAATAGATTCATCTTTTTGCTCTATATCGAAAGATCTGGGGTGACTCATATTTAGTCTCGTTGTTTCTTTTTGATTAATTTCGGGTCGGTCAGGATAACGGTTAAATCTTAAGGTATTATTAAAATCATCAAGCTCTGCCACCCCTTTTTGTCCGGTAGCTGAGCTAATATGTGAGTCAATTGTTTTAATAGGGCCGTGAATAAAGGCTGCTTTATCGATTTCGGGGCTTAGCTGCAACTCTTTTTCTGATACCCATTTCTGCAATATGTCGTTAACAAATTTGCGACAATTATCTTGATACACCGTAAAAGTCGGATGTTGCTCAATCCAATACGCCGCATGCTGCTGAATTTCGTTGAGAGAAAGATGCGTCTCACCCACTTCATAAATCCATCTGTTTGCCTGCACGGGAATGTGCTCGACATCTTTACCCATGGGTGTAAAGATAATTGACGTAGGCTGAGCAAGGAAAAGGTTTCCATCAGCCATCACTTCCATGGATAACATTCCCTGATTTGGATCTTCAAGCAAAATACCTGAATGTCGAATCCTGCTATCTAATTGGCTGATAATTCCAGTGGTGTCTACTGCAAGCGGTCTGCTGAAATAATGAATTTTCATTGATGATTACTCTATGGCTTATATTGTGAATAATAAATTTGAAGTGCTTACCAGGTAGATCCAGTCAGATGCTGTAATTTGATGCTTACTACATTAATTCATTGTGGCGAAAACAATCTGTTGTATGATCATTCACCATGCCAACTGCTTGCATAAACGCATAGCAAATGGTGCTGCCGATAAATTTAAATCCACGTTTTTTTAAATCTTTTGACATATTGTCAGAGCTAATGGTTTTAGCTGGAACATCGCTTTTGTTTTTCCAGTGATTTTTAATAGTTTGGCCATCCACAAAATGCCAAATATAATCAGAAAAATTTCCCCATTCTTTTTTGACTGCTAGAAATGCTTTTGCATTACAAATAACCGCATGAATTTTTAGTTTATTTCGAATAATGCCAGGATTTGTGAGTAATTCATCTATTTTACGAGAATCATATTTAATAATTTTATTGGCATCAAAGTCAGAAAAGGCAACACGAAATGCATTTCGTTTTTTTAAAATAGTCAACCAACTCAGCCCCGCCTGCATGCCTTCTAAAATAAGAAATTCGAATAACAGTGTATCGTCGAAAACAGGTACGCCCCATTCTGTGTCATGATAAGCAATATATAAAGGATCTTCGTTACACCAACCACAGCGATTTCTATTCATATGCGACTTGCTCAACTGCTCTATATTTTGTATCAATAAAATAATCTTTTTTAGGACCAGCAATCACATATCGCATCTCAAAACTATCTTCTGAAAATATTTTATAAGTTGCTACATAGTGATCATTCATGCATTGATGTGCGCCCCGCATCTCACAGGTTATTCCATCATATGAGCTAATTTTCAAATTATAAAAAAACTTTCCTTTTTTATAATTGTTTACAAACCAAACAGCAATTGAATCTTTGTTAACAGAAAAAATATATTCCCTATAAAAATTAAAATGCTGATGTAAATGCAATACTCCCGTTTCTCGATAAAACAAAAAATCTTCGCGTGGCGAGAATATTGCTGTTCCAGTTGCTGACCCAGAATGATTAAAAGAACGCTCAAACTGCCACTTGCCGGTTAATACAGACATAATTTTTACAGAGTGCATCTATTCTCCAAAAAGATTTCCATGTCTTCTTATTACTTTTCATACATGAGCGGCCACACCATTCTGTCATTATTTTTTACTGCGTCGATTAACTTCAGCTTGCAAAGCGCACAATTCTTTTTGTTTATTGGTAATCTTTTTTGCTACAGAGAAAAGATTAAAAAGCAATGAGGATTCTGATTTTTCTTCTTTTGATTCACTTGATTCTTGTCTGTTACTACTTAAATTTTTCGCGACAACCTCAGCCTCGCCGGGATTTTTAATCAATTTGTTAAAATTATCCTGCGTTAAGCGCTTATCTTTTGCTAAAATATTAAATCCTTTCGCGAGTGAACCAGCATATACAGCATTTTGAAACAATTGATCTAAGTTTTTTTGATTGGCTAATTTCCCATCGGAACCTTGATATAAATTCTCAAATGCCCATGATAAAACTTTGCTAAATTGCGCATGCTTAATCATAAGATCAAAATTATGTTGATTGGCCAACTTAGCCCAATCTAACTTCAAAAGAAAGAAAAAAAAGTACTCGCCATATTTTGCCTGAGGAATAAGAGATAAAAAATTCTTTTGCGTAAGTAGTTTTTTATCTTTCATCGCATGAGTTGCGGAAGCTATTTCTTTTGAATTTTCGGCATGTTCAAATATCACATCTAAATTTTCTTGTGTATTTAATTTAACTGGACTTAGATTTCCTAATACTCCACAGATAGCATCTGAGGAATAACTATATCGAATCATTTTATCGAAATTTTCTTGAGTTGAAAGATTTGAGCCCGTTAGTTCACAAAGTAAACTATATATATTGGAAAATATGTAGGATTCACAGATATGTGGCGCTATTTTATTAAAGTTTTCTTGAGTCACAAGATGTGACCCTGCTTTAATTAAAGCATCAATGTACCAAGAAATTTTACCACCATAGTCCGCATGCTCGAAAACGAAATCAAAATTTTCTTGCGTAGCCAGTACTTTTGAAAAATTAAATTTTTTAAAAGCCGCAACCACACCCTCTAGGTGACCATGATCTTGAACATCTTCTGAAACAACTTTCTCCAGTTTGCAGCGATTTTCTTCTGTGTTCAAGCTTGCCTCTTTTAACTGTTCAATTGCATCATTCATTTGTTTTTCAATAACTGCTGCCATGTAACCTCCTCTGCTTACTATTTGTACGAATAAAAAATAAATGTTATTGAACTCTCGCGTGATAACTAAGATTTCATCCAACAAGAAATATATTTTTATCCCATCTTAAATTCAGCAACTTTCCTATCAAAATCATCTTTTTCTGTGTTATCCATTTTTTCTAGAAAAGTCGTTGGATAATTTACTCTAAAACCACATCTTGCAAATATTTCTGGGTCATAATATGCATGTTTTTGATACACGGGAAATTCAGTGTTATGCCCTTTCACAGTTAATAAATAATTTTCATTTACTCTCAGTGCATAAGTTCCGTCTGATTCTTTAATAATTTCATCGATAGGATAATCTTCAAATGCATTATGACCAACAAAATGTGATTCTCTGTCGCTTGGTTTTGGTGGGGTATGTTTAAAAAAACGTGACATAGGTCTATCCTCATTTAATATTATTATAATCATGCGCGCCTAGAGAGATGATGCGCGCACATCCATGTGCGCTCACACCGTTGGAGTCGTTCACTATGTGAACGATCAAAATTGGCTATCCTGCCAATTTTGTCAAACTCCAGACCCTCTGGTTCGAAGCCAGATACTCTATCCAACTGAGCTACAGGCGCAAATATTTTTATCAAAAAGAACCGAATTCTAGCAAGAACATGCATGAAGCGCTACCGCATTTTTTGAACACAAAGTTTTCTTTACCATTAAGTAAAATTTCATTAGCATACCGCGTTCATCAGATAACCCTTCTTAGAAAAATTATCCCAGAGGAATTTGTTCATGAGTAGAACACAAGAAATAAAAATTTTAGAAAATAGCTTAGCCGTATACGATGAGCATATCATGCAGAATCCACAAGATACGCTTGCATGGTCACAAAAAGCCACTGCTTTATTAAAATTAAATCAACTAGAACCAGAAAAATATCCAATGATTACTGCTGTCATTGCATTAACAGGAGCACTAAATTGTCATCTGACTGACGATTCATTACGTACACGCTTAGCCGATATCCTCCTTGAACATATAAAGTTAGAAAATATTTCACCTAAATCTACTGACACACTTGCTGAAGAAAAAATCCATCAAGCAAATGATACGGCCATGGATGATTTACTCGCGGAAGCTGCTCAAAGAGAAATCCAAACTGCTGATAAAGAAATTGAAGATAGCAAGCAATGGGTGGAGTTTTCTCCTGCAGCTTCTACATATAATGGTTTATCAGAAGCTTATCGAAAAAAAGCAGATTTACTTAAAAACAATGCAACAGAATATCGTAAAAACTTAAATCTTTCTTTAGAAGCATTGGATCATGCTTTACAAAAGGATCGTGCAAACTCCGTTTATTTAGTAGATAAAGCAAAATTATTAGTTGATCTTGGCAGAACAAAAGAAGCTCGAATCACACTAGAGACTGTAAATAAATTGAAACCTTATTGGCCAACAGATACCTCTGAATATTACATACAAAACATTATTCAAGAATGTGAGAAAGCTATTGCTGCATCCGAACCAACTCCAGCATCTACACCAGTACAAAACACACAAAGCGTGGCACAAGTTAATGATTTACTTTTTAAAGCACAACAAAAGAAACTCGAAGATGCAGACAAAGCCATTGAAAAACAATTACGAATGGTTGAGAGATTAAAAAAAGGTAGTACTTATTTTCTTTTAGCCGTTCGGTATGTTAATAAAGCAGATCTCATCCAAGATAATTCCACTGAATACCAAACGAATCTTCAATTAGCATTAAACGCATTAAATACTTCGCTTCAATTAGATGAAACTTACTTGTTATCTATCGCCCAAAGAGCTGTGGTATATGCAAAGTTAGGTGAAAAAGATAAAGCAGAAACAGATGTTGAACTGTTACATCAGTTAAAATCTGTATGGAAAAATGACGCTCGACAAGAATTTAGCATAACACATAACATTGAACAGTGCCATAAAATCTTAGCAACCCATCATCGTTCAGCTGTCACATCAGTAGCGCCTGAAATCGGCAAGACAAATCATAATTCATCGCTAGATATAGATGAAGTATTGACGCAATTCAAAATGAATCGTCGTTAAATATTTAAACTCCCGTGCATATTCATGCGCTGAATATGCACGGAATAACACACTCGCACTCAGTATGATTTAATGTTTGAAACTGTTTTTATTATCTCGATCTATTTTTGAGTTCATGTAGTCACAAAACTCTTTCAATGGTTGGCTGGGCCTTCCGTGCCTCTGAAATGCCGGTGTAAATTTTGACTGATCACATGCAACCATTAACCGATAACTGCTGAGCGCTCCATAAATCAATAATAATTTTTCTGCTATGGGAAAAGCATCTAGCAATCGCTTCTTAGATTCGAAATGAATAAAATTTTCCAAACAAGCATCTTTGATTTTTAGATACGAAGCATCCTCGTCTTTTAATCCATGATGTTTTTTCATGACGTACAAACAATTGATCAAAGAAAAAAATGGATGTGAAATAACTATTTCACCTACATCAATGAGCGTAATGGTTTGAGATGTATCCTCTATGAGATTGTTATTGTCATTAAAATCCGGTTGAACAATAGTTGGCTTGATAGAATACTGAGATAATTTTTGACATAAACTGGAAACAGTCGGAATCAACTTCTCCAACTCATCAAGTTCGATTTCAGTCAGTCCATCTGCTATCAATAATTCTTTTTGTGAAATTAATTCTTCGTACAAACCAGGTAATTTATTGAGTCGCCAATCTGGAACGCCAATGTTAAGAAAAACATTTACATCATCTGCAACAGCTAACTGGAGCGATGTAAATTGAACAATCGCCCTGCAAAGCAAATCTTCATCAAATTTCAGTTTAAGAATACTCCGCAATGATTTACCAGCATCTTTCATTAAGAAGCAATTTAATTCTCCACTGTGCGCGATAACTTCAGGAACATGAGCATGAAATCGATCATGCAAAATTTGAATAATTTTTGCCTCTAATGCAAGCTGTTCTGGCGTATGTTTCAAATAGATATATCCATCAGTTGTTACAAAACGGATCACATACGACCAGGGCGTTTGCTGCACAATCTCTGGCACGTTATTTTTTAGTGTGTATCCATTTGATAAAAGATATTCACGACCCCATTGATTGATTTCTGTATTGTGGTTATATGTCATAGACTCAGTTGTCATATCATTGCCTTAGCGATAAAGTTATTTTGACTAACGGACTGATATCACTGAAATGTATTTGTGTTTTCATTAGAAATCCCAAGATAAGCATGGATTAATTATCAGGCTATATTTTATAGCACTCAAATGAGAAATATCAACTGATTGATAAATTTAAATAATTTTCAACCCTACAGTCCAAGTTAATGTTTAAATTGAATGCTATAATTATTTTAATAATGAGGCCTCTTTATGCACTCTACACAAACACCTATTCCTCAATGGCAATCTGATTTAATTCAACAAATCTTAAATGGCTTGGAAGCTTATTATTGTTTACCAGAAAAGTTTCAACAAAATAAAAGAAATATCGAAGAAGCGCTTGTTGAACAATTTAGAATACTTAACCAACAAAATCCAGATGCATTTTTTGAACCGCCTAATTCAAAAGAAACATGGGAAATTTATCTTCATTCAATGAATTCGACCCTAGAAAAGTTTGATCCACATCTACATTTGCAATATGACGCTAAATTTTTACAAAATGCCGTGGATTCTGAAGTAAAAGTAGAGCGTGACGGGGATTCTGCTAAATTTAATTTTGGGGAAGGACCCCCGCCACATGAATTAGAAAGAATGAATACATTTCGAGAAAAACTCAATTATGGTTTTACTACAACTCCTGAAGAAAAAATCGAGGTACCAGATAATATTGGATATTTAAAAATAAGTTGTCTGCTTGATCCACGAGATGGCGCAAATTTAGACGATGGAAAATATCAGCTTGGCCCAAATGCAGTTAAAAGACTGAATGAAATAATGCAATCCTTTAGAAATAAAAAAGGAATTATCATCGATCTACGAGATGCCCCTGAAGGTGGATCGCCTGAAATGGTACAGTACATTATAAGTTTTTTTATTGAAGAGAAAAATAAACTCATCAATACCATTGAAAACAGACTAACAAAATCAACTACACCTTACTACACTTTACCAACACCGAATGAATTATTCATTCAAGCACCCGTTATTATTTTGACGGACAAAACAACATTTTCTGCACGTGAAGAGATCGCTTACGATTTTCAACAACTAAACAAGCAATTACAAGCAGAAGGAAAACAAGCAGGTGATCGATTTCAGATTTTTGGAGAAGAAGAAATTATCGATAACAAAAAATTCTACACGGTTGGTGGCGCACATCCTGAAATGTCATTTCCTTTGTTGAACCCAGAAACAGGTGAAATTAACCGTCATATTTATATGCGCATCCCCTATGCGCGTACTGTAAATCCTTATTCAGGCACGAACTGGGAAGAACATGGGGATGGTGGCATCAGGCCTGATAAAGTAGTGAGCAAAGAAAATGGATTATCGCTCGCTATAGAAAATCTACAATCACAAATTTCCAAAAAAGAAATAATTGAAGATACCGAACAAAAAGCAACAACCGCCATGCGACGCGGATCACTTTTGGCAGATAGATCATCCGACCAGCAATCTAAAAAACCGGACAATCTTGATAGCAACAAGAAATTTACCCAATAGTATTAGCATTTCAAGTAAAACGAGTTATTGAATTAAATAAAGTCGGATATAATTTTATTAGTTTTTCACCAGATTCCAAACAACCTTTTATTTCATTTATTGCAGTGTTTTTTCTATCGCAAGAGTTTTGGGCATAAACTAAATCAATATTATAAAGCAACCAATTTATCATATTTCCATACATGCCATTCAATGCAGCTCCAATATGAGCCTTTACCAACGGTCCACCCAAGCCAATATAGGTAGTTAACATTTTTTCGAACGAGGAAGACAAAGCAGATGATTTGTCATCGAGACCGCCCCACGCAAAACACGCTCGAATAACTTCTCTAGTCGGATTCATTTTCTTTATTGCTTCCCAATCAATCAAAAATGGAGAATCAGACTTTTGCCAGATAACATTATGCGGGAAAATATCACCATGCGTTATGACAGTTTTCTTCTTAAGAATCGAAACAGCTGAGTGATAACGATCATTCATATCTAAAATCATGCTTTGATTATTTCTCAATGTCGTGGAAATCGGTACTTCATCTGAAATTCTTTCAAGACTTTCTACAATCTTTTCGTTAGTATGAAGATCTATTTTGGCTTCCATTTCAGGAACATTTAAATTGATGAGGTGAATTTGTGCCAATATTTCCGCCATTTTTATAGCATGCTCAGCAGAAATTTCATTTCTCTTTAATGTGCACCCCTCCACCCACGGATAAACTAGATAGGCATTATTTTCTAAAATGATTACTGATTTATCATCATTCCTAATCGCTGATACAGCAGGAATACCTTGCTGTGCAAATCGAAATGCGACTGATTCACATAATTCATATCTCGCTATATTTTTTGCATTTTTCACATCCAGCAATGGATCAAGTTGTTTTATAAAATAAGTCTCTTTATCAGACTTTACTTTCCAGCATAAATGTCCGCCTCCTGGTCCCGCAGGAATTCTCACGGCCAACTCAGTTTTTAAACTAAGCCGCAGTTGATCAGCAATCATTTTCAAATGTTGTATGTTCATCTGTCTTTTGTGAATATCGTTGATTTCGCACCTGAGAAACTTATTTTTCATCTTCCATCATATGTAGTTGCTCACCCAGCCCTTCAATACCCAAATGCACTTTTTGTCCTGCTTTCAAATAAATCGGATTCGGTTTTTGTCCCATGCCAACGCCCGCAGGTGTGCCAGTTGAAATAATATCGCCGGGATGCAAAGTAAAATATTGGCTTAAATAACTTACTAAATATGCAACACCAAAAATCATATTACTGGTATGACCCTCTTGATAGCGCTTACCATCGACTTCGAGCCACAGAGAAAGATTTTGTGGATCAGAAATTTCATCACGCGTGACAAGCCAAGGACCAATCGGTCCAAACGTATCACAACTTTTTCCCTTCATCCATTGCGGCGTCGATTTTTGATAATATCTTTCTGAGACATCATCGATCACACAATACCCCGCAACATAATCGAGCGCTTCTTTTTCTGCAACACGTTTTGCAGGTGTTCCAATTACGACACCTAATTCAACTTCCCAATCTGTTTCGGTAGATTTTTTTGGAATAATAATCGGATCATGCGGACCTGAAATGGCACTCGTTGCCTTAGCAAAAATAATGGGTTCATCCGGTTTTTTTGAATTGGTTTCTGCAGCGTGATCCGCATAATTTAAACCAATACAAATAAATTTTCCGACGTGATTCACACATGCACCAATACGCTCAGGATTTTGAATCAATGGTAATGTATTAAGATCCAGTGTTTGCAATTTTTTCAATGTTTCGCGGGATAAATGCTTACCCGAAATATCATCAATGTGTTGTGATAAATCTCTAACATTGCCCGAAGCATCTAAACAGCCTGGTTTTTCTGCGCCAGGTGCGCCGTAGCGAAGTAATTTCAATTTAAGCAATCTCCAGGATTTTTCTGATACACATCAAAGGTCTAAAAAATCTTTTAAGGCGGCTTTGGTATCTTCTATGAGACCTTCCGGCAACAATCCTAATTCTTGACGAAATAAATCGTTGTCCCAAGCCAATATCTGGTCTATTAAAAGATCACTTGCTTGTTTCAATCCCGCAGTTCCCTTAGGAATTCTAACTCTCAACGGAAAAACATCAGCGTTGATAATTTTTGTTGTTAAAGGCAATACCACTGTACTTTTTAGACCACCCTCTGAAAACTCTTGAGGTTGAATCACTAAACAGGGTCTTTGTTTCCCCGGCTTTGTCCCTACTCGAGGCTCCAAATCAACTGTATAGATATGCCATCTTTTTGGAATCATTCTGATTTTATCCTTGAATGACGTTGAAATGCTTTGTTAGTTTCAGCGCTACTTTTTGCCACGAGCTTCGCCGCATGCTTCCAACGCTTGATACGCTTAACACGCTCTGCTTCTTTTTCCAGTAAAATAAGGCCTGCTCGAATAACGCTAATCTTTGTATGCATCTTAAGATCTTTTTTGAGATGCTCAATTCTTTCGTTGTCTTTTTCCTGGATCATTAAAGGGATGCCCATGGCAACCTCCGCCAAATATATATACCTATATATATTATAAAATATATATGCATTATTTCAAGCTTCAATTCGTCCAACCGCCATCAATGATATGAATTGCGCCCGTTGTAAAAGCAGATTCCTCAGAAGCAAGATATACAGCGAGCGCTGCAATTTCATTCGGCGCACCCATGCGTCCCATCGGTTGACGCGCAATAAAAGCAGCACGCGCTTTTTCAGCATCGCCAGTGGCTGCCATGCGATCATGCAATGAAGGTGTCTCGACCGTTCCAGGACAAATGGCATTACAACGCACACCTTGACCGACAAAATCTGCAGCGACTGCTTTTGTCAAACCAATAACAGCAGCTTTAGTTGCACCATAAATAAAACGATTTGGAACACCGCGCACGCTCGATGCGACTGATGCCATATTAATAATACTGCCACCGGTCGTTAACATCTTTGGTAATGCAGATTGAATCATCCGATACATGCTTTTTACATTCAGATCAAATGCAAAATCCCAATCTTTTTCAGCACATTCTAAAATGCTACCATGATGCACGAAACCCGCGCAGTTAAATAAAATATCAATCGAGTCAATGGAACGCATTAAATCTGTAATTTGATTTTGTTGAGTGACATCTAACGTTTGTACGATGACAGCAGGATATTTTTCTTGTAGTTTTTGTAAGCCTGCAAGATGAATATCTGTTGCAATCACTTTTGCACCTTCTTCTGCAAATTGACATGCGGTCGCAAAACCTATCCCCTGACCTGCCGCTGTGATCAGCGCTGTTTTATTGTGTAATCGATTCATGAAACCCTCATTACTGCCTTTGTCACTGGATCCCGCGGACAAGTCACGGGACGACGAGATGAATAATACTTCATTGCATTTTGATAAAAAATTTTGTGTTGTGTTGACTCAGGAAATTCACTGAGAATATTTGAAACAACTTCAAGCCATTGTTGATAATTCCCAGCCAAATTCATCACTGGCCAATCACTACCAAACATCAAACGATCTTCCCCAAAAACATCTACCGCATGCAAAACATAAGGATAAATATCCTCAGGTTGCCAAGCGCTATGATTCGCTTCTGTGATTAGACCAGAGAGCTTACACACAACATTGGGTTGCAATGCTAACTGAGAAAAATCAGCTTGCCAACTTTTAAATTGACGGCCTGCAATATCTGGCTTTCCTAAATGATCTAAAATGAAAGTGACAGCCGGACATCTTTTGACTAATTCAGTCACAGCAATTAACTGCGGTGCTTTAATACAAACATCAAATGAAAAATCATACTCAGATAACATCTGTACACCGATAATAAAATCATTTTGCAAGCAGAAATCATTTTGTTCACTTTGCAATAAACGACGCACACCTTTGACCAGAGGGTTAGATTTTAATTGATCTAAATGAAACTTTATTTGCCCGCCCTTCTCCAGCGCAGCTTGCGCAACAATTCCTTGAATTATCGGATATGTTTTTGCAAACGCAGAAATAATGCTCACCTCCTCTAACACTTGCTCAGGCGCGCACTCTGCCTGCACAAAAATTAATTCATCAGCGGTTGAAACTTGTAAAAAATCTGTTGGTAAAAAAGATCGATTCAAGTCAGAAACGTTTTGTAACCAGTTGTAATTCAATTTATCGATATCCCAGAAATGGACATGGGAATCACAGATGAATTTTTTCATGACCAATGCGCTCTCCATATCTCATACTCTGAAAGCCGTAAATGATAGCGCGCAATGTTACCTTCATGCAGCGACCGAAGCTCAGTCTCGATAATTTCCAGCAACTTTGGCACAACCTGCTGCGGTGCCGCCAGGCTAATTTGTTTGCGAATAAATGCCACTGCCGCAGATTTATTCATCTGTTCTCGCACAACACTTGCAACAATATGTTTTATTAATTCCCGATAACGCAAATAGAGTGGATCAGGCTCACTCAATTCTTGTCGCACCACGCCAAAACGCTGACATGAGCGTTCATACGCCCAGACAAATACATCACGGAGTAATTCGATTTTATTCAATTCATAAATGCCCAACAGCCCATCGACATAAGCCCGCTCTGGCACATCGATAAATGACAAGGGGCATAAGTTATCGCGGATAAGAGGTAAATTAGCTGCCAAACGTGACACACGCTTATTCACATCTTCAAATGGTTGCAAATACGGCAAATGTACCAAGGCAAAAAATGCTTGCTCAAATGGATCACGAATGACATTAGCTGTATCGAGTATTTGTTGAAAACATTCCTCAAGCAATTGCGGCACACTTAACGGGCGATAAACAGTGCCATGGATACCGACTGCAATTTGACGCAAGCGACCACTAGCAGACACATCTAACATCAAGCCTGCCGATAGCAAGCCATGCAAATTAAGTATCGTATAACGATTAAAAGCTACCTCATTCGCACTTTCTACCAGAAATTCTATCGCTGCCTTATGATTTAATATCATTATGGCTTCTTGCACGCTTTTACCTGATGCGGTCTCACCAAACTCCAACAAACGTTCGGTTTCAAGTAATGAGTAAGTATTTCCCTCGAGGCGTGAAGAGTTCCACGACAAGTCAATTAGCAATCGATTAAATATCTGCCGCGCCCATGTACCTGCCGGACGATCCTCTCCCAAAACGTGACCGATCTTGGCTAGATGCTGTTTCACATGAGCAGGTAAATAAGCTGTTTCATTGGGTCGATAAGCATCCAAAAATGCCCGGTTGTAGCCCGCCGGCTGGCGCGCTTGCAGCGGCTGCTGAATTTGCTGCTGAATCGCGAGTCCTGACGCACCGAGCGGTATGATACCTTCTGCCGGTAGCTGAGCAGGGGAATGAAGCTCTGCCATTGAGGGCACGCCATAGCGACTAGCACGTCCGCGCCCCAGCCTGACAAGACGGCCCGATTGAACTAGCTTTGACAGACGATATTGCAGAGTACGATGCGGCATTGCCTGCGGCAAGGTTGCCATGATTTCATTTAATGTTGCCCCGTCAGCAAAACGCTTCACTACTTCAATCAAGGCGGTATCGAATGCAAGTGAAATCTTTATTGGCATGTGCCGCTCCTTCTTTTTCGCGCAATAAAAAACTGTTTTTTATTGCGCGAAAATATTATCGCGCAACTTAAGGCTGCGCGCAAGCTCTACTCAGCCATTTTTATTGCGCGAAAAATGCCTTAATCGGTTGTTTAATGTACCTCGCGGCTTGCTCAATTTCCTCTGAAGATTTTGCACCTGCAACAACAGAAACCACACTAGGATGTTGCAAAGGAAACTGCAATGCTGCATGCGGCAAATCAACAGCATGCGCAGAACATAATATTTTCAATTGATTCACACGTTTTTTGATATCGCTAGAAGGTTCAGCATACTCAAAATGTCTGCCGCCCGCTAAAATTCCAGAGTTGTAAGGCCCCGCAATAATCAGAGAAATATTTTTAGCAACACACTGATCAAAAAAATGTTGCGGTGTACTGCGATCCAACAAAGTATAACGCCCTGCAAGCATCACGCAATTTAATTCAACGTGCGGAAAAATTTCTACACAAATCTCCCATTCATTCACACCCAAGCCGATAGCGCGAACACATTGTTGATCCCGTAATTCTGCTAAAGCACGATAACCACTGTCGAGAAATTCCAGTAAATGAAAATCGTGTTGATCTTTATGCGTTAATTGTCCCAAATCATGTATCAATAAAATATCAATATAAGTTGTCTGCAGACGCTGAACACTTTCTTCAAAAGAACGCATAATGCCATCATAAGAATAATCAAACACTTCATAAAAAGGCAATGCATTTTCAAAGATGCTTTTTTCTGTGCTCACACCTGGTCGTAATAATCGTCCCACTTTCGTTGAGAGAACATAATCGTGACGTGGAAATTGTTTTAATACTTTACCCAAACGACGTTCGCTCAAACCACAGCCATAGTGTGGCGCCGTATCAAAATATCGTATACCGGATGCCCACGCCGCAAGAATTGTTTCAGCAGCTACGTCATCTGATATGGCTTGATATAAATTACCGAGTGCAGCACCGCCAAGTCCTAATGCTGTGAGAAAAAAATCTGCGCTGACTAAATGATTTTTTTTCATTGCCAGATTTTGCCTGCTGGATACTCATAATCGCGCAAGGTTTCTGGTTTAATTTCGATACTATAACCAGGCTGCAAAGGTACTTGATAATGCGCATCGTGAACAATCGCAGGCGAAACAAAATGTTCATGCAAATGATTGACATATTCGAGGACGCGATTTTCCAAAGAACCAGAAATGGCAATGTAATCGATCATCGATAAATGTTGTGCATATTCGCACAATCCTACACCGCCTGCGTGTGGACACACAGGAACCCCAAATTTTGCGGCCATTAAAAGGACAATGATATTTTCATTCACTCCACCCAAACGACAACTGTCAATCTGACAAACATCGATTGCTTTGGCTTGTAATAATTGCTTAAACATAATGCGATTTTGACAATGTTCGCCTGTTGCCACACGAATGGGTTTGATACTTTGTCGAATAGTAGCATGCCCTAAAATATCATCTGGACTAGTAGGCTCTTCGATCCACCATGGATTAAAAGGTTTCAAATCTTTTATCCAATCAATCGCTTCACTCACTTCCCATTTTTGATTGGCATCCACCATAATCGTAATATCGTTGCCGAGTGCCTCGCGCGCAATTGCAAGACGTTTAATATCTTGCTTACGATCAGCACCGACTTTAAATTTTAAATGTTTCCAACCTGCATCCACTGCGTCGTGACATAATTTGCGTAGTTTATCGTCGGGATATCCTAACCATCCTGCAGAAGTTGTATAAGCGGGATATCCTTTCGCTAATAAATTTGTAATGCGTTCTGCACGTCCAGGAATTTGTGCGCGCAAAATATTTAATGCATCGTCTGGTGTTAAAACATCCGTTACATAGCTAAAATCCAAACAGTGCACTAATTCTTCCGGCGACATATCAACGATCAAACGCCATAAGGGTTTTTTCATTTGGCGCGCCCAGAGATCCCAGACTGCATTCACAACAGCAGCCACAGCAAGATGGATCACGCCTTTATCAGGTCCCAGCCAACGCAATTGACTATCGCCCGTTAACGTACTCCAAAATTTCCCCATATCTCTCGTGATGTCAGAAAATTTTTTGTTGATGAGTTGATGTTTTAACAATTGAATCGCTGCAACACATAAATCATTACCACGTCCAATTGTGAACGTTAAACCGTATCCTGTTAATTGCGGGTCATTTGTTTTTAATGTGATATAAGCTGCAGAATAATCGGGTGCAACATTCATCGCATCAGAACCATCAAGTGTTCGTGATGTCGGAAAACGAATATCACGAACTTCTAAATCCGTGATAATTAATGATGTTGTATTATTTTTGTTAGCTAAAGACATGATTTTCACTCCTTAAAATAAATTTCGTTTTTTGTTTCAAACCTATCCGGCTTCTGTAGAGTCATATTTTGTGAGGTTAGTTGTTCTAAACGAGCATGTTTCTCTTTCGCTGAAGCAATAGCAAATCGTAGCTTTTCTTCCAATATTGCTTGCTTAGGTAGTTCTGTTAAATATTGCGCAACATGAATACCACTTTTATCAAGCTCTAATAATTCAATATGCTCTTCATTTTTGTTAGCACATAAAATAAGGCCAAGCGGTTTATTTTCACCAGGACGTTTTTCATATTTATCTAGCCATTTCAAATATAACTCTATCTGTCCTTTATGTGCGGCTGTAAATCGACCGAGCTTGAGCTCAACAGCGACTAACCGGGACAAACCACGATGATAGGTTAATAAATCAATATAATAATCTTCATTGTCTATAGTGATCCGCTTTTGACGGCCAATAAAACAAAAATCTGTACCAATTTCTTGCAAGAATTGGCATAGTTCATCAAGAATTGCATTTTCAAGTGTTTTCTCACTGTAATTAGTGGGTAAGTTGAGAAAATCGAGCACATACGGATCTCTAAACACTAAGCTTTGAGAAAATTGATTTTTAGACTGTAAATTTTTTAACTCTTCTTCAATTAACTTTCCTGGCTTTTTAGATATCCCTGTACGTTCATACAATCGACTATCTATTTTTTTCCGTAACTCTCGAACACTCCAATGTTCAAGCCGACACATTTCGGTATAAAACTGGCACTGAAGAAGGTCATCAAATGCTATTAATTCAACAAAATGAGACCATGACAATAGTGGTGACAGTGTCGCCACTATCTCTTTTTCAGGGAATTGCTTAGCAAAACGTACCATACGAAATAAAGAACGTTCATTAAATCCTCGACCGTAGTGCTTATATAACTGTGCCGCAAGCTGTTTAATAACTTTTTCCCCATATTCACCTCGTTTATCGCTGAGTATCTCAGTATTAACTCTGGATCCAATTTGCCAATACAGCATAACCAAAGAAGCATTGACTTTTTGAGCAACGCGATTTTTTGCAGTTTCTATAAGTAGGCTAATTTCATTAAAAAGCTTGTTTGAGACCACAAACGTATTGTTAGATGAGCAGTTAGGTAGAGGCATAGTTCTTATTCCTTGAAATCAATTTCACTTCTTGTTTTATTACCTTATTGGTTTCGAGTTTGACGCGTATTGATTAGACAAATGCATTTGCTGTTCGATGGACTCTAAACTCATCCCTTTTGTTTCTGGGACAAACAACCAAAATAAAATATAACCCATTGCAGAGACAAAAAAGAAAAGTAAAAATAAATTGGCTGGGCCAAGCGACAATAAACCGATAGGAACACAAGCTGCAACGAGCACATTGGCACCCCAGTTACTCGCAACTGAAATGCCCATTCCCAATTCGCGCATACGAATAGGAAATATTTCAGCGGGAATTAAAAAACACGCAGGGCCAATGCCTGCTCCGTGAAATAGCATAAAAATGAGTGTGCCAATAAAAACTGTCCAGCCTAATTGCGCAGGCTGTCGAATGAATAAAAATGCACACGCGATCAGCAATAAACTAGTGAGAATACCTTTCATAGCAAATAACAATAAACGACGACGCCCAACACGATCAACGAAAAATAAAGAAGCCGTTGTTGAAATCACCAACATCAATCCCATCAACATCGTCATCGCCGTTGATTGCTGAGGTGTTGAGAATCCACTCTGTTGAAATATCATGGGCGCATAATAATTCAACATATTAATGCCCACTGTTTGCGTAAAAAAACTGACTAAAATACCCACCCACAAACATTTTAAAAAAATGGGTGACGTGATCCATTTCAAACTACGTTGCTGTGAATCTCGCATAACAAGCCTATTGATTGAATCAATAGTGCGTTTTGCTGCGGTGTCGTTAGTTAAGCATTTTAAAATGAGAAAGGCTTCTTGTTGTTTTCCTTTCATGACTAACCAACGCGGACTTTCGGGCAAGAGAGCGACGCATGCCAAAAGTAAAACTGCAGGGAAAAGGCCAACACCCATCATCAAGCGCCAAGCGCCGTGTAAAGAAAAAAGATGGCCAATCATGAATGAAAGGAAAATACCACTCTGAATCATTAGAACAAAAATATTGACTAAACTACCGCGATGTTTTTCATCCGATAATTCTGCTGTGTAAACAGGTGAAATACACGATCCCATCCCGATCGCTATACCTAATAATAATCGCCCAAACATTAAAATAATGACTGTGCTAGAAAATACTGAAATGAGTGTGCCCACAATAAATAATAAGGCAACCATCCATAAAGATTTTTTGCGACCAAAATGTTGATTGATTTTACTGCTGAGCATAGACGCCAACAATGCACCGAACGGCACGAGACTGACGACCAAACCTGCTTGCTGAGCACTCAAATGAAAATCTTTTTGGATGAAAAGCATGGCGCTTGCCATCACGCCAACATCGTAACCAAATAAAATGCCAGATAAAGCAGAAGCAGTTGCTATGAAAATAGGTGTGATTTTTTTATTGTAAAATTGCATGAAGTCCCTTTCGAATTTTCCTTAATTACACAGCCACCTCTGCTTTAATATGTGGGTGCGCTTCATAATGTGTCATCTCAAAATCATCGTATTGATAATCAAAAATCGATGGTGGCTGACGCTTGATCACTAATTGAGGTAAGGCATGCGGCTGACGCGACAATTGTAAGTTAACTTGCTCAAGATGATTAGAATAAATATGACAATCACCCCCTGTCCAAATAAATTCGCCAACTTGTAAATGACATTGTTGCGCAATCATGTGTGTCAGCAATGAATATGATGCAATATTAAAAGGCACACCTAAAAAAGCATCTGCGGAACGTTGATACAATTGGCAAGATAATTTGCCTGCTGCGACATAAAATTGAAATAACAAATGACATGGTGGTAATTTCATTTGATCGAGTTCGCCAACATTCCAGGCACTCACGATTAAACGACGTGAATCAGGATTGGCTTGAATATTGTTCACGAGCTCACTGATTTGATCAATCGTACGTCCTTCTGCTGTGCGCCAAGCTCGCCATTGCTTGCCATACACAGGACCGAGGTTGCCATTTTCATCAGCCCACTCATCCCAAATCGTCACTTTATTGTCTTGCAAATAACGCACATTTGTATCACCGCGCAAAAACCACAATAATTCGTGGATAATGCTTTTGAGCGAAAGTTTTTTTGTCGTGACAAGTGGAAAACCTTTTTGTAGATCAAAACGCATTTGATACGCAAATGTGCTCAGTGTCCCAGTGCCTGTTCGATCTTTTTTAACAACACCGACATCACGAATATGTCGCAAAAAATCAAGATACTGTTGCATGTTTAAAGCATCCTCTATATGCCCAGCACAAAATCGCAACGCCAATTGCCATCATCGGCAAAGATAACAATTGCCCTTTCGTCATCCACCCCAGTGCAACAAAACCAATTTGCGCGTCAGGTTGTCGAAAAAACTCGACGGAAAAACGCATCGCGCCATACAACAATAAAAATAATCCTGACACAGCACCACGCGGATGTGTTTTACGCGAAAATAACGCAAGCAGTGTAAATAATAAAATACCTTCTAAGAAGAATTCGTATAATTGGGAAGGATGCCTTGCCTCGGCACCTGCATGCGGAAAAACCATCGCCCAAGGTACAGTCGTCACACGGCCCCACAATTCACCATTAATGAAATTACCAATACGGCCAAATGCTAATCCCAACGGCACAGCTGGAGCAATAAAATCGGTGACATCAAACAAAGCGATATTTTTTCGTTTCGCATAAAACCACAATGCAATAATCACACCCAATAAACCACCATGAAAAGCCATTCCACCCTGCCAAATCATGAAGATAATCCACGGTGCATGAATAAAATCATTGAGGTCGTAAAAAACCATATAGCCTAAACGGCCACCGATCAGTAAACCGACCATGCCATAAAATAAAATATCTGCGAGCGCTTCAGCGGAAAATAATCCCGGTTTTTTGCGTAAGCGTGATTGCAGAAAAAGCCACGCAGAAAAAAGTCCCGCTAAATACATTAACCCATACCAATGCACCGGTACGGGGCCGATATGAAAAGCTATTGGATCAATGTGTGGATACGTTAACATAATTTTTCTCGCTTAAAATGAAAAAATAGTTTTATAAAATCCCTCCTACCTCCCTTTTTCAAAGGGAGAAAAAGCGTAGCTTCCCTCTTTGAAAAGGAGAAAAAGCGTAGCTTCCCTCTTTGAAAAGGAGAAAAAGCGCAGCTTCCCCCTTTGAAAAGGAGAAAAAGCGCAGCTTCCCCCTTTGAAAAAGGGGGATTGAGGGGGATTTAATCAAAAAAACAAATACCCCGCCATTATCAACAGAAAAATACCAAACGCGCGTCGTGAAAGTGTTTTCGGTAAATACATCACCAACTTAACGCCGAGGGGTGCTGCCATCATACTCGCTAATGCCACACTAAAAAAAGCAGTGAGGTCAATATATTTTCCAGTGTGAGCGACAGAACCTAAAAATAAAAATCCCAGCGTCGCTGTCAAGCCAATGGTTAAACCGCAAAGCACGGAAGTCCCCGCTGCTTCGCGCATCTCTAATCCCGCGCGCAAGAAAAAAGGCGATAATAATGCTCCGCCACCTATTCCTAAAATACCGGACAAAATACCAGTCCCTGTGCCAATGACTCGTAAGATAAAAGGAGGCACATCAAATGTCGCCTGTTTTTTATATTGTCTCGACAATAGCAAACGGCCACCAATATATAATAAAAAAACAGCAAAACAGATGCGTATCGCACGTGCGGGCATTTGTGTCGCAATTGCAGCACCGAGTAAACTCCCAATCATCAACCAAATAATCATCGGACGAATCACTGACCAACGCACATTATTTTTACGATGATGCGCATACAAAGAAGAAAGCGATGTCATGATCATGACTGCCAATGATGTCGCCGCAGCTGCGTGCACCGCGTGTGAAGCAGAATATCCGTTGTGGTACTGGAAAACAAAAGATAAAGCAGGCACAACAACAACACCGCCACCAATACCAAAAAGTCCAGAAAGAATGCCTGCGATTGCACCGATGAGAAAATATGCCGTCATATCCGTGATATCCAACCTCAAAATCGAGCCATTGTAGCAAAAAACACCTTCGATAACACTCTGAGGATGCTGTTTTAACTTATTGATTTTACTGCGTTTATATCGACTTCTGTTTTAATTTGAACATGCTGGATATATTTAATCATTTCTTAGGCTTATACTAGCCGCACCTTAAAACGCGGGAAACTTATATGTTGCGCTCAACCAGTAACGACAGCTCATCGTCAGACAGCGAAAATGAGCATAAATCCGAGAAAGAAATCCCCACCAAAAGAACACCTAATAACATTAGTAATAAAAAATATGGCATAAAAACTCCAGGAGAAGCTTTTAAAACGCTAATGGAAATAGGCGGGATGATTCATGACATCAACATGTATGGAGACGACCCGAGACTGAGCATCAAACTCACCGAAAAATTAAGCCTCTTAGAAAATTACATCAGTGATGACAATGCTCTTCGAGAAATTGCTTACGCCATAAATGAACAAGAGCGCACACTGTTCACTGAGTTAATGATCATGCTTTCGCACGGGTACTATGGCTTTCAAAAAGAAAATGAATCGCAACGTGAGCGCCTTTTGGATTACTTCATCGCCTATGATGCAACTTTACCACTGCGCACAGATCACGCACAAAGAACTGCTCTGCACTATGCATCTAACCATGGAAATGTGCTAGCTGCGGAATATCTTTTGCGACAATCTTGCGCTGAAAGACTTATTAATCTTCAGGATAATCACCAAAAAACAGCCCTTCACTACGCCACACAAAAGATTGTTGCTTACGAAAAATTTTATAACACAGCCTTATGCCTCTTAGCGCATGGCGCAGACCCTACCTTAAAAGATGAACATGGCAAAACAGCTAGAAGCATAATTAAGGAAAAAAAGAATGCGAATGATTATTTAAATTTTCAACTCACTTTGTTTGCCAGAGAAATGGAAATTAAATTTCAGTTAAAGAAAATTTCTCACGTCGACTTGTATGAAGCCATTCAATACAATGATCTCGCTGCATTCGAATATTATTTTGCGCAACAAAACCAAGATCCCAATTGTTTTAATCCAACAAGCGAAGAACATTCAACACTTTTAATCGAAGCGTTCAAAGCAAATCGTATAGTCATCTATTATTTTCTTCTCAAAAAATCTAGCGATGCACTAACACATGGCGCCGATCCACAAGGCAAAACAATTGTGCATCATATCTGCCAACATAAAACCTCCAGAAAAACCGTTGCATCACTCGAATCACTTTTCGCAGAAACAAAAGCGGATGTGACCATTGCAGATAAAAATGGAAAGACAGCTTTTTATGCTGCAATTGATGAACGTATTTGTGACGATGAATTGCTCACAGAAATTTTAGAGACTTTCATCAAAGCCGGCGCTCGAAAAGAAACGTTGATGTTAGAACTTTATCAAAGCGATAAACTATCTTGCCAACAACGAACATTTTGTTTGAAAATTTTAACAGAATCAGACCCTTCTATTGTCAATGCACAAGATAGTGATGGAAACACAGTGATGCACTATATCGCGATGAAAGGATTGCCCGGCAATCATGAAGCGATCAAATGCTTGTTAGATTACAACATCAATTTGAAGCTCAGAAATGGCGAGAGTAAAACAGCTTTTGATGTTGCAGCACCCGGCAGCGACACCGCTTATTATTTACAGATGGCAGAAGAAAATCAGGCGTTGAAAATGCAACTTCAACAAAGGGAAATAGAAAAAGATATTCCCACACACAAAAAATCGCTGACGATGTTTTGAGGTGAACTAAACACCTCGCGCACAAGCAGCCACAGACTTCAACATCGTCGCCGTTGGAATTCCGCCGGAGACACGAGGATCCATTCGCGGGGTATAGACCTATCAATGTTTAGTCCATGTTCAATAAGAAATTCAACAAATGAAACATGATCACGCACAATTGCTAACTCGATTGGATGTTTGAGTTCTTCACTTAAACCATTCACCAACTCTATTTTTTTATCTGGGCATTTTTCCAAAATCTTTTTTGCTTACTCAACATCTCCGCGACACGCAGCCATATTAAATGGTATTTTTGGCACATGAACGACTATCGTGGGAATTTCTTGACTGTCTGGTTTTTTTACTTTTACTGAATACATATTGCCCATTTTATTTTTCTAATGACTTGAATTTCATGAAGGCAGGCATGTTAACAAATAATTTTTATTTTGAATATGGCACTTATGCATAATACGAACTCACCCTCTCTTTCCCGCACGCACTAATTCCCCTAACCCTGCTTTTTCTAATGCCAACGCCATGCGACAACGAATCATGATAGCGTTTTCCATTTGCAAAACATCTTGCAATAATTGACAAGCTTCTTTGCGGGTAAAATGACGAATCACCCATTTAATGCGACTCAATGAAGAGGCACTCATGCTCAATGAGTCAAAACCCATCGCAATTAATAACATTACAGCAATTGGATCGCCAGCTAATTCACCGCAAATACTGACGTGTTTCCCTTCTTGATGACTCGCCTCAACGACAAGTAACAAAGCACGTAATACTGAGGGATGCAAAGAATCAAATAAAGTTGCAACGCGGGCATTATTGCGATCCACAGCAAGAATATATTGCGTTAAATCATTACTACCCACCGAAAGAAAGTCGACACGTTTAGCAATCGCACGTGCTTGCCAAACAGCGGCAGGCACTTCAATCATCACCCCCACTTGCGGCATGACAATATCAGGATACGTTTCTAAGACTTCAGCATGCGCTTTTTTCAATAAACGCAAAGCCTCGTCTACCTCACTCACATCTGTAATCATCGGCAACATAATACGTAAATTATTATAGCCACGGCTTGCACGCATCATAGCGCGCACTTGTGTGAGAAAAATATCAGGATGATCAAGCGTGATGCGAATACCGCGCCATCCTAAAAAAGGATTTTCTTCGTGCACAGGAAAATAAGATAATGATTTATCACCACCAATATCGAGTGTTCGCATCGTCACCATGCGCGGCGCAAACGAAGCTAATAATTGACGATAAATCACGCGTTGTTCTTCACCGGAAGGAAAACGATCCCGCATTAAAAAAGGAATTTCTGTGCGATATAAACCAACCCCTTCAGCACCCGCAGCAAGTGACAAACTCACATCAACGCCTAATCCTGTATTCACCATGAGTGAAACTGGCTCATCATCAGCCAACTTGCCAGATTGATCGCGCAACGATTCAAGTGATGACATCAGACGACGTTCTTCGTCTGCTAATTTTTGAAATTCTGCCCGCAATGCATCCGAAGGATTGACATAAATTTGCCCGAAATATCCATCTACAATAATTTCTTGGCTGTGTAATGATTGCATGGATACTTCAGTCACACCCATCACCGTGGGAATCCCCATGGCGCGCGCTAAAATAGCGAGATGCGAACTTCCTGATCCTTTCGCAGAAATCACCCCCACTAAACATCCTTCAGGCACTTCCGCTAAATCGGCTGCAGTTAATTCTTCACCGATTAAAATGGTTTTATCCGCATAATCCGGCAATGTACGTTCGTTGCGTTGCAAATACGTTAAAACACGTTGACCGAGCGCACGAATATCCGCTGCACGTTCACGTAAATAGTGATTATCTGAATTTTCGAGTTGTGTTGCATGAGATTCAATCACTTTACGCAACGCACCTTGCGCCCATTGTCCTTGACGAATGTGATGAATAATTTCATCGCCTAAATCGGATGTTTCGAGAATGTATTGGTAAACTTTTAAAAGTTCGCGTTCTTCAAGTGGCAACTCAGAATATAAACGTTCGCCTAACACGCGAAATTCTTCGCGACCTAATTCAAGTGCTGCTTCGAGTAAACGAATCTCAGATTCGATATCTTCAGGTTCACGATCAGGCACAGTGGCGAGATTGATGTCGTAAGAAATGACAACCCCTTGCCCAATACCAACACCCGGAGCACCCGGTATTCCAGCCCAAGCATTGTCTCTATTTTCGCGGGGACGTAAATCAAATAAATTAGCTGCACCATGCATCACTTCAGCATGCGCAATAATCGCTGCTAATTGTGCAGCGAGTGTAATTAGAAAAGCTTCTTCTGATTCATCGTAACGACGTGGTTCTCGTTGCTGCACAATCAATACACCCACCACTTGACGATGATAAATCATCGGCGCACCAAGAAAAGCGCGATAACTATCTTCTTCAGCAATCGGTACGCGTAAAAAACGTGGATGCGTCGTTGCATCGCTGATATTGAGTGTTTCTTCCCTTTCTCCCACTAAACCCACTAAGCCTTGATTGAGTGGAATACGAATTTGACCAATCGCTTTTGGATTGAGTCCGTTCGTCGCCATCAAAACATATTCGCCTGAACGACGATCCCATAAAAAAACAGAACACGCATCCGTTGAAAGCGCTTCCGAAACACAACGCACAACAGTATCCAGAACGCCGCGAAAATCCTGCGCGTTAGTGACTTCCTGAATAATTCGTCGTAATGTTTTCAGCATAGCGTTTGCCTTGCGAAAAAAATGAATCTTTACGTATTTTGAAATCGCCCTGTTAACACAATGCGCGAAAATTCTTTCATCGCTAATCCATATACGCGACGCTTAAAAGAGACAACGCGCGTCAGCGGATACCAGTAAGACACCCAAGCCCACGAATCAAATTCAGGATCATCCGTTGCACCTAAATTAATACGTTCATCGTTATTTATCAGACGCAACAAAAACCATTTTTGCTTTTGGCCAATACAAACAGGCGTCGTATGTTTACGCACTAAGCGCGATGGTAATCGATAACGCAACCACCCCCGCGTACAAGCAAGAATACGAACATCGTCTTTCATCAAACCAATTTCTTCACGTAATTCACGAAACATGGCATCTTCGGGTGACTCATTTTCGTGCATGCCGCCCTGTGGAAATTGCCAAGCTGCTTTACCAATTCTTTTTGCTAAAAAAAGCTGACGTTGATCATTTACCAATATAATCCCAACGCCATGCCTAAAACCCTCTTCATCGATCACGTGTTACCCCACGCACACTCTAAAAACCACTAGACAATAGTCTTCTCATTATGCCACATTTCATTCGTTCAAAATGAACGAATAATGAAGGAATTTAGCATTGGAACGCGTTTTTTCTCAGCCATTTAGACTTTCAGGCCAAACTGGGCTCGCTCTGGCTGGCTTTTGCACTTTAGCAGCTATTTTTTATGCACTCTTTCATGGAACAGAGACTATCCAAACCCAATCATTTTTTGATGCCTTTTGGAATCATCAACCTTCCTTGGCACATGACATTCTCTTTCAATTGAGATTGCCGCGCATCCTATGCGCGTTTGTGACCGGTGGGCTTTTAGCGCTAGCAGGCTGTTTAATGCAAGCTTTATTACAGAACCCTTTAGCAGATCCCTATATTTTAGGGGTTTCCGGCGGCGCTTCTGTGGGCGCCCTCATTTGCACAGTATTGGGTTTATCTTCTTTTGTCATTGCCTGCGGCAGTTGGGCAGGCAGTTTGTTAACCATGGTATTAGTATGGATTTTATCCGGCCATCAACAACATAAAAAAGAATACAACATGTTATTGACCGGCATTGCCATCGCAAGTCTTTCTGCAGCTGTTGTGAGCATTATGTTAATTACCAGCCATCATTCCACTTTGCGTGGCATGTTATTTTGGATGATGGGTGATTTGAGCGATAGCAGTTGGCCCACGATGGGTTTTGTTGTACTCATCATTGGATTCATTTGCAGCTTTGGATTAGTCAATCAATTAAATGTTTTTGTGGGTGGCAAAGAAGAAGCCTATGCATTAGGAATTCCTGTTGCAAAATTACAAATTCAATTGTATTTGTTGGCTTCTCTGATGACAGCTACTGCTGTGACAATTGGTGGGTGCATTGGATTTATTGGTTTGATCATTCCACATTTATTACGCATGGGTGCAACGAGTCAACATCGTTATCTATTGCCTAGCGCAGTTTTATTAGGTGCGGCATTATTAATTTTTGCAGATACTTTTTCACAAATTATTTTAGCCCCGGAACAACTTCCTGTCGGGATGATCATGACACTCATTGGTGTACCCATTTTTTTATTTTTGCTCAGAAAAAATTTGCATGTCGTGTAAGTCGCCCCCTCTTATCGACGTAGGAATCCAAACAAAATCCTATCAGACAATCTTGCCTTAAAAGTGTATGATAATAGGACACTCATTTAACTAATTGCAAAGGATTGCAATGAAGTTACGCAAAAAGATCTTAATAATCATGACACTGGCCTGGATGCTGATTATCCTGCTCATCTATTTGGGCTCAGAGTTTATCACTAAATCAAGCTATGTGCGTCTTGAAAACTTGGAGGCTCACAATAATATCCAACGCATACAGCAAGCTGTTTACCAAATGCAAAGTGCATTAAGGGACACCCTCGGGAGCTGGGCACTCTGGGATGATACCTACAACTTCATGGCTGACAAAAATAAAAAATATATTGAGAGCAATTTAGCCATCAATAGCTTCACATCTTCAGATGTTGATATGATTCTGTATTTTGATGTGCAAGGAAAAAAATACTTTGATGTTGTAGCAGATCCAACGCATACTTTTGAAATACCACTTCCAGAAGGATTATTAAATTACCTTTCACCGACAGGACCTATTGTGTACCAGCCAAAGATCACAAGCGGCATGGTCGGTCTTGTATCAATACCATCAGGCATTTTACTCGTGGCCTCACATTCCATCGTGACAAGCAAAGGAACAGGGCCCGTTCGCGGAACACTTATGATGGGAAAATATCTCACAGCTCTATCAATAGAAAAATTAAAAAATACTACCAAGTTAAATTTCAAGATTTATCCATTTAACAGAATAAGCAGCACAGATTATTTACTTGATATCTACAGCGAATTACGCGCAAATCATTCCGACTATCTCATTAAAAAAATAAATAACCATACATTAAATGTTTATGGTTTATTACAAGATATTAATCATGTTCCGATTGCCATGATTGAAATGCATGATACACGATCCATTTATCAGCTTGGACTTAAAACAGTATATTATTATGATTTAATGGCCGCACTTTCGAGCGCAACACTCATTTTTATTTTGTGGCTATCGTTGAACTCTCTACTAATAAAACGTATTGAATCATTAAACAATCGTCTTTCAGAAAAACGCCAGGGGAAAAATTCTTCTACTGACTTGACTATAGGTTTGCCAGATGAATTATCAGCTGTTGCGCAGCTATATCATCACGCAACACACGACCCGTTAACAGGCCTTGGAAATCGTCATCTCATCGATCAAACTTTTCAAAATTATTTTGAAAAAATAACGAGTGGCAATAAAATTGTCATCATTTTTATTGATCTCGATAAGTTCAAATATATTAATGATACATTAGGACATGAAGTTGGCGATAAATTGCTAATTAGCGTTTCTAACTTATTAACTAGCCGACTAAAATCACAAGATATTGCTATTAGATTAGGTGGCGATGAATTTGTGGTAATGCTGAATGATGTCCCTTCTAAATCAATAGATGAATTGGTTCATCGTTTATTCAATACAGTCACAAGAGAAATAAACATCGATCACAATAGAATCAACGTAAGATGCACCATGGGCATCAGCATATTTCCAGACAATGGTCATGATGTGACAACGTTACTCAGGAATGCAGATGTTGCCTTGTACCAAGCAAAAACAGCGGGGCGAAATAGATATGAATATTATTCAGATCATCTTGAAAAAGCGATCCGCGAAGAAAACAAACTAGAATTAGAGCTGCAAAAATCGATCGAAAATAATGAACTGCGTCTTTTTTATCAACCCATTTTTGATGCGCAGTCTAGCAAAATCGTTACTCTTGAAGCATTAATACGTTGGCAACATCCTGAAAAAGGCTTGCTGCCCGCCTCTCAAATTATTATTCCTGCAGAAAAATCTGGGCTTATTATCCCTATCGGTAAATGGGTGTTAGAAAATGCATGCGCTCAAATAAAAGCTTGGCATAAGATGGGTCTTCCCCTCGTTCCTGTTGCTGTCAATTTATCTCTACTACAACTCAAAGATAATGATCTAAGCAGTTTTATACATCAGGTTTTAGAAGAAAACGACCTTGATCCAAAATTTCTTGAGCTCGAATTAACAGAAACAAATTATGTAGAAATGACCAAAGATATTATCAACACGCTTGAAGCACTAAGAACTTACGGAGTCAATTTTGCAGTAGATGATTTTGGAATTGGTTATTCTGGTCTCGGTTATTTAAAAAGCCTACCTGTCCATAAACTCAAAATCGATCAATCTTTTGTTCGTGATATTGAGAGCAATAAAAGTGATCGCTCGATCGTATTGGCCATTATTGGAATGGCGCATCGATTGAATTTACAAGTGACCGCCGAAGGAGTTGAAACAGTGACCCAATATGAATTTTTAAAAAATAATCATGTTAATTTTTTGCAAGGAAACTATTTGTCGAAACCTCTCGACACAAATAGTTATGAGCAATTTGTCGCCATGCGGAAAGAAGTCGAACCCGCCTAAGCAATATCTCTTCCTGCTGTTAAACCTTCTGTCGGCCTGACCCAAGGATGCATTGATTTTAAATGCTGGGGTAAATGATTGATTGCGACATTTGCAGTAGCAACGGTATCGTAGTGCCCCGTCGTTAAAATATACCAATCACGGCCTAAATGTTTGGTATGCAAAATTGCACTGTCACTGGCGAGATGTAATTTTCTTTGTAACTCGTACACAGTGTCGATTTTGTAGTCGCCAAATAATTGCAGCACATAACGTGAAGATTTTGGATGTTGACTAACAGCCACGGTTTTTGTGTTAACAGTAGGTAAAGATTTTGGATTTTGACTAACAGCTTCTCTTTGTGTGTTAACAATAAGTGAAGATTTTGTATTTTGACTCACGACCGTAGTTTGTAATGGAACAGGTTGTTTCGGTGGTGACTTTTTGGAGACTGGCGCATTCACAACATCGTCACGCTCATTCACACCGAAGCTATCAGTTAAAGGTTTTTTCTGTTGTTTTTTGAAAGCATCACGATGCTCAATCATATCCAGTGCTTTGATCGCTGGTGGATAATCTTGTGCTTCAGCGCGCTTCATCCATTGCAATCCTGACGCTGCATCTTGCGAGACACCGTAACCATAATAATACATATAACCAACCGCATATTGCGCATCAGCACGCCCCGCGCGTGCAACAGGCAATAAACGCTGAAAGGCACTGGCATAATTCCCTGCCTGAAAATCAGATTTACCGGCGGCTACCTCTCCTGACATATGCGGCGAAGTACACGCTGCCAAGTTTAAAGTGAGAAGTGCAATACAACATACATAGCCGAAGCGCATATTATCCTCCCGAAGATTTCGGCAATCCGTGAAACTCAAGTGGAGATCGCTCAAGTGAAAGCTTTTCGAGATGTCCACCATTCTCCAAAATAACGCCATCATTTGTAATAGAATGCACACGGACACTCATACCACTTAACGCATCTCCCACACGATACACTTTTGCGGGCTGACCCGCTACGGAAATGATAGCTTCAGAATTTTGTTCAGGTGAAGCCATCATGACACCTGATAAAACAGCCTGCAACCTTGTACCAGGTAATGCAGATTGATCCGAAGCTGCAGCACCAAATAAATGCCATTGTGGAATCTGAGTAATCTTTTCGGCTAAAGATGCCGTCATAATTGTCTCTGCAGGGACTGGCGGAGTTGCAGTCACATGATGCACATCCCACCATAATGAGAAATCATTTTTTATCGTTAAGACAATCAAAATCAATAAAACAACAATCGCGCCAATGCCCATTGAGCGCTCCTGTTTATTGGAAAGTGTCATAGAAAAAAATGTCATGATTTAAGCCATTGCGCAACTTGTTTTGCAAAATACGTTAAAATAGCATCTGCACCTGCACGGCGCATTGCCATTAAAGATTCAAGGACAACTGTTTTTTCATCGAGCCAGCCAGCTTCAGCTGCTGCTTTTAACATCGCGTATTCACCACTCACTTGATACACAAGCGTTGGCACACGAAAACGTTGTTTCACTTGCCAAACAATATCAATATAAGGCAGCCCCGGTTTAATCATCACCATATCTGCGCCTTCTTGGATATCAAGCGCAACTTCGTGTAAAGCTTCATTCGCATTTGAAGGATCCATTTGATATTGTGATTTATCTGCTTTTCCTAATGCTTGACTTGAGCCCACTGCTTCACGAAAGGGACCATAAAAACCAGAAGCATATTTTGCAGAATAAGCGAGAATTTTTGTATTCACAAATCCTGCCTGCTCCAAGGCTTGACGAATCAAACCAATACGGCCATCCATCATGTCTGAAGGGGCCACGACATCGGCGCCCGCTTCTGCATGCGAAAGCGCTTGTTGAATCAAAATGTCGATCGTTTCATCATTGATGACATAACCATTCGAATCAATTAAACCATCTTGGCCATGCGACGTGTAAGGATCAAGCGCTACATCAGTAATGATTCCTAATTCGGGAAAATTTTTTTTCAGCTCACGAACAGCACGCTGAATTAAACCCTCAGAGTGATAAGCTGCAATAGCATCAGGTGTTTTTGCTGAAGCATCGATCACAGGAAATAATGCAATGGCTGGAACATGAAATTCCATCAAGGATTCTGCTTCACGGCATAATAAATCAAGACTCAAACGCTCAACACCCGGCATTGATTGAATGGATTCACGGCGATTTTTACCGTCTAAGACAAACAAAGGGCAGACTAAATGATTCACGGATAAATTGGTTTCAGCCATCAAACGACGTGAAAAGTGTGATGTGCGCATCCGGCGTAAACGGACCGCAGGGAATTGTCGAAGTACATGGACTGTCATAAATTAGGCCACTATCTCTTATGAATTGGGTTATTATACGCGGTTTATAGCTTTACTGGCAGCGTCCCAGACAAAATTTGACCAGGCTTTATGACAAATTGGCAGTTACAACCCACCCCCAAAGGCTTAATACTCCAAAAAGCAGGATCGAAATCAAGCTTATGGATTGATTTTAGTGATAAAAAACTTACTTATCGCCGCGAACATGCCAGCTTACGCAAAGAAGCCCTGGCAAAAGCCGCGGGATTGCGGCATGGTTCAAATCCTATTTTATTAGATGTGACTGCCGGACTCGGGCAAGATGCTTTTATTATCGCCTCATTGGGATTTCAAATTTATTTACTAGAACGTTCACCAATCGTTCACTCCCTGCTAGAAGATGCAATCCAACGCGGCAATCAAGATGAAAATATCGCACCTATCACGCAGCGCATGAAATTGATTCATGCTGATAGCCTCTACTTCTTAGAGCACCCTTCAATCATCCCCGATATTATTTTTTTAGATCCGATGTTTCCTGCACGAAAAAAAACAGCGAAGCCTGGCATCAGTATGCAAATCTTTCATGAAGTCATAGGCGAAAATAACGATGCTGATCGATTATTCGAGAAGTCACTTGCTTGTGCGACTCAAAAGGTTGTGGTAAAAAGACCTCGCCTTGCACCTCCTTTGAAGGAACAAAAACCACATTTCACATTGGACGGTAGCAGTTGCCGTTTTGATGTTTATTTAACCGGGAAAAACTCATGATGAATGCTCTGCAACTTCTTTTTAATTATATTTTGCATCTTGATCACTACGTCAACGCGCTAACGAGCGTGTTAGGACCATGGACCTACATTTTTTTATTTGTAATTTTTTTCTGTGAGACAGGAATCATTTTTACTGCGTTTTTACCAGGAGATTCCTTACTTTTCGCCGCAGGAACAGTCGCGGCAATCTCGCCTGACAACCTTAACGTCCATTTATTATTTATTTTATTATTAACAGCCTCAGTGCTAGGCAATGCTGTGAATTACTTCACGGGAAAATGGGTTGGACCGCGTATTTTTTGCAACGAATCCTTGCTCTTCAACCGAAAACATTTAGACAGAACGCATGCGTTTTATGAACGCTACGGTGCAAAAGCAATTGTCATCGCTCGCTTCATGCCCATTGTCCGCACGTTTGCGCCTTTTGTCGCAGGGATAGGCGCCATGTCTTATAAGCGCTTTCTCTTCTTCAACTTCATTGGTGCAACGCTTTGGATTGGAAGTATTTTGTACGGAAGCTATTTTTTTGGTAATATTCCTTTCGTTCGTGCCCATTTTTCCGCTGTGATACTCACGATTATTCTTTTATCTTTGCTGCCAGCAATAGTCGAGTTCTCCCGAAAAAAGCTGCCAACCGGCGCTAACTCCGTCAAACTGCATTAAACTAGACATTTACGGCGAGTTCGGGCACAATCCACTCCCTTAAGTCCGATTGTTAGGAGCCTTACTTTATGGCCATGGATATGCGTAAAATTCGCAAATTGATTGAGCTCATCCAAGAAACCGGCATTGCCGAAATTGAAATCCACGAAGGCGAAGAATCAGTCCGCATTAGCCGAGAAGGCACAAGAGCGGTGAATCATGCAGTCGTTGCCGCGCCTCAGATGGTTCATGCAGCACCTGCTGCTGTGGCACCCAGCGCTCCTACTGAGCAGCCCGCTGCCCAACAACCAGCTGCCACCGAACTTGACGGCCATACCATCAAAGCCCCCATGGTTGGAACTGTCTATCTTTCCCCATCTCCCGGCGCCAAACAATTCATCCAAATTGGCCAAACAGTCAAACCTGGCGATACGTTATGCTTAATTGAAGCCATGAAAATGTTCAACCAAATTGAAGCAGACCGCGCAGGCACCATTAAAAATATCTTGATCGACAATGGTGTACCTGTTGAATTCAACCAACCCCTAATTGTGATTGGCTAATAATGACAAAAGAACTTCCCTCTCCGATTCTCAGCAAAGTGGTTATCGCAAATCGCGGCGAAATTGCGTTACGTATATTGCGCGCATGCCGTGAATTAGGCATCCGTACAGTTGCAGTACATTCAACAGCAGACCGCGATCTCATGCATGTGAAATTAGCCGATGAATCTGTATGCATTGGCCCACCTGCTGCCACGCAAAGTTATTTAAGTATCCCTGCTATTATCAGCGCCGCTGAAATTACAGACGCAGTTGCGATTCATCCTGGCTATGGTTTTTTGGCTGAAAATGCAGACTTTGCCGAACAAACCGAAAATAGTGGATTTATTTTTATTGGCCCAACACCCGACAGCATTCGACAAATGGGCGATAAAGTTTCAGCTATTACCGCGATGCGCAAGCTAGGCATCCCCTGCGTACCTGGCTCAGGCGAAGCGATCAATGACGACGATGCTGCAACAGTGAAATTAGCTCGAGAAATTGGCTATCCCGTTATCATTAAAGCTGCCGGTGGCGGCGGTGGCCGCGGCATGCGCGTTGTGCACACAGAATCACATTTATTAAATGCCGTCACGATGACACGCACTGAAGCATTAGCTGCATTCAATAATGATCGCGTCTACATGGAAAAATACCTCGAAAATCCGCGCCACATTGAAATTCAAGTACTCGGAGATGGCAAGGGCAATGCGATTCATTTAGGCGAAAGGGATTGCTCGATTCAACGTCGTCATCAAAAAATCATCGAAGAAGCTCCCGCCCCTGGCATCACACACGAACAAAGACAAATGATCGGCGAACGCTGCGCGCAAGCATGTCGCGACATGAAATATCGCGGCGCAGGCACCTTCGAATTTCTCTATGAAAATGGGGAATTTTATTTCATCGAAATGAATACGCGTGTTCAAGTCGAACATCCTGTGACTGAAATGATTACTGGCATCGACATTGTCAGAGAACAACTTAAAATTGCAGCAGGCATTCCTTTCACGCTAAAACAAGAAGACATTGTCATCCGCGGTCATGCTATTGAATGTCGCATCAACGCCGAAGATCCTCGCACTTTCATGCCGTGCCCAGGCACCATCACACATTTTCATGCCCCAGGCGGGCCAGGTGTGCGCGTCGATTCGCATATTTATAGCAGCTATCCTGTGCCACCTTATTATGATTCACTCATCGCCAAGATCATTGTGCACGGCGACGATCGTGATATTGCATTAAGCCGCATGCGAAGCGCCTTGGATGAAACCGTCATTGATGGCATTAAAACTAACTTGCCGCTACATCAAGAATTTTTGCGTGCTAGCAGCTTCCAAGAAGGCAGCGTGAATATCCATTACCTTGAAAAATGGCTGAATCTTTAAAAAATATGCCATGGCTACAATATAAAATCACAACCACAGACCAATATGCCGACGATATTGGTGATCAATTGCAGCAGTTCGGCGCAGAAGCCGTCACGTTCGAGGATACTTTCGACAATCCTATTTATGAGCCGCTACCTGGCGACATAACATTTTGGAAAAACACAACAGTCAGCGCACTTTTTCAAATAAAAACAGACACTTCAGGAATTGCACGATGGCTGCAATTAAAGAAAGATATCGGCATGATAAATGAAATTCACTGCAGTACCTTGCAAGATCAAGACTGGGAACGCGTTTGCCTGCAAGATGTCAAGCCTATTCAAATCGGCCAACGTCTCTGGATATGCCCCACCTGGGAAACTCCCCCTGATCCAAAAGCCGTCAATCTCATGCTTGACCCGGGTCTCGCCTTTGGCACTGGCACCCACCCCACCACGGCACTTTGCTTAGCCTGGCTAGACACTCACATCAGAGGCGGCGAAACAATCATTGATTATGGCTGCGGCTCAGGCATTTTAGGCTTAGCAGCGCTTAAATTAGGCGCAAAACACGTTACCGCTATCGATCTTGACCCTCAAGCTGTGAGCGCAACCCTAGAAAATGCGAAGCGAAATAGCATACCCAGCGCTATGCTTGATGTGAGACTTCCTGACCAAGATTCAAATAACTTGCAACCCGCCTCCATCCTGATTGCTAATATCTTGCTACAACCCCTTCTCACATTAGCTCCACATTTTGCGACGCTTACTCAACCCAATGCGCACTTATTACTGTCAGGCATTTTAAGCACCCAGATCGATAAAATCATTCAAACATACTCCGAGTGGTTCATTTTCACCTCGCCCGCGATGATAAAAGCAGATTGGGCTTGCGTATCAGCTACACGTAAGCCAATTAATTAAGTAAATAAAAAACTTGAATACAATATTTGATCGAAGAGCAAACAATCAGGTATAATGCCAAGCTTGTAAATGAACACCAGATAACATTCTGGTTTTAAAATTAACGTTAGTTGAGAGAGCCTACATGACAACAAATACACCAGAACATCTAGAAGCTGAACAAAAAACTTCTGCTGCATTCAATGTGGCACGAAAAAACCAACCTTTACACGACAGTGTCCGTCAGGCACTCGAAAACTACTTTAGCCAACCCAAAAATCAGAGCCCCAGCAATCTGTACGACTTGATTCTTGCCGAAATTGAAGTGCCTCTCTTAGAAGCCGTCATGGAGTATACTCGCGAAAATCAATCACGTGCTGCTATTTTGCTTGGTTTGAGCCGCGGCACACTCCGCAAAAAACTCAAAATGTACGGCATGCTCGACTAAAACTATATCGGCTTTAATCTCTTCTTGTTTTGTTTCCCGCCAATAGGCGGGATTTTTTTTCGTGATCTCTAAAGTGACCCCAACGTCTAGACCACCCCTCGAAATTTTTTTGAGAGATGCCTCTCCGCTTTTTTAAAATTAATAAAAATAAAAAACACCTTTGTTACTGCGCCGTGGGTATGTGGGCGAGAAGACAACGAGTGTGTCGC
>JANRLY010000023.1:0-81415 GCA_033762075.1 Gammaproteobacteria bacterium
CGTCCCGCGAACAAGTCGCGGGACGACGGCAGCCAATGGGCACGCATAAATTCCCCCTTTGAAAAAAGGGGGATTCTGAAGGATTTATAAAAATCCCTCCTACCTCCCTTTTCCAAAGGGAGAACATTTTACATCTGATTTTTGACTATTGCAGTTTACCTCGCATATCGGGTAAGGTATCCAGGCGTAATGCAGGATGCATTTAATTTGACAGGAGAGTTGATTATGAAAAATCTTGATCTGTTTGGTTGGGTCGCTTTTACTTTGCTTTTATTAAGTGGAATTGATGCTGGTTTGTACGGTATTTTCCATTTTCGCATTTTAGAGCTCGTACTCGGCGCAGGCTTGATTAGCAGAGTGTTTTGTATTCTTTCAGGTGTCAGTGCAGCATATTTAATTTGGCGCGCATTGCCTCAGGGTGAAAAAGCGGTGTAAATGAAGCTCAAATCAATAATTGGCAGCAGCATTGGTAACATTCTTGAATGGTATGATTTTGGACTATTCGCAATATTTGCACCGTTCTTCAGCCAATTATTTTTCCCGCCGGGTGACCCGTATAGTAGAACAATTGAAACCTTTTCCGTTTTTGCAATTGGTTTTATTTGTCGACCTATCGGGTCATTTATTTTTGGCTATTTAGGGGATAAGCGCGGTCGAGCCAGTACATTACGTTTATCTATCTTAATGATTTCATTGCCTACCTTGTTAATTGCTTTTGTGCCAACGTGGGCGCAAGTGGGTATTCTTTCTCCAATCTTATTAACACTCATCCGTATTTGGCAGGGTATCAGCCTTGGTGGTGAATATAGCGGTAATATTATTTATTTAGCAGAAACGGCGCCGAGTAAATATCGCGCGACCATTACTTCATTCGCAGCAACAGGTGCGAACTTAGGTATTTTGCTCGCAACAATCATTGGTACTTTATGTTCATTTTTATTACCTGAGGCAACCCTCAAAAGTTACGGTTGGAGGCTGCCTTATTTATTGAGCGGCATCATCTCCATCATCATCTATATGACGCGACTCAATATGGATGAAACTGTTGTTTTTAATTGGCTCAAAAAAAAGAGAAAGCTCGCGGCCAATCCTATTTCTGTTGCGTTTCATAAAAATATTCCTCAGATGTTCCGTACACTCGGTATGGTCTTTTTGGGCAGTACATTTTATTACTTCAGTTTTATTTGGGTCCCCATTTTTTTAAAAAACCAATTGCATTATGCGACTTATTTTGTCTCTGGATTGATGTCGATTCTTTTCGTTTTAATGTTATTTCTTGTCCCAATGGCAGGTTGGTTGTGCGATCAAGTAGGCCGTTTTAGATTATTGATGTTTAATGCACTTGCTGTAGCGATATTGGCTGTTCCAGCGCTGTGGTTGTTGCAAACAGGATCCTTTGTCATTGTACTTTTTATATTATTATTATTTACTTTGATTAGCTCACTCGAACAAGCAACAACTTCCATTGCGGTCATCGAAAATTTTCCTGTCCCTGCACGTTATACAGGATTGTCTCTGAGTTATAACATTGGGAATGGATTTTTAGGTGGAACGGTGCCGATGGTATGTACTTGGTTAACTGCAAAATTACATTTTGCTTTATCGCCCGCATTCTACATTGCTGCATGTGCTACTGTGACAGCTTTGGTGGTTTGGTTTTTTGTGCCAGAAACAATACACAAAAATTTAACTTCTTCGTAAATGATCTTGGACGAAAAATATGTTAAGTATTGGACTGATGAGCGGTACTTCTATGGATGGCATTGATGCTGTGTTGTTAGAAACAGATGGCACAGATCAACAAATTCAATATCATGCTGCGATTTCATTACCTTATCATGAATTTTCGCAACGGTTACTCAAGTCTGCTGAATATGCAGTGAAACAGTGCCATGGGGATTTAAATCAAGCACGAAAGCGTTACTCATTATTATTAAAAAAATATTTATCTGAGTTATTTAATTTATCTGAAGAAGAAGTGAATAAACAGATCAAAATGCTTTCAACTTATTTATTTGGTGCAGCGATACATGATTGCCTGATTACGTTAGAGGATGTGATTCAACATTCCACGACATTACATATTCGTGCTGTTGATCTTTTGCTAAAAAAATGTGGTTACTCCGCAAAACAAATTGATGTAATTGGTTATCATGGTCAAACACTTTTTCATTCTCCAGAAACTAAGACTTCAATTAGTATTGGCGATGGTCAACGCCTCGCAGATGAAACACAAATTTCAGTAGTGAATGATTTTCGGGGTTGCGACATTGAAATGGGTGGAGAAGGCGCACCTTTTGCCCCTCTGTACCATCAAGCGTTGGTTAGTCAATCGAAGCAATGCCCAACAGCGATTGTGAATTGTGGCGGTATTGCAAATGTCACTTTTGTGTGGGATGAAAATCCATTGAATTTAATTGCGTTTGATACAGGCCCTGGAAATACATTATTAGATCGTTTCGTTCAGCAACACACACAAGGCAAAGAAAATATGGATGTTGATGGGCATTACGGATATCAAGGAAAAGTCCATCCAGATATTTTGAGCGCGTTATATGACAATGCAATCGAACGTCCTGGGGAAAATTACTTTTCCAAGCTTCCACCTAAATCACTCGACGTGAATGATTTTGTTCTCATTCCAGAATTAAATACTCTTTCACTAGAAAATGGATGTCGCACGCTCGCTGCCTTTACGGCAGATACTATTGTGCAGAGTGTGTCTTTGATAGGAAAAGATATTCCGCAACACTGGGTATTAGCCGGTGGTGGATGGAAAAATCCTGTTATTCGTTTAGAATTTGAGACATGCTTGCAAAAAAAACTTGGAAAGCCTGTTTTAATAAAAACTGCGGATGAAATGGGTTGGCAGAGTCAGTCGCTCGAGGCTCAAATTTTTGCGTGGCTTGCTGTGCGCAGTTTGAAGAAGCTGCCACTTAGTATGCCGAATACAACTGGAGTGAGTGCTCCGATAACGGGTGGAGTTTTACATCTACCTGGCTGATCCTTTCTCTAATGTTTCTAATTGAATTTGTACTTGTGCAAGTTTAAATTGTGTTTCACGTAGTTGATTGAGTAAGCTTGCGATGCGTTGTTCTTGAACATGATTTGCATTTGTTTTTTGTAAAATGATTTGATCTTGTTGTTTCGATTTTTGTTGTTGTATTATGGATTGCTTTTCAAGGTAAAGACACTTCTGTAATGCAATGTTATATTGTTGCGATAATTGCTGATAATTTTGTTGCAATAAAAAAAGTTGGTTTTTTAATTGTGATAATTCAGAAGTCGGTTCAGTTGAATTTTGATCTACCTTCGTTTGTTGCTCAGCAAGCTCGTTGATATTTTCCCAGAGTTGAGTCATCTGATGTTTTAATTCTTCCGGAAGTTTTGTTTGAGTGAGAGGATGTGTTTGTTCCCACTTCCAGTGGCGCAGGTGACGTGTAATGGTTGTCTTGCTTCCTGTACCTAATAATTGACGTACATTATCTACGGTTGGGTTTTTCCCCTGAGCTTTGAGCTCACGTGCTGCTCTTTCTACGTCTTCTTGTGTAATACCGGGGCGACCCATAACGTATTCCTTGAGAGGCTTTAGTATTATGCTATCATAAAAATCCCATAACGTATCATATTACGTAATATTAAATGCATCAATATTAATCAAATATAAATCATATTATTGATATTATGATTCAATAATATACAATCTTTTAATTTTTAATGTCTTAGCACTTTTTTCGTTTTATCGACTATACATAGGGTATGGCGATTTTTCCTAACTCTAACCGCCAGTGGAGTGGGATTTGTGAAAACCTTTGCTGAGTCAAGCAAAAGGAATAATCTGTATCAACAAGGTAGTTTTCTTAAAGCACTCTGCTTAATTTCTCGTGCTATGTTATTAGGATTTTTATATACATCAGTTGTTTTTGCAAATCCTGAAGGTGCACAAGTTGTCAGTGGGCAAGTCAATATTAGTTCAACACCTAACACAGTCGAAATTCAACAATCCAGCGATAAAGCAATTATCAATTGGCACAGTTTTAATATTGGTGAAAATGAAAAAACACATTTTCAACAACCTTCTGCAAATTCAATTGCACTAAATAGAATTGATCCCAATCAAGGTATATCAAAAATATTAGGAACACTTTCTGCAAATGGACAAGTTTGGTTAATGAATTCTGCAGGTATTTATTTCGGCGCAAATGCTCACATTGATGTTGCAGGATTACTTGCAACAACAGCGAATATATTGGATCAAGATTTTTTAAATGGTAATTACCAATTTTTTAATTTAAATAGTTTGCATGGCGTTATCCTCAATGAAGGTATCATTACGATTCTTGAGGGTGGTGTCGCAGCACTTGTGGGTTACAACGTTTCTAACGATGGTTTAATTCAAGCACGGCTTGGAAAGGTTACTTTAGCCGCGGGCGAAAGCTACACGTTAGATTTTGCAGGTACCCAACTGGTGCAATTTGCAATCGGCTCGGAAGTGAGTGAGTTGGCAACGGACGCTAATGGTAAAAAACTGAAGGCCGCTGTTAGCAATGATGGGCGGATCATTGCTGATGGCGGATCAGTTTCTATGACAGCAAAAACAGCACAAAGTATCTTAGATCATGCAGTCAACATGAAAGGGTATATTCAAGCCGATACAATTCAAAATAAAAATGGTGAAATTATTTTAGTGGCAAGTAATGGAACAACAGAAGTTTCTGGAACAGTAGTTGCACGCGGAAATAATCATAATGAAAAAGGCGGGCACGTCAAAATTCTCGGTGAAAAAGTGATTGTAAAGAATAATGCTGAAATAAATACATCAGGTAATGCAGGTGGTGGTGAAATATTATTAGGCGGCGATTATCAAGGTAAAAATCCTGATATTCAAAATGCACAATTTACTTTTCTGGGAAGCGGCGTGAATTTATATGCCGATGCATTGACGAATGGTGATGGCGGGAAAATTATTCTCTGGGCAAATGAAGGCACTTATTTCTACGGCAATATTTTTGCACGCGGTGGTTCACAATTAGGGAATGGTGGATTTGTTGAAACTTCTGGTAAAGGATATCTTGAAGCATTTGGTATGGTATATGCCAGTGCATTACATGGTACATCTGGTTCATGGTTATTAGATCCAGCGAATGTCACGATTTCATCTGGCGCGACTACGAACGGAAGTTTTGATGGCGGCAGTCCAAATAATCAATTTACAACAACAGCAAATAATGCGATTGCTAATGTTGGTACGATAAATGCATCATTGGATGCAGATACAAATGTCATCATTCTTACATCGCCTGGTGGATCACAAGCCGGTACAATTACTGTCAGTAATGCTATTTTAAAAAGTGCAGGTGGAAGCAATGTAACGCTTACATTAAGTGCTGATAGTACCATTGCAATTAATAGTACAATTGGATTTAGTAGCGGCGGATTAAATGTTGCATTATTTTCCAGTGGTGCGATTACGCAAACTGCAGCCATTACTGCTTCTTCATTAACGGTTAATGCAGGTGCTGGTGCTGTGACACTCACCAATGCAAGTAACAGTGTAAGTGGTGCAGTTTCGATTACAAATACAGGTGCTAATGCTGTTTCTTATACCAATAGTGGCGCACTCACCATCGGAACAACAAGCGTCGGACAAAATTTAACATTCACTGCGACAGGTGCTATAACACAGAGCGGAATTATCACAGCTTCTGGCGGGACTACAACATTAGCGGCAGGTTCAGGAAATGATATTACGTTATCCAATGCTTCTAATAATTTTTCGACTATTGCGATTACAACTGGAAATAACGTAACAATACAAGATACGAATGCATTAGTACTGGGTGCATCGACAGTCAGTGGAAATTATAGCGTGACAACAGGTGGTGCAATTACCCAAAGTGGCGCGCAAACTGTGACTGGAACTTCTAGTTTTACCGCAGGGGCTAGTGCCATTACATTAACAACAGCTACCAATGCATTTACGGGTGCAGTGACACTTTCTAATAGCGGTGCAAATAATGTAAGTTTAACAAATAATATTGCACTTTCATTAGCAGCATCAAGTGTCGGACAAAATCTTACAATTGTGACGAGTAGTGATGCGATTACACAAACGGGTGCATTAACTGTACCGGGAACATCTAGTTTTACAGCTGTTGCAAATAGCATTACTTTAACGAATGCAAGTAATAGTTTTACGGGTGCGATTACACTTTCGAATAGTGGTGCGAATGATGTTAGTGTGACCAATACCCTTGCGACCGTACTAGCAGCTTCGACGATCGGAAGAAATATTACCTTAATATCAGGTGGCAACATTACACAAACCGGAGCAATTACGGCGACCGGTGGTACTACCACTTCAATTACCGTTAATGCTGCTAATTCAGATGTTTTGCTTAATACACAAGCGAATAATTTTGGCAGTGCAGCTATTACTTTTGCAGGTACATTGAGTAACTTCCGTGATATTGGATTACGCAATACAAATGCAAGCGCAGTATTACCAACTAATTTAACTTCTCTGACGAGTCTGAGAAGTTTGACAATTACATTCAATGCTGCAGCTGTTGCATTACCAGGATTAACATTGCAAAGCGGCGGTAATTTGAGCGTGACGGCAGGTGCTGCTGGCGGTATCACACAAAGTGGTGCATTGACAGTGCCTGGCACTTCAAGTTTTACTGCAGGTGCAAATCCAATAACTTTAACGAGTACGAATAGTTTTACCGGTGTGATTACACTTTCCAATAGTGGTACGAATGATGTGAGTTTAACGAATACAATTGCAACATCACTTGCTGCATCCACAGTGGGCGGAAATTACAGCGTTACATCAGGTGGTGCGATTACACAAACGGGCGCACAAACTGTGACAGGTACTGCAAGTTTTTCAGCAGGATCTAATGCGATTACATTAACAACAGCAACCAATGCATTTACTGGCGCAGTCACACTTTCAAATAGTGGTGCAAACAATGTGAGTTTAACAAATAATATTGCACTCTCATTAGCAGCATCGAGTGTCGGTCAAAATCTTACAATTATTACCAGTAGTGACGCGATCACACAAACAGGTGCATTAACTGTACCAGGAACATCAAGTTTTACTGCTGTTGCAAATAGCATTACTTTAACAAATGCAAGTAATAGTTTTACCGGTGCGATTACACTTTCAAATAGTGGCGCAAATGATATCAGTCTTACCAACAGCCTTGCGACTGTATTAGCAACCTCGACTATTGGAAGAAATATCACTTTGATTTCAGGCGGCAGCATTACACAAACCGGTGCAATTACAGCAACAGGTGGCACAGCAGCGACTTCAATTACAGTCAATGCTGCCAACTCAGATGTTTTACTCAATACAAGCGCTAACAATTTTGGCAGTACAGCAATTACTTTTACAGGGACACTGGGTAATTTTCGTGACATCGGATTACGCAATACAAATGCAAGCGCGGCAGTACCAACTAATTTAGCTTCTCTCAGCAGTCTTAGAAATTTAACGCTTGTATTTAATGCTGCGGCTATTACGCTGCCTAGCTTGACTTTGAGCGGTAGTTTAAGTGTGACTGCTGGCGGCGCTATTACACAAAGTGGTGCAATCATAGGCGCAACACTGACAGCAAAAACATTATTAACTGCGGGTGCAGCAATTACTTTAACAAATTCAAGTAATGATTTCGCAACAGTCAATTTAAGTGCACGTAATACCGGCGATACAGCAAATGCACCTGGTGCAATTTCCTATACAGATTTAAATGGATTTGATGTTTCTGGTATTGCTACAACGAGCACCGTGACACTTACTGGTGGTGATGCTATTACACAAAGCGGTGCTATTGCCGGAACAACACTTACAGCAAAGACATTAAATAATGTGGGTGCTGCTATCACTCTCACGACTACTACAAATGCAGTGACTACCATAAATCTCAGTGCTCGTGACGCAACGGACATCAGTAATGTTGCCGGTGCCATCAGTTATCGTGATACAGATGGAGTAGCGATTGCAGGTATTAATACAGCGAGCACTGCATCAGTGATTGCTGGGAATGTTGTGACGCAAACAGGTGCAATATTAGCTTCTGCCTTAGCAGTAAAAACATTAAATAATACAGCAGCGAGTACAAATATTACCTTATCGAATAGTGGTAATGATGTGACATCGATTGATTTACGCGCGCGCAACGCAGCAGATAGCGCAGATATTGGTGGTGCAATATCCTATGTCGATGCAACAGGTGTAGATATTGTAGCGATTGGAACAACAGCCACATTAAGTATTACAACAAGTGGTAGTATTACGCAAAGCGGTGCGATTTCAGCGACAGGAACGGATACGTTTGCAGCAGGATCTGCGAATGATATTACGCTAACGGGTGCAAATAACTTTGGAACAATTTCAATTACCAACGGGAATAATGTTTCATTCAATGATACGAATGCATTGGTGTTAGGTGCCGCAACTATTAGTGGAAATTATACTGTTACATTGGCAGGAGCATTAACTCAAACGGCTGCTCAGGCAGTGACAGGGACTTCAAGTTTTACAGTCGGTGCAAATACAATTACATTAACAAATACCAGTAATAGTTTTACAGGTGCAGTGTCTCTTAGCAATTCAGGTGCAAATGCAGTTTCTTTAACAAATAATGGCAATCTGATATTAGGTACATTGGGCTTAGGTAGTGCTGCTATTACTTTAAGTAGTAATTCTGCAGGTACAATCACAGAGACAGGAAGCATTACTGCTTCGGGGACAACAACATTCATCGCGGGTGCTGCGAATGATATTACCTTAACAGGTTCGAATGATTTCGGTACTGTAGCGGTGACAAGTGGGAATAATGTTTCGTTAAATGATATTAATGCATTGATTCTAGGTGCATCTACCGTCAGTGGAAATTATAGTGTGACCACAAGTGGTGCTTTAACACAAAGTGCTGCACTCACAGTCACAGGAACTTCTAGTTTTACGGCGGGCGCTAATGCGATTACATTAGCAACAGCGACAAATGCATTCACAGGTGCTGTCACACTTTCAAATAGTGGCGCAAATAATGTTGCATTGACAAATAATATCGCATTATCACTTGCCGCTTCGACTGTCGGACAAAATCTCACAATTATTACCAGCAGTGATGCTATCACACAAACAGGTGCGCTCACTGTGCCAGGGACATCAAGTTTTACTGCAGTTGCCAATACGATTACATTAACTAATGCGAGTAATAGTTTCACGGGTGCGATTGCACTTTCGAATAGCGGTGTTAATAATGCGAGTGTTACAAACAGTATTGCGACATCACTTGCTGCATCTACTGTTGGCGGCGCACTCACTATTACATCGAGTGGGGCTCTCACACAAACAGGTGCGCTGACGATTACAGGTGCATCTAATTTCTCGGCAGGATCAAATGCGATCACATTAACAACAGCGACCAATGCATTCACAGGTGCAGTAACACTTTCAAATAGTGGAGCGAATGATGTTTCTTTAACAAATAATATTGCATTATCACTCGCGACTTCGACTGTCGGACAAAATCTCACAATTATTACGAGTAGTGATGCTATCACACAAACAGGTGCACTCACTGTGCCAGGAACATCAAGTTTTACTGCAGTTGCAAATACCATTACGTTAACAAATACGAGTAACAGTTTTGCAGGTGCAGTATCGCTCAGTAATTCAGGTGCAAATGCAGTTTCTTTAACAAACAATGGCAATCTTATTTTAGGCACATTGAGTTTAGGCACTGCCGCTGTTACTTTAAGTAGCAATAGCGCAGGCACAATTACAGAAACAGGAACAACGACTGCTTCAGGAACAACAACGTTCATAGCAGGTTCGGGAAATGATATTACGTTAACGGGACTGAATAATTTTGGTACGGTTTCTATTACCAGTGGGAATAATGTTTCATTAAATGATATTAATACATTAGTGTTGGGTGCTGCGACGGTTAGTGGAAATTATATTGTCACAATGACAGGTGCATTAACACAAACAGGTGCAGTGAGTGTCGCTGGCAATTCGAATTTTAGCGTTGGTGCTGGTGCAATTACACTAACAAACACTAGTAATAGTTTTACGGGTGCAGTATCTCTCAGTAATTCAGGTGCAAATGCAGTTTCCTTGACAAACAATGGTAATCTCATATTAGGTACACTGGGTTTAGGTAGTGCTGCTGTTACTTTAAGTAGTAATTCAGCAGGAACAATCACAGAGACAGGAACCATTACTGCTTCAGGTGCAACCACATTAATTGCCGGTGCTGCGAACGATATCACATTAACGGGTTCGAATGATTTTGGTACTGTAGTAGTGACAAGTGGCAAAAATGTTTCTTTGAATGACATTAATGCATTAGTGCTCGGCGCAGCGACAATCAGTGGAACTTATGGTGTTACAACAAGTGGTGCAATAACGCAAAGCGGAACATTAACTATAACGGGTGCTTCAACATTCTCTGCAGGCTCAGCTAATAATATTACGTTAAGTACGGGCACAAATAATTTCAGTACAGTGAGTATTTCCTCGGGAAATAATGTTGCATTGACTGATGCGAATTCTGTGATTCTTGGTGCATCAACAGTGAGCGGTACATTAGGTGTGACCACAACAGGAACGATTACACAAAGTGGTGCATTGTCGGTGACAGGAACAACGACTTTGGCGGCAGGCGCAGCGAATGATATTACTTTAACGAATGCGAGTAATGATTTTAGTACAATAGGTATTACGTCAGGGAACAATGTATCAATCACCGATGCAAATGCATTGATTTTAGGTGCATCAACAGTGAGTGGTACTTATAATGTTACAACCAGTGGGGCGCTCACACAAAGTGGAACATTAACAATCACAGGGCTTGCAACTTTCACTGCGGGAACTGCTAATGATATTACCTTGAGTACTACGACCAATAATTTTAGTACGGTAAAAGTGATTAGCGGAAATAATATTAATATCCGTGATACCAATGCGATTGTTTTAGATGCTATTTCTGCAAGTGGAACTTTAACAATCACTGCAGGTAATGCAATCACTCAAACAGCTGGGCTGAGTGGTACAACATTGACTGCCAAAACAGTACTGACTGGCGGAGCCGCAATTACTTTAACGAATCCAAGTAATAATTTCACAACCATTAATTTAAGCGCTCGTAACACAGCTGATACAGCCAATGCTGCAGGTGCTATTTCTTACGTTGATGCGGATGGATTTGATATTTCTGGAATGGGTACAACGAGCACATTAAGTTTAACAGCAAGTGGTAGTATCACCCAGAGTGGTGCGATTTCAGCAACTGGAGTGGATACGTTTGCTGCAGGATCAGCGAATGATATTACATTAAACAATGGATCTAATGATTTTGGTACCGTTGCAATTACCAGCGGTAATAATATTTCAATGACAGATGCTAATGCGCTGATACTCGGTGCATCCACTGTGAGTGGAACATATAATGTATCCACGAGTGGTGCGATTACGCAAAGTGGCGCATTAACAATCACAGGTGCAGCCACGTTCGCGGCAGGTGCTGCGAATAGTATTACATTGTCGAATGCATCGAATGATTTTAGTACTGTTGGAATTACAACGGGGAATAATGTTTCGTTGACAGATACGAATGCATTAGTACTAGGAACATCCACTATTTCTGGCACCTTTGGTGTGACAACAAGTGGGGCGATTACACAAAGTGGCACGTTAACTATTACTGGTGTGACAACACTCGCCGCGGGATCAGGTAATAATATTACACTAAATACCGGTACAAATAATTTTAGTACTGTAGCAATTACGAGCGGTAATAATGTTTCATTCACTGACACCAATGCTGTGATATTAGGTGCATCAACGGTCAGCGGTAGTTATGATGTTATAACAAGCGGTGCAATTACACAAAGTGCTGCTCAAACTGTGACGGGGACTTCTAGTTTTACAGCGGGCGCAAATGCAATTACATTAACAACAGCAACTAATGCATTCACTGGTGCAGTGTCACTTTCAAATAGTGGCGCAAATAATGTTGCTTTGACAAATAATATTGCTTTATCACTTGCAGCTTCAAGTGTTGGGCAAAATCTTACAATTATTACCAGCAGTGATGCAATTACACAAACAGGTGCACTCATTGTTCCAGGGATTTCAAGTTTCACTGCAGTTGCGAATGTCATCACATTAACCAATGCAAGTAATAGTTTTACAGGTGCCATTACACTTTCAAATAGTGGCGTAAACGATGCTAGCGTTACAAATAGTATCGCAACTTCACTGGCTGCATCGACTGTAGGCGGTGCATTCACTATTACATCGACGGGTGGTGCGATTACACAAACAGGTGCTTTGACAATTACGGGTGCATCCAGTTTTTCTGCGGGATCTAATGCTATCACATTAACCACAGCGACAAATTCATTTACAGGTGCAGTAACACTTTCAAATAGTGGTGCAAATAACGTAAGTTTAACAAATAATATCGCGCTTTCATTAGCAACATCCAGTGTCGGCCAGAACTTAACAATCATTACCAGTAATGATGCTGTTACCCAAACCGGGGCATTAACAGTCCTGGGTACTTCAAGTTTTACAACAGGTACTGCAGCAAATACATTAAGTGATTCAGGAAATGATTTTACGGGTGCGATTACAATTGTGAGTGGCAGTAATATTACTTTACGTGACACAAATGCATTGAGTGTTGGCGGAATTACTGCAACAGGCACAGTGACTTTAACAGCAGGTGATACGATTACACAGAGCGGTGCTATTGCTGGAACAACATTGACTGCAAAAACATTAAATAATTTAGGCGCGGCAATTACCTTAACCACTGCAACGAATGCATTAACGACAATTGATTTAAGTACACGTAATGCGGCTGATAGTAGTACTGTTGCGGGTGCAATGAGTTATCGTGATACAAATGCAATTGCAATTGCTAACATTAATACATTAAGCTCTGCTTCTGTGATTGCTGGTAATGTTGTAACACAAACAGGTGCCATTCTAGCTTCAGACTTAACAGTAAAAACATTAAATAATACGGCAGCGAATACAAATATTACATTATCAAACATCGGAAACGATGTGACTTCGATTGATTTACGTGCGCGTAATGCAGCAGATACTGCAGATGTCGGTGGCGCATTAACCTATGTAGATGCAACCGGAGTTGATATTACTGCCATTGGGACAACTGGTACATTGAGTTTAACGACAAGTGGTGCAATTACACAAAGCGGTGCGATTTCAGCAACGGGTGTAAATACATTTTCTGCAGGAGTGGGAAATGATATTACCTTAAATAGTACGAATGATTTTGGAACAGTGACCATCACCAGTGGAAACAATGTTTCATTCACTGATGTGAATGCGGTGATACTCGGTGCATCCACTGTGAGCGGAACTTATGGTGTCACATCAAATGGTGCAATGACACAAAGTGGCACACTGACTATAACAGATGTTGCAACATTCTCAGCAGGTTCAGCGAATAATATTACGTTAAATACTAGCACAAATAATTTCAGTACAGTCAGTATTTCATCCGGAAATAATGTTGGATTGACAGATACTAACGCCTTAATTCTTGGCGCATCGACTGTAAGCGGTACATTGGGTGTAACGACATCGGGTACGATTACCCAAAGTGGTGCACTAACAGTAACTGGGACAACAACTTTAGCCGCAGGCGCAGCGAATGATATTACTTTAACGAATGCGAGTAATGATTTTAGTACGGTTGCAATTACAACTGGGAATAATGTTTCATTAACTGATACCAATGCATTAGTGCTTGCTGCCTCGACAGTGAGTGGGACTTACGATGTCACAACGAATGGTGCAATAACTCAGAGTGGTGCATTAGCCATTACTGGCGCAACGACATTATCATCAGGAGGTGGAAATAATATTACGTTAAATAATGTATCTAATAATTTTGCTACAGTATCAATTACAAGTGGAAATAACGTAATACTTTACGATAATGCAGCACTTACATTAGATACTTCAAACATGAGTGGAACGCTCACAGCGCAAAGTACATCGAGTATGACATTGGGTGGTAACATTACAGTGGGCGGTGCAGGTGATGCATTAGTTCTTGTAGGAACAAGTTTCAATAATAGTGGATTGTTTACATTAACACCTGGTACAGGACGTTACCTCATTTGGTCTGGCAGTCCAGCCGGTGATAACCGAGGTGGATTAAGTTACAATTTCAAACAATATAATGCAACTTACAATGTCACGACTGTTTTAGGAAGTGGAAATGGTTTTCTCTATTCGACTGTACCGCAGATTGTCCCCAGTCTGACAGGCACAGTGAGTAGCGTATATGATGGTACAACAACAGCATCATTAACTGGTAGTAATTATCAATTTATTGGGGCTATTGATGGCGACACAGTCACATTAAATAATCCGACAACAGGTACGTATAGTACAAAAAATGTTGGGAGCAATATTAGTGTTTCTGTTTCTGGTATTGCTATTAGTAGTGCAACAAATGGCGGTGCGACTGTATATGGATACAGTATTGCACCGACATCAACGAATGCCTTGATTGGCACGATTACTCAGAGACCTTTGACTCTGACTATTAATAATTTAACGAAATCATATGGCGAAAATGATCCAACATACACGAGTAGTGTTACATCAGGTTCACTTGCCCCAGGTGATAGTTTGACGGGGACACCAGCACGAACTATTTCAAATATTAATGATGAAATTGTTGGATCATATATAATTAATCAGAATACTTTAAATGTAAACGATGGCAATGGCGGAAATAATTATAGTTTAACTGTAAATACGGGGATATTAAATATTAATTCAACTAATTTAACCGTCACAGCTCAAAACAAATCTAAAATATTTAATCAACCGGATCCTGCATTCACATACACAACAACAGGATTAGTGAATGCAATCGTAGATGGTATTCCGATTAATGATTCTGCATCCTCTGTGTTAACGGGTAGTTTAAGTCGTGTAGCGGGAGAGAGTATAGGTCAATACGCTATTACTCAAGGTACATTAGCTTTAATTAGTAGTAATTATTATTTAACTTATGTGCCGGGTATTTTAACTATTTCGAAGAATGAATCAATTAATAATGTAACAGTTCCAGCACAAGATGTTTTCCCGTTCCAATTGATGGCATCGGATACTGGCACTACAGCTTCTCCAACGGACGCTATATTAACCAACCTTTTCAGCTATTCTGGCCATCAAACGTATCAAAGCATTTTAAATATATTGGGTATAAGCACAGAATCTTGCGTTGAAATTGATAGTTATCTTTCGATTTGTGAGGGAGTAGAATAAGCTATTAAACAGCATAGATAAACACAATTAATAATATTATTACAATAATAGTAATAATCATTTGACTCCATGGAAATCTTTTGCTGATAAATGATTGAACTGTTTTTGATCCGGCAATGACACGGACGTCAATTTCATCACTGCTTTTAATCAATTGATTAGCCAACGCTGGAAAAAAACATTGCTGCCATTGTGGTCTATGAGATTTACCTACGACAATAGTTGTAACATTATGTTTTCTGGCTAACTGAATCACTTCTTTTGCCAAATTTTTACTGGATAAAATTTTAATTTTAGCGCCGAGTTGTTTGGCCAATCGTAAATTATAAGCAACATTTTGTTGTTCAACGGGCGTTAACTCATGTTGAGAATCTTTTACGTGAATTGCCATCCATTCAGATTGCATTCCTGTGGCAATTCGATACGTTGTGCGAATTAATCTTGCTGAAGCTAGCGAAGGACCTATACATACTAACCATTTATCTCGTGTTGCCCAAATATGTTGGATATCACGTTCTTCGCGATAGTGAGTCACATCTTTTCCTACACGAGATGCCGTGAGTCTTAATGCTAATTCTCTCAGTGCTAATAAATTTCCACGACGAAAGAAATGTTCTTGTGCTAATTTAGCTTGTTCGGGAAGATAGACTTTTCCTTCCGCTAATCGTTTCAATAAATCTTCTGGTGGCAAATCTACTAATTCAATTGAGTCTGCCGATTCAATCATAAAATCTGGTACAGTTTCTTGAATGGGTGAGTGGATAATTTGAGATGCACTGTCATTGAGACTTTCAATATGTTGTACATTTAATGTGGTTGCTACGTTTATGCCATTTTCAAGTAATTCACGAATATCTTGCCAACGTTTTTTATGTTTTGCTCCTGGTACATTAGCATGTGCCATTTCATCCACTAATAAAAGTGTTGGTTTACGTGCAATTGCTGCTTCTAGGTTAAACTCGAGTAATGATTTGCCGTGATAGATAATTTCTTGTAATGGAATGTGTTCTAGTTGTTTACTCAGAACTTCTATTTCTCCACGGCCATGTGATTCGACAACGCCTATAATGACGTCAAAGCCATCCGTCTGTTGTATGATGGCATCTCTTAACATAGCAAAAGTTTTACCGACGCCTGGTGACGCGCCGAGATAAATTCTCAGTTTACCGTTTACTGTTTTGTTAGATTCTTCTTTTGCTTGCGCTAAAAACTTTTTCGGGGAAGGGCGAGCATCAGACATGTGAAGGCGCTCCCTCAGTAAGTTTATCCAGAGCTATGTTTAATTGTAAAAGATTAACGGTCGGTTCACCAAACAAAAACAGAGAACGTTGTTTGATTGCTATATTGATCAATGAGCTAATGACTTGCGGCGATAAATGACGTGATTCAGCAATTCTAGGAACTTGATAGTAAGCATCAAGTGGACTGATATCAGGATCTAATCCGCTTGCTGAAGTCGTGACTAAATCAACAGGCACCCAAAATGCATGATTTGGATCAGCAGCTCTAAGTCTCGCGGCACGTTTTTTGACAGTATCAAAAAAATCAGGATTACTGGGGCCAAAATTTGACCCTGATGAAGCGGCTGCATTATACGCGAAAAGTGCAGTGGACGAAGGACGACCCCAAAAGTATTTAGGATTTGTAAAAGATTGCCCAATCCATTTTGAGCCTATTATTTCTTGTTTGAATGAAATAAAGCTACCATTGGCAGAAGAAGAAAAAAGGACTTGTGCAATTCCAGTCATGATCAATGGATAAATGAATCCAGTGAGAAGGAAAAAAAATATTGTTAAATTAAATGCACTTTTGATATTTTTCATGACGCTATTCCAAAATAGGATAATATAATATCAATTAATTTAATTCCAATAAACGGCACAATCAAACCACCTAATCCGTACACTAAAATATGATTCAGTAATAATTTTGCAGCAGGTTGATGACGCCATTTTATACCGCGCAATGCAATGGGAATTAAAAAAATAATAATCAGCGCATTAAAAATAACAGCTGACAAAATAGCATTATGCGGCGTGCTGAGATGCATCACATTAAGTGCGCTGAGGGCTGGGTAAGTCGAAATAAAAGCTGCCGGTAAAATCGCAAAATATTTTGCAACGTCATTTGCTATACTGAAAGTTGTTAATGCACCACGAGTCATCAATAACTGTTTTCCAATCTCAACCACTTCAATTAACTTTGTTGGATTCGAATCTAAATCCACCAAATTACCAGCTTCTTTGGCGGCTTGTGTGCCGGTATTCATAGCAACTGCAACATCGGCTTGTGCAAGTGCTGGTGCATCGTTTGTCCCATCACCTGTCATCGCAACTAAATGTCCTTCCTTTTGTAATCTATTAATCAGTGCGAGCTTATTTTCTGGTGTTGCTTGTGCAAGAAAATCATCGACGCCAGCTTCTGTGGCAATGGCTTGAGCGGTGAGTGGATTATCACCTGTTACCATAATAGTTTTGATTCCCATTTTTTTTAATTCAGCGAAACGTTCATGAATCCCACCCTTTACTATATCTTTTAAATAAATAATACCGAGTACTTTTTTTCCTTCGACTACCAGTAAAGGAGTGCCACCATTTTTTGAGATTGTATCAACAGTATTTTGAATAGAATTCGGAAATTCACCACCAATATTTTTAAGATAGTCTTTGATCGCACTTTCTGCACCTTTGCGAATTTCTCGATCCGAAAAAGTGACGCCACTCATGCGAGTTTCTGCTTTAAAAGGAATAAAGGTGGCATTTAATTCTGTTAATTCACGTCCACGTAAACCATATTTTTCTTTCGCAAGCACAACGATACTTCGCCCTTCTGGTGTTTCATCGGCAAGCGAAGAGAGTTGTGCCGCTTCAGCGAGAGCTTCAATCGTTATACCTGCGGCGGGAATAAATTCTGTGGCTTGGCGATTACCTAAGGTAATGGTGCCTGTTTTATCGAGGATGAGAATATCAATATCGCCAGCAGCTTCAATAGCACGTCCGGAAAGTGCTATGACATTCGCTTGAATCATTCGATCCATACCAGCGATACCGATAGCTGATAGTAATCCGCCTATAGTTGTTGGTGCAAGACAAATGAATAGGGCAATAATAATCGTGATGGTAATGGATTTGCCCATGCCGGCTGCGATAATGCTATTCATAGAAAATGGCAACAATGTGCAGCACACAATTAAAAATACAATTGTCAGTGAAGCAAGTAAAATAGTGAGTGCAATTTCATTAGGTGTTTTTTTTCGTTTGGCATTTTCAACCAATTGAATCATATGATCGAGAAATGTTTCTCCTGGATTTGCAGTGATGCGCACAATGATCCAATCAGAAATCACGAGTGTGCCGCCTGTGACAGATGAGCAATCTCCACCACTTTCACGAATGACAGGGGCGCTTTCTCCTGTGATTGCACTTTCATTAACGAAAGCAATACCTTCAATGACTTCACCATCGCTTGGAATGAGATCACCAGCTTCAACAAGAACGAAATCTCCTGCACGTAATTCACCTGACACTGTAAGCGTGATATGAGTTTGATTTTCTGGTGTTTTTAATTTTTTTGCTTGAATTTCACGACGTGCTTTGCGCAATGAAAGCGCTTGTGCTTTTCCACGCCCTTCAGCGAGGGCTTCGGCAAAATTCGCGAAGAGAACTGTTAACCAAAGCCAAATTGCAATATTCAAAATAAAATTTGTTGCTTCTTCAACAGGTTTAGATAGCGATTGGAGAAAAAGACATGTTGTTAATAACGAACCGATATATACAGTAAACATCACAGGATTATGAATTTGTTTATGTGGCGCAAGTTTTACAAACGACTGCCATAATGCAAGTAGATAAATTTTCTTATTCCATAATGTTTTTTCAGCCATAGGTTCTCCATAACATCAAGTGCTCAACAATAGGGCCGAGCGCGAGTACAGGGAAAAAGGTGAGGGCTCCAACGATTAAAGTGATAGCAATCAATAAAATAACAAAAAATGGTGTATGCGTTGGTAATGTGCCACTACTTGGAATCATTTTTCTTTTTTTCACGAGAGAGCCAGCGATGGCGAGCACAGGGATAATTAACCAAAATCGCATGAGTAACATTTCGATGCCACCGGCAGTATTATAAAATAAGGTGTTTGCGCTCAAACCGGCAAATGCGCTGCCATTATTATTTCCCATTGAAGTGAACGCATATAAAATTTCACTTAATCCATGCGCGCCAGGATTCGCGATGGAAGAGATGCCAACGGTTGTGATCGATGCAAATCCTGTGAGTATCAAAACGATCATGGGCATCAGTAAAACTGCAAAGCACGCCATTTTCATTTCATAGGGCTCAATTTTTTTGTTGAGATATTCAGGTGTTCGGCCAACCATTAAACCTGAAATAAAAACAGTGATGATAACTAACATCAGCATGCCATATAAACCGCATCCCACGCCGCCAAAAACCACTTCACCGAGATGCATTAACCATAAAGGAATAAGTCCACCGAGAGGCATAAATGAATCGTGCATTGAGTTGACTGAGCCATTCGATGTGGCTGTTGTAGATGCTGCCCATAAAGCAGAATTAACAATTCCAAAACGTGTTTCTTTGCCTTCCATGTTGCCGTTAATGTGTTGATCTATACCAAAAGAAGTGAGAGCAGGATTTCCTATTTGTTCGGCATAAATCGCACCGATTGTGCAAGGGATTAAAATAATAAGCATGGCAAAAAATATAGCCCTACCTTGACGTTTATCTTGCATGAGACGACCGAAGGTGAAACATAATGCGGCAGGAATGAGTAAAATCGCGATCATCTCAAAAAAATTAGTGAGCGGTGTTGGATTTTCAAATGGATGCGCTGAGTTCGTATTAAAAAATCCACCACCATTTGTGCCGAGTTGTTTAATGGCTACTTGCGATGCGACAGGGCCCATTGGGATGACTTGTGTGTCGAGGGTTTTATTTTCAACTTGTATGGGTTGGAGTAAATGTGTTGTTTGATACGGTTTAAAATTTTGAATGACACCTTGCGAAGTTAAAAATAGGGATAACACAATGGCAAGCGGTAATAAGATAAAAAGTGTGCTGCGTACTAAGTCCACCCAAAAATTTCCGAGTGTTTCAGATTCGTAACGCATAAATCCTCGAATAAATGCCATCAATACTGCTATACCTGTTGCCGCAGATAAAAAATTTTGTACAGTTAAGCCAGCCATTTGTGTGAAATAACTCATTGTAGTTTCGCCACCATAAGCTTGCCAATTAGTGTTTGTGACAAAACTTGCAGCCGTATTAAAAGCTAAATCCGGTGGTACATTAGTGAAATGCTGTGGATTGAGTGGTAAATACAATTGCAAGCGTTGAATCGCATAAACAATTAATATGCCAAAAAAATTAAACCATAAAACTGCGAACGCATATTGTTTCCAATTCATTTCTTCTCGGAAAGTGATTCCGCATAAGCGATATAATGTTTTTTCAAAGGGTAAAGTGAATTCAGATGAGCTGTAGATTTTTGCAATATATTTTCCGAGTGGCTTTGCAAAAAGATATAAAACAATAAAAAAAATACTGACTTGAAGAATTGCGTTGACAGTCATATAGAATCCATTCTTTAATTTAACATGCTGTCATTCCCGTGCAGGCGGGAAACCATTTACCATACTCAACTGTTTTGAGCAGAATGGTTTCCCGCCTATGCAGGAATGACGCTGTGATCTAAAACACCTCCGGTATAAATAATGCAACCAATAAATACAAGAGGAGTGCAGCAGCAATAATGCCTGCGACAATATATATCGTCATGATTTTTCTCTTAGATAATCAAAAATTATGACGAGTATAAAGCTCATTGAGAAGATGACTGCAATGATCCATATTGCTGTCAAGTCGTTCATGATTAATTAATCTTTTTCAATTCAACTTGAAAAATGAGTGTTTGGTTAGGCCCAATGAGCGGCGGTGCACCCACTGTACCGTATGCGAGTGTGGGTGGAATGTAGAGTTCCCATTTAGAGCCGACAGGCATTAATTGTAGCGCTTCTTGCCATCCTTGAATAACGCCATTGACTGGGAAAGTAGCAGGTTGTCCACGTTTGTAAGAGCTATCAAATTCAGTGCCATCGATTAAGGTACCGCGATAGTCTACTGTGACAGAATCATTTGCAGTGGGTTTAGCGCCATTTCCTGGAGTAATAATTTTGTATTGCAAACCGTCTGGTAAGGTATGTACGCCAGGTTTTGTTTTATTTGCAGCAAGAAAGGCATCCCCAGTTAAGGGAGCTGCTTGTTGTTGAGTTGTTTGTGTTGTCATGGTGGTTCCTGTAGTTGTAGTGGCAGTATCTGCAACAGCTGGATTTGTCATCAATAAAGCTGTTGAGAATGCCAGTGGTAAACCGTATTTCAAAGTCATCACGCTCTCCCTGAATGAATTAGATGAATGACCAAAGATAATCGGATTAAGAGGAAAAAGCTAGTAAAGTATATATTTTATTAACCTATTGATTATATTGGCAAATAATATATTTGCTGAATAGACATTTGACAAGATGCATGGTTTTGTGAAATATCTATCCTATAAAGATTAATCATACGAGGAGGGGCATTGATGACTAAAAAAGAGTTTGATCAATTACTTATCTCTTCGGATATTAATAGTGCTGTCCTCCAATTACAACGGAATGTCATTCTAACGGATATCAAAAAATCTTTTCGAAATACTCAAGCACGGCAAGAGGAGTATGAGGCTTGCCTTTGGGTTGCTACTGTTGAAATGACTCTATTGCTCAGTATCGAGCTAGAATTGTTAACAAAAAACTATGGTTTTTCACAAGGTGCTGCACAGCGGATGGTACGCAGTGTCATAGGTATGTTTGATTCGTGTAGAGAATACTCAGCGCAGCATTCGGATAAAACAGATACGAAAGGAAAATTTTGCCAAAGAATTAAAAATGAATGTCAAAAAGTTTTGCTGGGTGAAAAAAATATTGTAGACGCCATGACAGAAATTGATATATCTATTTTTCTTGGAAAGGATATGTTAGATCATGGTAGAAGTCGATTATTATATAGAAATCTAGCAACAAAGCTTAAGAGTTATCACGATGCTATAGGAGACAAACAAGAGGAGCTGATTAAAATACATAAAGAACACAATGAAAATATTCGTGTATGGCTTAAAGAAAATATTACTCCCGATCATAATGCTATTGAAATTCAAAATGAGGAATTGAATTTCAAGTATCGAATGATTCGTCAAAAAATGTTGACGATTGCAAAAAACTATAAAACATCATATGTTGCTAAAAAGCAAATTGCTGATGTTGTTATATTGACCTTAGAGTCGGGCAAATACCCAGATAGAGATGCCATTAATAATGTCAGAGATATGCTCGCTTCAAAGAGTAAGGTGCTTGAATCTGCTAGAGGATTTTTTTCGCGCTCTATTCCAGACAGTCAATCAAAATTAAGAGATCCCTTGCGAGAGCAAATCAACTTATTTGATCAACTGCCAGAAATGATAGAGCTGAAACGTCAGGTACGAAAATCATCAGATGATTATTCGTTAAAAGAAAGCAACAGTAGCCAATCTTTATCAAGTTTTGATTCTATGGTTTATGAACAAAAAAATGATATAACAGATTCTATTGAGTTTAAGGAAGAATTCAAGGAAGAGAATATGACTATAGATGTCCCGCCGAGAGTACGGTTAGAGAAATTGCTTTCTGATGACATTGAAGCGAAAGTGAATGACGATGATTATATATATTTAAGAAATAATTCTTTTTTGAAAGAGAAATATATTGAGAGTCGTATTCATTTGATCCTTGGAGTTTATCCATTACCATCTTATTACAGAGTGAGAAAGTTTTCTGTTGAAGAACAAAAACAACACGATCGACAAATGGAAAGTATGCTGAAAGATGAACTCACGCTCAGCTATTTGAAGCAGAAACGTAAAGACACACAACATTACAATATACTAGGTAAGATTTTTAACAAATTAAACGACTATATAATACATATACAAAATACAGACGGGTTATTTAATCGTTCTTCCGGCAGCCATAAAAAAGTAGAAGCCGTTCGGAACATTATTAAGCAACTTCAAAATACAATGAGAAATGAAGAAAGTATGTACCAGAGATTAGTTGATATTATTGAGAATGGTTTTTTTGACTTTGGTAAAAAGATTAAAGCCCATAGGAATCCGTTACATGGTTGCTGGAGTTTCTTTTTTCCGGCAAAGACGGAAGGGGAGAAGTTGTTGGAAGAGATTTATCAGTTGGTGCCAGAGGAATATCGTTTGGAGAGGAGAAGGCACATTAATGCTTTAGAGTAGGATGAGTTTGATTTTCTTGCTTAAAAATAGATTTATGTTCGATTGTACGTATGTATTCGTTCACGGCTTTTCTTGCTTCAGAAAGCAAATTATTATTGGGCTTCTTGGTTCCCTGAGTAAATTCGAAATCATGATGAATGCATTCGCAATAGGCTGCAATAAACGCAGCTTCGCGAGCGGGCATGTTATTAATGCAAATAGGTCTTGTTTTGTCCTTCTTATCAAGGATTGCAATTAAATTTTGTACTTCTCTCGACGCCCATTCGGTTAATTGCTTGTCAGTTAATACAATTTTCTTCGGGAAATATTGTTCAGAACGATATGCCTTTTGGCCATTACTATCAGTTTGAATACTTTGTACTGAGCATGTTTTCACAATAGGTTTTTGATTGTTTTGTTTTTTCGAAAATTGATCTTGTAAGATGTGTATATTGAGACGCTTTTCTGAATTTTCAAACTTAGCTGTTCTTTGAATTGTGTTTTGACTGTTGACTTGCACTGAACCATTGCTTGAATGGTTATTATTTAAAACTGCATTAATCTCATTGTTTATTTCCGTTTGATTGCTAAAGATTCGTGATTGATAACTATAAGATCGAACTTGTTTTTGGAGGTCAGGGTAAGCTTTTGAAGTTTCAAGATGTTCAAGTGTTAGTATTAAACCATCGAGCGTATGATTGAAAATTTCGGCTAATCGACCTGCGCCACTGCCTTTTGCTTGTTGAAACTCTGCATTTTTAAAACCAATTTCAACAATTGCATTGATCATCGACTGGATTTCTTTCATGCAAATTTCTGGATTGAAATTTGAATCTATAATTTTTTTCTCACTAGTGGAAAATATTTCTTCTAGTTTTTGAAGCATAGCAATTTTTTCGGACGATGGTGGAGGGTCAAAAAATAGATAATTATGTGTAGATAAGTATTTTTGTACTTCATCTCTAAATATAATAAGAGGTGCCAGAACGAACTCAGACGCCTCCAGAGATACATCATGTTCTATTGCTTTAGAGGGTTGATTATGTAATACACTGGTTTTGGTTTTTGGATTAAGCTCATTTCTGGCAATTAAGTCAAAGCAATTTTTTTGTAGTTCTTTTATAGCCTTAATTTCTTCTGGGGAACATTGATCAAGATGTTTGTTGTTAGATAAGTAGTCATTTAAGTTTAATATAAATTTTGGAGGTTCTTTAATTTCTTCTCGTTCAAATTTTTGGTATTCAACAAGATATTTTTCTAAAGCACCCCTTAGCCATCCAACAAGATAGGAAAGCTCTTTGAGCTCTTGATAGCGAGGATCAGATGGGTCTATATTATCGTGTTCAGCTTGATGTGTTACGTGCAGTTCGAATCTAATTTTTGAAGCGCGTGCATATATATATCGAATTAATTCAGCAGCTGTATACCCTATTTTTTCTTTTTTAAGAGTGTCAATCAATTCATCTTGAGATGAAAATTCTTGGCCATCTATTTTTGATTGAACGCGTAATCCTTGTAATATATATTCAAGAGGACGGAGAAGGTCAGACTTAATAGATATCTTTGGCGGCAGGTTGCCAGGAACAGGATCTTCTGGCCCACGAAATATACGCATTGCATAATCAAAGCATGTATGGGCTGTTTCAGGGTTGACTTGAAGGTTAGAAATAATTTTACGAAGTCTTGTTGTATTCTGATTTATGTCAGAGCCTGACACACATTTTGCATTTTCTACATTAAATAATAACACGTCGTCTACACTACACCATTCTAATATTTCATCCTGAGTACCGTTTAAGCGCTCTAACAATGGATCCACTGCAAAAACAGATTGATCTGAGAACATATATTTTGAAATGACTTTTGTCATTCGTACAATTTTATTATACGCTTCTATCAAATTTCGTTTATTTTCTGTCGACAAATCATCTGAAAATATCATGAAGCAATCAATGTCTGAAAATGGCGTTGCTTTATTTCTAGCAAGAGATCCGGAAACACATAACTCCATTTGATTTTCGGAAATTTCAATACCATGATCGGTTAATGTGTTGTAAATAAATTCTTTTAAAATGGAGATCAGCAATCGATTTGCAGAGTCGCTATTAATATTCGGGTCAAGTAATTGCTGTAGGCGCGCTTTGAGGGCTTTATATCTCTCTCCACTAGGCCCTGGATTTCGAGATAAATTATCTACATCTGTTTGTATATTTTCAAGTAAATCACCAAAAATATCTTGGCCTGGTTGTTCCAAGGCTTGGTAATATGCTTTCATCTCATCGTTGACTAATTGAATTGGCATAATTACCTCGGGTTATTGCTAAATCCACTAGGTGTTTCTTTGATAGGAAAAACTTCTTTTACTGCACTCCAGGCTTTGGCAGAAATACTATCTGGTGATTTTTCATTATGCTCCTTTATGAGATCATATGATTCTTCTATTTTTTTTCCTTCAAGATTTTTAGTGAAATTATGGTGAAATTGAAAAAATTTAGACTCTCTAATCTTTGAATATTGTTTTTTGTATTCATCGATTTGAATTTTTTGAGTAATGCAATTTGAAACGAAATGAGCGTTTTCAGGGTCTACACTGATTCTTAAACCAATTGATTCATGCGTATCATCATAAATTTCGCTTATCATAATTTGCCCGTTCAGTTTATTTTTTATATGCTCCAGTAAATCTTGGTTATTGTCTTTGAATAAAATATCAAAACGAATCATTTGATGATTACTTGCGTCTGAACTTCTGCCAATATTTATTCCCAACTGTTCCAATTGAGCGTGTTCTAGGGCATAGCCAAATAATGAATTCAGATCGATAGAATGTTCTGAACCACAGCATAAAAAAGGACGTTGTATACTAAGTTCGACTTTCTGCTTTTGATCAAAAGTATCGATTGATAATGGCTGAGGTTCACAAGTTTTACCTGTTTCAGGGTTTAATTGTTGAGTCGCTGGTTGATGACATTGTTTATCGATTCCTTTATAAAAACATCCATCCGTCCAATCTGCGCCTTGAATATTATCGTTATCGTATCTAAATATTGGTGGCACAACACTATTAATAAGGGAAGTACCATCTTTCGTGTCGAGCGGAACAAATCGATTATTAAAATCACCAACGATAACAATATTTTCTAAATCAGATTTTATAAAATCACTAATGGTTTTTTCTGCTTCTTCAGGGTTTTCAGCATGTGGAAAATGTGCGTTACCAATCATAATTTGTTTTTGCGATTGTTTATGTTTGAAAATGGCTTTTTGAATTATGGGATCTTCTGATTTTTCCTCGATTTCCTTGGATGGTTCTAATATTTCTTTTTTGTATAAAATAAACTGTCCTTGTTGATCATTTAATATTTCGTAATCAGGATAAATTTTTTCTCTGAGTTTTTTTTCATCAAAATAAGTTTCCTGTAAGACGATTACATCTGGATTGTTATGATGAATCATATTCAATAGTGCTGTGACACTTCTTTCTTCTCTTGCACTTTGCTCTTCTTTTGTTTCATTACGAATACCAAAACCGCTGGGTAAATATGGATTTAATACATTCCATGAAATTATTTTTAATTGAGCATCGTTTTCCAGAGGAATCGTCGCCAGTATAGGTAGATGATCGGAAAGAAATTGGGAGCGATTCTGCTGCACATCACTCACTGAAGGAAGAAGAGAATGATAGGCTTTTAAGGGTGTTTTTTGAACAAACATACATGTGCCTCTCGAGCAAAATAGGGTTAAAAATAGTATAGCGTAACTCTCAAACTTCATTGATCAAAACATGATCATTTAAAGAGATTCAATATAAGAATATGATTATATGGAATATTTATCATTATATTTTTTATTCCCACAACGTGCAAAGTTGAAAGATCGACTATAATCAGGATAAGAGAAATTTTTGCGGGGTGATCTTATGCCAGATCCAATTACCTTAGTGGCTCTAGGTACAGCAGCAGCAAAATATGGTCCCCAGTTGGCAGTTGCCGCGGATAAAGCAAAAACAATAGGCGATGCGTATGCCCGCAAATTTGAAAGTAAAGAGGATCAAGCCAAGGTGAGAGGCGCGGTCACCATCATGAGTATTTTGATGAAAAATGTTGTTGTGACTGATTTGTTACCGTCTTCGTTTTCAAGTGCTGAAGGTGTTCCAGCAGTATTAGAAGAAAAAACTATGTTTTCTACAATTGCAGCGGCAGTTTCATCAGAAAAATCTGTTGGTCCGGCAAGTTTATATAACCCGAGATGGATCCCAAATCAAAGTGATTTTGCTGAGTTGTTCGTACAAGATTATGATGAAACTTTTACAGGAAAACGTGAATACATGATTCCTGTTTATGAATGTCACGAAAGATTACTAAGGATGGTATTTAATTCTGATGGAAGCCCTAATACTAAAATTACGCCTGAATCACGCAGAACGGCATTTATTTTTTTAAAAGCAATAGACGGTTTAATTAAGGAACTTAATACACCCAATTCAAAAATGAGTTTGACTGAAGCACATAGCATTATGCTAGGACTTAAAAAATCCTTAGATGAAGCACTGTGTACTTTTCCTGATGCCGAAGGAAAAGTACTTGGTGAAGGAAGTAAGGAATATCTCAGAAAAGGTAAAGACACTTCTCTTCGAGCACGAGTAGGTTTTGGTCGAGGATTAGAAGAAGGGGATTCTTTAGCAAAAACAATGGAAATAGCTGCTGATGCCTTTGAAAAGCAATTTTTGCTCCGAGGGTTGTCGGAAATTGTCACGGATATTTCTGAAAACCTTGAAGCAGATGTCCTTGAGTTCATGGCAGTCGTTTGTAAAAAATTTGGGGGAACAGTACCAGATAGATTAACCACAAAGGCACTCAGTGAGATTCAGTTTGAAGGAGTCTATGCCCAATACGGTGCCGCATTTGACATATTCCGGAGACATTATAGTTCGAATTTTTCTGAAACAGATGAGGAAGCACTACGTGCAGAATTAAAGAGTTGCTCTCCAAAGACAAAAGAAGGCGAGCAATTTGTAATTCAATTAATGGAGCTTTTTCGTTTGGCGCAACTTTCTAGGCAAATAAGTAATATACAAGAAGTTTCTAAATTGATGGGGTCATTGACTGAAAGAGATATGATGCCTTTATATGAGACATTTTTTAAATTGCTCCAGGAGAGATTGAAGAGCAGCATGGTAACAATGCAAAGTTTAAATGATAATTCTGAAAGGGCAGTGTCACTAGATCATAGCAAGTACTTAGAAATTCAGAAAAAGCTAGATAATTTTAACATTTTGAAGCGAACAGTCGATGTTCTCTTGAATGACCATATTCCTGACTTAGAAAAATTGACAAGATTAGATGAAAATCTTCACGAATTAAATGATAACGTTGATCAAATTAAACGTAACATTGCAACTTTAAACATTGATGAAGAAAGGCGGTTGGAGTTATACGCCCTGGTTGAAGATCAGCGTAAGCAAGCAATAGAACGCGTAGCACGTTCAAAGAATGCAACATTGCAGACAATGTCAAAAAGTGAACTGAAGATTTTAAAAGACAATGCAACGCTTGTTCAAGACAGTGTAGCAGATATTATAAATGGTTTAAGGAGTTTGGCCCTAGATGAGAAATCTGCTTTTGCGCAATTGCTAAGCTATGTTGATCAAGGCTTTTCAAGCCATTATATTGATCACAGTATAGAATCAGGCGCTGTGCTTTTTCAAAGTGAAGCAAGTCTTTTCAGCTCTGTTGAAGATTTAACAGGTTTAGATAAAAAAATATTAGTTAAATTAAAACCAGAAGAGCGCGAAAAAATAAATAAACAATTTATTGAATTGGTCAAGCAATTATGCAAACACCAACATGCTGCCTCGGGGCAAGATGGCATGTCCGCAAAAGATGCGGATCGTTCTTTGCAACAATTACAAACTGCCTTTAGGGACTTTAATAAAACTCTACAAGAACATGGTTTCTCTCCTATTGCAAATCCCTTTGAAAAGCGTCATCAAGCAATTGCTGATATCCATGACAACGCTCAAAAAGATCGCGCAAAGATTCAACAAGTGCAACCCGTTTCTCAGTTATCTGATGAAGAGCAAAAAGAGTTAGCTTATGCTTCTCCGGTTAAACCTAAAGCTTCTAAACCTGCTGAAGAAGTTTCTAGCATCAATCCAGATCCTTATGTGCAAAGAAATGTAAGAGAAGTTGCGTTTTTAATGCTATGTATTGCTGCGCGTGATAAGACAGCAGATGGTGGAATAGGAGATTACGTTAAAAAAATTCATCGTACGCTTCAACATAAATCAAGTGAAGAAAAGGAAAGTGAAGTTTTGGAGTTAAACTCGGGTGCTTTGTATCAAGCTTTTTGGTGTGCTGTTCATGGCGAGCAATTAACAGCTGGATTAAGAGAACAAATAAACAAAGCGAAAACGGCTAATGATCCTATTTTTAAAGGTTTAGCAAATATCTCGGATCTTGAGGATAAAAAAATATTTGCGTTACTCATGCTCGATAGATTTTCAGAGCTTGGTAAATTGTTACAAGACTATAATCGTAGTACAACCCAAATCGGTGAGTTACAACGTGAAATGATAATCTTAAAACGCGACTTGCAAGAGGCCATAAAACAGGGAAACTCTGATAGAGTTAAACAGCATATGGATCAACTGTTAGAGCTAGATAAAAAATTAGATCAGACACAAAGAGTTTTTACTGGCATTCAAAAAGAGTTGGAAAATCGTCTAATAGGGCCTGAGGGACTTGGAAATAAAATGTTCGCTGATGCTGATAAAGAATTCACAGGGCGTGTTAGAGATGACACTTTAATTCCAGCGTTAGGAAAGAAAGATAGAGAAGTTACCAAAGAATATACAAGCTTAAAGGAAACGCGTGGCAAGGTATCGCTAAAGGAGGTACTCAATTCTGCAGAAGCAGCTACGAAGCCTCAAATTGATGCATGTGAATCTATGCGTAAAGAATGTGGAGAGTTAATACAAAATGCAAAAGGATATTCAGCTCAACAAGAGAATCAACGAAAAGAGAGATATCAAAGTGCCCAAAAGGAATTAGATAAGAGGATGGAAACTTTACATAAAAAGAGAGCGCGTCAATATGATCAAGCTCTGGAGATACATGATCAAGAAAGTGCGAAAATTTATATTGAATTTAAGTTGTCTAAAAAACTACCCGTTCTTTCGGAAGAACAAAAAGTTTTCTATGATGATTTTATAAAAAGAGGCAAGCATCTTGAAGCAGAAGCAGATTATCTTGCAGAGTGGCGTCTAGGTCGTCGTGGCCGCCCTGATACCGGCCGTGTAGAATCCGCGCTACAAGCGGATAATTATCTCCTTAAAATCGATGAATCCATAGAAAATCAGACAAATGCATTAGAGCAGCGACGTAGGCAGTTGAATGAAACAATATTACAGATGGAAAAAAACCCACCCCTTTTGGGTGTTGGCCAAAAAAACTATGATAAGAAATTAGCTGATGCCAGAAAAGAGAGGAATGAGTTAAATGGTGTCATTGAGAAGTTGGGCGCATTTCCTCAGGAGTTTAAAGAAACTTTCAGACCACTCGTCGTTGGTAGTTTGGAAGTATTCTATAAAACAATTGATGATATCTCCAATCCAATTAATCGAGTAGAAGCCTACATTGATTTTTTGAAATGCTTGAAAGCGCAGTGTGAAACTCAACTACAATTCATTGACGAAAAAAGACCAGAATTTAAGTATTTAGCTCAAGTGTTAGGGGAGGCTATAAGAGATATTGATGCTGGAATAAGAGAAAAACAAAAAGAATTAAAGCAATTAAAAGCAGAAGAAAAATCTTCTCAAGTAGTAGAGCAAAAATCTGTACAAGATTCTGAGGTAGATGACTGGTCTGATGTTCCTCAAATCACTAGAAGAGGTGACACCTTTTTTGAAGCGCCAGACTCTGATCAATTGAAGAGACTAAGAGAATTAGGGCCCACACCAGCAGATCAAAAGGAGGCTACGGAGGAGGAAATCGCTCAAAGACTGAAGGCCCTGAAAGATTCTCAACCGGATAAAGGTAAGCAAGAGATCATTATTCAGACACCAAAAAAGCAGTAACGTGAGTATAGGAAATAAAAATGGTATATGGATTTCTTAGTGCCCATTACTTCAGTAAAACCTTTACAAAGCCTTCTGAAAATGAAGTTGTCTTTTATTGTGATCGAATTTCAAAAAATGAGGGGCCTGTTTTGGAGGCTATGTGTGGTGCCGGGCGTTTATTAATTCCATTGTTAGAAGCGGGTTACAACATCGAAGGATTAGATAATTCATCCACAATGTTAAAATTATGTCGCGCTATATTAAAAGAAAATAATCTCAACACAATTTTGTATGAACAAAATATGTTGAATTTAAAACTTGATAAAAAATATTCAGCAATTATCGTTGCGATGAATTCATTTCAGCATTTTGTAACAGATAATGAAGTTTCAAACATTTTACAGCAATTCAAAAATCATTTGATGCCAGAAGGAAAATTATTCATTGAAATGTATTGTCCTTTTCAAGGTATGGAGGGTCCAACGCAAATTAAACATATGAATCAAATTACAGTAGGTAAAGATCAAGTTCTCGAAAAGAAAATGATCATACATTTAAACTATCTCAATCATACTTATGTGACGCATAATAAATACCGTCTTTATCAAAATGGACGTATTGTTGAGAAAGAAGAAGAACGTTTTACTTTAAGATGGTACCAGCCAGGAGAATTCGAGACCCTATTATTAAAGGCAGGATTTTCTTCTTCTCAGTGTATCGAAACCAGATTTAACACCAATCCTGATGGGATGGTTTATATTGCATTATCAAGATCATCTTGACCCTGAGGGACTTCCTGTAGACCCCCAATAATCAATCCTTCATATCTTGATTTTAATGTGGACAATAGAGAGTGCGATCCACAACGCAGATATTGGCCAATTTAGATAACCTCATCGATTTTTGATCATCAATAGGGGCATTTTCCCCCCTGTGATTATATGCATTGTTAGCTTATAATCGCGCAATTTATACCCATATGTAACATTTAGACCCAGAAGAGCGAGGGGCAGCAATGCTATTAAATAATAATGAATTTAAAGACTTTATCTATACAGCAGATTCTCTTAATGCCCTGACAATTGCGCACAAAGAATTCGTTGAAGGCAATAAAGAATATTTATTTTATTGGTGGCAATTTTTTATCAATAAAATTTCTGTGGAAGAGATTGAAGCGCTCTATAATGCATATGCTATCCCAGAAGATAAAGAAAGTAGAAATATCTTAGATTGGTTGATGCTGGGTCAAGAGCATTATAGTGCCGACGATAATATAAACTATTTTAAGCATTTAGTAGCTTCAAACAACGAAAATTCGAGAGAATTTATTGAAGCGTTTCTTATATTATCAATAATGGAATTGGTAAAAAATATTCAATTTAGCAATAACTTTGATACTGTGAAAAAAATATCTGAAACAATCTCACTTCACAAAGATTTAATAGTTGAATTGATGCCATTTTTGGTAGAGATGGAATTTAATTTTCTATTGCAAGAAAAAAATCACCAATCAGCATATGACCTCGTAAAAAATGACCCCAAGTACACCAAATTAAAAAACAAAATTATCAACATGGGTTTTTATGATCAAACACGCAATGATGAATTCAAGAAACTGATAAAAGAAGAAAATTTTAACGCAGCATTTTTACTTGCGCATGAAGAATTTCTGCATGGCAATAAACAATTTATTTCATTTTGGTGGCAGTGTATAAATAATCAAGAGATGCACACTTTTATTGAATCTATTTTAAACGCTTATTCAATTGCAGAAAATGAAGAAGAGCGAAGCGGCATGGATTGTTTTATATTGGGCATAAAACAGTATGTAGCAAAGGAATACGAACTTGCCTATGAAAACTTGCAGCAAGCTTATCATAGAGACATGGTTTTTGCTCAAACGGTTATGGGTTTAATGCATGAACAGGGATTAGGCTGCGTTCAAAGTTTTTTGTTAGCAAAATGGTATTATGACCAAGCTATTAAACAAAATGATTCATTTGCTATGGTATACCTTGCAAATCTATATTGGGAACATTCTGAAAGCATTAAAAATGAAGATGATAATCCACCTGAAATTATTCACCGCCTTACTAAACAATCTCTTGAATTAGGTAACACAAATGCGCTGGGTTTGTACGTTCTTACGAATTGCTATTTGCAAGAAAATACATCTTACGAAGTAAACTTGAAAAAACATGCAGAAAATGCTGCTGAACTTGGGGATGCTGAAGCTATCAGTGGATTAGCACGCTTTTGTTGCGACGAAAGAAATTATAAACGTGCAATGGAGCTTTACAAATGCGCAATAGCACTCGGCTCCATTAATGCAAAAAGAAATTTAGCTGACATGATAAAAGAGGGTAAAGGAGTCGAAGCGGACTTATTTGCTGCAAAACAATTATATCAAGAAGCTTTAGATGGAGGTGATGTACTCGCAAAATATTATTTAAAAGATACTATTGATCATCAAATTGATTTATGTATCAATGAAGATCGTTATGCGGATGCTTTGGCCATTATTAGAAATGAATGCAAAGAACATATTAAAGATTATGCCGATAAATTATACTTTAAAGCACGTGGATATGAACAAAGTGATCCACAAAGGTCAATTAAACTTTATCAAAGTTATATCGCGCTTGTTTCAGATGGAATCCATGATCAACATAAACATGTACAAATGACCATTGCCGAACTTTACGAATTAGGTAAAACTGGTGCTGCCGACTTTGTGCAGGCAAGAGCTTTTTATCAAAAAGCTGCCGAACAGAATTCCGTTGAAGCCATGTTCTGTCTTGCAGTCATGTTGGAGCAAGGAAAAGGCGGAAAAAAAGATTTAGTCGCAGCAAAAAAATGGTATGGACAAGCTGCAAAAGATAAACATGTTGAAGCCATGTTTCATTTAGCCACGTTACTACTACAAGAGAAAAATAATGCTGAAGCATTATCAGATGCTTGGCATTGGTCTATGCGCGCAGCTGATAGTGGGCATGTTGAATCAATGGTGCAATATGCATATCTGCTTGAAAAGGGGATTGGCAACAAAAAATTTAAAAATCTTCCTAAAGATTACTACAAAAAAGCTGCTGATTTAGGCCATGGAGAAGCTAGTTATCTTTATGCAACATACTGCGAAAAATCAAATGATTTAGAGGAAGCAAAAAAATATTTATATCATGCAATTAAGTGTGGGCATGAAGACGCAATTTATAAACTCGCATCTCTGCTGGATAACCACCATGCATCTCGCGATGAATTGGTGCAAGCAAGAAAACTTTATCAACAAGCTGCAGATTTGTATGATTCTAAAGCGATCATTCGTCTTGCAAAAATGTGTGAATTTGGCACCGGTGGTGCTGTTGATTTCGAGCAAGCACGAAAACTGTATTGCTTGGCTGTTGATGAAGTGCCAGATAATACATATGCACTCAATCGTCTCACTGATATGTTTTGGCGAGGATTGGGCGGTCCAGTCGATCTTCGCTTAGCGAGACAGTATTGTCAGATGGCTGTTGATTTAAACAATGCTGAAGCGCGTAAAAATTTCAATTCGCTGGTGGCCTTCGAATATTACGATGATAGGCAAGATGAAGTATTTAAGTTTCTCATCAAACAAGCGGAATCTTTGGAAGCGTTTAAACTCGCGCACGAAGAATTTATCAGAGGAAATAAGCAATATTTATTTTATTGGATGGATTTTATAAAAAATCACAAGTCGCTTGCGCTGCCAATATTAGAGACATATAACATTCCTAGTAACACAAATCAGCGCAATGCCTTGGACTGGTATATTCAAGGAATGATTGATTACGTTAATTATAATTTCGTATCGGCGCGAGAATGTTTTACCAAAGCAGCTAAGATGGGGTTGGCGACTGCGCAAAATGATTTAGGTTATTTATTTCAATTTGGGTTTGGTGGTGAAAAAAATAAAACTAAAGCAATGATATGGTATGAACAAGCGCTTGCATCAGGTGATGCTAGTGCTTTAATTAATCTTTCCTTGTTATTAGAAAAAGATGATTTTGAAAAGGCAAAACAAATTTATGCGGAGAGCAGCGATTTTAGTAATGTAGATTGTCAAAAAATGTTGGGTGATTATGAGTATGCGCTTAAAAATTATTCAAAGGCTGCTCAACATTATCAGTATACTGCTGAGATGGGTGACATTACTTCTTTGTGCCGTCTTGCACAAATGTATGTAGAGGGAAAATACGTTGAAAAGGATGTAAAAACTGCTATTCAACTGTATGTATGTGCTGCTGATTTGGGCTATATGCCTGCTAGAACAAGACTACAAGACTTAGGTGTAGAATATCGTAGCCCTTATCAAAGAACTTGGAAAGAATCTTGGCAATCATATTTAACAGAGCAAAAAAATTACACAAGCGCCAAGGTTAAAAAAGATTCGACAAATAAAAATGAACATGCAGATGTGTTTCGATTATATGAACAAGCGCACGAACGCTACATCGGAGCACAACGTTATCTCGGAACAAATGACTTTAATCATTTGTATACCGAATGTTTTTATCTTTACCAGTTGTTATTGCAAGGCCATCCGCGCGCAAAAAATATTCCACATCATTTTAAAGGAAAATTGCTAGCGCATGAATTGAATAAAGCTGTTTCAAATGAATTCTATACCCGCTTAAAAGAAATACCAAGTGAATCCTCTGATTATCAAAAAGCACAAGAAGCTTTATTTTTATTGGTATACTCGAAACGTTATCAGCAAACTTATGCGGATCCAAATGAGCGTTTGCAAGAATTAATTGAAGCATTGGGTTATTTGAATGAAATTGGCAAAACCCACAATGCTTTTGTTGAAGCAATGAGTGTCAGATTTATTCCAGGCTATCCTGAGCCTTGTACACCGGATGCACTGAAAAAATCTGCATTTGAGTTGTTGTGTAATGAAATCTCTGGATTTGATGCATTGCATACAACAGATGGTGATTTAAATTATCCTTTCAAATTATCAATGACAAAAGATTGTCTGAACGCACTTGTTCAATGCGGAGAAAATAGCGGTTTATCCGAGAGAAAGTCGCTTTCGATGATTTCTAGTGGCAATTATCTTAAAAAGATGAGTGCATTGCATGATAAACACATTGAGAGAGTCATTTGTACCAATCGACCGGAAAAAATATCAATTATCTTTTCTGAGGATATGGTATCGGCAGATGCAAAAATAATTATTTTTACCGAACCTAACACAGGTGAAGAGCTCGCTCGATTAACGCGTCAAGCAAATGGCTTTTCCTTTAAAGGCTATGGTAAACCGATTTCTTTAAAAATTCCTGACACCTTGCATGGTTCAACTTATACCTTTGAAAATATCGGCAGTACAATTGCGCTTAACACTCAGTTTGATTCACCAGATTTATTGTTAGCAGCAGCTGCGGATACTTTTAAATTCGAAGGCAGCCAAATTAAAACTAACAACAATTTGCAAATTGAATCGCATGGTAAAGTTATTTTAGAACACAATACAGATCTTGATGTGGGTAACCATCTAACATTTAAGGCTGGCGCTTTAGAATTAAAAGGAAAAATTGAAGTTGACAATCAGTGTCGTATGGATGTCGAATCTGTGATTGAAACAGCGCATACACACAAGTTACATGCACAATCTGACGTGATTATTGCGGCACGAGCGTTGAAAAAAATCCAAGGTGAAATCAAATCTGAGGCTAATATTACTGCTGTCATAAAAGACGGCGTTTATTTGCGCGGTAATGCCTCGCTGAAAGCACGCAATGATATTTATATTAAAGCCAAAAAATTTATGGATCAGGGTAAGGCTTCTATTAATGCGAATGACAATTGTACGTTGATGATTGATGAAACATGTATTTTTGAAAAAAATACTCAACTGAAAGCAAACAAAAACTTTCAGTTAAAAACTAACCGTTGCAAAACCTACAGCCATCATTTGAAGGCGCATAATTTTAAAATTCATTGCGATGATTATTTCAAAAGCTATCCAGGAACAAAACTATCAGCAAATAATGATATTCAATTCACAGGCGGCAGTGTTTGGAATGGCGGCCAAATGGAGTTTAGAAATTTAAATTTAAAATTAAATAAGATTTTTGTACATGGGATTCCTGATTTTTCATTTCGCAATATTTGTCATGCGCCTGGTGAATCGACGTTAACTGGGGATAATGTATCGATTGTCGCGGGTGCTGTTTTTAATGCGATGGGTTCGTCTTATCTCAAAACCTTACAAATGTATACACTTCTGGAATTAGGTGCTAGTTTAACAGTTTCTAACTGTATTCAAAAACATCGTCTCGTTGGACTTAATTTATCTTTAGATCTTCCTAATTTTGCTGCCATGTATGCAGAGGCAAAAGAGCTCTGTACTTATGTACTGCAAGGGGACTTTAAACCACTCTTTGATAAAATAAGTTTTTCCAGTATTTTCTCAAAGGTCGCCAGTATTGCACGTTGGGTTTTAAAAATTATCATGCCTACGGTAGGTGGGATTGTTGATTTAGCTTGGACAATTCTGAAAACAATTTTTACTCTGCCGTCGCTCATTTCTGAATGTTACATGCTTTATAGTCGTTACCAATCGGGAGAGCCGATTGATGCTTGTGACATTTATAAATTATTAGGCATTGCAGGGGATCTCACAACACAAGCGATCAGTATAGGAACACAAATTGATTCTGTTGCATCGCATGGTGTTCATTTTGATATCATGCCACCTGTTTTTGATCCAGTAGGACTTGGATTAAGTTTTGCAACATTATTTGCACCATCCAGTTCTTATTCTTCATTAGTCGATATTAATCTAGGTAGTTTATTTCTCACCGGTTCTGAATTCCATCAATCCTTATTTTCTTGTGATTTATTTACTTCCCATCTTGGGCTCAATCGCACAACCATTGCGAGTCATATTATTGAACACGAAGGTTTCACGCTTGAAAATAATAATTCGTTGATTGCAGATACATTGGATCGCTCTGGGGTTGTTTATGCAAATAATGATTTTGTAACAACAGGCGCCCAACATGAGCATGGTTTCATTCATGCCAATCACGCGTATTGGCAAAATAATACTTTTGATTTCACCGGCGAAGTTTTTTCTAAAAACATTGCTTTAACAACAGATCATATTGAAAATTATGATGACATCATTAAATTACAGGGTAAATTCGCAAAATTTCATTTAACAAATAATTTAAGTGTTACAACCCATGACAATATTGTGTTGGATAAAACGTATGATTTGGACTATGGATTACAATTAAGTGGTTCTTCAGTTAACTTAGATCATGCGAATATCCACTCCAAAGGGACATTAGGTTTTACGTCAACTTTGTTTGATATTAATGCGGCAGATAGTTCAGTTTCTTCAGATAAAAATATTTTATTGCATTCAAATCGATCCATAAATAATTTACATGGTCGATTTAATGCTGCAAAAATTTATCTGTATGCAAATCAAGACATCGTGAATACTGCCGGAAATTTTAATGCCTCAGATTATTTATATGGTTATGCTGGCAATAATATTATTAATCAATGTGAAGAAAAAGATGTACAAGGTGCTTGCGATATAATGAAGGAATACACGTCAGGCGAGTTTCATGGCGGCACACATGGATTGTCGCTACATGCTAATAATCAATTGATTAATGATGGATCTGTGATCGGTAGTATCGGTGATCAAGATCTCTTTGGCAATAATGGCATCATCAATAAATCACGTGAACATCAATTTAAATCGTATGATAAAAGATGGCATACATTGGGTAAAAATAAACATACCGTGGAATATAAAACCCAAGTACAAAAACCATTGATTTATTCAGTCAAAGGTAGCAACACATTGCTGAGCCCACATGGGGATATATATACCCATTCAGCAGGGTTTTCTGCAGGTAATAGTAATTACATGTATGGTAAGAATGTTATTTTGGATGGCGCTATTGCTCAAACCATTTTGAAAAAAAATACTAGTAATGCATTCGGTGCAGATAAAAGCTCTTCGGTACAAGTGCATCAAACGGCAATACCTACTGTTGTTTTGAGTCAAAATGATTTAGACATGCAGGCAGAGAATACTATTGATGCTGTCAATGCAGCATTTTATGGCGGTGGATTGCTTTCTATGAAAGCTAAAAATGTGAATCTTTCTGCGCCTATATTAACAGATTATGGCAGAGAAAATAGTTATGGCGTTTCATTTGATTTGCCTGGATTGGATGATTTAGAGTCTATCGATGCGCCTATTGCAGATTTTAATCATTTACTTCATTCTTCTGATGCTGAAGAAACGACTGCAAATGCTTGGAATGTTTTAAATAGCTCAACACATGCATTCAATACTGCTAGCTCAGCAATATTATCACCGTCTTCGCTTGCGACGGCACAAGTGGGCTTTCATCATCATTCTGCACATTATACTTCACAACGCGTGGCAGAAAATGCGGGTGTGCATTTCGGATCGTTATTAATCGATGCTGATCATGTTAATTTTGCAAATGGTGTGCCGGTTGTCATTGATTATGATGCTACAATTCATGCAAAAACATTCACACAATCGGGCGCTGCTTGTTACCATTCAATGCAAAGTAATGATCAATCGTTTGCGTATGGGATGGATTTCACTGGTAATCAATATGCCAGCATGAATTTTCAACGTGCACAATCCAATGGCACAAATTACACTAACCAACTTTTTTCCGTAGGCGGTACATTGAGTACTGATATTGATGATTGGCGGATGGATGCGGCGAATACAAATGCCTATCATTGGCGCGGACATGTGAATCATTTAACAGCTCAGAGTAGGGCAGATACATATAATGCACGCAGTGAAGGTATTGCAGCAGATACAACTGGAAATGTCAGTGTTAATTTTTCTCGTACGCAAGATCGTTATGTGGCACAAAAAACTGGTGTGAGTGCGACTGTTAATGAAGCCCAAATAGATCAATTTGATGATGAACCCATTGCGATTAAAACATCCCATCATCATGTCCATACCAGCATTTCCTCGCACGCCATCGACGAGTTTGAAAGAGCAATTGATAATGGGGTTGCGCTTAAACAAAAAGTAAGCGAATTATTTTCACACAATAATTGTTCACAATCTGCGGTGATGAATTCATCTTCAGATGCGGAAACAGCGAGTGACACTTTGTATAATGAATCAGCACAAGCAGCTGACACGTTATATGATGATGAACCTGCGCAAGTAACATCAACGTATAGTGATGCAAAAGATTCTTTTATGGATTATGTGGATGCATTGAATGAAGGTGTTGAGCGCGGTAGAAGCATTTTGGTGGATCGAGTTAAGCATCCGATCGATACGCTGAGCAACACAGCAGTTATGGCATGGGATGGATTTAATGCAATTTCAGATTTAGCTTTGGGTGTTTCAACGGAAGGTAGTCGACAAAGAAATTTAGCAAGAGGTGCTGCGATCAATGATACTGTGATTCAAGTGGTAAATGGTTCTGGCCCTGAAAGATTAAAAATAGCCTCAACACTTGCGACCGTCGGTTTATTTAGTACCACTGCAAGTTACGTAGTACCAGGAACGGTTGGATTAAAATATTCACGTGTGACTAGGCGTGCTATGGCGCTCCCTGAGGGATATGCTTATCAATCCAATGCTGCAGATGCGTTATCTGCTAAAGCATTGGCGCAGAGTGGCGCACCTTTATTTCGTGCGGTGAAACAAGGCTTCAGTCGTTCGGCAGATAATGCTTACTATTGGTCATTAGAGAATCCATTGTATACAGAGAATTATGCAAAAAAAATGGGAAGTGCGACAACGGAATTTGATCACGTGGATTCGGCACAATTGAGACCAGGCGCACCAATTATTACTAGACCTGCGCCACCTTACGGGAATAATCCCGGAGGCGGCATAGAGGTCATTGTTGATCCAAATACAAACCCTCTTTGGAATGTGTCTCAGATACCATAAATATTTAGAGGTTGACTTGATGAAATACTCTATTTAATATACTTTCCCCGCGATTGTGCGGCGACTTCTTTTCTACCCAGAGATCCTCATGCGTAATCTTGTTAATGTTAAATTTTTGAGTTTACTCCCCCTCTTCATGGTCATCTTGATCGACGTCATGGGGATTATTCTAGTGATGCCGGTGATTACCCCGCTCATTCTGGAGCATGGAAATGGGTTATTGGCGGAGACAGCGTCACAAGGTTTGCGCAATTTTATGTATGGTTTTGCGTTAGCCCTATTTCCATTTTTTATGTTTTTTAGCACCCCTATTTTGGGAGACTTGTCTGATCGATTTGGGCGTAAAAAGATTTTATTTTTATGTTTAATCGTTAATGCAATAGGGTGTGCATTATCGGCTGTTGCTATTTGGGTGCATTCTCTATCTCTTTTTATTGTCAGTCGCGCAGTGGCGGGGCTTGCTGCTGGTACACAACCTATTGCCACGGCAGGAATTTTAGATGAATCAGAGCCTGCGTCACGTACACGTTATTTATCTTGGGTAGTATTAGCAGTTTCTGCTGGACTCATTTTAGGCCCTTTGTTGGGTGGTATAACAGCAGAAAAATCTTTCGTCAGTTGGTTTGGTTACGATACGCCATTCATCGCTGCAGCAATATTGTCATTTTTAAATGCGATTCTTTTATACATGTTTTATCGAGAAAAATTTATTACTCCTGTTCAACACAAAATAGAATTATTGCGCGGATTTAAATTATTTTTAGCTGCATTTACAGAAAGTAAGTTTCGCTTATTATCTATTTTAGTGATGTGTTTTATTTTAGCCTGGAGTTTATATTATCAGGCTGTCAATTGGGTTTTGAATCAACAATTTCATTACAACGTTGGTCATTTAGGCTTTTTCATTGGCTTTATGGGTATTGTTTTTGCGTTGACAACTTTTCTCATGCGTATTCTCGCAAATATTTTTCCAAATGAGACCACTCTTTTTGCGGGTTCAATTTTTATTATGATGATTGGTAATGCGGGTGCGGCGCTTAGTCACAGTGAGTTTGGACAATGGTTTTGGGTGATCTTTACAGCGGGCAGTGACGTCGTATGTTATACGTTGGCGATGAGTATTTTCTCAAGCCTTGCAGGTAAAGAAGCACAAGGTTGGGTGATGGGCGTGACTAGCGCTATCGCAGCTATGACATGGACTATCGGCGGACTAATTGTTGGACCTTTGGGTACACTCAACTTATATGCACCTTTTTGGACAGCAGCAGGATTATCTTTCGTCAGTTTTATTTTAATTTTAATCTATCGGAAGTAGCCTTTAACGAGTCGAACGATATATCATTATTTCCGAATTGGGCAATTTTTTCAATTACATTTTCGCAAAATACTTCCATCTCAGTGCGGGGTGTGGTATCCGACTATCTCTTACTCGATTTCACTAAAATAACTTATCTTCTGAATTTCCTTTTCAGTTGCCAAGGCAGAAGCGTATTCAGGATCAACAGAAAAACATGTTACATGACAAGTTGTTTCTTCGATGTTGACAACTTGTGATGGTTTTTTAGGGTCTACTGAAAAACTATTCAATGCAGTCCATAACCCTTTGCCTGTCATTTTGACGATAGCTTCTTTGGCAGTCCATAATTGAAAAAACATTTTCATTTTTTGATCGTTATCGAGAGTTGATAACAAATGATTTTCGGATGCACTGAAAAAACGATCTGCAATGCGTAAATCACACTCAGTACGCATTTTTTCAATGTCGACTCCAACAGGATTATCTAATGTGATTGCACAAAGCATTTTGTCTTCGGAGTGCGACAAGTTGAATTCAATTTTTTTCGGATTATTTTTTAAATAAGGTTTTTTTTGTGGCTCACTGGTGAGCAAAATTTCTTTTGCGGGTGTTTCTGTATAATTTTGTAAAATATTGCGTAAGATTCCTCTCGCAATCACAAATCGTTGGCGATGTATATCAAACTTGAATTTTGCCGCGCGTGTTTGTTCGTTTTCATCAAGTAATGAAAGATATTTTTCATAGTGCACAAAAAAATCGGGCAATGTCACTTGCCAAAGATCCAGTGTGTCATGTGTGAGAGAGGAGGTTGGTGTGTTCATTATGCTGCTTTAATTTTAACGAGCATGCGGATTCCATCGTGATTTAGTGAATCGTGTATTACTAAGACTAGTACGCATGTTTGTTTACCTTTTTTAGACTTCGTAGGTTAACATTACACTAGAAAAGTGTAAATACTTGATTTTTGATTGGAGATAGTGTGAATGGATTCCCGCCTACGCGGGAATGACAACACAGAGGACGCCGCAGACTCTGTCATTCCCGCGTAGGCGGGAATCTATTTATACAATTATGCTGTAATTCACTTGCGAAAATGGCAAGGCAAGGTTTACTAAGATTAAATTCAATGCAGACTCTGTCATTCCCGCGTAGGCGGGAATCCATTTATACAATTATGCTGGAATACAAATCTATCCAATCTGGGTTATCTCTCTCGATTAAATTAATTTTCCAATCTCTGTGCCATTTCTTAATCTGTTTTTCTCTCAAAATAGCTTCTCGAACATCAATATGAATTTCATAGTACATAAGTTGATGAATTCCATATTTTTTAGTAAATCCATCTGCGAAATTATTTTTGTGTTCATAAATACGTTTTATTAAATTACTTGTTATCCCTATGTACAGCGTGCCATATTTTTTATTTGCCAATATATAAACGTAATATGCTTTTTCAGTCATATGAAATTTCCTTTAATTTTTTAGAAATGGATTCCCGCCTGCGCGGGAATGACAAGGTAAGGGTCGTCTGGGAATGACAAGTAAGAGTTGCCTGAGGGGAACGACAAGGTGGGGTTGTGCCTGTGCGTGAATGACAAGGCAGGGGCGCCTGCGGAGCATAACAGGTTTATTGAAGAAGTGAGAATGATGATTTTAGTAAGATAAAAGGATAATATTTTGGGAACAATTCATCTTATGAAAAAAAATCTGAAACTACAGCAAATACTGCCCACCATTAATCGTAATATTTGAGCCTGTAATAAAACTACTTTCTTGTGAGGCTAAAAAAACCACGACGCGCGCGACTTCAGCGGGTCTACCTAAACGTCCAACGGGAATTTCATTAATAATTTTTTCGCGAATGGGCTCTGGGACTGACATTACCATTTCCGTTTCAATATAACCTGGTGAAACGGTATTGACTGTGATGCCTCGATTTGCAACTTCCTGTGCAAGACTTTTTGTGAATCCATGAATGCCCGCTTTTGACGCTGCATAATTGGATTGACCGCGCTGGCCCTTTTGCCCATTAATCGACGAAATATTAATGATGCGGCCGTAGTGACGGTTGATCATTCCATTAATTGCGTGACGTGTGATATTAAAAATACCATCGAGGTTTGTCTTTAAGACATCTTGCCATTGTTCGAGTTTCATCTTACTGAGTGAAACGTCGCGGGTGATACCTGCATTATTAACTAAGATATCAATCGCGCCATATTCGGATTCAATTTCTTTGACTAATTGTTCGCAAAGAGTAAAGTCTGTGACATCCACATATTTAATCGCAATATCAAAGCCTAATTTTCTTTGTTCTGCTTGCCATGTACGTGCGGAGTCATGATCACCATTACGGTGGTAGGTTGCAATCACGCGGGTTTCTTTGCGACAGAAATGCTGGCAAATGGCCGTGCCAATGCCACCTGCTCCTCCCGTGACGAGTACTACATGGTTTTTCATGAAGCATCTCCCATCTGTGTGTTTTCTCACAGATCTGAAATATTATCATGAGGATGATTCCAACGAAGCTTAGAGGTTACCCGATAACGTTAGGGGTTTTCCCGAAGTGACGAAGGTTTGTGAGCCGTCTGGCTTGCAAAAAAAGGCGCCATCTTGCTCGTGCCAAGCAGGTAATACAATTCGAGTGGCAGGTTGTTGATTTAATAAAAAAGCATGGATGCCAGGGCGATGCGTATGACCATGAATTAATGTCTGTACGTGATGTTTTTCCATGACACGCAACACTTCTTCTGGTGTCACATCCATAATATTTTCAGCTTTAGTTTGTGTATGCATTTGACTAGCTTTGCGATATCCCGTAGCAATTTTATTTCGCGCATTGCGCGATTTGAGTAAAAATAATTTTTTCACGAACCAATTCCGCGTTTTTTTGCGAAATTTTAAATAGGCAATATCTTGCGTGCATAAAGTGTCGCCGTGCATTAGCAAAATACGTTTGCCATATAATTCGATGACACAAGGATCTTTTAGAAATATACAACCTGTCATCTTAAAAAAATTTTTACCCACCAAAAAATCACGGTTGCCATGCATGAAATATATTTTAAGTCCTTTGTCAGTGGCGCGTTTTAAAGCTTGAATCACAGTATCATCTGCATCTGTGGTGGCATCATCACCAATCCAAACATCAAAAAAATCACCAAGAATATAAAGCGTTTCTAGTTGAGTCGTGTAGGTTTCTAAGAAATTTAAAAACAGCGCGATCATTTCTGGATGATTAGATGAAAGATGTAAATCAGAGATAAACGCGGTTGCCATAAGACTGCCATACTGTAATACGAAATTGGAGTTGCATTATATGCTAGTTGCATTGTTAGAAAATAGACCTTATAACTTATACTTATGGAATACACCTCTGCGCTGAACGGGAGGCAAATATGGCAATACTCACGCAATCTACTGGAACTGCACTCTGGTTGCAGGTTGTCCATGAGGCTGAAACAACTTCCGCCATTGCTCTTGCGCCTGATCTTGAATCCTATTTAGTGTTCTTGTTGATGCGTTATATCAAACAGCCTGAGCTTCTCACACGAGCTGTCGCAACGGCATTTTTAGAGGGCTTGCATCTGACGCCTCATCAACGAAATGCTGCGCTGCAAGGTGTTGGAGATCAATGTCTATTATTATCAGGACTTTACCCAGATATTGCCAAAAAAAGACAGGTAAGCATCGGGTATTTCGTTAACCTGGGCCGCACAGCCTATCATGGGATATCGTTGCATGATAAGGATCTTTATGCCCTTCTAGGGCAGCATTTTGTTACTCTTATGGATGTCCTTCAGTCTATCCGCCCGGACTCTGGATTATTACCTTTGGAAGCCTATGAGCTCTGGTCTGAGACAGGCAGCCAGCGTGCTTTTGCACTTCTTCGCCATTATTCAGACGCCATTCCCTTTTTAATCAAGAAATAGCATATAAATCAATAAGTTAAAATAATTTTAATGACTGAGCATTAAAGACTAGCCATTTTCCTCATCTCTCCACTAAAATAGCCGCCTAAATGATAAAAGAGAGGTATAGATGCGGCTGATTTTACTTGGACCCCCAGGTGTTGGAAAAGGAACGCAAGCAACTTTTATTCGAGAACGATTCCATATTCCACAAATTTCAACAGGCGAAATGCTTCGTAAAGCGATTTCGAGTGATTCTCAATTGGGCCGACAAGTAAAACAAATTGTTGAGAGTGGCCATCTTGTTCCTGATGACATCATGATTGCTTTAGTGAAAGAACGCGTTCAATCTGAAGATTGCACCAATGGTTTTTTATTAGATGGTTTTCCGCGCACGATTCCGCAAGCTGAAGCGTTACAAGAAAATCATATCGATTTAGATTATGTGATTGAAATTCGCGTGCCTGATGAAAAAATTATTGAACGTTTGAGCGGACGTCGCGTCCACCCTGAATCAGGTCGTGTGTATCATATTTATTTTCAACCTCCCAAAGTTCAAAATGTGGATGATATTACTGGAGAGCCTTTAATCCAGAGACCAGATGATCATGAAGAAACCATTCGTGAACGTTTAAATGTTTATCATCAACAAACAGAACCTTTAGTCGGTTATTACAAAAATCTTGCTGCAACTCAACAAAGACCGCGCTATATTGTCGTCGATGGGGTAGGCAGCGTAGAAGCTGTTAAACAAAAAATGTTTTTATTAATAAATCCCTAACTTTCTCATGGAGGAACACATGTCATCTTATAAAAAATTTTTCATGTTCGTTTTTATTTTTTTAATGGGCTTGACGCGGGTTTTCGCAGTTTCAAATGATGCGACGCCGATTGGTTATTGGAAAACAATTGACGACGTCACAGGTAAACCTAAAAGCATTATTCAAATCTGGAAAACTAGCGACCACATTTTAATGGGTAAAGTCATTCACATTTATCCTAAACCAGGCGAAGATCAAACCAAACGTTGCGATGCTTGTCAGGGTGCGTTGCATAACCAGCCTGTGGTTGGGATGGTTATTTTGTCCGGCTTAAAATCAGAAACAAAACAATGGGGCCATGGCCGCATTCTTGATCCAGAAAATGGCAAAACCTACAGTTGCTCATTGCGTGTGAGTGAAAATGGTGCAAAACTGAATGTACACGGTTACATTGGTATTCCCTTATTTGGTCGCTCACAAACATGGGAACGTGTTGACCAAATGACTGGGTAAATTTATAGCTATTCGGGGAACATTGGGTAGTTCCAATGCGTTATGGACAAGGAGGTCCAACGAATGCTCTCAGATACACGTCCGCATACCATCACAATACAATTTTGGGGTGTGCGCGGGACTTTGCCTGTGCCCGGGAAAAAATCAATTCGTTATGGCGGCAATACAAATTGCATGACTCTCAAGCTTGACGACAAAGAATATTTAATCTTTGATGCGGGCACTGGCATTAAAGAATTTTCAAATTTTCTTGTGCAAAATAATCATTTTCCACTCAAAGCAAAATTTTTCATTTCCCATCCGCATTATGATCATATTCAAGGATTACCTTTCTTTGTGCCATTGTACATGAAAGGTAATCATTTTGAATTTTATGGCGCGGTGCATGGCGGTAAAAATATTAAAGAACTTATTGCAGGGCAAATGGATAGTATTTATTTTCCAGTGACCATCTCAGAATTTTCATCTGATATACAATTTCGTACGTTGGCAGAAGAAAGTTTTACGATAGATGATGTCCATGTTCAAACGATATATATGCAACATCCTGGCACATGTTTGGGTTATCGTATTCAATATCATGGACGAGTTCTTTGTTATGTGACTGACAATGAATTATTTTTAAAAAATTCTCCTCAATTTGAAGCTGCTCAAGATGAAAAGCTCATTCAATTTATTAAAAATGCTGATGTTGTCATGATGGATACGACTTATACAGATACAGAATATTTAGCGAAAGTAGGTTGGGGGCATTCTTGTTTGACGCGCGCAGTTGAAATTGCTGACAAAGCTAATGTGCAATTGCTTTGTTTGCATCACCATGACCCAGAACAAAATGATAAAGATATTGATCAAAAACTCAAGCAAGCTAAACAAATATTAAAATCACTGAAATCAAAAACAAGAGCCATTGCGCCGCGCGAAGGCGAAGAAATTATTTTAAACATTTAATTGTTTGATAACCATCACAGTGTTGCTTAGGATGTCATTGCGAGGCTACGAAGTGTTTAGCCGTGGCAATCTAGTTTTTAAATATATGGATTGCCACGCCAAAACGCTAACGCTGACTCGTAATGACGAGTTTCTGTTGCAAGCTGCGTGATTAGTAATAACAGGTATCTGTGAAGTTATCTTATTTTTTATTTAAAAAAGACTGCCACAAAGCAACATTGCTTTCCATCATTTTTTGGAAAACGTTTTGATAGTCATCCTGATTTTCATTGAAATAGGATAATCCCTTTTCAAAAAAGTCACGCATCGCATTTTGTAACGGATTACCATAAAAACGAATGATATTTTCTAATAAGATCGTTGTAAAAAAAGGCTGTGTGGTGGATTCTTGTTCGTGGATAATTTGTAACAATACGTGATTGGTGACATCTTCTTTTGTGCGAGAATCGACAACTTGAAAAGGAATATGTTGGACAACCAATAGGCGAATTTCATCTAAAGTAATATAACAACTGGATTCTGTGTCATATAAACGACGATTAGGATATTTTTTAATAATGCGTTTCATCGTCATCGTGTCAGTTAACCTATTTTTGTAGAGGCGACCGGCGGTCGCCCAGAGAAATAATTAAAGCGGGCGACCGCCGGTCGCCCCTACAAAACCGTATTTTATCTCACAACGTTAAAAAAGAACATAAAAACACCGTGCCTTTTTCATTTCCTCTCGTTACACTATGCATCCCTATCTGGAGAAACCTTTCTATGTCGACTCTGCAAAAATTTTTTCTGTTAGGTTGTTTATTATTCTCTTCTTTTGCAAAAGCAGATGTCTCACAAATCACCGGTGCAGGCGCAACATTCCCTTATCCTATTTATGCTAAGTGGGCCGAGGCATGGTATGCAACATCTAATGTTGCTTTGAATTATCAACCGATTGGTTCCGGTGGCGGCATTCGACAAATTGAAGCGGGTACTGTCGATTTTGGTGCTTCAGATTTACCATTAGATTCTGCTGCATTAAAAGAAAAAGGTTTGATGCAATTCCCTGCCATTATTGGCGCTGTTGTACCAGTGATTCATTTAGACGGCGTGCCTAATAATCAACTAAAACTCAATGGTGACGTGCTTGCAAAAATTTGGTTAGGTAAAATTACCCATTGGAATGATCCTGCAATTATTGCATTAAATCCTACACTTCATTTACCTGATAAAAATATTACGGTTGTGCATCGTTCAGATGGTTCAGGCACGACTTATCTTTTCACGGATTATTTAGCAAAGGTGAATGAAGATTGGAAAAAAAATATTGGCACTAGCACAGCCGTGAACTGGCCTGTCGGCGTGGGTGGTAAAGGCAACGAAGGTGTTGCTGCTTATGTACAGCGTATCGATGGTGCAATTGGTTATGTCGAGTTTGCTTATGCTAAGCAAAACCAACTAAGTTATATTCAATTGCAAAATCATGACGGTCAATTTGTTTCTCCTTCGTTGCAGAGTTTTTCTGATGCAGCAGCGCATGCCAATTGGTCAGAAAAAAATAATTTTGCTGAAGTATTGACCGATGTTCCAGGTGCAAATAGTTGGCCGATCACCGGCGCTAGTTTTATTTTATTAAAAACACATTCAAAAAATATTCCACAAGTACAATCTGTTTTGGCGTTTTTTGATTGGGCTTGGCTACATGGAGGAGAGACTGCTGTTCAATTAGATTATGTTCCTTTAACGCAAGACACGATTAAACATATTCATGAAGCGTGGAAGTCAGAGATTCAATAATGTTTGCTAGACAACGACGCTTTGACAAACTGTATCTAGCCTTAACAACATTTTCAGCTTGGTTTGTTTTATTTATATTTATTGCCATGCTGTTTATTCTTGTAAAAGGCAGTTTGCCTGCATGGCACGCTTTTGGTCTGCATTTTTTTACACAATCAACGTGGAATCCTGTCACTGAACAATTCGGCGCATTAGGTCCTATCGTCGGTACACTCATCACTTCATTGATCGCTTTATTGATCGGCGTACCTGTGAGTTTTGGTATTGCTGTTTTTTTAACGGCGATTGCTCCTCAATGGTTGCGACAGCCATTGCGCATTGCTATTGAATTATTAGCAGGTATTCCAAGTATCATTTATGGCATGTGGGGTTTATTTATTTTTGCGCCTTTTTTCTCAACACATGTCGAACAACAATTATCTAATCATTTGTCTAACATTCCTTTGATCGGTGTTTTGTTTTCTGGCGCACCAATGGGTATCGATGTTTTAACTGCGGGTATTATTTTAGGCATTATGATTATTCCGTTTATGGCATCAGTGATGCGCGATGTTTTTGAAATTGTGCCAGACATTTTAAAAGAATCTGCTTACGCTTTAGGCGCGACAACCTGGGAAGTCATTTGGCGAATTGTTTTACCTTATGCACGTGTCGGTGTCAGTGGCGGCATTATGCTTGGATTAGGGCGAGCACTCGGCGAAACCATGGCTGTTGCATTTGTCATTGGAAATTCACACATATTGAGTGCTTCACTTCTTCAACCCGGCACGACAATTTCAGCTGTGTTAGCCAATGAATTTACAGAAGCAGTCAGTCCCACATATCTTTCTGCATTAATCGAGCTGGGACTCATTTTATTTATGATTACTGTCGTTGTGATTGTATTATCAAAATATTTATTGCGTCGTCTCAGTCAGCAAGTGAGGTAATGTGCAAAAACGCATTTATTTAAAAAGACGCTTGATGAATTTTTTTCAACTCAGTTTAGCTACGTTGCTTACTGCGTTTGCGGTCTTTTGGCTCATTTGGATTTTGCTCGCGCTCGTGATGAAGGGGCTGCCTGGATTTCATTTTTCTCTCTTTACTTCTATCACGCGTTCACCAGGTGGGCAGGGTGGATTGCTCAATGCCATCGTTGGTAGTTTTTTGTTGACAGGCTATGCTCTATTGATTGGTGTGCCGATTGGATTGTTGACGGGCGTTTGGTTAGCAGAAGCCGGACGATATACATATGCCGCACATTTTGTGCGAATTGTGAATGATATCTTACTCAGCGCACCATCAATCATTATTGGTTTATTTATTTATACTATTTATGTTGCTCGCGTCGGACATTTTTCCGGTTGGGCAGGGGCATTTGCATTAGCGGTGATTGTGATTCCTGTCATTATGCGTACAACGGAAGATATGTTTTTGTTAATACCCGTGACATTACGTGAAGCGGCAGCAGCATTAGGTGCGCCGCGTTGGAAGGTCACGACTTTTATTTTGTTACGTGTTGCGCGCACAGGGATTTTAACTGGGATTTTACTCGCACTTGCGCGTATCAGTGGTGAAACTGCGCCATTATTATTTACTGCACTCAATAATCCATTTTGGAGCACTGACATGCAGCGACCGATTGCTAATTTACCTTCCGTGATTTTTCAATATGTCATGAGCCCCTATGCTGATTGGCATCAACTCGCATGGACAGGTGCATTACTGATTACGATTTGGATTCTCTGTATTAATATTATTGTGCGAGTTGGGTTTAGACAAAAGCCGCCATTACATTAGAGGAATTTATGTCAGATATTAAAATACATGTGGATCATCTTAATTTTTACTACGGACATTTTCAGGCTTTAAAAAATATTAGTTTTGATATTCTAGAGCATAAAGTGACTGCTTTTATTGGCCCTTCAGGTTGTGGTAAATCCACTTTATTGCGCACTATGAATCGTATTTATTCGTTATATCCCAATCAACGTGCTTTGGGTAAAATTTTATTAGATCAAAAAAATATTTTAGATCCCACGGTCGATCTGAATCAATTACGTCGCCGTGTTGGAATGGTTTTTCAAAAACCTACACCCTTTCCTATGTCGATTTTTAATAATGTTGCATTTGGGGTCAAACTTTACGAAAAACTAAATCGTGATGAAATGCACGCGCGCGTCGAATGGGCCTTGGAAAAAGCTGCTCTTTGGAATGAAGTTAAAAATAAATTATCAGAAAGTGGGTTAAGTTTATCGGGCGGTCAGCAACAACGGCTCTGTATTGCACGCGCAATTGCAATTAAACCTGATGTGATTTTATTAGATGAGCCAACGTCTGCATTAGATCCCATTTCAACAGGTCATATTGAGGCGCTCATCGAAGAATTAAAAAATGAATACACAATTGCCATCGTGACCCATAATATGCAACAAGCTTCACGTATTTCAGATTTTACAGCTTATATGTATTTGGGAGAACTCGTAGAGTACGGTGCAACATCACAGATTTTTAGTCAAGCAAAGTTGCAAGCCACACGCGATTATATTGCAGGGCGCTTTGGATAAGCTACGCCACTTTGGCGGCAAAGTAGGCCTTGTTGCATAAATCATAAAATCCTACTTGTCATTCCCGCGTAGGCGAGAATGACAATTATGCAACAACGCCAGCAAAGTTGAAACTTTCGTTTTGCCGCCAACTCGACTATAGCTGATAATTATTCCTAGCTTCATCATACTTTTTTAGAAATTGCATAATCTCTTCATCGTCCTGAATACTAGGATGATCAATTATTTTTTGATGAATAAGCTCTAAAGTCTTACGCTCAGCTTGAGATTGAATATTATTCCATGGGATACGCGGACCTTCCGCATGATTATAATGATCAGAAAATAATAATGCGCGTGTTGCTGGAGTGATTTTATTTTCTATGGTGTTAATGATTTGACGAGAAATACTCAACAGTTGTTTTGGGGGATCAACTGATATCAGTAAATCTTCGATAGCTGATTTAACAATATTAGTATTCCATTGGCGTGAAGGCTTATTTGCCGTGATCGCCTGAGCAAGTGATTGTGCCAAGATATTTGTATCAGCTTCAGACAATTTTTGATTTTTCATGTAGAAAATTAAAAATATCCAATGATTATCATTCGCGAATTTCTGTAATCCTGCGGATGGAATGATTACATGCTGACTGATCCAATTTAAAGCGCTTGCTCGCTGGCCTTGCGGTCCTTCAGCGACAATAATGATATTATCCAATACATTATCTTTAATAAGATTATCGTAAAGATTTTCTGTTATCTTTTCTTCACCAGTAAATTCACTTTCAAGTAAGTTAAGAATTTTATCATCTGCACCACAAGCAATAAAAACTGGAAAGTAGCGTTTAAAAAGATTGAATGAAGACGGTTGATCTTTTAATGCTGTTTCTAATAACAGATAAGCATCATCATGCAAGGAAAGTAAAAATAATTTACCAACCAAGCTGAATATTCCAGAGATGGGCAATTGAAATCTTTCGATGTATTTATTTAATTGTGGATCTACAATGCCTTCACTATTTTTTGACAAAAATCCGGGAAATACTTTAAGTATTGCAGGGAGATTTTCAAAAAATCGCTGGCTAAATTGTGGTGGAGCGAAATTGACTTTATTGGCTAATAATAGATTAACAATCTCAGGGCTTTTATTAAAATAACTATGGCTTAGTAAAGCATTTAAATTAAAAGCAAGATTTTCTCGGCTGAGAACACCTTCCTCCATAATGACTTTAAGCAAGCTCAATGCTTCTGTTTCTCTACCATCATCACACATTAATCGCATTAACCCAAAATAATTTGACTCATATGGGTTGTTTTTGCCGGAGTAAAAAAATTCAGATCTGTTAACTGCTGAGCCTAAAGGAAATGATTTTTCTTTTACAGGGTTTATTAAATTCTTTATAAATTCTAAAATTACCTCTCCGTTAAGATTGCGATGGGAAAGATATTTATCCAGGAACTTGAGAAAGTCTTTTTTTGAAGTATGACATTCATCTCGCAATCTTATAATAAATATTTTCAATATTTTTTTATAATGGTATTCTTCTAATGATTTAAATCGTGGATATTCATAATGATGGTTTTTCCAGTTTCTGTCTTCCGTGTTATATTGAGCTGGTGTCAAGTAATCATCAAAATAGCTTATCAGTTCATCATAAGTAAATGGAAAAGATTTGATGATTTTTTCAAAGAAATATTCATTTCCATATTGATTGATAAGCTCATTCAATTGATCTTTCGGTTGAGCAAATTGAGTGTGTGCTAAAAGACTTTTTAGATTACGCTCGTCGTAAGATTGGGCTGCTTGAATAATTTCTAATTTTCTAGACCCTGAGAAAGGTTCCAAAGTTTTTGTTCTTGTATCCATGTTTGATCCTGCTTATATAAAGATTAATTAGTTCATACTATTTGGTTGTGAATACATCTCGTTTTTTTCTTCTAGTACTGCTGGAGATGCTTCAGTGTTAAATAATTTTGAGAGCCAATTTGGGATAGAGGATGGTGAATGTTCATGAATTTTTTTGAGCACTGCTAAGCCATGATGTATTCCTTGCTCAAGATCTTCTAGCATAGTTGGCGCACCTACTATGATATTTGGATAAATCATTTGTTGATATTTTAAATCAGCATCATCAACGAGCTTTTCAAAATTAGCTGTGGAGAAAGGTGCGTTTTTGCAAATTTCAGCCTCATTTTTTAAAGCCTGAAATGCCGTAATTTCTTTCGTTAAGCCTTCCATTTTTTTACGATAGTCAGTGATTTGTGTATTAAATGCTTTTGCTAGTTTTTCACGTTGTCGATTACTGCTCGCGATATGATCTGCTGTTTCCGCTGCCGAGACAGAAGAAAATAGTAAAATTGCATTTTGCTTATTCATCCAGCCCCTCGTATCTGCGAGTTCACGATCTTTCTGGAGAATGTCTCTTTCGTGCTTTTCAAATTCTTTTTTTAATGTATCTCTTTCTTCTGTCAGTAAGTAGAGCTTTTTATCAAACTCTGTCAATGCGATCGCGCCAATTGAATTTTTAGGATATCCTTCTTTTATCTTTTGGGATTCTGTTTTTCTATGCCGCATTATTTTTTCATCAAGTTTTTGAATTGTCACAGAGACACTTGAAGCAGCTAGATGAATGCCTTTTTTGATGTGCACTTCTAAATCATCTCGAATCGTCGGCGAGCATTTTATCTCTTTATAAAATTTATTTTTGTATGCTTTTTCAGCATCATTAAAAATTGTATCGTAAAGTGTGGAGGTTAAAATGTTGTCTTTATATTTAGTTGCTTCCTGAATGAGTAATTCAAGTGCTGTGATTTTTTTATCAAGAATCTTCATTGACTCATCTAAGTTATAGGCTTCTGATCCCATCAACTCAGCTTTGGCCATTGTAGAAACTAGCTTCCAAGCAGTACTGAATGTGTAGATACCTGCGTCAAGGTCTTTCATCGCTTCTTGGTTTTTTTCTTCCTTTGCTTCATCGGCTAAATTTTGTGCTTTACGCTCTAATGCAAGCGCTGACTCTGTTAAGGCGTTGCTTTTTTCATGCAGTTTTGTCAGTTCTCTATTAAATACGGTGAGTAGTCCTTCATGAACAGTTGTCATTTGTAATTTTTTCCTCATGAATAATGCTTGGTAGATGAAGTTGAAAAACCGGCGTCATACTAAACCGCTCAACCCCTTTTGGAAAGTTATTTTCTCATCTGAGTTGAGTTTTGAAACTTCATCTGCGGTCAACATCAAAGGCAAAATCGGTGCCATTGTAGATGCTTTAATATAGTAACGACACATGGCAGCGATATTTTCACGATAATACGCTCCACCATATCCCACAAATCGCGTGACTAAATCTTTCACTGAGCAATCATTTAAGCCATCTCCTACGTATCCGAGACGCGGATATTGTTTAAGTTTTTCACGCACGATGATTTGTTTGCCCTCATTATGTGTTAAGACGGAATCTTCTTCATAATTCAAAAAACGACCATTCGAATCAAATTGAATATTCACAGCAAAAATAGAGGAAGATTCGATGCCAAGATATTTTCCTAGTATCGCAATCGCTGGAAATAATCCAGCGGAAATAATAAAAATTGTTTTTCCAAGCTTTTGAAAAATTTTTATTACAGGCAAAACATCTGGTGTTAAATGTTTAATGTATTGTTGGCCAAGCCAAGTCATTTGCTGCTGCGTTGGCTTGGTGAGCGCCAGTCGTTTTTGATATAATGTGGGATTAATCCCTGTTTGACCCATGGCTTCAGCTGTTAATATCTTGACAGCTTCACCAACACCATTGGTGGCGGCTAATTCATCAATGCCCTCAATGGTACTAAGCGTCCCGTCACAATCAAAAAAAATTGCATCGAGAGGCGTTCTTAATCGGGCGTCTGATGTTAACATAGTCGTTTTCCTGCGTGGCGAAAGAAGAGATCAAACCATAAGGACCAACAATGTTCAATATCCAAGTGCTAAATACTATTGCTGAAAATGGTTTAGCTGTTTTTCCAAAAGAACAGTACAAGATTGGTGAAAAAATGACACAACCGGATGCTATTCTTGTGCGTTCGTATAATTTACATGATTTTCAATTTGCTGATTCAGTGCAAGTGGTAGGTCGCGCAGGAGTGGGCATTAATAATATTCCCGTGGATAAACTGACGCAGCAAGGCATTCCGGTTTTGAATACACCAGGCGCGAATACTAATGCGGTGCGTGAGCTTGTACTTGCGGGCATGTTGCTGGCTAGCAGACATTTATGTGCTGCCTGGGAATATGTGCGCACTTTAGATGATGCTGATAATGCTGCATTGAACACGCATATTGAAAAAGATAAAAAACAATTCAGTGGCACAGAATTGCGTGGCCGTACATTGGGTGTTATTGGTCTTGGGCATATTGGTGTCCAAGTGGCGAATGCAGCCAGTGGCTTGGGTATGCAAATTATTGGATATGATCCCGCTATTACTGTGAAACGCGCTTGGGAATTATCTTCTGATGTGAAACAAGCACCGCACCTAGAAGCTTTATTATCAGAATCAGACTTTGTCACTCTACATGTGCCATTGATCAAAGAAACACACGAGATGGTGAACACAAAAGTTCTTTCGCAAATGAAAAAGGGTGCTATTTTACTCAATTTTTCGCGTGGTGAAATTATCGATGAGCAAGCGGTTCTCAACGCTCTCGATCAAAAAATGATGAGTTGTTATGTCAGTGATTTTCCATCCATAGCATTAAAAAATCATCCGCAAGTGATTTGTTTGCCGCATTTAGGGGCATCAACCCAGCAAGCTGAAGAAAATTGCGCGATTATGGTTGCTCGTCAAATTCGGGACTTTTTAGAAAAGGGCACGATTTCTCATGCGGTGAATTTTCCTGAGATCGATATGCCTAATCATATTACTGCACATCGCTTAGCGCTCACACACACAAATACACCAGGTATGGTCGCTCAGATTTCTTCCAAACTCGCAGTCGAAAAAATGAATATTCTGGGATTACAAAATGGTTCGCACAATGATATTGCTTACACATTGATCGATTTAAATTCTATATTGACCGAAAAGTTGTTGACTGAGTTGAAAAAAATTGACGGAATGATTCGAGTGAGGAAGATAGAGAAATAATACTTGCAGCAGCCCAGTCCCTATGGCAGGCTAGCGGTTTTGAACAATAATGTCACACGGAAGTAACGATAAAATAGGAATTCGTTTGAGATGGTATCATCGCACGCCTCTGAACAAAAACTGGCCGTCCTTTCCACTGAGCAAGCAATTTCTGAGCTGACTCAATTACATGCTATGCAGCATGTGAATCAAACAACGCGATTGTTGTTGTCAAGTCAATTGCTCACGCATTTACCAGAAGTTGGTGTCAATCCATTAGTCGATGAAGCAGCTGATTTATTTTCATTCATGGGTCATTTAAAACATCTCAGAGAGTGTCACTCATTAGAGAAACTTCATCAAGCCCTCATTGAAAAAATACAAGCGTTTCAACAATCCATTTTAGTGCAGCGCTATCATCCGGACCAATTGGCTGAATACAATACACTATGTTGTTATGCTCTATGTGCTACTTTAGACGGTATTATCAGTCACGCACCTTGGTGCAGTGAAGAGCAATGGCAAGCTAATGCTTTAGTACCACGTTTTGTTGCCAATCCTCCTTCGGCAAGTGATTTTTTTATTATCTTAGAGCGGATGGTCAGAGATCCTGCTATTTACATCGATGTCATCGAATTCATGTATTTGTGTTTGAGCTTCGGCATGAAAATGGATAATGCTTCAGGGTCAGAATTTAATCACGAACAGCTTGAGCATATTATGCATGCGCTTTACCAACGTATCCGTAGCTATCGAGGACATTTTAGTAAAACACTTTCGCCTTTTCCAATTAAATCACAAAACCCACAAACTACTCGTACGACACGTCGACAAAAATCATTCTCAATCAAAAATACACTGCGATCTTTAAAACAACGCTTTGGTAAAAAACAATTAACGTTGACTGATTTAACAGCTATTGATCATGATATTTTAAAATCAAAGTTTCAAACGATCGTAGATTACTTAGATAAAACAAAAATCCGCAAAAATAATACTGAATTGAAACTGAATCAATTGCCTGCTTTTTTATTTGTGGGGGGAGAGCACGCAGGGAAGTCTACCTTATTAGCTAATACAAAAATTAATTATATTTTAAGCAAAAAATCACTTCAAAATAATTATACGCCGCATATGACTACCGTCGAATTATCCGACTGGTGGATCACGCCAGAAAATATTATTATTGATGTGCCAGGAAAATATATTCATGCAATTCACTCCTTAAAATCCCCAGCAAATATGCATTGGGAAGGGTTGCTTGACTTATTAAAAACAAATGCAAATCTTCATCCGATGAATGGTATCGTTTTTGCTATTGCACTACCTGAATTGATGCACAAGGAACAGCGTGCCCAGTTACTTAAAAACATTAAATATTGTTTGAACAGCGTTCATACTCACCTTGGTCATTTACCTTTTTATTTTGTCATCACAAAATGCGATTTAATTCCTGGTTTCGTCGAATTTTTTTCAGATTGCAGCAGCGAAGAATTTTTACAAGCTTGGGGTGTAACGGTTCCTCCATCTTCTGATGATGAATTTCTCTCCCAGATCGTGAGTAAAAGATTAGATGCATTGATTAAACGACTCAACACGCAATTAATTTGGCGCCTCCACAAAGAAAGAAATGCATATGCGAAATTTTACATTAAAAATTTCCCGATCCAAATCGAACGACTGAAACAGGCGATCAACGGTTTAATGCATGATTTAGAAATGAGTGGTCTAAAATGCTTACTGCGCGGCATTTATTTGACGAGCGCCACGCAAGAAGACGAGTCACGTCGTGTTCAACCGCCTGAAATTTTGCCTGGCAAAGAGTTGCAACAAAGATTTCAATTATTGCATCCACAGGGTGTATCCAAAAATGCTTATTTTATTAAGCAATTTATTATGCAAGGTTTAGTAACTTAACGAAAAGGTGACGTATGAGTAACGAAATTGAAAATACTGCAGAGAATTTAAATGATGAAGTGGTTGCCGCTTACAACGAAATTTTAATGCAACTCAAAGATGCTAAAAAAGTTACAACTGAAACGCCTATCGAAGAAGAAAGACTGGCCGTGATCGAGTCATTTACCAAAGAAACCCCAGAAGATGCTATGCAGCATTTTGATGAGATCAAACGCATTTTAAATCATTCCTTAGAAGATGTGAGAGACCAATATTTAACTGAGCAGAAAAAATTATTACAAATTGCTGATGCCATAGAATCTAAGAGTAAAGCACTTGCTGACCTTCATCAAATTGAAGTGAATCTTGATTCATTATCGGCACTTTTGTTGGCACATAGAGAAAAATCAGCTGCCTTTGAAAAGGAGATGGAAGAGCGCCGTAGTCAATTTGAAGCTGAAATGACAAGTAAGCAAAAAGAATTTCAACAAGAAGAACAAAAATTTATTTCTCAGCGTGAATTAACTCGGATGAAGGAACGCAACCAATATGAAATTGCGAAGCGCACGCAAGAGCAAGAACTTTCTGCCATTCGACAAAAATTTGAAAAAGACATGTCTCAACGCGAAGCCAGAATTAATGCGAATGAACAAGCACTTTCTCAATTAGAACAATTGCGCGAAAAAGTGGAGCGTTTTCCAGTTGAATTAGAAGAAGCGATTAAAAATACCGAAGAATCAGTTACAAGAAGTTTAACACTCAAATTTGATTATGAAATGCAATTGGCACAAAAAGAAATGCGTTTATATCAACAAACCATCGAAACCTTAGAAACAAAAATTGCATTACTTGAGTCTAATATTTCTCGATTTGAGTCTTTGAAAAGTTCCTTCAGTCGCTTGTTACTTGAGCCTGCGGAGAATGCAGGTTAACGTATCATCCCACGCATGTTTTTAGCGCGGAACCCGGTATCTTAAAGTCGCTGGGTTCCGCGCTAGGAGCCGCGCGCGCAATGACAGTAGATAAACGTGTAATGACAACTCTATAACGTCGCCATGTCAATCACAAATCGATAACGAACATCACTTTTGATGGTGCGTTCGTAAGCTTCATTGATATTTTCAATCGGAATGATTTCAATGTCGGACGTGATATTTTTTTCAGCGCAATAGTCTAACATTTCTTGTGTTTCGCGAATGCCGCCAATAAGTGATCCAGCAAGTTGACGTCGTCCACGAATGAAAGTGCTGGCTTCAATTTGCAAAGGTTTCTCTGGCGCACCTACCAAAACTAATGTACCACCATTTTTTAACAGCTTGAGATAACTATCGATATCATGCGGTGCTGAAACAGCATCTAAGATGAAATCAAATGTATTAGCCAAGTTGGCCAGTTGTTGAGGATCTTTTGTAAGATAAAAATGATGTGCGCCCAAACGACGCGCGTCTTTTTCTTTTGCAGGCGATGTACTGAGTACTGATACATCGGCACCCATTGATGCCGCTAATTTGACACCCATATGCCCAAGACCACCTAGTCCTACAATGGCAACTTTTTTGCCTGGCCCTACTTTGTAACGTTTCAGTGGAGAATATGTAGTAATGCCCGCACACAATAAGGGCGCGGTCGCTGCTAAATCTAATTTGGGAGAAATGGATAAAACATAATTTTCGTCGACAACAATTTGCGAAGAATAACCTCCAAATGTAGGGGTCACTTCATCCATCTCGGTTCCGTTATAGGTGGGTACTAAATGTTTTTCGCAAAATTGTTGTTCATCAGCATGACAACTTTCGCATGTTCTGCAAGAATCAACAAAGCATCCGACACCAACGGTGTCGTTCATTTTGAATTTTTTAACTTTGGCCCCTACTTGCACAACTTTTCCAACAATTTCATGTCCAGGGACAATTGGATAGTTTGTGCCTTTCCATTCGTTACGTGCTTGATGAATATCGGAGTGACAAATACCGCAATATAAAATTTTAATCAAGACATCATGGTCTTTTGGTACACGGCGTTCAAAACTGAAAGGTTGTAAAGGTGTTGTCGCGCTTTTTGCAGCATACGCTTTTGTGGCTAACATGGTAAAATCCTCATTTCATTACTGATACTTTTTAAGTAAACTAGTTGGTACTTTACAATATCCGCTAAGGAATAGCCATGCTGTCAACTCAAACCCTCATTGAACGTTTACAAATCGCTTGCTCCGATCAACGTATACAACAGGCTTATCGCACTCAAACAAGGAAGCGTTTGGCAACAGCAGGCGGTGCCTTTCGTGTTTTTGATGCAAATGAAAATGATTTTACATTTGTTCCACTCGTCTCAGATTATTTATTGCATACATTAATAGTAAAATTACAAAATTACATTTTAGAAATGTATTGCTTATATGATGATGAACATGAACCCTACCTTCAAAAAAGCGATGTTGAATATATTAAAATTTGGTTAAAAAAAATTATTGATCTTGGATGTAATGAATTATTAGATTCAAATGGTTTAATTAAAAAAGAACTCATTGAGATTTTAGCATGGGATGACTTGATCAATGAAAAAAATAGCGCTGCTATTTTATGTGCCTATGTCAGCAACATTTTACAGGATGTGATTAGCGCGCTTTATAAGTCAACTTCAGATGACAAGATGAAAGCAGTGATGATCTGCATCACACAACATTATTCTTCTTGTGCAACAGAAGCATTAAAAGCGCGTGGATTCATCACGGGAGCCGACTATTTAAGTCAGGAAGATAAATCATTTTTTGCTTGTTTCAAAGAATTATCAGCAGAAGAAAAGCTCATTGCTGGTGGAATCGCCGCAGGTATCATTGCAGGGCTGATAGGAGTAGGCGCTTTGCTTTTTAAATCATTTACTTCAGAGAAACGAGATCCGTCAGAATTTAAAAATCATCCCCCACTACCCGATAGACCATAGATTTTAATCATTTATTGTCTATACTTCGTTTATAACATGGTCAAAACGGGGAGTTCATATGAAACGACTTGTATTATCTATATTAATCATAATGTTAGCATCAGCTTCTTCTCTGAGCTTTGCGAAAGGACATCAAATGCATCCACCAGAATATTTAGTAAAATCATGCTGCTGTGGGATGTGATAGACACTAAGGACACATGGATAGATATTATGATCGTTGCGAAGCAGGGAAGATACTTGCTAAGCAGTTAAGTGAATACCGCAATCGAAAAGATGTGATTGTTTTAGCACTGCCACGCGGTGGTGTTCCTGTCGCTTACGAAATTGCAAAAGCGCTCTCTGTCCCTTTAGATATTTTCATTGTACGTAAACTAGGCGTTCCAGGCCATGAAGAACTTGCCATGGGAGCAATCGCTATGGGTGGTGTGACGTTTTTTAACCAAGATTTGCTTGATGAAATTGTCATACCAAAAAGTGATATTGAGCGTGTTGTTCAATCTGAAAAAAAAGAATTAGAAAGACGTGAAAAAAAATATCGCGGTAATAAGGCATTTCCTGAATTAAAAAATAAGACTATTATCTTGGTGGATGATGGTATTGCAACGGGTGCAACTATACGTGTTGCAGTCAAAGCATTAAGAAAATATCACCCTATCAGTATTATCATTGCCGTGCCTGTCGTAGCAACTTCAGTCTACGCAGAGATAGCAAAATCAGTTGAAAAAATTGTTTGCCCATTAATACCTGAGTATCTATATGCTGTTGGGACATGGTACGAAACATTTCCTCAAATATCAGATGAAGAGGTCTTTGAGTTCATCAAATAGATAACATTATACATTGTCATGGAGAAAGGAATATGAGCGATACCAGATCGACTCGGGTGATATTGGACAGTCTTATGAATGAAGAAAAAATCTCTATAGAACAAAAACTAGACGATGATTATGTTTTAGTGGATGAAAGTTCTTTTTCTAATCGCGAAATGCTACTCCTCCAAGATGCATTTATTATGTCATCTGACCCTTGTTCTGGCGGACAACGTTATTCTCATTTTCATTTAAATAATTTACTGAATTTAATTCTAGATAATGAGATAAAAAATCAAAAAGCGATTGCGTGTGAAACCATTTATTTTGAAGAGAGAAATTTTATTCGGTTGTTTGAAATGAATCAACGAAAAGTTGCCTTATTCATGACCGTCACAGACGATCCGCCTGGAATTGATAGATCATCGCAATTTCATTTCACTGAAACTTTAGAGACTGCTTTAAAGATATATCATAATTATTTGAATGATCATCCTGACATGCTTCCTGCTACTCAATGTATTATTCCTGTTGCAGAAATTGTGAGGGGACATTTCAGATTACTTGTTATTGATCAGGGAAATAATCAAGCACATTTTTATGACTCTAAGTCGTTTTTAGTGAGTCATTTGTATGAATTTTTATCTTCTGTTAAAGCCTCTCATGGATCTATTAATGCCTTCACTGAAAATTATTACTATGTTTCTTCAACTTGCGAGAAATATTTCCCTAGCATTACATTTCAAAATTGCGCCTTCGGCCATCAATGGCTTTGTAACGACTATGATTGCGGTCCATTAGTAGCGGCTTATACTGCACTCGCGATAGAAGGGAAAACACCACCAGAAGTGATGAAGATACTAAGCATCGAAGACCATGGAAAAGAGCTATTTTTTTATCGACAAACCCTAGCAGAGACTGATGAAACTGAGGTTTCAAATAGCCCCGCCTATACCCCTTAAACTGTACAAATTATTGACAATTTCGTCGGTATATGATAGTTTGCTATCTTTCTCAATGAATCAGAGAGAGACGCAATATGTTTAGGAATGTACTGACCCGAATTAACTCCCAATACACTGGCTCTAAAGGTTTAGTCATACGTGCCGCGCGGGATTGGCCGTCTGAGGTGTCATGTTTGGTAAAAAACACATCCGTTTGGAAAAATAGATCCGTTTCGGTTTTAACCCACGGTGTTCGTCAAAATACGATGGAATGGGCTGGTCGTCACTCAACATTTGCAATTTTAAATGATGCTTCTTTATCTTTTATTCGCGTCAGTAACCGTGATTTATATGACAAACCTGATTTATTCTCTGACGAGCCAAGTGATCAATCTCTAAGTACTGAAGCGGCTGAAAAGGCACGTCAAAATTTAGTCGAGGAAATCCAAGAAAGAAAAGGGGATGTCAGTAGTACAAATAGTTTTTTATTCGCAGATGTTTCAACAAAAATTAACGAATCTAAAGTCAATATCCATAATGGTCTTGATTGTGTAGAAGCTATAGGCTTTCAAAGCTATGCTGATGAAAACATCGAAAATATAGATGAGTATTTAGAGGAAATCAACACTGCGCTTTCTGATGATTCAAAAACATTTGATCTTCATATGGACTTTGTGAATCGGCTAATGGAAGCTTGCATCGCAAGAACGCTTGTTAATCAATTTAAAAAACAAGGGGTTCCGATTGTAGCATTAAACCAATCACGAGATGCTTTTGTTGAGCTTGAAATAACGGATAAACATATTCAATTTCTCCAAGAAATAGCAAAAAAAATCGAAAACCAACCTGGTTTTCAATCAATTCTTCATACAACAGAGAATGATTTAATGATTGATCCTGTCAAAGCATTTGTTAAAACCAATGAAACATTTAATAGTATTGTGGTAAATAAAGAAATTCCATTAACATTAAATATTTCCGGACTTTATCAGTCAGTAAAAGGATTGCTTTTCGGTCAACCAAATTCACCAGCAGCAGCATCCGAAAATTTATCACAAGAAAATACTTCGTCTCACACACTTTAAGTTGATTTAAAAATTCATTTATCAGCATAAAAATGTAGACTACGTTTTTAAGAAACGGTATATTGCACAGCATTAAAATAAATGATAGTTCGAAAAGGAAGATAGAACATATATGCCAATTCAAAAAAATGATAATCTCAAACCCTCCGCCGCACCTGAATACGTCAATAACAGATCATCATTTTTCAAAGTGTATAATGACGGCATAGGTTTCAAAAATTACAGTATTCGTCTCAGCAATTTTTCATTCAAAAATATTCCCTATAACTTCATACGTGCTATGAGTTGGGTAGCCAGTCTAAAAAGCATATCAGCCCTCATGTGGAATATTACTACTCAGGATGAAGGTCATTATTTAATGATAGGTGATTGCCACGGATACAGAGGTAGAAATGTCCATGAATTAGATACTTTCAGTCGTTTCGACACGATAGCTTCTAACGCATTTAACACTACTTTCAATCAAGTAACATGGAATTTTAATATTAGTATTATTGACCCAGTTCCGGAATATATTTATGGATACGATTATCTATATAAAGCTGGCGATGCTAGTATTGTTGAACCCGATAGCGGAACATGCTTCGTAGCATTATTAGCGCCTGTCACGCAGCCTATCCTTAAGAATTCTTATGACTATTTAACCAAATTTCTTAATGAAGCCTATGAGATTATGAGCTCAGAAGCCAATAAAATAAATGAAATGATTTATAGCGAAGAAACAACAAGATTTTTTCGCGCTATAACACTGCTAGTAGGTGGAGCGGCAGCTTTAGCAGGGCTCAGATTTTTCGGAAAAAAATTGCATGAAAACTGTCAACAATACTATCGTGACAGACGATTCCCGCCCTCACTAGATTCAAAAAAACGATTAGCAAAAATTGGTTATTCAGAAGATAATATTCCTCATGACTTTCTTTGTCCTATTTTGCTCGAAATTATGGATGAACCAGTAAAAGCAAATGACAATAAAACATATGAAAGATCTGCACTAGAACGCTGGTGCAGGAGTAGCGACAAAAGAAGCCCTCTCATTCCATCCATTACAATTGATATGGATAAGGTCACACCAGATTTTGAAATAAGAGAAGAAATTTCAAAATTTATTCTCAATGCTGAAAAGGAAGATCAAAATAATGTAATCTCAATACCGTTAGTCAGGAGAAATCTAAGCGTTTAAAGCCATAGTGGAAATTATCAATGTTTAAATAGATTCATTCAAAAGCTCATTTTTTTGATCTGCTCATTTTAGTGAGCGATTGCCTCCAAATGAATCCGAGAACGATAAAAATAGTGAAAAATAAGGCTGCTGCCAGTGCACAAGAAATTCGAATTTTATTTGCTAGAGTCAAGCGCGCTTTTCCAAGGCTCAATTCTACCTTACCTGTCGCAAGTTGCTTTTCTCCAGCCTTGATTCTCTCAGCACCTTGAGCAACCAATTTATCTCCTTTAGCAATCTGGTTTTTGGATTCGAGATACACCAATCCACCGACAGGTAAACTAGCAATTGTAGCACCTAATAATGGTAAGCTTCCTGTTTGCACCGTCTTAATTGTCGACAACTTTCGTTTGCCATTCGCCAGTTTGACCTTTCCTCTCGCCAGCATTTCCTGCCCTTTCTGAAGTTGTATTTCACCTTCTGCTATCTTCTGTTCGCCAGATTTAATCTTATCAGTTAAATACAGGTAGCCTGTCATCGATGCACAAGCCAATAAAAAGATAAACAGAAGTGTTAATACTTTGAGCATGATAACCTCCTTGTCGATCTATTTTACTTGATCATAGTTGTTTTTTTAGAGATTAACAAAGATTATATGAAAATACTTAGGGTAAACACCTAAAAACTATAAGGGTTCTTCTCTAATCGACATCTCGGTATATCCCCTTTAATATTTAGCCTTCTATAATTTCAAGGAGTTTATCATGCAAATTAAACGACTATTTCCTTTGGTAGGGATTCTTTCTCTTTCTTTCATGGCAGGGTGCACCAATCAACCATATGCTGGGCAACAAGCTGATAACAGCAATACCACGATCACGCAAGCAAATAATACCGACAGTCATGCAATTGGTTGGCTTGTTGTTTTGGATAAAAATGAAATCAATGCTGCAAAAATTGCTTTGCACAGATCACATAATCCTCAAGTCAAAAATTATGCTCGACTGATGATACAGGAACATTCTAAAAATCTTAATGCGACTTTAAAATTATCACATAATTATGGTGAAGAATTTGGTGAAAAAGCGATTGCGCTTCGCGAAAAAGGTATGGAAGAAGCAAATAAATTGCAGTCAATCAGTACCAAAAATTTTGATAATGCTTATATAAATAACATGATCGCGGGTCATAAAGAAGCTTTAAGTAATTTGGATACCAAAATACAAGAAGTTCAAGGTAACGCTTTAAAAAATCATTTATTAATGACTTCTAAACATGTTGCACTCCACTTGAAAAAAGCCGAGCAGATAGAAAATACACTGTAAATTTTAATAATGATTTATTCGGCCAAATATTTTTGGCCGATTTTTTTAACGAGGTTAATAAAGCAGCCCTTCAAAGAATGCGCCAAAAGGCTGTGTTAAACTTTTAATTTGTATTTCAAGAATCCATCCCCGTGCTGCAAGTTTTTCAGGATAAATGTTTGCCCCTTTAGTCCAAGCATGGGTATGGGGAAAGGCACCAATTAAATGGCCTGCGGGTGATAAATTAAATAATACATTATATTTTTTTGCTTGCGCATAAATAAATTCATATAATTGTATTCCAGTTGGATTTTCAGTTTTCCAATATATGGAGGCCTCTTGAAAAAGAATTTCACTGATATTTTTTAAATGCAGAAATTCTTTGTTATCACCAAATACGATGGTCTTACCAATGTCTCCTTCTATACCATCTTTAACAATACCAATATCAATAAATGCAATATCCTCAGCTTGTAAAATGTATTCCTTAGTTGGCCTGTCTTTAAAAGTACAGAGTGTATTTTGATTAAATCGGATAATGGGGCGATGCCATAGCTTTTCAATACTATGTTCTTTAAAAATTATTTTGGCTGCTTCAGTCGCTTTTGATTCACTCATACCGGGCTGAATAATGTTTGCAATTTCATCTAAAATTTTTTGCGCAAAAAGTGATACTTTTATAATATCATCACCTGGTTGATTTTGTTCTGTATAAAGTTTAGTTTTGTTGATTAAATCATTGGTATTCATATACTGTTATTTCCTAGTGTTTATTTTTAATCTTGCTTCAAGATTTTTTTTGGCAACAGGCCATTCCTGGCGAAGAATACTAAAAAATACCGTATCACGAATATGACCATCGGGCATGATCATATGTTGCCGCATAATACCTTCCTCTTTTGCACCAAGCTTGAGAATAGCGGCACGCGAACGAGCATTTCGCACATCAGCTTCAAAACCAACTCTATTAAGAGTTAAGGTTTCAAATGCATGCTGCAATAAAAGATATTTACAGGTTGGATTGACTTCTGTGCCCCACACATCAGGATGATACCAAGTAAATCCAATGAGTACACGACGATGTATATCAGAAAAGTCGTAATAGCTCGTACTTCCTACTAATTTATGATCAGCCAAACGACGTACTGCAAATGCGAACCGATCATTAACTTCTCTCGGCACAAGTGCTTGATTAAACCACACATCAAATGCTTTACTGCTGACGGTTGTATATGTTGAAATACGCTCATCTGAGACAACCACCCGTAAAGATTCTCTGTGTAATTCTTCTAAGGGTTCAAGGCAAATTGAATGAGTTGAGAGCTTGCTGGATTTGAACATACTTGGATCTCACGGATAAAATAGAGAGTTTTTAGGAATGACATTGTAACCATGCGAGCCATACTACACAACAATGTCCGCTTCACTAATAGGATGAGAAATACGTGATGGCAAAAATATAAAGTTGTTTATCATTTAATTTATATATATCACAGGAAAAATAGACAATGAACACAAACATCGTTGAGTGGGAACAAAAACTTTCAAATGCCAATATCGATAAAACAGTTGGCATACAAATTGCAACTTTATTAGAAACAGAAGGTAGGGGTACCTACATTACAGTAATACCACCCGGTTCTTCTGTGAAGCCTCATTATCATAAAGATGGCGATGAAGAATATCATATCATTAGCGGTGAAGGTGAGATTCGTCTCATGCCAGCAGAAGGTGATTTTCAATTAGAGAAGAAGCAAGTCAAAGCAAAAAATTCATTTATCATTACGCCCAATACGATTCATCAATTATTTAATAATGGAAGTGAACCTTTAACACTCATTTTTAGCTGCCCGCTAACACACCTTAAAGAAGATAGATTTGTTGTAGAAGATTTTGCGAATAATTAACCAAGATAGGGTTTGGAATATTTCAAAGTCTCCTAAGAGATAGGCTAGGAGTTATCTCACAATACGGAAAAATATTAAAAAATAAAGGTTATCTTTCTATTTTTTGAGAAATTTTATTTAACTTCTCAAAACCGAAAGATAACCTTCAATAAGGATTAAATGTAGTTAAGGCGTTTGATGGCTTTTTCTATGCCTTTGGTCAAATTAATAATGTTTTTATTAGCTTTTGCATGTGTTTTATAGTATTGACTGTGCTTCTCATGCGCTTTTTTAAATTTCTTGTGTGCAGCAGGTGAGTGCTTAGTCTTTAACATTTGTTTTTTATGTTCTTTAGATTTTTTTTCAAATGATTTTATTTCATCTGCATGGTATTTCAAAACTTTTTCGAGATTGCTTAGAGTATTGCGCACTCTTTTTTGATCCACTTTCCATTTTCTCTGATCAGCTAACCAGCGACTATGGTCTTTCTTCCATTTTCCATGATCCTTTGCAGTAGACATTTTGCTTCTCCTATCCGTTTGAGGTTTCATTATTGTAGCAAAAAATAAAAGCAAATAGTGCAAATCGTCCACTACAGAAGATTTGAATCAGATTTAAAAACGAAATCAATAATCGATATAAATATAAATTATTTTCATATTATCAATACGTTATTTAACTATTATTGAGTTTTCTCTAGCAAATATAATCAAGTTGTACAAGAAATTCATTCGTCTTTAAATGATTATAATTTAATGTTTGCGTACTACTTTGAGATGCTGTCGTGCCGAGCCCAGCTTGACCTAAATCAACATAACGGTAGCTACCGCCTAAACGTACGTGTGTACTCACATCAACATCAACACCTAAACCAACAGTATAACTAAATGAAGTTGCGGAATGATTAGCGAATGACGATTGCATCGGAACAGAAGCACCATCTAAAGATTGTTCTGAGTAACCATATGATCGGTTAAATGCTAGACCAGCCCCTGCTAAGAGATAGGGATGCAGATTTTGTTTGAGTGTAAATAATAATTTCGTTTCAATTAAAATACGTTGATTTTTGGTTTTAAATTGATAGCTCAAATTATTAAATGACGGATCATTAAATTGAAGGATATCACCTTTTGTTGTTAATGTATTCGTCAGATAATAACTTAATCCAATTTGACCAAATATATTATGCTGGAATGCAGACTCAACGCCCACAAATAAATTATAAACACTCGCTTCACCGCGATGACTGCTTTTGTATGTATTTTCAAAAGGGGCAATGAGTGCAATGATTTTATTTTGTGTCAAATTAACATTATCAACACCGTAAGCAATACCAAAAACAGGATGAAGGTTTGAAAAAGCAAATGCTGTATTCACGCTTGTAAAAGACAGTAATAGCACAATCCATTTATGCATCATAGTTTTTTTCATTTGCAAAAATCCTTGTCATCAATGTATTTTTAAACAATAACCCTGCGCACGCCCCACAAGTCATTTAGATAAAAACAAGTTGTTAATACACGATAATCATAGCCTTGATAATGGCTGTCTGCTATCAACCAGTCGCCAGTGTTTGGTTGCCAAATACTTTGATCCGCACAAGGTGCGTCATTTGGCGCAACAAGAGAGGCATCAATATTGTCTGCACCAGTACCAACTTGTTTTCCGGTCCACATAATGACATGCGTCACTTCTGAAGTTGAGCCATCCGGATTGGGTTGAGGATCAGGTCCAGCGCCAGCAATATAAAGCATATCACCAGGTTGCAATACTGCTGCAACTTGTGCAACCGTCACAGTTTTTGTGAAAGTACCGCTGCTATTAATCCCCGAAAGATAACCCCCATGCCCTGCACATAACGTTGGTGTACCTGCTGAGTTCGGCCCAGAATTAGCATCAACAGTACCATCAACACAAACCAGATATCCTGCACGACTCGCATTATCTAGATATTGCCCAGCAAAACTTCCGACGTTTTGTTGATTAGGCGATAAATTATCTTGAGGACAATTGATATTACCAGGACAACCTTCTTGTCCCGCTTGAAAATTCGTTTTGCTATCAAATGGGATACCTAGTGTTGTATTCGTTCCGAATGCAAAATTATAAATAAAAGATGTCGTGTTACTGCAATCCATGCCGTACCACATTTGATTGTTGTTGACCCAGTTATTTGCTGTTTCACTTCCTTCACCCGAGTAGTTCCAACGCGCTTGTTGCCCATAATAAACAGAACCCGGCATCGTATCTACGGCAGGATTACAATACCCACCATCCGTTCCGCTAGCACTACGCAAGCTAGTGGGTGTCGCATAATCAGGATTGTAATGATGACAATAATTTAATTTTTGCGCTATCCAAAATGCGGCGGCTGCAATGACACGCTTCTGTTCCCAAGTGACCCCAGCACTCGTTGGGCAATTCGTGAGATCTGGATTTGAAGGACTTAATGGAAGTGGATTGCGTCCTGGCCCCCAGCCAGCCGAGAAAACACTTGTTGAATCAAAATTTTGTGACAGCTCGTAGTTAAAATTTGCATAATTGGAGTCACAATCTTGAGGAATAGGATCTTGCGTAACACTCATATTCAATCGATCAGGCGTGTAAGGTTGGCTGCAGTAGATTGGAGTTGATTGCGAATAACAAATAATCGGACCACTTGAAACACCGCCACTCAATTGACTAGTATCTAAAGTCACTTTCAATAAACAACTACTGCCGGCAGTGAGCGTAAAAGGATTTGAACAATACTGTGAGTTTGAAGAAACAGAACTCGTGTCTGGTGTTATACCTGCAGGCATTTGGGCTAACCCAATATTTGACAAAGTATATTGTGTATTATTTGTGACTTGATAAACCGCGCTGCCAATCTCACCATTCATTAATGAGGATTGTACCGAAATATTGGGTGTGACTAAAAAAATGGGCGTGCTGCCAGCAAAACAGTGCGCACTAACAAGACTACAAATGCTACTTAAGATAATCCTTTTCATCTGTCATCCTTAACAAATCATACGCTTAGAATATGCCTGAGCATTGTTATACCAGGACCTGCAATCTCATACAACTCACGAGAATTTTCTGAGAAATATAAATTGTCTTCATCAAGAAGATTACGGTAATCTACCGCATTAGACACAATTGGCTTTACTATTTTGCTTTGATCGATAAGGCGTACTATGACTAAATATTATATTGCTTGTTTATTGATGTTTTTTGCTAATATTTCGGCTTGCTGGTCTTTGCCTGCACCAAAATATTTAAGTGTTTATCATTGGAAGCATTGTGTTCACACTGTGACTCTGGGAACAGCACGTTTTGTTTGTCTGCCAGCACAGAAACCTTTTCATTGTCCAACAGCATCTTGGGAACAGTTAACTAAAAAACACCTCATGGAAAGTTGCTCGTCTTTGAAAAACTAAAGTTTATATGCGTACACACATTTTATTTTTTCACGCGGTCGTGCTGCTTGTTGTGTTACTAGTTCCGATCAGTAGTTTTGCTAAATCGCTATTATTTGGGGCAGGTGTACGCCACTTTCCACCCGGGGCATCTTCAACCCTCATACCAGCAAGTTCTGGTGTACGAAGCGATCAGCTGCAAAATATATCGCGCGTTATACAATCTTCGATTGCAGCAAGCTATTATCCTGGTGCAGTCGTGTTAGTTTATCATCATCATCGTAAAATTTATCAAGGTATATTTGGTAATCAACAAATTCTTCCCTCAATTGTGCCAATGCGATTAACAGTTATTTTCGACTTAGCATCGCTTACCAAGGTAATAGCAACTACGACAGCAATTATGCAATTAGTAGAGCAGGGACGTCTTGAATTGGATGCGCCAGTTGCAGAGTATTGGCCAGCGTTTGCTACACATGGTAAAGCGAATATTACTATACGTGAATTATTAACACATACATCGGGTTTACAAGCAGATGTGAGTAACTCTGAAAATAATATTTTGCAAAAGGTTGTTCAACTTACGCCTCAATATACACCTGGCACGCGGTATTTATATAGTGATCTTGGTTTTATTGTATTGGGTGAATTGGTACGAATTATTTCAGGCGAACCACTGGATGTTTATGCAACTAAAAATATTTTTATGCCACTCGGGATGCATAATACATTTTTTAATCCTCCATTGCGTTTACAAAAACGTATCGCACCAACTGATCTCGAAGATGGCAAACTATATTGGGGGACAGTCCAAGATCCACTAGCACGCGCCATGGGTGGAGTTTCTGGGCACGCTGGTTTATTTTCAACGGCCACAGATTTAGCTCGATTTACACAAATGATGCTTTCAGATGGCAAAATATCTTTTGCATCAAAAAAATCATCGAGTTGGATATTAAGCCCTTTAACAATATTAAAAATGACGACTTCGCAAACACCATCGAGTGTAACAGAAGCACATGGTTTGGGATGGGATATAGACAGTCGTTTTTCTAGTCGTGGCATATTGCTACCGACGCAATCATATGGTCACACAGGATGGACAGGGACATCCATTTGGTTAGATCCAGCCACACAAACTGCAATTATTTTTTTAACGAGTCGTACTCATCCAAAACCTGATTTAAATAATCAAGTTGTTGAGGATCGACGCTTAATTGCAAATATTGTTGCTGCTAGTCTGACAGATGTTCATTCAGTTTCAACATATCACAATACTTTTTCTGGTGAGTTACAAAGGGCGTATGCTACCCAATGAAAACAATTATGCGATTTTTATTTATATTATTGCTATTTTTTAGCACTCATTGCATCGCTGCAGACAATATTCTTCCTGGTGCAGCACGCTTGTCACTGTACTTGCCTTTATTGAAAGGAAAACGTGTGGCAGTATTGGCGAATCAGGGTTCGTTAATTGGAAAAAAAGATTTAGTCACTGTCTTGTTACAACATCATATTCATATCGTTAAAATATTTTCACCTGAGCATGGATTTTCAATTAATCAGGATACACAGATTAAAAATTCTATTAATGTAAAAAATAAAATTCCTGTCATTTCTCTATATGGAAAAAAACTCACACCTGCTGCTTCCGATTTGCTTGATGTCGATGTCATTGTATTTGATATTCAAGATGTTGGTGTGCGCTTTTATACATATATTTCAACACTACAAAAATTAATGGAAGCAGCAGTGCGTTATAACAAACCGCTTATTATTTTAGACAGACCCAATCCTAATGGTTTTTATGTCGATGGGCCTGTGTTAGATTTTAAATACAAATCATTTACAGGTATGCAACCGATTCCTATTGTCTACGGGATGACTGAAGGTGAATATGCGAAGATGTTACAAGGTGAGCAATGGTTAAATGTCACGCCGCGATCACTTGCTCAATCTTTGCAGCTAACAGTAATTCCTTGTTTGCACTATACTCATCATAGTTATTATGTGCCGCCGGTCAAACCCTCACCGAATCTTCCTAATATTCAATCTATTTATTGGTATCCTTCCATTGGCTTGATGGAAGCAACTGCAATGAGTGTTGGACGTGGTACAGCAAAGCCTTTTCAAACATTTGGCCATCCATCACTCAAAAAAATGCATTTAGCATTTTCATTTGTGCCACAAGCATCGGCGATTACTTTGTCACCCATCTATCATGGCAAACGTTGTTACGGCTGGAATTTAACAGGAACCACACACGAAACACTCCAGAAGATAGCAGGCAAATTACAAATTCGATATCTCATAAAAGCATATCGATTATTTCCAGATAAAGATCATTTTTTTAAAGGTTTTGAATATGCTGCGGGTAACATACAGCTAGAAAAGCAAATAAAAGCAGGGATGAGTGAAAAACAAATCCGTGCAAGTTGGGCATCAAAACTGAATCAGTTTAAAAAAATTAGACAGAAATATTTACTTTATGCTTAAGCCTGATAGGAAAAACCCTACCTTCATCTGATAGTAGGGCAGGTGAAGTCATCGTTGGCGTAAAATGAATTCATAAAAATGATGATTTTAAACGTTACCGAAATGTGAGATTCTATAAGACTCAATTTTGTCACTGAAAACCTATCTCGGGGTTCTTGATGAAGACGAAAACAAAGATAAATAAAGCGTTGCTTATTGATAATATGCAGAAAATAAATATAAGAAATTACTGGGTCTATATTTTACTTTGTGAAAATAAGAATTATTATACAGGTTACACGAATGATCTTAAAAAACGTTATCGTTCTCATGTGTTAAAGATAGGAAAATGTAAATATACACGTAGCTTTAAACCGATCACTATCGCACAATGTTGGAAAATTAAAGGGGATAAATCATTTGCAATGAAAATAGAGCGATACATTAAAACATTATCACGAGAAGATAAGCAAAAAATTATTCTGCGCCCATCGTCTCTTTCGAGTGATTCACGCGTAGAAACGATCTCAAAACGACAAAGATTAATATACATTTCACTAACAGAGAAGGATAAGTTATCTTGAAACGCTTCGCTATCGTACTATGTAATCTTCTCATCGCTGTCATTGGTATATTTTCTATTTTTCTTGCAATGACAGCGCCGATGTTATTTGATGCGCCAGGCTCAGAAAATAATAAAATTTTATGGGTTGTATTTTGGGCTGCTGTCATTTTACCATTTACATGTTTTGGTTCATTGATTTCTTCGTGGATTGTTTTATTTAAAACTAAAAATATCAAAATCGGATTGTGCACATTATTTATACCTCCCGGTATTGTAATTACAGTATTAATTATGAGTCTTATGCTGATTCAATTTTACTGCCAAGGAAATTTTTCATGCAGCCCATAAAAAGAGTCACTAATGATGGACCTTAAATTAGATGATGTAGATGTAAAAATAACTCAGAAAAAAATAAAACATGCTTATTTAAGTGTTTCAGCGCCATATGGTCATGTGAAATTGTCTGTGCCGAAAACAATGCCAATTGAAAAAATTCATGCTTTTGTCATTTCAAAATTGAAATGGATAAAAAAACAAAAAGCTAAATTTATTGTTCAAGAACATGAAGCGATGAATATTCACCATGGACCTGGCGACTTAAAGAAGCAAGCTTTGTTGGACGCTTCGTATAAAAAGCAATTAATCGAAAAAGTGAATACATTGATCCCTCAATGGGAAAAGATAATAAATGTTTCAGTTTCAAAAGTTACAATACGTAAAATGCGAACCCGATGGGGAAGTTGTTCCCCAAAATCACGCTCGATTCGCATTAACCTGGAATTGGCAAAAAAACCGTTTGAATGTCTTGAGTATGTTGTTGTGCATGAGTTAGTTCACTTACTAGAGGCATCACACAATAAACGGTTTGTTGCATTGATGGATAGGTTCCTCCCAAAATGGCGTTTTTATCGTAATGAATTGAATAGATTGCAGATGGCGAAATAGATTAGGCGCCGTACAAATTTATGCCTGAAAGCCTTCCAGGCTTATCGCTGGAATCGCTAAATTCAGCTCATTTTTATTATTTCATTTTTTGCAAAAGAATATAATAATAGGGTGTTATTTTAATATTTACAGATGAGCAACCAATGATAAACTTTACTAAGTGGGCCGCTTTATTTTTATTATATATTTTACCGGTCAGTGTTTTAGCAAATTCCGATTTAATCATTATTAATGCTAAAATGATCAATACTACAGAAAAAACCATGTTTCCAAGAGAAGGGTATATCATCATACATGATGGAAAAATTAAAAAAGTAGGATTTGGAAAAATACCAAACATAAAAAATAGCCGCGTGTATAATGCAAAACACCAATATCTTATTCCCGGACTAATAGATTCTCATAATCATATAAATGTTGTCCCAGGATTGGCGGACGATATATCTCATCCTGATTTAGTAACAGAATATCGCAAACAATTGCCCAGCAGTTATCTTTATTTCGGATATACAACGATTATTGATCTTGTTATAGATAAATCGGAAATTTTTAATTCAAACCCAAAACATCCTGATTTGTACACTTGCGGTGGTGGAATCATGAGTGCAAATGGTTATCCTATGAGTGAATTTCCAGAAAATTTGCGCTTTAAGATGTTTCCCAATTTTTTGTATGAAAGGAATAAAGGCGTTAAATTACCGGAGGGTATCAATCCTGCAGATCATACTCCCTCAGCCATTATTAGAAGAATCGTAAATTCAAATGCAAAATGCGTGAAGATATTTTATGAGCCTGGTTTTGGAGCAAGTAAAAATTTGCCATTACCTAGCTTAGATGCTGTTAGGCAAATAGTCATTTTAGCCCACAAACATCATCTGCCTGTTTTAATTCATGCAAACTCTTTAGTTGCCCAAAAATTTGTTTTGGACTCAGGCGCAGATATTTTTGCGCATGGCATGTGGAACTGGAAGCCTTACGATGGAAGTCCAGGATTGCCTTCTCCGATAAAGCATATGTTAGACCAGGTTATCCTCAGACACCTTGGCTATCAACCAACCATGCAAGTTATCCAGGGCTTGCAGGCCTTACTCGATCCTCATTTTCTTGAGGATCAACAGTTACTCAATGTCACTCCTCGGCCATTATTAGATTGGTATAAAACGAAAGAAGGGCAGTGGTATACCAACTTGATTGTTGATGGCTTACCAAAATCAACTGTTAGTAATCGACTTACATCAAAAGAAGATCAAGTTAGCCGTGTTGTGAAATATATTCAAAAGAACCATGGCAATTTATTATTTGGGACTGACACGCCTTCCAGTCCCACATACGGAAATCCTCCAGGGTATAATGGTTATTTAGAAATGAAAGATTGGTATCAAGCAGGTGTTCCATTGTCAGAAATATTAATTTCAGCAACAATCAGAAATGCAAAATTTTTTCATCTGGAAAAAAAATACGGCAGCCTATCAGCAGGTAAAATTGCAAATTTAGTTATCATGAAAAAAAATCCACTAAATGACATTTCGGCATATGACAGTATTACAACCGTCATTTTACACGGGCAGTTTTACGATAGGCATGTTTTTTCAGCCCAGTAAAAGCCAAACAAAGGAAATCTAGAAAGTTTTTGTATGTTTGAACTTTGGGGAGTTAATATATACCATATGCAAAGTGGCATCTCGTCGTAGCGTCCTTACTCTAGAGTCTGCATGGTTATACGGCTAAAATGATCGCCCGTAAACTGCGTATTCTTTTCGTACTATTGGATCCTATATTGCATCCTTGAAAAATCGTTTCGGAGAAAATTCCAAATCCGAGTTGGTTGCTATTATTTCCCAAGAATATTGATACCGTATTTTATACGGTATGCAACCATTGCGCTTGCGACTATCCTCTCGCTCGTTATTAATTAATATTTATTAAGTGAGGAGTAGTGTCATGTTAGCGAGAGTTGTACCATTGCCAGGGTCTACCGCAAGAATTCTTGCAAGCCAAAATACTGGAATTAATTTTCTTTCACCCATAAGAAAACTATCTAAATATGGATTTAGCAGAAACTTGTCAAGTGAATCCCAGCAGTGGCGTCAAACAGAGCAAGAAGGTCAGAAATATTTAAATGTCCTGAAAGCCGGTAACTTTGAACAAGCTCGGGCCATGTTGAAAGAGGGGGTAGTAAATATCAATGATCTTGAATATAAAAGAAGTTATATTTACGGCGTCGAGGATCACCTGGGATATTATCTGGACAAATTGAATTATCTCAAGACTGCTTTTTATGACAAGCGACTAGATATTGCAAACTTTCTGCTGGAAGAAGGTGCAAATTTTTCAGATAGTATCATTGAAAGCGTGATATCTAACAGAAATTCAGATCCTGAATATGTGGTCGATGCCTTGAAGCTGATCGCCAAACACCAGGGGATGAGAACACTTTATAGTGGTAACAGAGAGTTGGGAGAAAATCTTTTGCATATCCTTGCAAAAGAACCTGAAAAACCTGTTAAAAAACTGGGTTTTTTTGAAATTGAAAAACCAGTATCAAATAGCCCTTCATTTACTGTAAAACAGATTGACGAGATGCTGAATAATTTCACCCTCGATCGCTCTGTTCTGAATCAGAAAAATACCGCGGGCGAAACTCCACGGGATATTGCTGAAAAAACGGGGAATAGTTCAATGCTCCAGTGGCTGAATCAAAATATGCAATTACATGGAAAAATGAAAAACGTGCGAAAACGTAATTGTTCAGCGATGCACCAGGCCGTAGAGAGCAGAGAAGTTATAAGTGTCGAAACTGGGAATACTGACCAGGTATCGATGAAGCACAGATGGCCATATGCATAAAAAATTCATTGCAGTGTACGATACAGAAGTTTTCTGGCAAGAGCTCTCTGACCGGGTAGCAACGCGGGATGCTCTAACTGAAGTTATCTGAAAATTTCAGATGAATGGACCCCACGGAACGGTTTATGAGGCTAGGAGAGCTGGCAGATAGATATGATGCCGAGTTTGAGAGCCATGAAGCCTGATAGTTGGTACTATCAGGCCTGGTTTGACCTGTAAGAAATCTGGAATGCGCGATCTGCTGTTCTATTGATTTTAAATGTACTAAGAAAATGATTTAGCATTTTGATCGCCATCAATATCTATGATTTTGTAATGCAGGTGATCTCGTTGAAGTATTAATAGATTTTGCCATGCTTCTGTTGCAATTTCACGTCGTTGATCCTCTACTTGTTTGATTTCATCTGAGGATAGTTTTGTTAAATCCGCATTAAGAATTTCATAGCGCTTAATTATCTTTTCAAATTTTTGTTTTATGGTATTGTCTTTTAAAAATAAATTAACTGCCGACTCTTTTTTGGAAAAAAAACTTAATAACCCAACATATAAAATATCAGAGTGAATTATCTTTGCAGAAAAATCATTGTACACTTGCAACCATTTTCTACGATTATTATCTTCTGCGCACACAAG
>JANRLY010000024.1:0-39540 GCA_033762075.1 Gammaproteobacteria bacterium
TTAGGGCGTGTCCTCAATTACTTCGTTGAAGCGAAAAATGAGAGAATTGAGATAAAATTTTCGCAAATTTGAGGAGAATATCCGGTTATATTTGACGAAAATTTGCGGAAATTTTAGCCGATTCCGCTCATTTTGCAGCCAACGAAGTAATTGAGGACACGCCCTAAAGATCGACGCAAGGTGAGATGCTAAAAATCCTAAAATTCATTTTTGAGAGGTATTATTATGTGTGGCATTGTCGGCGCAACTTCGTCATCACGCTTCATTGAAACCATTTTATTAGATGGTTTAAAGCGTCTCGAATATCGTGGCTATGATTCTGCTGGCATAGCACTCTTAGACGACCAACATCAATTAACGCGCGAACGCCGCCCAGGGAAAATTCGCGAACTTGAAGCGGCGCTCAATCAATCTAAAATATCTGGTCATTCAGGCATCGCACACACCCGTTGGGCAACACACGGTTCTCCTTCCGAAAAAAATGCACATCCTTTTGTATCGAATAATCAATTCGCCATCGTGCATAATGGCATCATCGAAAATCATGCTGCATTACGTGCAACCCTAACAGCGCAAGGGTATCAATTTACCTCCGAGACAGATTCAGAAACGATCGTACATTTGTTGCATTTTTATTTTCAACAAACGCAAGACATCATCACTGCAATTGAAACATTGACGCAAACCCTTGAAGGTGCTTATGCGCTTGGCATTTTATCTCAACGCCATCCTGATAAAATTTTTGCAGTACGCTCTGGCAGCCCACTTGTCATTGGTCACGGCAAAAATGAAAACTTTTTCGCATCCGACCCATTGGCTTTATTATCGTTAACGCAAGCATTCACCTATTTAGAAGAAGGCGATATTGCTGAAGTGGGACGCGAAACAGTTCAGATCTATAATCACGGCAAAAAAATAAAACGCGAATCTCATGACATAGCTATTCACTCTGATACTGCCTTGCATCCACCGCATCGTCATTACATGATGCAAGAAATTTTTGCACAGCCAGACGCGATTAAACGTTGCCTTGAAAATAAAAAAGATGCGAAGCTCATTCGTCAATTCATTTTTGGCGAACAAGCACAATCCATTTTAGACAATGTGAAACAAATTACTTTAGTGGCATGCGGTACAAGTTATCACGCAGCTTTAGTGGCACGTTATTGGATAGAATCAATTGCCGAGATTGCTTGCTCAGTTGAAATTGCCAGTGAATTTCGTTATCGCAACCCAGTTGTAGCTAATAATGCTTTAGTCATTTTTATTTCTCAATCCGGCGAGACCGCTGACACGCTCGCAGCACTGCGCTTAGTGAAACAAAATCCAGCAGTCAAAACACTCGCTATTTGTAATATGCCGCAAAGCTCATTAGTCCGTGAAGCAGAATTTCATTGTTTAACACTCGCAGGCACAGAGATTGGCGTCGCATCGACAAAGGCGTTTACGACACAATTAGTGGTTTTGTTATTGTTAACTTACGCATTCGCGAAAAAATCTTTTGATTTTGCAAAAGCATTAGCCTCCTTACCCCAAACCATCGAAACCATTTTAAAACTTGATGGCACGATTAAACAGTTAGCTTTGTCATTCATTGACAAATCTCACGCGATTTTTTTGGGACGCGATAGCTTATTTCCGATCGCATTAGAGGGCGCGCTGAAGTTAAAAGAAATTTCTTACATTCACGCAGAAGGTTATCCAGCCGGCGAATTAAAGCATGGCCCGCTCGCATTAGTGGATCATAATATGCCAGTCATTGTGCTCGCACCAGATAATGCATTATTTGCAAAAATCACTTCAAATTTACAAGAGGTGCACGCGCGTGGCGGAAAATTATTTGTCTTCACCGACAACAAAAAAGCATTACAAAAATTATCCGAGGACATTCAAATCATCGAAATGCCAAAAGCTGATGCTATCCTTCAACCAATTTTATATGCCATTCCTCTACAATTACTCGCATATCATGTCGCCGTATTAAAGGGCACTGATGTCGATCAACCGCGAAATTTAGCAAAGTCAGTGACAGTGGAGTAACCCGTCCTGAAAAAAATTTCGTCCGCCATATCATCTCGTGCATGCTTTTAGCACGGACCTAGCGCCTTGAGTCGCTGGTTCCCGCGCTAAAAATATGCGCGGGATGACAAAGATGAGAACATTCTCAAATTAACTTCGTCAACATCTCCGGCCCCTGAAAGATAAAACCCGTGTAAACTTGCACGAGCGATGCGCCTAATTTAAATTTTTCTTCGACGTCTTCTTTAGTGAAGATGCCGCCGCAGCCAATGAGAGGGATTTGATTATTTTTTTGTAACATACTGAATGCATTAAGTATTTTTCCTGATTGCCCACTGAGCAATTTTCCGCTCATGCCACCTGCCTCATCAGAGACTTCAGCATGATTAATCGTCGTGTTTGTGGCAATCACGCCATCGATTTCGTATTGAATAAAAATTCTCATCATGCTTTCAGCCTCATGGCGCGATAAATCAGGTGAGACTTTTACAATTAAAGGAACGTATTTTTTTTCAGTTTCGAAAAATTGTTTTTGTTGTTGCTTTAATGCGCGCAATAAAGCTTCGAGCCATTCACTCTTTTCCAACTCGCGTAAGTTTTTTGTGTTTGGAGAAGAAATATTAATCGTCACATAATGCGCATACGCTGCAACTTTATTGAAACATTCGAGGTAATCATCCACTGCTTTTTCGAGTGGCGTATCAGCATTTTTCCCAATGTTTACACCCAATACACCAGAATATTTTTTTCTTTTCAGACGCTCGACTAAATAATCAACACCTTTGTTATTAAACCCCATGCGATTAATTAAAACTTTTTGCTTTGGAAAACGAAACAATCGCGGGCGTGGGTTACCAGATTGAGCCCGTGGCGTTACTGTGCCAATTTCTAAGAACCCAAACCCTAACTGGCCTAATGAATCGATGTAGTCGCCATTTTTATCTAAGCCTGCTGCTAGGCCAATCGGATTTTCAAATTCAATGCCCATCACTGTCACAGGGTAACTATATTTTTTTTTGAAAAATGGAAAGTAAGAAAAGAATTTTAAAGCATTTAATGCAAGAGCGTGAGAAGTTTCAGGGGGGAGTGAAAATAATATTTTTTTTGAAAGAGTCCACAGCATTTTTTTAAAATCCCCCTCAATCCCCCTTTTTCAAAGGGCTTTGTTGCATAAATCATCAAATCCCACCTGTCATTCCCGCGCAGGCGGGAACCCATCATCATGCTCAAAAATAACTAATTAAAAAATACTCAACTCACACTCAATATGACTAATTAAAAACTTTATAAATTTGAAATAGATTCCCGCCTTCGCGGGAATGACAATTATGCAACAAAGCCTTTTCATAGGGGGAAGCCTTTTGTGCTCTCCCTTTTCATAGAGGGAAGCGCTTTGTGCTTTCCTTTTTTCAAAGAAGGAAGTTTACGTACTTTCCAGCCGGCCTTTTTCTAAAAAAAATGTTTTCACTTCCACTTTCTCCCTTTGAAAAAGGGAGGTAAGAGGGATTTTTATAAAATTGTTTTTTTTATAAATCCCCCTCAATCCCCCTTTTTCAAAGGGGGAAGCATTTGTGCTCTCCCTTTTCATAGAGGGAAGCGCTTTGTGCTTTCCTTTTTTCAAAGAAGGAAGTTTACGTACTTTCCAGCCCGCCTTTTTCTAAAAAAAATGTTTTCAATTCCACTTTCTCCCTTTGAAAAAGGGAGGTAGGAGGGATTTTTTATAAAATTGTTTTTTTTATAAATCCCCCTCAATCCCCCTTTTTCAAAGGGGGAAGCATGTGTGCTCTTCCTTTTTAAAAGGGGGAAGCATTTGTGCTCTCCCTTTTCATAGAGGGAAGCGCTTTGTGCTTTCCTTTTTTCAAAGAGGGAAGTTTACGTACTTTCCAGCCCGCCTTTTTCTAAAAGAGAAGTTTTTATGCTTCCACAAAACTTGCGATCAACCACTTTGTCCCTTCGCGTTCGAATTTGACTTGTACACGAGCGTGCTCGCCCAATCCTTCACATTGCAACACAATGCCCGCGCCAAATTTTTTGTGCGTGACTTGTTGCCCAATACGCAAATAGCCTTCTGGCATTTTTGGTGTTGTCCAAGAAGATTTTTTCTCAGGGCGCGTGATTCGCGCTGTCATTCTCACTTGATGTAAATGTTTCTCAGGAATGTCACGCAAAAAACGCGAAGGACGGTGATACACTTCACGGCCATGCAAACGACGCGATTCAGCCCACGTCATGTAAAGTTGTTGCATCGCGCGCGTCATGCCAACATAACATAAGCGCCGTTCTTCTTCTAAACCTTTAGGATCATCTTTTGTCATGTGATGCGGAAATAAGCCATCTTCGCAACCACATAAAAATACAATCGGAAACTCTAACCCTTTCGCAGAATGCAGCGTCATCAATCGAACTGCATCTTCATACGCACCTGCAGCCGTCTCCCCCGCTTCTAACGCAGAGCATGCAATAAACGCCGAGATAGGTGGCATGTCAGGCAATTGATTGTCAGGATTAAATTCACGCGCCGCATTCACTAATTCTTCTAAGTTATCAATGCGTGTTTGTCCCTTTTCGCCTTTTTCTTTGCGGAAATGTTCGATCAAACCGCTATTGTGAATCACATGCTCGACTTGTTCCTCTAATGGTAGATTTAAAATGTCAGTCGCTAATGTTTCAATCAATTGTTGAAATTGCGTTAATGCATTCGCAGCACGTGCAGTGAAAAGATTTTTTTCTAATGAAAGAGTCGCAGCTTTCCACAATGAAATGGAATGCTCACGCGCAGTTTCACGTAAAATTTCGAGTGTGCGTTCGCCAAGTCCGCGCGCAGGTGTATTAATGACACGCTCAAAGGCTGGATCATCATCACGACTCGACGTTAAACGCAAATAACCTAAAGCATCACGAATTTCTGCGCGTTCAAAAAAGCGTAAACCTCCGTACACACGATATGGGATGCCGGATTGCAATAGCGTTTCTTCGAGAACACGCGATTGTGCATTTGAACGATATAAAAGCGCAACATCAGACAATGAAAAACCTTGTTGTTGACATTCGCGAATACGATTCGCAATGAATCGCGCTTCATCTAAATCATTAAATCCCGCGTACACAATAATTGGCTGACCATCACTGCCTGAAGTCCAAAGATTTTTCCCCATGCGACTGGGATTTTTTGCAATGAGCGCATTCGCTGCAGCCAGAATGTGTCCCGTGGATCGATAATTTTGCTCTAAGCGCACAGTTTGACAATCTGCAAAATCATCATTAAAACGTAAAATATTTTCGATCTTTGCACCGCGCCAGCCGTAAATGGATTGATCATCATCACCAACAATCATCACATGTGAATTTCCACCCGCAAGTAAACGAATCCAAGCGTATTGAATAGCATTCGTATCTTGAAATTCATCGACTAAAATATAACGAAAACGATCTTGATATTCTTTTAATAATTCACGATTAGAAAGCCACATGGCGTGGACTTTTTGGAGTAATCCTGCAAAATCAACAAGACCAGAGCGTGCGCATGTTTCTTCGTATGCTTGATAAATACGAATAAAATTGCGCGCATTCACATCACCATGCGCAGAAAGATGTTCAGGCAATAACCCTTCGTCTTTTTTTCCGTTGATAAACCACTGCGCTTGTTTCGGCGGCCAACGTTCTTCATCTAGTCCAAGTGATTGAATCACACGACGCAATAATCGTTGTTGATCATCTGCATCTAAAATTTGAAAATGCTCTGGGAGATTCGCCTCGCGCCAATGCATGCGTAACAATCGATGCGCAATACCATGAAAAGTTCCAATCCACATCGCGCGTGCTACAGGTCCGAGTAAATCGACAACACGCTCGCGCATTTCGTTTGCGGCTTTATTGGTGAATGTGACCGCTAAAATACTCATAGGTGATAAATGCATTTCTTGGACAAGCCAAGCGATTCGCGCTGTCAGTACACGCGTCTTGCCGCTGCCTGCGCCAGCAAGAATGAGTTGATTGCCCAACGGAGCCGTTACGGCCGCGCGCTGCGCATCATTTAGCGATGTTAAAAGAGATTCCGTCATGGGAAGTGAGTATAAAGATACCTGACGAAAAAGCACAGGGAAAAATTATCTCAAAAAATATCTCTACAAAAAGCCTATGACTGGTACAATAAACATATACTTTAAAACATGGAAATTTTTAATATGGCAGCACCGGATTACAACAAAGCACAATATTTAATAAGCGCGGCTCGCATTGATCAACTTCCTGCTGATGTTGGCATCGAGGTCGCTTTCGTTGGACGTTCTAACGCAGGAAAATCCAGTGTGCTCAATCGAGTCACACAAAATCTCACCCTTGCACGCACAAGTAAAACCCCTGGCCGAACACAAACCATTAATCTCTTCGCTCTCGACGAAGAACGCCGCTTAGTTGATTTGCCTGGTTATGGTTATGCCAAAATACCGCCAGAATTAAAAGAGCAATGGAGAAAATTAATCAGCGACTACCTCACGTATCGTAAATGCTTGCGCGGCATTATATTAGTGATGGACATTCGCCACCCACTCAAAGTGTTTGATCTTGAAATGCTGGCTTGGAGTTCGCGTAGTCAGCTCTCCGTCCACATCTTACTCAACAAGTCTGATAAAGTATCCAAAAGTGAAGTCACACAAGCACTGAACTCAGTCCGCGAAACAGTCAGCTCTTATCCTGGCCAAATCACACTTCAAACTTTCTCTGCTAAGAAAGGCCTCGGCGCGAAAGGTTTACGCGAGGTTCTCGATAAATGGTTTGGTGGGGATGAGGATGAGGATGAGGATGATGAAGAGAATGGATAATCTACTAATCTATCCATGGATTGATAACTTCTAATCCCGGACAATCAAAGAAATCATCAGTATTTCGTGTCACCAGCGCCATATCATGGTGTAGTGCTGTGGCAGCAATGAGGCTGTCAATTGCAGGCAAGGTTCTTCCAACTTCAGACTGTAATCTTCCCCATCGATCGGCAACCTCAAGCGTGATACCCATGATGCGCATATGAAACATTTCGACAAGATCATGCTCGAGCCAGATTAATAATTTTTTACGGCACCGAATATCTTTTACTTTTTCTATTCCCTTTCTTATTTCACCCAATGTGAGGACACTGATATGCACTGAACTCATTGGAATTTGCTCAAACCATGCCAGAACACTGGCAGCAGGCCGCACGCTCACTAATTCTGAAATGACATTTGTATCAATCAAATAATTCACAAATCAACGTCCCTGTTTAGAGATTTATCGCGCTTCAAATCAATTTTGAACCCAACCAAAGGAGATTGACGAAAAAAATCAACAAGTGAAATCGCAGGCGCAACCAGAGCTTGATAATCATCATGGGAAATGACAACAACAGCTGGATGACCGTGAACTGAAATGAATTGCGGCCCTCTATGTTGGGCATTTTTAACCAATGCACTTAAACGTGCCTTGGCATCCTGAAGTGGCCAATAATGTGTTGCCATAAAACACCCCAAACTAGTCTGACTAGATATATTATACTCGGATTACCCCTCAACACACAAGTTCATTTAAATTTAGGAGACTTAACAGACTATCTAGGTCACTTGACGCCAAAACGTCTCAGCATTTGAAGCATCTTTTTTCGCACACATCACAACGGTCGGCGCAGGATTGTTAAGATCATCTGGCACAGGTAACGGCGTTGCGGTGGATGTTGTGATTGGCACAGGGAAATAACCAGCGGGTCGCGCACAATACACAGCATGATAATTCGCTGTGCTCACCACCCATCTTGAAAAACCAGAATGGCGATAAATGCCGCCTTTATTGGTACACCAATAATCATGCGAGACTTTTCTGCAAATTTCGCTAAAAGCACCTCTACAATCTTCTTCAGGTCCAAAATTAAAATTACCATCCCTGCAATCACTTTCTGATGGAACAAAATTTTGAATCGTTGATGGCAAAATCACAACTGGAACACCGTCTTTTGTCGTCCAGGTCGTTGGGAAGGCTGTTCTTGGTGCGGGGCCTGCGATCATTTGCCATTCATAATGACCTTCTGCGGGCACACCATGTGCTCTTGCTTCTATTGTTCCAGCTCGATCATCACGCTTCGAGAATAATGCTAACAAATCAGGATCGTCATTATATTTTGCACGCAAGCCTTGTAGTGAGTCACAGCTATAATCATGCGCAACATAAAATGCTTCGACATTTTGATCAACATAATTTGTGAGATCGGCTGGTGTATATTGCAACAATTCAGGTGGAATGGTATGAGAATCTTTATTTCGCACAGCCTTACCAAATCGCAAAATAGATTCGTAACCTTGCGGACACTCAGCGGGCACAAGTTGTTTCATCGTACTTTTTTCAGAAGCAGATAATGCGATATAACAAAGTGTTTGGTTAGGATCATTAGCATTACATTGGTTGGCTGTGTTGTACGTCCAACGAATGCGATCAGCCATGGAATCTCCGGCCTGTTTAGAGACATCTTCCATTTTTGGTTGCGGTACTTGCGCCATATTATGATACTGATTGGTTGAAACAATCATGGATTTACCGAGATCAGCACTATCCATCGCAAAAGATTGAAGATAGAAAAACGATAAAACGAATAAACAAAACAAACGCAACATACACGCCCCCGTTGTATAGAGCATTATAATGGGCGCTTATTATATACTTATTTCTTGAGGGGTGCTTAAGGTTTGGTCCTACAAACCATATTAATGCCTGCATGGCCTAAGCGTAATTTTAATATTTTACGCTTAGACCATACGAACTTTACTTAGTAGGATGAAAAAGAGTTGGATTATTTGCTACTTTATAGTTTCTCTTTACACAAATTGCGACAGTGGAAGAAGTATAATATGAAGTGTTTCCACTCGGCAATGGATAAGTATACACCGATGGAACAGGGTAAAATCCAGCAGGACGCACACACGCATGTTTCACCAGGGTCACAGTAAAAAATGCATCCCACGTGTAATTATTGCCTGTACAAGCGCAAGCGCCATCACTACAACAACCGGTGACAGCTAAAGGCCAATCAGGATTTCTATCTTCTCTACAGACTTGACTATAAGGACCGGTAACGTTATAAACTCTTAAATTAGTAAATCCACCATAATTTACCAATGATCCAATAGTGTAACCGGAGCTCGCGGGACTTGCTGGGGTATTTGTACACGAACTAAAAAGCGGCACACCCGCCCAATACTTAGATGACTCATGCCCGCCGGCAGTAAAACTATATCCTTCTTGAGAAAAAGTTATATAACCATTAGCAACTAATTGACCATAGATATTCGGATAGAGCGCTTGCGTATAAATTTGTTGTAATGAAATAGGATCTCCACAAGTATATTTATTAGTTGTATTTGAATAAAAATTTTCTTGATTCAAATCAACACCCGTTCGCACATCATCGGGCGTATAAGCTAGCACTTTCGTTTTATCATAGGGATTATTTGAATCTCGAACTGTTGTCACAGGCACATGATGATCAAAGTCATACCCTTGTGGACAATTAGCTACATTAGAAGGTGTATTGTTATAAAAATTTCCATTAGATTTAAGAGCAACATAGCAATAATCCTTGCCTGCCCCTTGACCATCGCAATCATTAGCTGCCTGCCATGCCCAATTGATTTCACTCGCTTGATCTACGCCTGCCGCTGAATTTTCGCCAGCTCGATTAAGCTCAGGGGATGCGATATTTGGTGTCAAATTATTCGGATTCACTACCATAGCCTTTCCGCTATCCAGTGCAATAGCTTTTATTGCCAACGCTAGACAACAAAGAATCGGCATTAAGATAATGAATTTAATGTATTTATTCACTATTCCCTCCTAATGCTGAAGCTAAAGCAGTTAAAATAATTATAGACGATAAACTCGAAAGAAGTAGTTAAAGGAATTAAAAATCAACTACTGTTTCATATTAAGATCCAATAGAAGGAATAGGCGCAGTAGAAGGAGCAGAGGACTCTAACGACGAGCGCGGAGGCGGTCCTTGGTTTACGCTACTCGAACTGGTATTGCTACTGGGATCAATTCCTGGTTGCACTGTGGTTAATAATTGAATCGTATTTTTTTCCTTATTTTTTAAATAAGTAACCCCGTTATCATTAATAGCAATAATTTTAGCATCTTGACTGCCAGGTAAAGTATCACCCACTTTTACAATATACAGTTTCCCTTGAGCTCCCAAAACTGCTGTCCACTTATCAAACTGGCGCACCACTGAAACTACAACATATTGAATTTCCGGGGTCACCACTGTAGTAGTTGTCGATGTTTGTGTTGGGGAGGATTCTGCTAACTTATTCAAATAATCGGCCAATGAAACTTGCTGACTTGCTTTCGTTAACAAGTCGCTCATATTTCTTTCAGCAGTTGCTGTCGCTAATTTAGCAGATGCAATGGCTTGACTGGTTTCAGCAATTTCACGCTCAACTTTGAGATTTTGTAATTTATTGAGTGAATCAAGATATCCAACCTGATCTTTTTCTTGTTGCTTAATCATTTGCTCAGTGGGAGATTGTTGGTTTGTTGAAACCATTTCAGTAACCGCATTGTTGTTTGCAACAGGCGCACTCGGTGCTGCACCCCCTGACATTGAGTTGTTGGTATTATTGGTAGGTATATTGGATGACATGTTTTGGCCTGGCGTTGTTGATTTCACAGCAACAGGTGCAGGGGCTGGCGCAGGAGTCCCACCACCAAAAAGACCCGCGACTTGCCAAATAACAACGGCAACAATAATCACAGCGATCACCGCGATGACTTTTTGTTTAGCAGGCATGTTACTCAGTTTATTGAATCGATTATTACTCATAATGCATTAGCTCCCTAAAGCTTGAAGCACGATATTGCCAGAGATCCGACCATTTTCAATTGTAAAATCCGCCTTTGATAAAATTAAAGGCAACGCTTTAAATTGTTTTGCCACTAAATCCAATGTATCAAGTGAAAGATTATCGACGGAGATTTTGACGTCTGTCGAATTAAAACTATCGTGTGATTCAATGTCTCCAACCTTAAAGGTATTACCGTGCACCACATACGATTCACGATCAATCAATCGAGAGATCACTTCTGCAAGCGGCATGATATTTGTAGTAGAAATACGATTTCGCGTTAGAATGGGCAACGTCACTTGTATACCCTCTGACGTCAACGCAAAATCCATTTTATTTTGTGCTGCCCAAGTACTTAGCGGTTGGATGCGAATACCCGAAGAAGAAAGATGCGCCACTAAACTACCATTACTATAACTCAACTTATCTGGCACCCAACCTGGCGCCGTATAAAGTTTTGCAATGCCTGCAACAATGTTTTCCATTTCATCGGCGGGAGAAGGTGAATTCAGTAAGTTCATATAATCCTGGAGTGGATTCACATACGCCATAAAAGCAGGCGCTTCTTGGTGAGCCGGTCGATTCACGATAATGATATAGCCCAATACAACGACCCCAATCAGACCTGCAACAATAGCGATTTGTTTTGTGGGTAAAACACCAACACCTTGCGCCGTTAAGACTGCATTGACTAAACCGAGCTGGTACGCTTTCACTGTCGGCAAAACAGGAAATAAAGCTGACGGCAAAATAGTGAAAGATTTAACGTTAGATTTATCGAGAGAAAATTTCCCTTCTTCAAAATTTTCGCTGATCGGTAAATCACCGTGAATATAAATTTCAAATTGACCACGCTGTGTTTGAAAAACCACTAATTCATCCGGAATACTCTCAATGGGAAAGCTTCCATCTAAATAAACGCTGCCAGCTTTCACAATGACAAGAATCGCCTCTGTGGTGCCAGGAATTGCTTCGCAATAAATTAAATCGTTTGGCTTTTTGAAATAATGCCAAACGGTTTCACCGAGTAAATAGCCCGCATCGGTTGAAAAAGCAGCTTCGTATTGATCGACATTTTTACGGTGCAAAGTAATATATTCACCGTAATTGGAACTGAGTAATTGAATTTCTCTTTTAAGCAAAGATGCTTTTTTCGCACTTAACACGTCTCGATAAGAGGGAATAACAAACCGTGTACCATCTTCTCGCGTGATGTAAGGCATTAGGCAGATCCGTGCAAGATAATTGGCGTTAACAGCACTATCGTCTCAGTGCTGTATTGTTGCGCTGTTTTGCCGCCCAGTGCTTGTGACTCGAGCATCTGTGAAGCACCTGTCAAATTATTAGTTTGTTTAAATCCAGCTAGAATCAGTGTATCGCCTGATTTAACAACACTTCGCTGATTGAATTGTTTTTGCGTAATATGCGGTGTTTGAATGATCGGAGCTGTTGAAGTATCTGTGATTGTAGCACCTGTAGAAGAAATCGTTTTGAAACCTAAATTATCTGAGAGATCAGCATTCACTTGTAAGTAAACTTTATTACCTAAAATTTTAGGCAAGACATACAATGTCAAACCAGTTAACACCTGCCCTGGCGTCACTTGCGAGGTCACAGAAGCATTACCTGATGGTGTTGTCCCCGTACTCGTTTGCTGCACACTCGCTAAGTACCCTTGTTGATCTAAAATGCGAATGGAAGACACTTGGTTGTTTTGGCAAAGTACTTGAGGTTGCGTGACAACAGAGACTTTTCCTTGTACTTCTAACGCAGTAGCAAGCGCCATAATCCCCGTCGTCTGATTTGCTGCAGCGCCATCCGCTGTTAAATTGGAGTTATTGAGACCAACGGCGGTTGCACTGCCTGTTGCTAAGCCTATGACACTGCTCAATGCAAAAGGAGCGCCATTGTTAGAAATTAACTGATAAGTTCCATTACCAATCGCACGCTGCACTAAATTCCAATTGATGCCAAAGTTGAAATTATTTTCGAGCTGAACTGTCAAGACTTCAATTTTAACCAACACTTGTTTAGAAAGATTATTATTGAGGTTCTCAATAAATTGGCCAATCAATTTCACATTTCTGGGACGATCGCTCACCGTTACACTGGTTGTAGATTGAGAGACAACCACTTTACCGTCTGAAGAAAGCATTTGATGAATTGAGTTAGTGAGATCACTCCAAATCGATAGAGTACCTTTTAAGCTGTTGTACTGGCTACCTGCGCTATCATCAATGATCGCGGTCACAGTACTGCCGCCGCTACTACCAGAGGAAGCGGATGAACTAGTCGTGCCGGCATTAGAGCCGCCACCTGAAGCTTTACCCATTTGATAATCGGATGTCCCTGGCATGAAAGCAATGTCGAAAGTTTTAGTGACAAACGCTTGCCAATAGATTTCTTTACCTCTGACGTTATAAATGTAGCCTGTTTTTGAGGCCAATAACTCAAGCGCACCTTTTACGGTGCCACTATAATTTATGCTCACTTTGAGTCTATCATCTAAGCCGTTTTGGAATGTAGTGAGCAAATCACGCGAAGCGCCGGCCGCAATAGCGCGACTATAGTAAGAAAAAGGTAATTGATCGCCACGCAAGACAATTCGATTTTTCAACCAAGCTGGATCATTCATCAAGTTTATTGGTCGTTTATCAATATATAATCCTTGATTGACCACCAATGGCGAAATGGGTGTTAATTTTTTTGCCATTTGTTGTTTTGCTTCAGCCATCTTAAATTTAGCATCAGCAGTATTAGAACCTGCTTGATTGAAAACAGGAGATTGACAGCCCACGAGGAAAAATAAAAAACTCATGCATACAATAAGGGCACGATAAAATTGTGACATTAGACATTCCTCTGAATGACAACCATAGTGTGATTCGACATATACAATTGTGCTTGCAATGGGAAAGGTTTGAGTAATTTACGCATCACATCAGGCAAGCTTGCGCCTGTAATGCGACCATCAAAATTATAATCGTAAGGTGCGCGCCAAATCACACGCCAATGGTAACGATCCATGATGCGCTCAATATTTTCTTTGATGGAACCACTAATGCTGATCGCATACATTTGTGCGGGATAACCTGCATTCGCGTAGTGATTGGGATAAGCGGTTACACCGTAATTGGAAATAAACTGTGTGCTAGTTTGTTGTGAGCCCGTTTGAAAAAAAGGCTCGGAAGGCATAGAAGCAGAAGGGCTTGCGACTTGCCACGCAGCCTGCGCGACAGAACATAAAAAAAGTGAAATGAAACTCGCAGTTATAATTATCAGTGAACGTTTCATTACTGTACTCCATTAACAATATATGATGCAGGATTATTATTCCTTAAGTGCATCAGTATAAGCAATTTTATTTGAGCGCGTAAACACTCAAGAGCACTTAAATGAGATTTTAAGAGAACGTTTGTTTAGCTGTGTCATCCTCTGCGTATACTTTTCTTTATCATATCGTGCAGTTTCTAGTGCAAAGCCCAGTGTCTTAAGTCACTGGTTCCCGCGCTAGAAGCATGCGCGGGATGACATAGCTGGTTACATACGCGGGATAACATAGTTGGTTACATGAGCAGGATAACAGGACTGGCTCCAAGTACGAGACGGCATAGTTTAATGAGCAGCCTTAATTTCATGGAACAAAGTTATTCGTTGGCTCGTAGACATTTTGTGACCCACGCGGTGTTTCAGTACCATTATTCGGGATACAACGTGTGAAAGCTACGACTTGGCCCATCATTTTTCCCCACTGCGGATAATTATTCGTAGCAGGCGTGTTATTGGGTGCCACTTGTCCCTTTTCTGTCACAATTGCCAAACACACTCGCCAGTAACGAGTACCATCATTCGTAATGATCGTATTGCTTGTACCTAGCGCTGGATTAGCATACGTTTGTAAGCAAGATTGTTGTTTGTTTGTTCCCGAAGTAATGTTGCAATCATAAGGGCCACCGCTCCCACTCGTATTGAAATTTGTCGAAGTTCCTGGCAACACTGGATCGCCATTTGGAGGTCCCCCTCGCGCAAAAGCTGTGAAACTTTGCATAGAGTATAAATTTGCTTTGCATTGATCAGTCACAGGATCATTAGAAAGAGGCGAACCCGTACAAGTAGGATTATCGTTCACGCCAGCAACACCCGCGGGAATCACCAAAATAGATGCTTTCATCCCTGGAGGACAATTCGGCGCAGGCACGCACGAACCACTATAATATAAATTAGCGAAATTCACTGATCTTGCATTATTGAGATTCTGGCCAGGTATCGTCACACTCGCAACAACCGCTGTGCATGTTGGGCCTAAAGGACAAGATGGATCTTGTTTCGGTGGAAAATTTGCTGCTGCTAATTCTGCAGGCGTTGTGACATAAGCCATCGGTAATTTGCCTGCGATAATGAGAGCATTCGTTGAAGTTGAGCCGCCGACATCCATTGCAACATAAAAATTACCGCCATCAGAAGTGCTTTGTGTGCCGCAATTGATTTGATAAGGTTTGCCGTAAGGATTCGTGCCAAAACCAGTGACAAGATAACCTTGCCCTGGCGCAAAAGTATCTGTGTTGGGTAACGTTGGAATAGATAGCCACGGCACTGGTGCGGCGGTAGTACTGCATGTGGTTAAAGAAGGCCATGCAGAATTATTCACATAATAAGACAGGGCTGCGCTCATGAGCTGTTGTACTTGTAAAACGGTTTTGTCGCGCCGTAATTCATCGGTTTTTTGGATGGAATAATTCAGCAACAACACAATCATGGAACTTGCAATCACAAGCACCAATAACATTTCGACTAAAGTAAAACCCCGATCATTTTTCACTGTGCGCATAGTCTTATCCACCGCATAAATAACTCTTGATGTCGTACCAATTTTGATTGGAATCCGTTCCACTCAACGCCGCCATCCCATCATTGGTATATTGCATATTAAACTGCTTCACTAAAGGTTGCGAGACCCAAAGTGGTGAAGTCGAACTTTCTGACACCATCGCAATCGGACGCTCCCAAACGATATACAAATTATGTAAAGCTGAACTTGCGCAATCGGCAGGTGTCGGCATACAAGTGATCGGTGTTGCTGGGCCATTATCTTGCGCGAGACAAGAACCCCCTAAGACAGCCATGAATTCTAAAGCTTTCGTGCAATCATTCATTAAAACAGCTACTTTAATATCCCAAATGGGCGTGCTGGATTGTAAAGCGGGTGGCGTACCATCGAGTGGCGCCAACGTTTTTTGTGTGATGGCATCTTTTTGCAAAGCACATTGTTGATTCGCGCCCGGCGGCCCATTACAAATGTAAGCATATACATTTGTTGTTTGATCTTTATTGTTCACTTGAAATCGATCAAATTGAATAACATAACTTGACGTTGCATCACCTGTTGCAGGATCAACATACACGAGTGGATTATTGGGATGCCAATTCCCAGCACTGAGCAAACCTAATTGCTTTAAATCATACAACGGAGGTGCAGATGCCGAATTGATAGTGAGTCGCAAAGATTTTGTTGCTAGAGGAACTACGCGTGGATCTAACGTACCTGGCGATTGTGCCGTGGGTGTCAAACTACTATTTAAACTTTGCCGGCACATCATTTCATAATAATTTCTGCTCGCTAAAAAAAGTTGGTCGACATTAAATAAAAGTCGAGTTCCCTGCGATTGTTGCGCAAATTGATTATAGATGCGAAGCCCCAATCCCATAACACTAATAATAATGACAGCGACTAACAGCGTTTCAACTAATGAGAGACCCGCTTGCTTATTCATTGTTGCCCCATTGACATACCCGTCAAATAAATTCCTCTGACAATGGTAATAATTAAGTAGGCACCCACCACCATGAGAGCACCTCCAAATATTTTAGAAATGATTTTCAAAGTTTTGACGCTATTTTCTGCGCCACGCACACCCATACGCACCAAGCCATGCTCAAAACCTTTGACTTCTGCCATGACACGTAAACGCAAAACGTCTTTTTCATCGATCAATCCCGTCATTAAAATATCTGCGATATTGCCTTTCCCTGTTGAAAGTAAGTGTTCCATATTAACTAAATGTGAAGTGAGATATGGTGTTGCACGATATTGCATCACTTTCAGTGCATTTTTAAAAACAATCCCATTTGCAACAAGTAAACCGAGTGTTTCCATAAAACGTGCGGAAACAAATTTCTTGTAAAGTGAAAAAGGTGGAAATTTGTCGAGTGTGGCACGATATTCGCCAATATAATCACTCATCAGTCGCATCAAACCATAGACAAAACCTATCACACCTAAAATACACATCCACCACCAATGTCGAATAAATGCGGCTGTTGCAACCAAGTCTCGTCCCGCTTGCGGCCATAATTCTTGTTTCTTAATCGCAGCAAATTGCAAGAATACAGACCCATCCAAGTAGAGAATAATGACGCACGCAATGGTGATCACCATTGTTGGATAAAGAATCGCGCCAAGAAAAGCACCCATCGCGCCACTGCTACGACCTAATGTATTAATCGCGGATTTTAAAGTTTCGACCAACGCACCGCCTTGTTCGCCTACACGAATAATTTCGACGATATTTGTATTAAACCAATCACGCATCCCTTCAGCGAGTGGTTGTCCTTCAGAAATTTTTTGCGCGATCGATAATGCAACATCGCGTGTGATGCCCGTTGTTGCATCGGCAACCATTTCAATGGCATGGTTTGCAGGAATTCCATCATTCACAAGCAAGTAAAAATCTTCGAGAAAAGCCAATTGCGCTTTTGCACCAAAGCGTAAATGTTTCCAACGTGCCCCTAAGCCACCAATAAAGTCACTGACTTGCGCAAGCTCCATGCTATACCTCGCATTTCGTACAAACTATTCATACCGATAAATTTTACTGCCGATAGATGAGTTGATAGGCCCAACGACTTTTTCTGCATCGAAAGGATCAAGCTTCCCTTCACCAATCAACTCTATGGCACGACGATTGAAATTCGTCCAGCCGTTTTCTAATAACATTTTTTCCCAACTCAAGGTATCACATTTTTGAATATATTGACGGCCTTCTTCATCAACCCAAACAACTTCTGCAACAACAGTTCGCCCACCAACACCTGAGCCATGACATGCTGCACACCCTGCTCCACGTGCATGTGCGCTATCGATCGTTTCTTTACCGACCACAGCTTCCCATTCAGCAATGAAAGGTTGATGTTTTTCAGAAGAGCGTAGCGGCATTGCACAGCCAGGACAAACAATTGGCGCTAAACGTTGACAAATCAAACAACGTAAAACACTGCTATCGCTTAACAAGACAGGAGAAATCCCCATGTCGACTAGACGTGTAATAATCGCTGTCGCGCGATTAGTGTGTAATGTAGTTAATACTAAGTGACCCGTAATAGAAGCACGCACCATTACATTCGCAGTATCTTCATCACGCATTTCCCCGAGGATGATAACATCAGGATCCATACGTAAAGCAGCGCGACCCATACTCGCAAAACTGCGGTCTTCTTTTTCTGTATTGACCGGTACTTGTGTCGCTTCTTCAATGACTTTTTCGACGGGATCTTCGATGGAATATAATTTTTGCGTGGGCTCAACCATTTCCATACAGGCTGCCAACGTCGTTGTTTTACCTGATCCCGTTGGTCCTGCAACAATAATGGCACCGAAAGGTAACTTGAGAGCCATTTTAATAATGTCGACTTGTTTTTTGGTATAACCTAATTCTTCTAACGTTTTATTTCGTCCTTCGCCCGCTGCCAGAATACGCATGACCATATCAAAACCGCCGTGCGCTGGCACACTGGCTAAACGTAAACGAATATCTTTGCCTTGGATCTTCAAGGGCATCGAAGCATCTTGTGGCACAATGGGATTAAAATGCGAGGTGGCATGATCTGTTTCTTTATTGAATGCTACAGAAGCTAATTCGCGGCCTAATTTTTCAGACCATTCCGCAAATATACGCAATTCACCATGCTGTCGCATACGAATTTTAGTGTAGTTTTGGCGAACTTGAATATGAATATCACTGACGTTTTGTTTAACTGCTTCATAAATGAGATCGCGCAATTGTTGTTGTTGTTCGCTAAACGCGCTACTGGTTTCTCCTTTTGGTAGCGAACCATCTTCAACACCACTTGCGAATAATAAAGTCACCACAGATAAAGATGTTGCAAAAACTTGGCCTGGATGGATCCCTTTACTCAACATGAGTGATTTGCAATTTTGCACAGTGCGAGAAGTGGGATCACTCGAAAGAATCGTACCGCTGCGTAAAATGACCAGCGTGCCTTGCTCTTTACACCACGTCAACATTTCATCCATCACACGATCTCTAGCATCTAGATCGGATTGCCCAGTCACAACAGTCGTCATGGTCGCCGCGGCAAATTGCTCCAACAATGCCATTTGGCTACCGTCTTGCACTTCATTGACTGTCGTTCTAGGATCTGCCATTGAAACCCCATCTTGCACAAAAAATGGTTATAGATAGCTATAATTATAGTCCTTAAATACAACAAGCTGAAACATAATCAGTAACTTATTGAGACTCTTTGTAAAATCAAGATGTTGCTAAGCACCCATCGGCGAGAGTAATATGGCCAGCATTGTGTTTTTTTATACCTGCATTGGAGCTTACAATGAATGGAACTTCCGTAGAAACAACTATAGAAATACTCGGCAAACTCTACCAAATTAAATGCCCAGAAAACGAAGTCGAAACACTCAAACAAGCCGCCCATTGGCTCAATGAAAAAATGCGTGCGTTTCGCTCTACTTCAGGCATCGTGCAACCCGAACTTGTTGCCTTGATGACGGCATTAAATATTGCTCGTGATTTTTTACAGTTAGAGCAACACAATAATCACGAAAGACAAACTATCCAAGAAAGATTACATCATTTGGATAATCAAATTAAGCACGCACTTTTGCCAGACAACCAACTTGAATTGCAAACGGCTGAATGAAAATTTTAGATAAATCTACATTGCGTCAAACGTTGCGTGACAAACGTCGAGCAGTTGATTCTGAAACGCGCACGCGTGATGCAGAACATGCTGCGGAGTATTTAGAAAAATCAGCGCTGTTTCAAGCAAGCGCACATATTGCATGTTATTTTTCAACGAAAGAAGAATTTGATAGTAACGCCATTATTCAATTAATTTTTAAGCACAATAAAAAATGTTACCTACCAGCGCTTCACTCAACAGAAAAAAAATTATTATTCGCACGCTATCAACCTAATGATCCACTCGAAGAAAACCGTTACCGTATTTCACAACCACTCCCTCATGCCGAAACAATTTCAGCTGAAGAACTTAATCTTGTTTTTTTACCTTTAGTCAGCTTTGACTTACAAGGTCATCGTCTCGGGATGGGCGCTGGTTTTTACGATCGCACGTTTGCTTTTAAAAAATCGCCACGAACATCTTGTCATTTAATGGGATTAGCTTACAGCTTTCAAGAAACAGAAAGCCTTCCTTATGACGAATGGGACATCAAATTAGACAGCGTTTTAACGGAAAAAGGAATCACATTGTTTCACTCACTGTGATCAAATCGGCCAATTCACGCAAAGCCACAAAAAACAACGTGTACTCCACATGATCGGCAGTAACCAAGGTTTCGAGCATTTTATTCCAGTGAGCATAAAGATCTTGATGCCCTGCCACCCAATCAGTAACGACAGTGCTTTCTGATTTTAATTTTTTGTTTTTATTATCTTTTAAAATGACAACAGTTAATTTTCGTTGCAATGCATCTAACTCTTCACGCAGCGCCAGTCGCGCCAAATTATTCCAGTGCCCTTCGCGAGAGTCACTGGCAATTTGATCCCTAAACCAAACTAAATTTAACTGCGTGCCGACATCAAAATAAACATTTGCAGTATCAGTTAAATCAAAATGATGATGATGCGCTACTTCCGTGATATTCAATGCTGTATACATTGCGCGACAAATAGAAATTTGAATAGCGATATCTTTTGGCAAACCATCTTTAACAAATTGTTCAACCATCTTATCCATATACACCTTTGTTTTGCCTGTCATTAAATGAGGGACAATTTTTTCAAGGCGCTTCACTGCAGGTGCATGCAATTTAATTGTGTCTCCCATTGCACGATGCAAACGATTTCCGCGTAAAAACCAACGTGTCGCAAGATTTAATAATTGACGAATATGATGCAATAATTCAAATTGCATTTTTGTGGTAATTTTAAAGCCTAATTGCAATACTGCTTTTTGTAAAACATCCACCTCATACACTCGAGCTGCCAACATATAAGCACGAATAACATCCGCGACTGATCTTCCTGTTTCAGATTGCAAACGATAGACAAAAGTAATCCCCATGCTATTTACTAAATGATTACTTAATTGTGTGGCAATAATTTCGCGCGACAATCGATGATGTTTCAATGCATCTTGATGTTGTGCAATAAGCTTGGGTGGAAAATAATTTTGCAAAATCGTTTTAAACCAAGGATCATCAGGCAAATCAGATTGAAGCAATTCGTTTTTAATATATATTTTTGTCCATGCCAATAAAACAGCCAACTCAGGTCGCGTGAGGCCAATACCATTACTTTTACGTTCTGCTAATTTTTTATCATCAGGTAAAAATTCAACAGCACGATCTAAACCTGCGTGTAATTCCAATTGTTTGATTTGCGTTTGATAGAGTCCCATGTATTGCGTGGAATGCTGCGCAGAAACACTCATCGCGAGAGCTTGATCTTCGTTGTCTTTTAAAACATACTCGCCCACCGTGTCTGTCATTTTTGCGAGCAATTGATTGCGCTGCTTCATCGTCATTTGATGAGATGCAATAGCATGACTTAACAATATCTTGATATTCACTTCGTGATCAGAACAATCCACCCCCGCAGAATTATCAATAAAATCGGTGTTAATTAAGCCATTATTTAAAGCGTATTCGATACGACCCAATTGTGTAAACCCGAGATTGCCGCCTTCACCAACAATTTTACAACGTAATTCACTGCCATCAATGCGACAAAAATCATTTGTACGATCACCCACATCTGCATGTGATTCTTGTATTGCTTTAACATACGTCCCAATGCCGCCGTTAAACAATAAATCTACCGGGGCTTTTAAAATAGCGCGAATTAAATCATTCGGCGCCAAAGCATTGTCGCTGATATCGAGTGCTTTTTTAATTTCTGACGTTAGCGCAATAGATTTCAGTGAACGAGAAAAAACGCCGCCGCCTTTTGAAATATATTTTTTATCGAAATCTTGCCAACTTGAATTCGGCAAATCAAATAATCTTTTTCGTTCGGTAAATGTTTTTTCTGCATCAGGATCTGGGTCAATAAAAATATCACGATGATCAAATGCAGCAATTAATTTAATGTTGTTGGTGTAGAGCATGCCATTACCAAAAACATCGCCGCTCATATCTCCAATACCAATCACAGTAAAGCTTTGCTTACTGATGTCAATTTCAAGCTCACGAAAATGTCTTTTGACAGACTCCCACGCGCCTTTAGCTGTGATACCCATTTTTTTATGGTCGTATCCCGCTGATCCGCCAGAAGCAAAAGCATCTCCTAGCCAAAAATTGTATTCTGCGGAAATTGCATTTGCGATATCAGAAAAAGTAGCGGTACCTTTATCTGCCGCGACAACAAGATAGGGATCGGCTGTGTCATGACAAATGACATTTTTGGGTGGCACTGTTTGATGATCAACAATGTTATCTGTTAAATCTAACAAACCACGAATAAATGATTGATAACACGCAATCACTTCTTTTTGTGTTTCAGCACGATCCGCTTTGGGCTTTAATGCTTTTAAAACAAAACCACCTTTTGCACCTGAAGGCACAATCACAGCATTTTTAACGCGCTGCGCCTTCATTAAACCCAGCACTTCTGTGCGAAAGTCTTCGCGTCGATCTGACCAACGAATGCCGCCACGCGCAACTTTTGCAGAGCGTAAATGGATAGCTTCAAAGCGTGGAGAATAGACAAAAATTTCGAACAAAGGTCGCGGCAAGGGAAGCTCAGGGACATTGGCAGAATCCAATTTAAAACACAACCAAGGTTTAAAATCACCTTCTTCGGTTTTTTGCAACCAATTAGTCCGCAATGTTGCATTAATCAATTGCCAAAAGCGCCGCAAGATGCGATCTTCATCTAAACTTGTCACCGCATCCAATCCTTCTTGCAAGGCTTTTTCAGTTTTTTCTATCGCCTGCGCTGTCGTACTATTTTGTTTTTCAGCATGTCGTAACAAAAATAATTGAACTAAATTTCTTGTCACATCAGGATGCGCTGCACACGCTTTTTCAATATAACTTTGTGAAAAACGAAATCGTGCTTGATGCAAATATTTAGCATAAGCTCGCAATAATATAATTTCGCGAAAAGATAATTCTGCCGCCAAAACCAGACGATTGAAACCATCATTTTCAGCACGTCCTTCACGGACTGCCAATAATGCATCCCGAAAAAGTGGCTTGATTTTTTCAAAATCCATTTTAACGCCATCTTTTGTCGCCACATCAAAATAACTGACAGAAGCAATTTGTCCATCTTCTAACGTTAATTGAAATGTCATTTCACTATCCACAAATAATCCCATATTTTCTAGTAGTGGAATTGCTTCAGAGAGTGGAACTGGTTTAGCAAGTTGAAATAAGCTCAATCGAAATGGAAATGCTGGATTGTTTGGATAGGCGCTCAACCCTGCTTCTAAGGGGTGCTTTTCAGATAATTTTTCTAAATACAAAATAGCATCTGCTGCTTCACTGGCGGATCGATGTTGACAATAACTTTCAGGAAACAGTGCTGCGTACTTTTGCGCAAGCAGCTTGCTTTGCTTAACCGGAACACGCTTTGTTAGTTCAATGTTCAGTGCATCCTGCCAAGTATTTTTCATGTCTCAATCCTTTGATCCACTGTCATTCCCGCATAAACGGGAATCCAATCATGAGAAAAATTGATTCCCACTTGCGCGGGAATGACAAATCATTAAACAATCCAGCTATGATAAACGATCTTCACGGGCTAGAATAGAATACTTTTTAGAAGGTAACTCCATGTCTATTGCATCTTTCTTCGAATTAAAAAAACATAAGACTTCATTTAAAATCGAAGCATTAGCTAGTTTTTCAACATTCCTGACGATGTCTTATATTATCTTCGTCAATCCATCTGTGCTTTCCCAAACAGGTATGGACGCAGGCGCCGTCTTTGTCGCCACCTGTCTTGCAGCAGCACTAGGTTCAGCCATGATGGGTTTATTTGCCAACTATCCTATTGTCTTGGCGCCCGGCATGGGGCTCAACGCTTATTTCACTTACAGCGTCGTGCTTGGCAGCGGTCACAGTTGGCAAGTCGGTTTAGGAGCTGTTTTTATTTCTGGGCTCATCTTTCTTGCCCTCAGCATTTTACCGATTCGAGAATACATTATTCATAGCATTCCTAAATCCCAAAAGATTGCGATTGTCACAGGAATCGGTCTTTTTCTCGGCATGATTGGTTTTAAAAATGCAGGATTGATCAAGTCGCACGCGGAAACTTTGCTCACACTCGGCAACTTACATCGTCCAGAAACAATTCTCGCTATCTCAGGATTTTTTCTGATGATTGCTCTGGATGCACTGAATGTCATGGGGGCTGTTGTCATCAGTATTTTATCGATCAGTGCAATCGGGATCGCATTAGGCCATGGCCATTTATTGGGTGTCTTTGCGATGCCACCCAGTTTAATGCCAACTTTTTTCCAACTCGATTTAAAAAGCGCTTTAAATTTAGGATTACTGACAATCGTTTTTGCTTTTTTATTCGTCGATCTTTTTGATAACACCGGCACATTAATTGGGATTGCGCACCGCGCAGGCTTGATGGATATCAATGGACGCATGCCGCGCATGAATCGCGTTTTGATTGCCGATAGTTTAGCGGCTATTTTTGGTTCTTTACTTGGCACATCAACTACAACGAGTTATGTCGAAAGTGCTGTCGGCGTTCGTGTGGGTGGGCGCACCGGTCTCATGGCTGTTGTCGTCGCATTTTTATTTTTGTTAGCTTTATTTATCGCACCCCTTGCTCAATCGATTCCCATCTACGCCACTGCACCCGCATTAGTTTATGTTGCTTGCATGATGGCACGCGCCTTCTCTGAAATTGATTGGGATGAAATCACAGAGTATGTCCCTGCCCTCATTACCGCACTCACGATGCCGCTCGCTTTTTCAGTGGCAGACGGTATCGCCTTTGGTTTAATCAGTTGGGTTGCGATTAAATTTTTAAGTGGGCGTTTTCGTGAGCTCAATGTCACTGTCATCTTATTAGCGCTTGCTTTTGTGGCGAAGTATGTTTGGTTGGGACATTAATGTATATTTCTTACTTAACATTTTATAGGGAACATTCACATGAAAAAAATAGGGATTATTTTATTAGTTCTAATCACATCATTCTTCACTTTGAATGCCATGGCTACACAGAATAATGGCGGTGACAGCAGTGGCGTAAAGAATACCTGTGAAATATCTGGCGGTACATTCACAGGATCTGAAAGCGGCAATTGGGCATGTTGTTGGGCAGATTGGGGATGCTACGGATGCGTAGATGGTAACTGCAAAATCAAATGTCACACGAGACGATGCCGAAAAGCAAACGGCATTGCTGCCAGTTCATCTACCAACACAACCATTCCAGGTCTTGCACCAAAAGGCATGAAAGCCCCCATTATTCCGCGGGAATATTTGAAGCAATAGAAGACCATTCTTATCACACTTATCCACAGTTCCTGTGGATAAGCCTGTGAACAACCTTCAGACAAGCTGGGGAGATGACTTTATAACTCAAAAACCGTTCTGAGAAATCAAAATGATCACGCCTGAAATATCAATGAAATCAATATAATACAGACAGACTCTCAGAAGATCCTTTTGAATGTGTTTAAACCCGTTTAACAGTGTTTCTTTTTCGACCTGTGTACAACTCAGTCAAACATTTTCTCTGGCCATGTAAATTTCCATTTTAAAGTTGGAAATTTACATGTTTTAGCATTGCACCATCCACTTCGATTTTGCGCCCGCTTTTTCTTCGACTAATTTAGGTACCAAAAACCCCGGCAGTTTTTCTTGCATAGATTTATGAAGTGAAATCGCTGTTGCTCTGGGTAAATCAAAATGTGCAGCGCCTTGCACACGATCGAGTGCATGCAAATAATATGGCAAGATGTGTGCGTCAAATAATTTTTCACTAAGCGCGATTAATGTTTCTGCATTATCGTTCACACCTTTCAACAAAACAGATTGATTGAGTACGGTCACATTCAACCCACGTAATTTTTGCATCGCATGTTTGACTTCATCATTGACTTCATTCGGATGGTTTGCATGTACCACAAGAATAATTTGAAAACGTGACGCCTGGATCCAAGTTAATAATTCAGAGCAAATACGTTCCGGCACAATAATCGGCATACGCGTATGAATGCGCACACGTTTGAGATGTGGAATTTTTTCTAATTGTTTTACCCGCGTTGCGAGCAACGTATCGGAAACCATCAGTGGATCACCGCCACTGAAAATAATTTCAGAGAGTGTTTTGTCATCATCGATATAGCGCAAAATATTTTCGAAGCCCTCACTGCCGGGATTATTTTGATCGTAAGGAAATGCGCGACGAAAACAATATCGACAATTGACACCGCACGCACTTGTCATCGTCATCAATGCGCGCCCGTGATATTTGTGTAACAACCCTGGCAAAGGATTCACATCTGACTCACCCAGCGGATCATTAGAAAATCCCGGCGTGAATTCAGTTTCAATACCTAGAGGTAACACTTGACGCAACAGTGGATCATTCACGTCTCCATGTCGCATACGCGCAACAAATCCGCGCGGCACCCGCAAGGGAAATAAAGTCGCAGCTTGTTGCGCCGCATCGATCAGCGATGCATCCAATCCTAGACATTGAATGAATTCGCCAGGATCGGTGATTGCTTGTTGAATAACTTGTTGCCAAGTAAGTTGCTGAGTATGCATGTTTTTCTTGCAGATCTAATTTGGGCGAGTATTATATACTTTTTTTTGAGAGCAGGTTAAAAATGGCAGTCTACACAACCAGTGAAATTCGTGGCGGCATGAAAGTCATCGTCGATGGCGATCCATGCGCAATCGTTGATAATGAATTCGTGAAACCCGGCAAAGGGCAGGCTTTTAACCGCATCAAAATTCGCAACTTAAAAACAGGTCGTGTTGTCGAACGCACCTATAAATCAGGGGATACCCTTGAGGCTGCTGACGTGACTGAAATGGATGCGCAGTATCTTTATAACGATGGCAATGAATGGCACTTTATGTGTCAATCTACTTTCGAACAATTTGTTGCTAATGAAACCACCATGGGCGATGCAAAGTTATGGCTTAAAGAACAATCCGATTGCATTCTGATGCTATGGAATGGTGTACCGCTTGCCGTGACACCGCCTAATTTTGTCGTTTTAAAAATTGTCGAAACCGATCCCGGCGTGCGCGGTGATACTTCTGGTGGCGGTGGCAAACCGGCGAAACTTGAAACGGGTGCGATAGTACGTGTGCCTTTGTTTATTCAAGAAGGTGAATTGATTCGCGTAGATACACGCACCGGCGAATATATGTCTCGCGCGAAAGAATGACACCCTGGCAACCCACTGCAACAATCACGACACTGCGCAAACGCGCTGAAATTATTCAGCGCATTCGCGCCTTTTTTGTTGAGCGAGATATTTTAGAAGTTGATACTCCGTTACTCTCTGAAGCTTCAGTCACTGACCCGCACGTCCATAGTATTTCTGCCAATTATGCACCGATTGGTGGCAGCGCAAAAAAATTATTTTTACAAACATCTCCTGAATATGCGATGAAACGTTTATTAGCCGCACATTCGGGACCCATTTATCAAATCTGCAAAGCATTTCGACAAGATATCACTGGGCGTTATCACCAGCCTGAATTTACCATGCTTGAATGGTATCGTCCTGGGTTCGATCACCATCAATTGATGGATGAAATGGATGCCTTACTCATTGCGATTTTAAATACGCCATCCGCAAAACGTATTACGTATCAAAATCTTTTTGAAATACATTGCAATATCAACCCACATACTTGCTCTGATTTAGTATTACAACAGCATGTTGCAAAAAATATTGAGCTCGCAACGCCTGTCACCTCACGCAATGATTGTTTGGATTTATTATTAACGCATTGCATTGAACCTAACATGGAAAAAGACCGCCCGATTTTTATCTACGATTTTCCCATCACACAAGCGGCACTCGCTAAAATTCGCAGCGAAGAAAACCCGCCTGTTGCCTCACGTTTTGAAGTGTATTTTCAAGGTGTCGAATTAGCGAATGGTTTTCACGAATTGCTCGATGCCAGTGAACAACGCAACCGTTTTGAAAGTGATTTGCATTATCGCGCTTTACATCATCTGCCTGAAATTCCTCTCGACATGCTATTTTTAGCTGCCTTAAACGCTGGCCTACCGGATTGTGCTGGCGTTGCTCTTGGCCTTGATCGATTGATTTTGCTGGCTCTCAACAAAGATTTTCTTAAGGAAGTCTTAAGCTTTGGCGCTTAACACCCCCTTAAATCTATAAAAATTCACCTTATATTGTCTATTTAATGATCTCTTAATATCTAAAGGGATAAAATGCGCCCCATCCTGATGTAAAGGGAATGAGAGGCAAAGAGATGACATTTCGTAGCAACCATTTAACTATTGACATATCTAATGATGATATGACGGCAACCATGCAAACTGAGAGCCGTTCAGCCGATAGCGCACAGGCTAAAAAATCACATGGTAAAAAATTATTAGACTATGTTGAAGTCATTGAAGCCGCCCATTTTCTAGAAGAAAAATTTATTAAGTTATTTGGCGTTGAAGATAAAGAAGAAGCGTCGCCATATACATTACAAAATATCATCCGTGATCTCTTAAACAAAAAAGAAATACCTCTTGATGCTGAATATGAAATTCAATCCCTCAATACAAATAAGAAATTCACGCTCCGCATTGAAAAATCTGCCAGCGGCGAACACCAAGTTTTCATTCAGGGAAGTGATCAATCATATGTATTAATAGTGAATGACGGTATTCATTTTAAAGTCGATCCATCTCAGCCAACGTTTCATGATCCTAAATCACTCAAACCGCGAAAAATTCAATTAAAAGCCATACGAGCTTTTGGTGAAGCGCTCTATCTTGGCGAAACAACATTATATGCCGTCATGGGAACAGGTAGTGGTAAAAGCTTTGTTGCAGGCGGCATCGCACATGCTTTAAAAAATGTTGACAATATTATTTTAGTCACCCGCGATGCTAATTTTGCACGTGAATTAAAAGATGCCATCAAATTATTGTTAGGTACAGATGCTGCAGACAAAACTTCCTACAGCATTGACTATGATATTGCTTCAGATGAAGGCAAAGCAAACTTTCTCGCAGCGATCAGTGATCCGAATGCATACTTGATTCTCTTAACAGAAGATCCTCAGTACGCAGAAAAAGCAGCTCTCATTCAAAACAAATTAATCGTGATAGACGAAGCGCATGAGCATACTTCATGCGATGAAAAAATTGCGATTGCACTGACACTGATACAAAACAATACGATTATCGGTTTAACTGGCACACCCAATGTTGCGATGAAGCAACAACTTTTTCAACAAAAGCCACCGACAGTAGAAGTGAGTGTGCGCGATGTTATCAATGCTGGTTTTACCCGCAGAGTCAATCCTGCGGAAGCCATCGCCAAACGATTCGATGTTCCTGCAATTTTAGCTGCAGAATATTTTGGTCAAAGCGCCTTTTTAGATCAACATGAGCCAAATTATAAAAGTCCAATAGCACTCTTCGCTGAACAAAAAAATGGCGAGAGAGCTCAAGACATTTGCATGTCAATTGATGCAGCTATTCAAAATAATAGACTATCGAATTTGTGGGAGAAGAATTTTATCTTTAGCAATGAAACCGCTATTCACCCGCTCATTGCAGACTATTTTATAAAAATCTCAGAAGGCACTTTACCAGCAGATCAACTTGCGTACCTGACCTATTTAGTTGAAGCATTACTAATTAGCGCTCAGTCCGCTCAAGCCAGAAAATATCTGCAGACATTGATCGATCACTTTGAAAATCTAGGTTGCCCATTAACAGCAAATGAAATCGAAACCATTCAAAAACATATCAATGTAAATGAATTGAGATTTCCTCCTGTTAATTTACAAGATTTTTGCTTCAATGCTCAACTACTACAAATTACAACATCAATAAATGCTTGCGCGTTACATGTTATCTTTGGCGGAAATATAAAAGATTATGAAAAAGCACTTCGCACAGATACGCTGCATAAAATTCTACTGAATGATATTTATAAAAAAACCAGCAAAGCAGATCAAATGACGCGTTTTAATGAGCTTTATCCTAATTTATCACCGGATCAATTAGACGCGTTTAAAAAATTGGTCAAACAAGTTATGCATCGCATTAATGATGCGAATTCAACAGAAGAGATTGAAAAAAATTTAACTGGCACAATTCATTTAGTCGATTTAAATGCATTAAAAGCACACTACATTGCATCTGTTAATGAAAATACTCCACTAGATGAACAACAAGCCGTGTTAGATCAATTACGCTGCGGTTTAGTCATGCACGTGTTGAGTGATAGAACATTCGCCACTGGAATTAGCATCAATAGTGTTCTCTCTACCGAAGTTGCGGTGACATCCACCGCAGATATTGATACAACACACAATTTACAATCCTTTGGACGTGCCTTGCGCGATAATTATGGGATCGCAACGGCTATTCAAGTGGTGTCTGAACCCATGGCGGAAGCTTATCCTTCGATTGTTTCTCCTCAAACCGTCGTCTCAGAAAAAGCAGGAGAAGAAGCATTGCAAATTATGGAACAACATGAAGTTGCGACAGCAAGTTTTCACAGATTACAACGTCAACTCACACCTGCTATCTCATCCCCAACTCCACTGGCAAAATTTCATCGACTTTATTCAACATCAAAACTCGACGTTCAACAGAGTGAAGAATCACCAAAAATGCGAAAATCATCTTCCAGTCATTGCCTCGATGAAACGTCAGCATCATCAAATCCAAGCATACGCTCAAAGAGTCGCGATGGGCAGAATCAAGCTCGCTCACATCGCCTGGCTTACTTTATAGAAAGCATTTCAATAGAACAACGAATTGGCCAGCAAGATGATATGTCAGTGCAAGAAATTGCATCGTCATCAGCGAAGTCAATATAGTAATCACCGGTTGCTGTGGTAAAAGAAAAGCATTGCTATAATTTCTGATTATTTTTTTAATTATCGTCTTGCCAAATCTCAAGTTTGCCCTGTAGTATCGAGACCACTCATAAAAAAAGTGGAGCGACTACAATGCATTCACCCACACTTGATGCGACTCAACCATTATTTTACGCAGCAACAACAGGTCATCATCACGACCTTATTGCACTGCTCAATGAAAATGCCGATGCGAGCATGACGAATATTCATCTCGATACACCGCTTCATCGAGCTGCAGCAAATGGACAACTTAAATGTGTTCAGATATTAGCCGATCATCCCTCAAGCCACATCGATGCGCAAAATATTTTTGGCAATACTCCATTGCATGAAGCTGCTCTTTCCGCTTACACAAAAATCATTGGCGTATTAATTAAAAAAAGTGCAAGCGTCAATAAAAGAAATAAGAGCAATAGCACGCCACTTATCTGCGCCGCTTTGAATGGGCACAAGGAATCGCTAGAGGCACTTCTCGAAGCAGGCGCTGATCCAAATGTCGTCAACTATTTTGGCCTCAGTGCGCTCGACTGTGCGCTCTACAGTGGATCCTTGCATGCCGTTTACTTACTACTTCAACATGATGCCATCATTCGAGACACAAGTAGTCTGCAAACATTTTTATCAAAGCAAAATCCTTCGGATCCGAAAGTTGTGTTTTGCTTGGATGCCTTGAAAAAACAAGAAGCGGAACTCACAGAAAAAAACGTAGTGCCAATGCGCGACAGATTATTTAAACCAAGAGAAAGGCCGTCCCAAATAACCAGGTATGAAACGGAAACTTCTTCGACTTTAGGTTTTGCTAAACAATTCTATTTGAATGAATAACCCTATCACCGTCGTCCCGCGATTTCTTCGGCGTTGCTGCATAAATCATAAAATCTCATCTGTCATTCCCGCGCAGGCGGGAATCCATCATTTTATTCAAAAATAACTCACTAAAAACTTTATACATTTGAAATAGATTCCCCGCCGCAGTTTACCCCCGCATATTTTAAGCGAGGGCGGGAATGACAATTATGCAACAACGCCAGTGCGGGACGACGAATTCAGAAGACACCTCAAGCAAACCCACTTTCTTTTTCTAACGTTGGCTCAACATCATCAACATCTTTTTTCATCACAACGCGATAAATCCAAGCGCATAAACAAGCAATAACGATAATGCTCAATGTACCTGCAAGATATTGATACTGCTCAGGCATAATTTTCAATGCATCTGAGCTTTGTTTGATGGCAAATGGGATCGCTAATATCACACCCATAATCGATGAACCGGCCACAATACCGCAAGCTAACAATAATCCGCGATGACGATGTGTGCTCATTTGTGTTTGACGTTTTTTGTTGAGACCCTGTGGATCACGATAAAGTGACTTTAAGCGCGTGTCGATAATCCACGACAACATACCGCCAATCACAACAGGAATTGTTGTATTCATCGGCAAGTAAACACCCAAACCCACTGCTAACACAGGCAAACGCAATCCCCATCTGCGTTTCACTGTTTCATCTACTGCAATACAAATCACGGCAAGCACCGCACCGATGATAATCATCGTCCATTCGAGTTGGCTAGAATAAACACCATTAGCAACTGCAGCCATCAACCCAGCTTGAGGCGCTGCTAACATTTGCGATTCGTTCATGCCAGCATGTGGAAAGACACCACCTATGCCATAAGCGTTGTAAAGCAAATCTAAAATGGGTGGCACAACAAAAGCAGACACTAACACCCCTAGCACTAACATAAGTTGCTGTTTCCAAGGTGTTGCGCCGACGATTTGGCCCACTTTTAAATCTTGCATGGTGTCATTAGAAATAGCGAGTGCAACACAAATCACAACACTGCTGCCGATCGCAAGAATCACGCCAAACATTTCTTTGCCTGCAATGCCTCCTTGAAAACCAAACAATCCTAATATCGCGAGACATAAAATGAGTAGTGCGCTAATCAACAATCCAGAAACAGGTGTATTGGAAGAACCGATCAGTCCTGCAAAATAAGAAGAGATAGAGCAAAATAAAAATCCGCCGATTAACACATACACTGCGGCAAACGCACAAATCAAAATATGAAAAGTCGACGTCATACTTTTATCAAGCGGCACAATTTGATACGCGATCAATAAAAATAAGGGAACCAATAATAACAGGACGCCCCACATCACATAATTCACGGGAATATCACGCTCAGTCCGTAAACTCTGTGGCGCTTTACCTGTGTGTTTCGCTTCTCTCAGTGAAGCAAAAGAAGCTGAAATGCTTTGCACAATCGGTTGGAATAGAGAAACTAATGTCCACAATCCACCGATCAACATGGTACCCACACCAATGTAACGAATGTGTTCTTTCCAAGTTGCCATCGCGATTGCTGTTGCGCTGCCACTGTTAGACAATCCGTAATAAGCCGTTAATAAAGGTACGCCTGCTAACCAGCCAATGGTGATACCAACAGTAAAGCTAATCGCCACATTGACGCCAACAATATAGCCTGCTGCAATCAACGCGGGCGACAAACCTAATTCGAAACCATACACGGTGCGAGCTGAGCGCATCCAAAAATCAAATGTATCGGTTAATACTTGAAAACCTGTTTGAAAAAGTGAAATCATTGCGCCGACAATCCCGCCCCATGTGAGCGCTCTCATGTCAGTGGCTTTACTTTCTGCGCTGGCCTTCAAGACATTACTAATGGCAACACCTTCGGGATAACGCAAAGAACGATCAGAGAGTAATGCACGACGCAAAGGAATCGTAAATAATACCCCAAGAATCCCACCTAATAATGCAATGCCGACTGTTTGCCAATAAGGAAACCCCGACCATACATGCAAAATAATTAAAGCGGGCATGATAAAAGTAATCCCTGCGATTAAGGATTCGCCCACTGATGCCATGGTTTGAACCATGGTATTTTCTAGCATATTGGCATTCTTAAAAAATCGTAAAATGCTCATCGAAATAATGGCAGCAGGAATTGAGGCGGAAACCGTTTGTCCCATTTTTAAGCCTAAATAGGCATTCGCTGCAGCTAATACGATCGTTAAAATAGTGCCGATAATAATCGACCGAAAAGTAATTTCCGGTAAGGTTTGACTGGCTGGAATAACAGGCCCTTCAGCCCCTTGCAAGGGATCATTGCTCATTTTCTAGGTCCACTCCATATACAAATTTATTTTAAGGTTTTCGACAATACCTTGTTGTTGCGCTGAGATCAACAGTGACTGTATTTTTACCTAGAGAGGCCAGGCAGGATAGTAATTGTCCAATTATTTAATGTTTCCTTAATGTTTAAACAATACAATTTTCCCTACCGACGAAACGAGCAGGCAGAACAACCAATGTTACGAAAAAGTGAAGAAAATAACCCTCTTTTGGGCACCTATGCCGAAAGTAAAGCTTCCCCTCACCCAACCTATTTAGACGATAATGGCAATGAGCTTAGATTGTCATTTGACGCATCAGACCCAAAGAGCCCTACACAGGCCGCAGCAGCCCCCTATTATTATGGGTCATTCGGTCTTTTCCAGAACGACGTACAAGATAGCAAAAATGAGTATGACCCTTATGATCTGGATCTGGACCAACTCGAATTAAGAGGATTACAAGAAAAACTGAAGAACACCACCAGTGAAAATGAACGGCTTAAACAAGAATGCCGTCAAGCACTCGACCTTAAACGTGACGAACTTTTAGCAAAAGAAAAGACCGGTGCAAAAATAACGCCAGAAGAAGACCCCCATTGTGTAACAGGGTTCTGCTTTGGCTGGGGATCCCATTATGACTCTAACGACGATAGATATTGTTGCCTTCCTTGTTTTGCTGCAACGGCAGCGTTTTGTACAACAGCAATTTGTATGGGCACTTGTGGTGTCTGTTGCGGAGCAGCAGGCCCATGCTGTTGCTCCAACAGCCCCACCTATTTCGGTTTGTGCTGCCAAGGCGCATATTGGGGGAACTCTCTCACTTGGGTAAGCAGTGGTTGTGCTGCAGGCATTGGTGCTGGATCATGCTGTGTTTATACAAGCGCTGGTTTCGAATATTGTCATTATAGCTTCTATAAAGATATCCCTGCAGACAAAGCAGAACAAATATCTCGCCTTGATCTCGAAATCGCAGACACTCAAAAACAAATTGAAGTTGTAGAAGCACGGATAGCACAGCAACGCTCAAGGCTCCAACCGTAAAATTGGGTATTCCGATGTTATCTACGCACCAACCGCACGAAATAACAACTATAGAAACATTCATTGCGAATGTTAGTAGTAGTTCAAAACTACATGAGCAAAATCGTGAAAATGCACTTAAAGTTTTGAAGTGTATGCTTTGGATAAAATATCATCTCGATGATATTAGTGATTTCATAGATGGAAAAAAAGATCTTTACATCAATGATCGTGATCGCAAACTTGAAGTCATCCGCGATGATAATTTAGATGGGAATGGTTTTGGAACAGCCATTCATGTGACATCTTATCTTAAGGGCACTGGAGAACAAGCAAAAAAAGCTTTAGGCCACCTCATTGCACAAACCGAATATTTTTTAACTGCTTTATCCGATGATGAAAAAATCATTTTTGCAAAAAAACTTAACTACGATGGCGAAGTAGGATGTCTTGAAGCTAGAACAGCTGATGCCTTTAAATATGCGAGTGGCATTTTAAGTGGCGGCCTTCCCCCTTTAGATGATCTTATTGAACATTGTCGTAAAACACATATCGAAGAAAGAGGAGAAAGCGAAGATACTTTGTTTGACTATATTTTAGAGTATCTCAAGACAAATAAAATAAAACGCTGTTTGTACGGCCCAAAACAAACAGAAATTGTACCCACAAAAAAAGTTATTGCTGACTACCTAAGAAATATTTTAATTATCGACGTTTCTTATGAGGAAGAGGAAGAAGAAAAACCTGATGAAGATACGTATGAATTATCCCCGACTGTTATCAGGGTAGAAGGTGAAACCACTATAGATATTATTAAAAATAATGCTGGCATCGTGAGAATGCTTGGAATGAATCCTGAAAAAATTGAACATGATGAAGCATGGGAACATACTCTCACTCAATTACTAGACCCAGCAACTCATCGACCTTCACGTAAAGTACGACATGAAGAAGATAAATGGGAAGCAGTCAGTGGCCCCTTTATCGGTCGTCAATATCGAGGACATATTTCTAATCCCAAAAAAGAAACGTGGAAACTCACGAAAAAAACAGCAACAACATTGTTACCCTCTAATGGAAAAATGAAATTATTCATCAAAGGCAATGGTCTAATTTTTAGTCTACCTATTTTACGTCAACTACATATTGAAATGTACAGCGAAGAAAAGGCCGATGAAAAAATAAATCAATATGCTTTTCCATGGAATAGAGCCACTAATAAATACACCAAAATTCCTAAAGATGGCTGTCCCCTTCAAGACATCATCAAAAAAAATGAAGACGCAATCGCGCGCAATGAAGTCTTGGGTCATAACGAAATCGTGCTTCGTTTAGCCAAAGAAGCTGTCGTGGGTGTTATCATGAATGTAGATACTCCTGAGCACAGACTATATGCTATTCTCAAACGCTACCAGTTAATGCAGGCCATCGATCTTGACGGAAAAATTTTGGATCTGCCCATCATTATGGTTTCAACAGATTGTGAGCCTAGAGAATATACCCGTGCGGAGCAAGAACAAGACATTCAAAACGCAATAAACCGGGGTGGAAAAAATCCACTACTCGATAAAATTTTTCATACGCGCAAACATCTATCCACGTACCCCCAGATAACAGAATATAATATTACACTCGCACTCAAGAAAAATGATGAAGATTATATCGCATGGATGATAAATCAATATGCATACTTAGATAAAGAATTGAAACAGCATTTTATTAATAAACTTATACAGAACAACAGAATCGAAAATATTAGCACGCTCTTGTTGTCATTAACGAATCGTTACAATGCACATCACCCCTTGGAAGCTTGGGAAACCGTTATTAAAAATGCTCATATATTTCCAAAGGAATGGATTGAATCCATGCTTGTACAATTAACCGTCCGTGCAAACAATCATAAATTTATTGATATTGCGGGAGATACCTTATCCGACCGCTTAAAAAATGAAATCGTATTACTAGCGATCCAGAAAAAATCAAATGATTTCTTATCACAATTTATGGAAAAACACGCGCTCGAGTGGAATGAATCCTATTTCGAGGCTGCATGTCATGCCAACAATGAAGAAGTCATTATCCAATCCGTGTCGCATGCAGAAAATTATTTTTCAGTTCATGGCTTTCAAAAATTCAGTAGACATCTCGGCACCATTTTTATGTGTGCACCATTTTCATCAAATAAAGAAATTCTGCAATTACTGGAAACAATGATTAACACTTCTACACATGACTTAAGTACAGCCAAAGTAAATCATTATGCCCACGCCAGAAACGCACTGATTTCACGTTTAATTTTTCCAGAGAGTTTTTATATGGATGCCGTGGAACACTATGAAGCAAATATTTTAGAACCCACATTGATAACAGTAAATAGAGTACTTGCCACACAAATCAACCAAGGTGGAAAAACTAATGGTTTCATGAATCGTCACGGAATATGGTATCCAGTCACTATCATAGAATCTATCCATTCAAATCAAGTAAAAATCCATTATCAAGGATTCGACGATCGTTTAGATGAAACGATTGAGATTAACCCCGATACTGGGTTTGGTCCGCGCTATATACCTTTTGATCATGCTGAGTTAGACAGTATTCAAAAGAATGGTGACCATTGCTATCGCTACTGGATGAACAAGCATCCCTCAAAATTGATTGGTCTCATTATGCAAATGCTCAAAGATCAAAAACAAGAGGCTGCTTTTAAATTATTGAGCGTGATGATTAAAGAAGAAGCTGTGTGTTCGCAAGATTTAATGATTTTCTTGCCAGACATGATCAAACTGGGGATGGATGTGAAATGTTTCAACTTAGCATGCGCGCATGACATAGATGAAGAAAAAGGAGAAGCCCCTTTACTATTAAGTGATACATTTCTTAAAGAACTACAAAACATGCCCCACCAAGCTATTTGGGAGAAAATCACACAAAGAGAAGCACACAATCCGCAGTTAAGAAAATTATTCGATACATCAACACGTAAAATGTCAATTCATATGCGCTTTCTCAGCGAAATTATTTATCTCGGCGGACATGACGATGCATTAAGATTTGCTAAAGCATTCATTGATAAAAAGTTAATTTCTATAACAGATGTAAAACCATTTTTACCTTTTCTCTTTTTTGCTGGCGCTAATAAAGAAATGATAGAATTACTCTCCCCGACATTAGAAGAAAAAGAGTGCGATCATTTTCAGGCACTTTCAAAAGGCAATCTGTTAAATCAACTTATCTGTGCGTCAGATGACTCTGCTTCCCAAAATAAAGAAGCTATGCAATGGCTGCGTGATTATGTTTTACTGCCAAAAGAATATTTAATCGCACTCGCAAAATCCCAACACTGGGAATTCCTTGCTTGTTATCTAGAAAACAAAAATCTTGATAACGGCACGCTAGATCAATTATTAGAATTGTTGAAGCAATCTATTTCTGCTAAAAATGGTAATAAATTAAATGTTGCTACTATGGAAAATATTGTTAAGGCATTCATTTCTTCAGCACAAACAAATGATAAAGTTGCAGAAATTAGTGAAACGATATTGGAACTATTAAAAGCCGAGCAACATCACGGACTAACTTTCCCAGAGAAAAGATACTTCTTTGAAAGAAACCCCCTGATTATTTCTCAAGAAAACATAGAACAACATGCCAAGATACGGCACGATAGTTTTATCTATAGAAGTATCGTACAACCCTATCTCCAAAAAAATTGCAAATTCGATTCATGAGTGAAATTCAGCTAACCCCTATAGAACCTGTAAACGTTTTTTCAGCAGGACCGACTTGATAAACTCGCTGATCAGCGTACTCAATATGTAATTGGCCTAAAGTTAATTGGACTGTCACAGGTGAAGTACATTGCTTTTGCGAAATCGCTGCTACGACTGCAGCACATGCATTCGTGCCACACGCACAGGTTTCGCCAACACCACGCTCATAAGTCCGCAAACGAATGGTATGTTGATCGACAACTTGCATAAAACCCACATTTGTTTCATGCGGGAAAAGAGCGTGTTTTGAAATAGCACGACCCATTTCTGCAACAGGATAGGTGTCAATAGAGTCTACCCACACAATAGCGTGTGGATTACCCATCGACAAAGCAAAAACACGTATGGTTTTTTTTAATGGGATATCAAGCCAACCTGGC
>JANRLY010000025.1:0-7155 GCA_033762075.1 Gammaproteobacteria bacterium
CAAAGTTATTACCGTTGTTACACTCACCGCACTCTACCCATTGATCACTATTGTGCTATCACTTTTTTTATTACAAGAAAGCGTCAGCCTAAAACAATGGGCAGGGATTGCATTGGCGATTGTTGCGATTTTGTTGATGTCGTTATAAAAAAATTTTCATCCTCTCCTGCTCGTTGAATATATCTTTAGTTTTTTTTCTTTCTGTGCCAAAATCTCAGCCCGTGGAATAAACTATAATATCGAGGGAGAATATATGAAAGGTAACGCTTCCGCCAAAACCCCGCTTGTTTCGATCGAGCCCGATAGAATTATAGGCAAATGGATTTCAGAAAAAAGTTGGCTACAGCCTTCTTTCTTTTATACGCCAAAAACGCTAGAAGTAAATAAGGATAATGAAAATTTCGAATTCAAATTTTCTTCCTTAAATAACTCAACTTTTATATATATTCCAATAAATATTGTTGAAAAGAATTTTTCTCATAATAAAATGGTGCTAGGCTCAAATGAATATGGCGTCTATATCGAAAATAAAATACCAGAGAATCCTTGTCAACGTATCTTTTTAAAGTTCGATAATAGCCAATGCCCCCAATTAAAAAGTGTCAGAATTGCTTTAGGAAATAGCCTTCAAGAGGAGCATGAACAATTTGTTTGCCATAACATGGTCAGCCAATCTGCCGCAGATCGTGCAGAAATACAAAGAAAATTCAAGTTTTGAATTTCAAGTATTCATGGTAATTGATTAGTTCTCCGTCATTGCGAGCCAGCGCTAGCATTTTGGCGCGGCAATCCAGTTTTTAAAAACTAGATTGCCACGGCTAAACACTTCGCAGCCTCGCAATGACGAATTCTTGTTAAAGTAGCGTCATTGAGCTTGAAAACACTCTCACCACTTCAACATTAAAGTGTTCTCGCACCATAGCTACATCATTTTCACAAAATAATAATTTCAAATTCGGTCCTGCATCTTGCGTAAAATAAAGCGGCAATCCATCTTGGCGCAATTGTTGAATTTTTTGCATCGCTGCGATCGTTTCTGGCAAACAATAATCAATCGAAGGTTTTGCATCCCGCATCGTGGCATGCATCAGCATGGCATTCGATTCTGCTGTTTTGCCTAATAATTCAAAATCTTTTTCTTCAATCGCCTTATGCAAACAAAATAAATCCTGAGAAACTTGTTGCGGCCAATTTTTATAAAACGAACTGGTTTCAACTGTTTCGCGCATCGCATCACGAGAAGAAATCATTTTTTCATTTGTATTGAATATCAACAGTCCAAGACATAATTCTGGCCATACTGCGTGAATGGGTTCTGCAAAACTATCCATGCCATCTGCACGCTCACCCACATGCCATTCGACAAAGCCATCCCATAATGAGCGCGATGCACTACCACTGCCTAAGCGTGCTAAAATCGATAAGGATTTTTTATCGAGCTGCCAATTAAATAATTGATCCAACGCCAACACAAGTGATGCAAAACCACATGCGGATGATGCTAATCCTGCAGCGATGGGAATCGTTGAATGAATCTCAACATTGAAACGTTCATTTTTCTCAGTGCGAAATAAATCAAGATAACTCGATAGACGTTGATAAAATTTAGATGATGGCAAAATCAATTCATGATTTAGTTTAACTTGATCTTGCTCGGCATCACACAGAGATAGCGCAACTTCACTGCCATGATCAGGCAGTGCAATCGATAAACTTGATGTCATTGGTAAATGTAATTCTTCGTTTCTTTTTCCCCAGTATTTACACAATGCAATATTTGTAGGCGCGAAAGATGTGGCGATGAAACTTTCGCCAGGTTGATTTGTTTGGCGATCACCTAAAATAAGTTTAATGATGTCAGATTTTTTCACAGGTGACCCCGATAGCAGAAAAATTGATTGCGCTATCATTTTCGCAGCTTTCCCTATCCTCTTTGTCATTCCCGCTGTTTTTTCTGTCATTCCCGCGAAGGCGGGAATCCATCCCAGTAGATTCCCGCCTTCGCGGGAATGACAGAGAATGCGGAGATGACAGCCCTATCACACAATCCCCCAACCCTGAGCCAGAAATTTTTGCGCCTAAAATGTTTTCATCAGCATGTAACTGAGCAAGACATTTTTCTAGAGCATCAGTATGCACACCTAAACTCTGCATCAAGCCTTGTTGGATATTCATCAATTCACCTAATGCATTCCAGTTTTTTTCACGCACTGCTTGAATCCCTCGTTCAGCGCATACACCAATACTTGAAATCAAATGAGCATATAATTTGCGCTGTGAAGAAAACTTTTGCTGAATATGTTGAATAGCAACGTGTGTCCGTGTTTTAGAACCGGAATATTTGACGCACACAGAAAACGTTGAAGGCAATTTTTCAGCAGCAAATGGTTTTGCGCGATACGCCACAACACCCCCCAACACACTCGCCGCAACATCTGCACCAGAACCTACCGTTTGCACTGAACGAATCACGCGACGCGCAAACTGTATTAATGCTTTATCAGAAATTGAAATATTTAAATAAGCAAATAAAACCGACAATGTAGCAACAGTCACGGCAGCTGATGAACCGAAACCAATAGTTGATGAGAAATCTGATTCAATATGTAAATCAAAACCTGATACTAAACGTAGTTCAGACTGGATCCCGCGGACAAGCCGCGGGACGACGGCGGAGGAGACAAGCCGCGGGACGACGGCAAAAGGGGCAGGCGTCGGAACAATAGCAGGGTCAGCATGTGTCGGAGCGATGACATGAGGGTCTCGAGGCTTGTCCCCTCCGCCGTCGTCCCGCGCTTTATGCGCGGGATCCAGAGACATGGCAAGACAGTAACTAATCGCAGTTAACACAAACTGAAAAGGTTCAACAACTGTTAAAGTAGATAATGTTGTTGTGTGCTGACCTAATGCGGAGGTAATTTGAATCTGTTGATCTTGGCGCGGCCGCAATGTCACACTAATACGCTGATCAATCGCACCAACCAAAGCGGTTTTACCGTGTAAAACAGCATACTCACCTAAAATCATTAAACTGCCAGGAGCGGATGCTTTAAATAACATGCACGCCTCGCGCTTCACCACTGACAGGCATCACTGCATAACGATAGCGCGCACACAATTCGCTAAGTGTTTCAATATCTCTTGCTGCAACTAAAATAATACCTGCATTTTGACCTGACACTGCTCCTGCACCACAAATTTTTGCTGCATGCCCCAGCAATTCAACATCACGAATAAAATGTTGAATATTTTCTGGCACGACACCAATGCGCGATAACAACGCATGATTTTGTCGTATCGCATGCGCTACATTTTCAAAATGATTTAGTTTTAAAGCTTCATCCAATGCGCGCGTCACATCTGAAAAAGCATCGATCAATGCGCGTTCCGCAAAATGATGCGCAACATGCGCAACGCATTCTCCGGTTGTTGTTTGTGGAATTCCAGTGTGAACCAAATAAAATGACAACGTCGGAATGGGACGCTCTTCAAATTGACCTTGTTCGGCAAATAATGCGCCACCTTGCAAGCACACTTTCAAATCTAATCCACTCGAATGACCATGCTGCATATTTTCAGCTTCTAAGGCCAATCGATAAAAATAATCTGACGAAAATTCTTTTTTCAAAAAATGCGCAACAGCATGTGTCACACCTAAAATCGTTGCCGCCGAAGATCCCATACCGCAACCCACAGGAATATCCGATTGCAAATGAATTTTGACGCCTTCTGTTAAGCGCAGATTGAGTGATTCAAGAAATAAAGTAAATGCAAATTGTGCAAGCTCATGCGATTTCTTCAAAACATCGCGGATACGTCGCTCGCCACTGACGAAACGCTGATATTGTTGACGAATGCGTGACTTTAATCGTTTTAAAGCCGTTAACGTTAAACCATCATGATAAGCTAAATCAGAAAGATCAAATGAAATGAGTGGTAAGGTTTGTGAGCGCGCTGTCGCTTCTACGTAACGATTCACTGCCATCGCGAGGGCTGGCGCACCATACACGACAGCATGTTCACCAGATAAAATAAGCTTGCCAGGCGCGCGAATTTTCATGCATCATTCGCCACTGAGACACTCTCGGAAAAATCAACATAATCAATATGTTGCGAAACATGCGCGTAGATTCTTTTATGCTCACGGATACCCGCCAAACGAAACGCACCACGCGTATACTGCGGCAAAAGACATTCGCTGCCGTCTTGCGGCAATTCAAAGCTGTAAAAGTTTTCATATTCAGCAACGCTCAACGAAACACGTTCTGCTAATATTTTTGCGTGCGCTTCTTTGTGTAACACTTTTTGATAGCCTGGTTGAATGACGCCGCTAAAAAATTCTGCGACGCATCCTGAACCATAACTGTAAAATCCGACACGTTGATTTGTTAAATCTTTGTCTGAAAAATCGAGCAGTGCAATCAAAGCAAGATATAAAGACGCCGTATAGCTGTTGCCAATTTGTCGCGCATACGTCAATGAACGCTGGACAGTTTCTTCAGTATCAGCATCTGGATAATGATTGATTTTTGCGAGCACGCGATGTGCTTTTTCAACTAAGCGCGGCACTGGTGTGTGATAACAAAAATGTTGATGATCGCGAAAATCACGACCGGATTGCATAAAATATTGATGCCAAGTTTTTTCGAGCATTGAAAGATATAAACGACTCGAATATTTTCCTTCGACAAAAGCTTGGTCTGAATAATTCGGCCGCCAAAAATCCATGACGTCTTCTGTGACAACACCATATTCTGATTCAATCGCTAAAATGCGCGGATGTGCCGACAACACCATTGCAACCGCTCCGCAGCCTTGCGATGACTCGCCAGTTGTCCCCAACCCATAACGTGCAATATCCGATGCAATTAATAAAATTTTGCGATCAGGAAAAGATTTTAAAAAAGGCAACGCCAATTGTAATGCACCTGTTGCACTGTAACAGGCTTGTTTTAATTCAAGCACGCGACAACGTTCGGGCAAACCTAATAACTGATGCACATAAATGCCAGCGGATTTAGATTGATCGACGCCAGATTCTGTTGCAAATAACAGCATCTCGATTGATGAAAGATCAATATCTTTTAACGCTTGCTGAGCTGCATTCGCTGCCAATGTCACAATATCTTCATCGGGTGCGGCAACTGCCATTTGATGTTGACCTAATCCAATACGGAATTTATCAGGATCGGTGCCGCGCGCGAGCGCAAGTTCCGTTTGGTCTAAAACATAATGTGATGTATAAAATGAAATGGTATCAATTCCGACTTTGAGCACGTGCTATTCCTCGCTTGATTTACCGCGTTCTATTTTGATGTGAGTTTTAATGAGTTCACCTGGATTGGTTTGTGCTGCCAATAAAGATAGCTCACCGCACAATACGACACCTGCCGCAATAATCGCAAGACGACGAGCGTTTGCACCAACCGTTCTATCTTCTAAGCAACCCAGAGCTCGTAAATTTTGCCGCACGAAATCAAATGTTTTACCACTACCAATTGTGCCGACAATTAAATTGGGTAATGTCACTGAAAAATATAAATAGTCATCACGACATTCAGCGTAGGTCATCCCTTGGGAACCTTCGATGATATTCGCCGCATCTTGACCGGTTGCAAGATAAAAACCTAACAGCATATTTGCAAAATGCGCATTCGCAGTACGTATGCCGCCTGCTACGATATTGCCGATGAGATTTTTTTTGATGTTGAGTTGAACTAATTTTTCGGGTGTTGTTCTGAGATATTTTTCACATAATTTTCGTGAGATATTGACTTCAGCAATCACATACTTGCCGCGACCTAAAATGCCATTCACAGCAGAAACTTTTTTATCAGCGCAATAATTGCCAGAAATCGAAACATATCGTAAATGTTGAAAGCGAATTAAAATCCATTCGAGTAAACGATCTGCAGCTAACGTTGCCATATTGTGACCCGCCGCATCGCCAGTATTAAATTCAAACCGCACAAAAATTAAAGTGCCAACGACTTGCGTATGCACATCAAGCAACCGAGTATGCTGACTGGTTTCTGAGATAATGGTTTGCATGGCTTCTGTGTGTTGCTGCAAATTAATGATCGCTTCATTCGCCTCAATCACTGAGTCCGCCTCAAATAAAACTGAACGCGTCATGCGGTCATCCAAGACGACAGCACGCACGCCACCCGCCAATGAACACACGCGTGCACCGCGATGCGTGGAAGGCCACAGCGGCATTTCGAAAGTCGCCAACGGTAAAATGATTTCGCCTGAGACTTCTGGACCGGCAAATAATAAAGGGCCCACGGATCGCATGGGAATAGTTGCTATTTGTTCTGTTGACTGCCAACGCATTTATGAACTACCTCTTGCTTTTGAATCCGTGGTATAAAAGGCGCCCATTCTAATGGAAAAGCAATGATGGCAGCAACCGAACACGTTCTCTTAGTCGATGAAAACGATCAGCCGATAGGCTCGATAGAGAAATTAGCCGCACACCGTCAAGGGCTTTGCCATCGCGCTTTCTCGGTTTTTATTTTTAATACCCACCAAACACCCGCCCTATTATTACAGCAACGGGCTGATCATAAATACCATTCTGGTGGTCTCTGGACCAATACTTGTTGTTCACACCCACGACCGGATGAGGATATCATTCAAGCCGGTGAACGTCGCCTCTTCGAAGAAATGGGGATTCGTGCCTCACTCAAATCCGCTGGCAGCTTTCATTATATTGCGTATTTTGACAACGGCTTGACTGAAAATGAAATGGATCATGTTTTGATCGGACAGATGGACGAATGCGCTCCTCCATTTAATCCACTTGAAGTCCAGAGCTACCGCTGGGTCGAAATTTCGAGCTTACAGCGGGAATTGCAAGAACATCCAGAACGGTTTACCGCGTGGCTGGGACAGGCGTTAGAAGTGGCACTGAATCGTCTAAGTTATCCCTAACTTGTCATTCCCGCAAAAGCGCACTAGCATCCGGTAAAACGGTATCATAATTGTACATCCTCCTGACGCCTTAAGAAACGGTAGATAGGAGGAATGTAATTTTTAAATTTAGGAGCTACGACACATAAACTGCATCTAATCCATACTAGAACCAGTTGTAATCTTCGATTATCACCTGAATTATCTTTATAGAGTTGGGCAAGTACATAAGCAATTATG
>JANRLY010000026.1:0-8752 GCA_033762075.1 Gammaproteobacteria bacterium
AAGGAAAAGATGTTTTGAACTTTATTGTTAATCTAGTTTATTCACATTTTTGTATCGAAGCTGCGCCAACATTTTTTTAAACCCTCCCAACCCTTTCCCTTCCCTCCCATTAAAAAGCAAATGGGAGGGAAGGGGACTCACTATGCAAGACCAAACTTCATTCAATGCCGTGAATACTTACTCGATATGTAAAGGTACACGTAGGCACGTTCAAGAGACTCTTGCGAGGAAGTATTTCCCAAATTTTGAGGCTTTTTTTCACAATCACCCAAACATACGCGGAGAATTTGACTGAAATTGATTTTCGTTTTCAGACATTTCAACATGAGTTAATTTTTCATCAGCAATATATTGATCTATTTCAGTTAAAAATGTATGGCCTGAATTTAATCCCGCTGGAACAGTGATAAGACCTGCTTTTTTAACTTCTTCAATAATATCCACGAATGACTGCATCACAGCTTTAGCACGCAGAGCGTCTTCTGATTTAATCAATGTGGGAAATTTACTTCTCATAAATGATTTTTTATTTTCGATATATTGATTGATTGTATCCTCATCGTCACTCCCATCTGGCTCAGCAAGTGTTTGATCCCACCCAGCCAAATGCAGCACTAGAGCATTAGCATGGTCGCCCATTTTTGTGAGTGATTGACTAAAATCAAGTGCTTTTCTATCTAATTCGATAATTTCATACAATTTGTTTTCGTTTGATAGTTTCCCTTTATTGAATAATTCCATTTGCTGATGATAGTGTCTACGTAACTCCAGTAATGCATCGTGATTGCTACTCAGTGCTCTGGCTGTATCGATAAAATATTGGATTGTAATTTGCATGAAAATTCCTTTTATTGTGATTATTTCGAAAGAGGTTTGAATGTATCAAATCAAAAAATAAAAGTCACATAATTTTTCTACGTGTAAAACATACGGTTCTGGATCCCGCGGACAAGCCGCGGGACGACGGGTAGAGGGAGGCGCGGGACGACAGTCAGAGAAAGACGCGGGACAACGGTCAGAGAAAGACGCGGGACAACGGTCAAAGAAAGACGCGAGACGACAGTCAGAGAAAGACGCGAGACGACAGCCAGAGAAAGACGCGGGACGACGGGTAGAGGGAGGCGCGGGACAACGGTCAGAGAGAGGCACAGGCACGTTTACAAGATTGACTAGCCAGAAAAAATCTCTTCACATTTTTTCCAAATCAAGTGTGCTAATTTTTCATGACCTGATTCATCCAAATGCAATCCATCGATCGGTGAGGGAGGAACATCGTCACTGACATCTAAAAAATGTGTTTTGGTTTCTGCTGCTAAGCTTGCATACAACTCACGTAATTGATTCGCTTTTTTTTCTGTGTCAGAAAAAAGTGGCACGCCATTTTCGTCGAGATACGATTCAGCAATTTTTAAAGGTGTTGGAATAGAAATTAATAAAACTTGTGGTGGCTGTGTAAAGCCTGGACCATACGGTGTTTGTTTTACAACTTGAATGAGCTCAGCCATACCATGCCGTATATCTTCAGCTGTACGTTGAAAACATGTTTTAAAATCATTGCCGCCTAATGCAGCAAAAATCACTAAATCGAGTGGTGCATGAGAATACAAACACGGTGCAAGATATGTTTTTCCATTTCGATCAGGTGGAATATGATAATTTAAATTGGTGGTACGGCCATTTAATCCTTCTTCGACTACATAAAAAGAATCACCTAATTTTTCTTGTAATAACCCCGTCCATCTTTCTTCACGTGAATAACGCTTTAGATCGGAAGGTTGCATATTACCTAAATCTTGCGGAACAAATCCCCAAGTATTTGAGTCACCGTAACATAAAATGTTTTTTATTTGCCGATTCTTTGACATGTTTCTTCAATCCAATTTTTAGCTTCTTCCATCACTGATTCTGGCGTTTTACCGATTGTTTCGATAGGTTTCCCAATTACGATTCGAATCGTGCCAGGCCGTTTCATGAATTTTCGCTTGGACCAATGATAACCTGCATTATGCGCCACTGGAACAACAGGCGCACCCATTGCGACTGCAACACGCGCACCGCCCACATGATATTTGCCAGGTTTTCCTGGCGTCGTACGTGTTCCTTCCGGATACACAATGATCCAACGATTCTCAGCTAACGCTTTTTTTCCTTTGCGCATCACTTGCTCCATCGCGCTAGATTTTTCAGCACGATTAATCGCAATCGGACTGGTTGCCTTCATCCCCCAACCAAAAAATGGAATCCATAATAACTCACGTTTTACAATGACCGCTGAGTTTGGAAAATGATCGGGCAAATAACAGGTTTCCCACGTGGATTGATGTTTACTCAACACAACCCCCACACGATCTTTGGGAATATTTTCTAATCCTTCAACAGTGTAATTAATACGACAAATAAATTTACATAACCAAACAATCGTATTGGTCCAAACCATCACAACCTTGTAACGATACCGCAACGGAAATGGATAACTTGCGACACACACCATGCCATAAAACACGGTAAAGACAACCATCGAAATGGAAAAAGTTAATGAGCGAATAAAAATGATTGCTTCGTTGAATAATGATTTGTGTTTTTTCATATAAATCCCCCTCAATCCCCCTTTTTCAAAGGGGGAAGCTTTCTGTGTATTCCCCTTTTTTAAACCAGGAAATTTTTTGTGTCTTCCCACCTCTCGCATCCCCCTCCCTTTTCACAGGGGAAAGCTTTCTGTGTATTCCCACCTCGCGCATTTTCCCCCTTTGAAAAAGGGGGATTGAGGGGGATTTTATTTTATAAACTCAAAATATAATCCACCGCCGCTTTCAAATTCGCAAAAAACGGCACATTCAAATCAGGATAATCTTGATGTGTTTTTTGACCATACCCTGTCGCGACTAACATCGGTTGACAACCTACTGCACGTGCTGCATCTATATCAGATAATTTATCCCCAATAAAAATCGTACTCGTTAAATCAATGCGATATTTTTCTTTTAATTGAACAAACAATCCTGGGGCTGGTTTACGACAATCACAATTTTCATCAGGGTTATGGGGACAGAAAAAAATTTCCTCGATGTAACCGCCCACAGCCGCTAATTCATTTATCATTTTTTCATGAATCGCATGCATCGCTTCGAGATCATAAAACCCGCGACCAATACCCGATTGATTCGTTGCAACAAATACATGCCAACCTGCACGATTTAATTGTGCAATCGCTTCGAGACTGCCTGTAATTGCATGCCAATCTTCCGGCCTGCTGATATACCCCATTGGGTCTTCGTTGATGACACCATCACGATCCAGGATAATATTTTTTGAGAATGTATTCATTGTAAGTATGCTATATCAGCAACATGTAAAAAGAGAGCACGCAATTCACACAGCAATTGCAAACGATTTTGACGACGCGCTTTGTCGTCTGCCATGACCATCACATGCGCAAAAAAATCATCAATTGGGACGCGTAAACTAGCTAATTCATTTAATGCTTCGGTATATTTGCCTGATTGAGAAAATGATAAAACAATTTGGCGTTTCTTTGCTAACAATGTAGACAACTTTTCTTCTGTAGCATGTTCAAACAAGGCATTATCAATCGGTTTTTTGCCCCCAGAAAAATGTGCGCGCGCTAAAATATTACTCACGCGCTTATTCGCAACACTCAAAGAAGCAGCTTCGGGACATTTTGCAAATTGACGCACCGCTTGAACACGCTGATGAAAATCATACGGACGTGTGATGTTCAGGGAAATCACCGCTGCTAACACATCAGCGGCAACGCCTTGCTCTTGGTACCACGGCTTGAGACGATCTAAAATAAACGTCAATGCTTCTTGTGGTGCATTTTTATTGGGTAACATTGGATATTGATCAAAAGCATATTGTAATAATTCACGCACATCTAAATCTAATTTTTTTTCAATTAAAATACGCAAAATTCCTGCTGCCGCGCGTCGTAAAGCATAAGGATCTCGATCACCCGTCGGCGCTTCTTGGATGCCAAAAATCCCAATTAAAGTATCTAAACGATCCGCTAAAGCAAGCACACACCCATGAATTGTTTTTGGCAAAACATCGCCAGCAAAACGCGGCAAATATTGCTCGCCGATAGCATGCGCAATATCTTTTGTTTCACCATCATGTAAAGCGTAATACTGGCCCATGATGCCTTGTAATTCGGGAAATTCACTGACAACCTCTGTGGTTAAATCACATTTTGCCAATTCTGCCGCACGTTTTACGGTTGCATTATCCGCTTTAGTTTTTTCTGCAATATGTTGTGTGAGCTTCATTAAACGTTGTGATTTATCGTACAGCGTGCCAAGCTTCGCTTGGAAAATAATATGTTTTAATTTTTCTGCACGATCAGCTAATGCCATTTTCTTATCAACATTATAAAAGAATGCCGCGTCAGACAAACGTGCGCGTAGCACACGCTCATTCCCTAACACAACACTTGCTGGATCGCGACTGATAATGTTACTGACCACAATAAAATATGGTAATAATTGATGACGCGCAGACACAACGGGGAAATAACGCTGATGATCTTCCATCGCGGAAATTAAAATATCTTGTGGGACAGATAAAAAAGTCGCGTCAAATTTTCCGACTAAAGCAACAGGCCATTCAACTAACCCTGTCACTTCATTCAATAATGCGTCATCGATCACAGCAGCACCTTTGTGTGCTTTCGCAGCAGCGAGAACGGCTTCACGAATGGTATCACGACGCTGGAAAAAATCTGCGATAACGAAATTTTTTGCTAATGTTTTTTCGTAAACATTCGGTGTCGCAATAGAAATCGGTTTGCGACTCATAAAACGATGCCCCCATGTCATACGGCCAGCCTGGCAACCGAATAATTCTGCGGGAACGATGTCACGTCCGTATAACATTACAATGGCGTGTATAGGACGCACAAAAGCATCGCTGTGATTGGCCCATCGCATGCGTTTCGCAATCGGTAAAGCATTGAGCGCTTCGCGCACAACCGTAGGCAATAATGTCTGCACCGCTTGTCCTTGGACAGCTTGATTGTAGCCAACCCATTCACCTTGCGCTTGTGTGATCGTTATTAAATCTGCCGGTGTAATACCCAGTGAACGCGCAAACCCTAAACACGCTTGTGTCGGTTTACCCGTTGCATCGAACGCTGCTTTTAAAGCAGGACCTTTTCGTTCAACTGTCACGTCAGGTTGATGCGAAGCAAGTTTTTCGATGCGCACGGCAAGTCGACGCGGTGTTGCAAAAAATTGTGTTTTACCAAATGCAATATCACATTTTTGTAATCGCACCACAATTTCTTGGCAAAAAGCTTCTGCTAATTTCAATAAAGATTGAGGAGGCAATTCTTCCGTTTGAATTTCGACTAAAAAATCAGCTCGCCGCATGGTTTTTATCCTGTAACAAGGGAAATCCAACTGCTTCACGTGCAGCATAATAACTTGTTGCTACTCGCGCTGTTAGACGACGAATTTTGAGAATGTATTGTTGACGTTCAGTCACAGAAATCGCGCGACGTGCATCGAGCAAATTAAATGTGTGCGATGCTTTCATCGCCATTTCATATGCAGGTAAAGGTAAATTAAGTTCTGCTAAACGCAAACTTTCTTTTTCGAAAAGATCAAATTGACGAAATAAAAAATCAATATCAGCGACTTCAAAATTAAATGTCGACATTTCGACTTCGTTTTGATGAAAGACATCGCCATACGTCACAATAGAGTTGCCCGTACGACTCCAAACAATATCGTAAATATTGTCGACACCCTGTAAAGGCATCGCGAGGCGTTCAAGACCGTAAGTAATTTCACCTGTCACAGGTTTACATTCGAGTCCACCGACTTGTTGAAAATAGGTAAATTGTGTCACTTCCATGCCATTCAACCACACTTCCCAACCTAAACCCCATGCGCCTAATGTTGGTGCTTCCCAATTGTCTTCAACAAAACGAATATCATCCGTCAAAGGGTCAATGCCCAAAATACGCAGAGAATTTAAATATTTTTCTTGGATGTCATCGGGCGATGGTTTTAACACCACTTGAAATTGATAGTAATGTTGTACACGATTGGGATTTTCGCCGTAACGACCGTCTGTTGGTCGACGACTCGGTTGCACATAAGCGGCACGCCAAGGCTCTGGACCAATCGCGCGCAAAAATGTTGCGGGGTGAAATGTACCCGCACCAACTTCCATATCAAATGGCTGAATGATCACACAACCTTGTTCTGACCAAAAAGCTTGTAGCGCGGCAATCATGCCGGAAAACGTTGTGACATCGTAAGGATATTTTTTCATGATTTTGAGATCCACTCTGGATCGAGGATTATATACCTCTAATAGAGTGAATTGAATCCTCAGTCGCAGAAATCGTGGATTTTTTAGTATAATTACATGGTTACATGAAAAAAATCGAAAAATACGATTCCTAATTCTCTGGTCCCCTAAAATTCTGTATGATGTTTCATCATTCACTGCGAAAAGAGAAGAGCATGCAAACAACCGTTCAACAAGACGTCTCCCAATTTCCGCGCTTTAGCGAAATCAAACCCGAAAGCTTCGAAACCCGCTTGAGCGACTTACTGAGTGCACAAGAAAGATCACTCAATCAACTACTCGAGCAAAAGCATTTCACGTGGGAAAATCTCATGCAACCGCTCGCGATGATGAGCATGGAGCTGCATAACCTATGGTCACCTTTTTCGCATTTACATGCCGTCAAAGAATCTGATGCTTTGCGCGCTGCGTATAACGTGTGTCTTGCCAAACTCACACAACATCAAATTGAATTTATGCACAATGAAAAATTGCATCAGGCTGTCAAATCGATTTCAGAGAGCAAAGGATTTGCTGCCCTCGATCTTCCACAAAAAAAAGTCATTGAAGATTTACTAACAGATCTTCATTTATCGGGAAGCGATCTCCCTCCGCACGAAAAAAAGGAATTCGCTGAGCTCGAAAAACAACTCAGTCAACTCACCACACAATTTGAAGAAAATATTTTAGATGCCACAGATCATTTTAAATTTCATATCACAAATGAAAAACGTTTACGCGGATTACCAAAACAAACCATCGAACTCGCTGCGCAATGCGCTAAACGGCACAATCAAACTGGCTGGTTATTAACATTAGATGCACCGTGTTATGTTGCCGTGATGCAGCATGCAGAAGATCGAGATTTACGTCAACACATCTATAAAGCTTATGTCACGCGCGCATCTGATCAAGGCCCAACGGCAGGAGAGTTTGATAACTCTCAAGTCATGAAAAAAATCATGAATGTTCGTCATCACATGGCAAAATTACTAGGCTTCAAAAATTATGCTGACTACGTTTTAACAAAGCGCATGGCAAAAACAACCACAGAAGTTTTTACATTCCTTCATAATCTTGCTAAACGTACTAAACCATTCGCAGAAGAAGAAATGCTTGAACTACGCGAATTTGCGCGTGATTTCGAAGACCGCGACTCATTAGAAGCCTGGGACATTGCCTATTACAGTGAGAAATTGCGCCAAAAACATTTTGTTTTTTCACACGAAGAGTTGCGCCCATGGTTTGTCGCCGAAAAAGTTGTCGATGGCATGTTTCAATTCATTCAAAAATTATTGGGCATCACCATCACCGAACAAAAAAATCCCGATGTTTGGGATCCGACTGTCAGATTCTTTGTGATTCACGATGCTAGCAAACATTTACGCGGTTATTTTTACACTGATCTTTACGCACGCCCACACAAACGTTCAGGCGCATGGATGGATGATTGCAGAGAACGTCAAATCCGCACCGATAAAACTTTGCAATATCCTGTCGCCTTTTTAAATTGTAATTTTACGCCACCTATTGATCAGCAGCCTTCTTTATTAACACACGAAGAAGTACAAACTTTATTTCATGAATTTGGTCATTGCTTGCATCACTTGCTCACCCAGGTGAATGAAGCTGCAGTCGCAGGTATTCATGGTGTGCCGTGGGATGCCGTGGAGTTTCCCAGCCAACTTTTTGAAAACTGGTGTTGGCATTGGGATACCATTCAAATGATTTCTTCACACGTGAAAACCGGTGAACCGCTGCCAATGGAATTATTTCAAAAATTAGTGGCCGCGAAAAACTTTCAATCCGCGATGCAAATGGCAAGACAATTGCAATTTGCTTTGTTTGATTTTCGCTTACACACGGAATGGGATGCCACAAAATCTAATCAAATTCAAACGATTTTAGATGAAGTACGCAGCGAAATTTCTGTTACGCCAACACCACAATTTAATCGCTTCCAACATAGTTTTTCGCATATTTTTGCGGGAGGCTATGCAGCAGGTTATTATAGTTATAAATGGGCTGAAGTTTTGTCGAGTGATGCTTTTTCTTTATTTGAAGAAAAAGGCATTTTCAATCCTGAGGTCGGGCAATCTTTGTTAAACAACATTCTCGAACAAGGCGGCGTCGTCGATCCTATGACATTATTCATCGCATTTCGCGGACGCCCACCCACAGTGGATGCTTTATTGCGGCATTGTGGGTTGACATGAAAAAATTGATTCCCGCCTCAGCGCACTAGCATCCGGTAAAACGGTATCATAATTGTACATCCTCCTGACGCCTTAAGAAGCGGTAGATAGGAGGAATGTAATTTTTAAATTTAGGAGCTACGACACATAAACTGCATCTAATCCATACTAGAACCAGTTGTAATCTTCGATTATCACCTGAATTATCTTTATAGAGTTGGGCAAGTACATAAGCAATTATG
>JANRLY010000027.1:0-38359 GCA_033762075.1 Gammaproteobacteria bacterium
ATCTTCTGCGCACACAAGTGCGACCAGTCGTGTTAACAGGTGAAAAGTTATAACAAAATGATCATTTAATATAGTTTTTTCAACAATTGGAGCTTCATAGCCTACTTTACCCATTGCAGAAACTAATGTATGAATATAATCCCAATATAGATCATGAGATGCAGAGTCAAGTTGAATAGCACATTTTGGCAAAATCATTTTTTTAGAAGTGAATGAGGCCCAATTCAAAGTGATCGGCAAAACCTTTTTGCAATTGGGCGCACCTTCTAGTGCATAACTTTTTATCGCTTCATCTAGCCATTGCATTAACTGAATTGATTTGTCATTTAAAATAATTTCTATTTTTTCAAAATCCCGCATCATAAATTTCGTCCCGCTTTAATTTTTTTATTCCAAAGCCTTTTTAGCAGCCTCTTTGGGTTAGAAGCATTTCACGCTTTGTTTTATCTCCCTCTACCGCTTCAGCGGCAATTTCTCTAATTTTCCTACTCTGAGTTGGATCATCCCGATATTTTTCAAAAAAACTTATGCACTCATCAAGTCGTTTAATTTCGTTTTGCCGCACCTTAGCACGTTTCCAAAAATGACAATTGTGATAACTAAATTCCTGATCATGATTATGCACAATTGAGATATCATCTTTAAGTAAAACAGCTGGCTTTACATCTGAAGCATAAAATATGTATGGCATTTTTTTCTCTCTGTAATTAACAATATATCCTCTTAGAGAATTAACACATCGTCGCGCATCATATTAGTATGCAACTATTTGTTCTAGGGGATAAATTGCCCTAGTTATATTATGCAATTAGCTTTCTTCAGCTGTTCAATACGATGGGCTCATTCTATAGCATTTGATCAAACCATCTCTCCTGGTGCGCAATTCCTGTAATAATGATGGAACAAGTGATGGGTCTGAAATTGTGTTTTCATAGTTCGAAATCAGGGATTCAATGTGTGGCAAAAGTTGTAATTTTGCGCTTTCGTTTTCTTCTCTATCAAATGTCTCTAACATACTCTGTGATATGCTATCCAATATTGGATTATTACTGATGGCTTGGCTTTTATCAAAAAATGGGCTTCGTTTCATCTCACTCTCCTCGTTTAATAATATAAATTGTAACACTGCCTAGAATAACAATTTTCACAAACCACAACAAAGCGGAATAAAATAAAAATAAGTATCCTTAAATTTAAATGACCATTTATAATTCTTATGTTTTATACAGAAAAATGGTTTATGGCGTGGATTATAATATCCAGTCTTAAATAAAAAATAGGGGGATTTTCCCCATGGTATTTTTTTTCTAATTTAATCAATGGTAATGTTGAAATGCGTGTATTTGGTTATTGGCACGGAATTAACAAGGAATCCATTGGTATAAGTAGACTAAAAGTGCATCATTATTCAGGGTAAAAATCCCCCTACTCTTGTGTTTTATTTGAATTTTATATCAGCATCTGGTAAAATTTTGCTCCTTTTGTTTGGGACAAATCGCGGTGAAGTTATGCAACACAGATTTTGGCTCGATGGCCACTCAACTATTCAGTTATTAAATAAAAAACCCGCCTATGTTTTTTGGAAAGATACTGATTCTGTTTATATAGGCTGCAATGAAATGCTCGCATATGCCCTCGGGCTTTTATCACCTAAAAAAATCATCGACAAAACAGATTATGATCTTTCGACTACCCGAGAAGAAAATGAAAAATATCGTGCTGATGACAAACGGACGATGTCATCTGGGCAACCAACATTTAATATCCATGAATCTCAAACTCTTCCTGATGGCAGAAGAATCACATTAACGACAAACAAAATGCCTTTTCTGGATAGGAGAGGAAAAATTATTGGTTTACTTGGTTATTCTATTGTGAGCAAAACAGAAACGCATGAACTCTATTTCATTCGCAAAGCCATCGAATCGGGGCTCACATCGCGCCAAGCACATTGTCTCTATCATTTAGCAAAAGGTAAAACGATCAAACAAATTGCTTCCGCTTTAACACTTTCACCACGAACTGTTGAACATTATCTAGAAGTGATCAAACTCAAATGGAAATGTGAACACCGACACCAGATGATAGAAAAAGTTTTTTATGAGATGCTTGAGTAAAGCATCGTATTTATAAAAATCATAATTTTTTTCTAATCACAGATAATTTTAATCCCGCTGCAATTAATTCAGATTTCGTTAAACAATTTAATTTTTCTTTGCAAGCCTCGAGGTAATGCTCTACTGTTTTTGGTGAAAGCATTAAGATATTGGCAATTTGTTTAATTGTGTGGCCCTTAATGAGATACAAAAGACAATCTAGTTGTCTTGCAGTCAAATTCGTCGATTGGCTTTCAATGACTGGAAGCAAGTGGTGACTGTTAGTCAAATCATCAATTGCGAATGAAATCCCAACTAAACCCCGTACTTTATTTTTGCTGAATAGTGGAATTTTATAGCTTAGATATGTTTGTGTTTCACTTCTACTATAGGGCATTATTTTTTCAATAAAAATCTGCTTATTTTTTCGTGCAAAAAGGAGTTTATCATTTTTATCGATAGCTATCGCATGACTAGGTGATGCACAAAGATCAAAACTATTCATCCCAATTAAATCAGATGATTTTTCAAATCCTACTGTTTTAGCGAGCGCATTATTGCAGGCAATCAAGATACTTCTTTTATCTTTCACATAATAATGAAAGGGAAATTCGTGAAAAAACTCCGTTTTTAGCAATTCTGGCATCCACTCAAGCATATTTGTCATTGGGTTCAAAACGTTCATAACAATCACTCACGTGTCTTAATATTGAATCGTGCTCTCTTAATCATAATTTCTTTCTAATCGCTGAAATTTGAAATGCTTTGGTAATTAATTCTGCACGATTTAGACAGTTTAATTTTTCTCTGATGATTTCTAAATAGTGTTCAACAGTCTTTGCAGATAAGGTCATCGTTCTAGCAATTTGTTTGATGGTAAGACCTTTGACTAAATAATATAAGACATCTAATTGGCGTGCAGTCAGTTGAGTCTTATGATTCATTTGATTGTTAGCGGGTAATTCAGAAAGCTTTGCTTCGTTATTCTCAATCGAAAACGAAATCCCAATAATACCAATTTTTTTACCCTGACTGGATAATAGCGGCATTTTATAGCTCACGTATGTATTTGTCACTTGACCATTACGAAACGAGCCCTTTTCGATAAAAAGTTGTGGCAACTCTCTGGAGAGAATATCTTTGTCATTCTTGTCCAACACCTTAGCTGATTCAGGCGCGAGAATATCGAAATGCCTAAGACCAATTATCTGAGAATGACACGCAAAGCCACAGGTACGAAGCTGGGCATTGTTTGCCCCAAGAAAGCGTACGTCGTGATCTTTCCAATAAAAATGAAACGGAAGCTCTTGAAAAGATTCATGTTTTAAGATATCAGGCATGCATTCAAACACACCCATGAATTGATTTAAATGGCTCATCGTTTTGCTCAGGTATTAGTCATACTTTAATAAATGGTTTAATTATACACAACCCTGAAAAAGACTGATAGGGGGTTTTTCCCCTACTCTAATTTACATCATGCGCATCGTTTGAATTAGCCCACGACATGGGGCGAGTATGTGCTAGGTAATTCACTTGATAAGTGAAAAGGAAACGGAAAACAAAATGAAAAAATCCGTTATATACAATCCGAAAATGGTAACAACCGAAAAAAATTTCGCTGAAGCACATAAACTATTTGGAACTGCTGTCAAAAATTCTTCCAAACAAGTAATGAAAAAAATAACTCTTCGTACAAAATAAAACATCAACTAGAATTAAATTATGCAATGTTCATATTTCATGACCAATTGCTTCGATATTCGATCTTAATTGCTGAATGAGACTAAGGATGCATCTGACTTCAACGCATGTGAAATGCTAAGTGATACCAGTTGCTAAAAATGTAGCTGTCGTCGATCCGGGCCCTGTTAAGGTACATGTTACTGTAGCATCTACAGCAATAGTGGCTGCAGTAATAGTGTACCCACTTGGAAGTCCACTCTGTAAAGCACTCGCAACACCCGTACAATTACTAATAGCAACACCTTTAGCACTGTTTACTTTGCGTGCGGAATAATTCAATGCGCTTGCGGCAGCCAACGAAGCTGCAACATGATTTGTTGCGGATGTTCTAGCATCGCTCGACAGATCAATAAATTTTGGAACAACGACCGCTGCTAAAATGCCAAGAATAATAATCACTATCACTAACTCGACAAGAGTAAACCCTGCTTGCTTAAAATCCATTTTTTACCAACTCCATCTACGTATTTTCAAAGAGCGCCCATTTTTAGCACGAACACAGATCATCCTTGCTTCAAGTCTTGATCAATTTAATTTCAAAATATTCTAGCAGAAATTCAGTCTGTTTCACATGCCGTAAAATATTACACATTTTGTTGCAAGTTACGGAGTTCTGTTTTATAAAGCAGCGCTAAACTGCCTAAATAGCATATGAAAAAAATCAAATGGTGCACTAAAAAAATAAAAGGAAGAATGAACATGCTCGAAGAATCAAAATACGATCAATCTGGACAATATATCCCTCCGTCAGAATCATCTCCACAAAATGAAAATATTACCACCCATCAGAATCACTCGCGCATGGCCTTCATTTTTGCTGGTGAAGGCAGTCAGTATCGTGGCATGGCTGAATCACTATACAAAGCAAATGAATTTTTTAGATTGCAAGTTGATAAATGCCATTCACTATTTACAAAAAAATTGCAGTGTAAAGATCCACTCTTTTCTGATGCATATCCTCTTGTATCACTCTTCACACTCGAATATGCCTTAGCACAGTTATGGATGCATTGGGGCGTCACACCCTCCTTCGTGATGGGTCACAGTGATGGTGAATATGCAGCAGCAGTTATTTCTGGAATCCTGACACTTGAAAACGCAGTCGATCTCATTGCTATGCGCGAAGACATCTTGCAACGTTTACCCTCACAAGGGAACATGTGTGCATTATCAATCTCAAAAGAAGAACTTGAACTTCTCTTAAGTAAGATGACTCCTCAGACAGACTTGCCCGTTATTGCCGCATGGAATTCACCGGACCATCTTGTGGTGTCAGGAAAAAAAGATAAATTAAATGAACTCATGAACCTCGCCGCTCAGGCCGGCATCAAATATACTTGGTTGTCTATCAATCATCCTTTTCATTCTCCTCTCTTAGATGCAGCAGGTGATGCATTTTTATCACAGACTAATAAAATGTTGATCACCTATTCAAAACCCAAAATACCTTATGTATCCGGTATGTCTGGGGAATTTCTGAATACAATCGAAAGCAATACATACTGGCAACAACAGATGTGTCAGACCGTTCAGTTTCAGAAAGGATTGGAGACATTAGCAAATCAGTCTTGTTCCATTTACTTAGAGATGAGTCCGAGAGCGACTCTAACTTCCGCCATAGGAAGAACTCTTGGACCACTGCCAATTATCCTGGGATCACTCGATGAACACAAAGATCCATCTGATACTCTGCTAGGTGCATTAAAAACTCTGCAAAATCAGCAAACTCATATCAATTATGAAGTTCTGCCAGATCATCTACAGAGAGTGTTGATCAAACAAAAAAGAACACTCGAGAAAAATCGAAGAAAAAAACAAGATATCAAAACACCTACGCAGACTTTTTACTATGAGCCTATCGCAGTCATTGGCTGCAGTTGCCGATTTCCTGGCGGCGTAAACACACCCGATGATTTGTGGGAGTTGCTGCGTGACAAACGCCACGGCATCACTGAGGTAGATCCTGAACGTTGGGACAAAAAAACTTTGCAGTCATTGGATGTGCTGCCTCCACTTCGCGGTGGATTTGTCGACGATGTTGATAAATTCGACGCAGGTTTTTTTGGTATACGTGAATCAGAAGCATTACTGATTGATCCCCAACAGCGCCTTCTGACTGAAGCCACATGGGAAGCACTCGAAAATGCTGGCATCGTTCCCGGTTCGCTACATGGGCAACCAGACAAACCCGTCAGTATCTGTATGGGCATCTCAGGACATGATTATGGCGATAGACTTGGTATGGTGGGTGAGTTCAACGCCATGCAACCTGTTGGCAATGTGGCAAGTGCCGCACCAGGTCGATTGGCCATGCATCTCGGCGTAGAAGGCCCCACCTTTGCTATCGACAGTGCGTGTTCCAGCTCATTTGTTGCTATTCATGCAGCAATTCAGAATCTACAAACATATCACGCAGATCTTGGCATTGCAGGTGCCGCTAATTTAATGCTGACACCTGATTTGAATTCTAATTTAGTCAGAGCAAACATGTTGGCACCTGATGCAAGTTGCAAAGTGTTCGACAAAAAAGCAAATGGCTATGTGCGTGCCGAAGGAATCGGCGTGGTTATTCTAAAAAGATTATCAGATGCTATTAAAGACGGAGATTTAATTCATGGTGTGATTCGCGCATCTAACATCAGCCAAGATGGCCGACGTTCTCACATGTCGATGCCGAATGCAGATGCTCAAGAACACTTATTAAGAAGAACTCTTTCGGATGCAGGACTGAAACCGGGTGATATCGATTACTTCGAAGCACACGGCACGGGTACCCCTCTCGGTGATCCCACAGAAACACGTGCAATAGCAGCTGTGTATGGTGGCAATCACGCACATGAACTCAAAATTGGCAGCATCAAAAGTAACATTGGACATGCTGAAACAGCAGCAGGTATGGCAGGTTTGCTCAAGGTATTACTGTCATTAAAAAATAATGCAATCCCAGCCAATATTAATTTCAACACCATTAATCCTGATGTAGCTCGGAATTTAAATGCAATCCCTTGTTCTGTAGTCACCAATCCATTCCCCTGGGAACGTGGTCGTCAAGGTGGCAGACCTCGTGTTGCAGCACTGAGCGCCTTTGGTTTTACCGGTACCATCACACATATGATTGTTGAGGAACCCCCTCTTCCCGCGCCACGCCAAGAGATGAAACGATCTTTACATCCCGTCACATTATCTGCAAAAGATAAAGAATCATTACAAAAAATGGTGACGCGTTTTAAAGATTTCACGATAAAACATCCAGATCTTTCATGCGCAGATATGGCTTACACGACGAATATCGGTCGAGAACATTTTACTTATCGCGCTGTGATCAACGCCCATAACATTGCCGAATTTCAAGAAAAAATATCGAAGGAACAATATATTCAGGGGAATGGTATTTCAGATCAGCCAGTTTGTTTTCTGTTTACCGGACAGGGATCCCAATATTCTGGGATGGCAAAAAATCTTTATGAGACAAATGAAATTTTCAGGAAAGAACTTTCCCATTGTGTAAAACAATTCAATCAATTGATAAATGATGACACAGATTTATTGGCAATCATTTTTTCCAAAGAAGATTCTCGAATTAACCAAACTCGCTACACACAAATGGCGCTTTTTTCTATTGAATATGCGCTCAGTCGGATGTGGAATGCGTGGGGAATTTATCCAGACCTGATGGCAGGACACAGCCTCGGTGAATTCGTTGCCGCTGTGTTAGCGCAGGTGGTATCAATTGATGATGCTATTAAACTTGTTTATCATCGCGCGAAACTCATGCAAGCATTACAAACGGACAACGGTGAAATGTGGGCCATCCATGCCGACATCACTGAGATCCAACAAAGAATCACCCAATATAATGAAGTCAATGCTGATCAACCTTTAGATGTCGCTGCATACAATACCAATACGCAAACCGTTATTTCTGGTAAAGATTCCATCTGCGGTGCATTTTTAGCAACACTTCCTGCTGAAATTAAAAAAACAAAATTAAATGTTTCACATGCATTTCATTCTCGTTTAATGCAACCCATGCTAGAAGAATATCGTAAAATAGCAGAGTCAGTTGTTTATCATTCTCCTATCATTCCGATTTACTCCACTCTCTTAGGACGTGAACTTGCTGCGCATGAAATGAATGCAGAATATTGGTGCAAACATATCGTGCAACCTGTTCAATTTTACCAAGCACTTCGTGAACTGTTAAAAACAGATTGCAAATTATTTATCGAAGTGGGTCCACGCCCTATTCTTTCTGGATTTGGACGACAATGTGTCAACGATGGAGCACAACAATGGTTATGCTCTTTGAATCCTCGTGAAGATAATTGGCATACACTTCTCCAAACACTTGCAACATTGTACGTATCTGGCTGCGACATTGACTGGGATGCATTTAACGACGGATATGATCTGCGGAAATGTGAGTTGCCATCCTATCCCTTCCAGCGTAAACGCTGCTGGCCCATTTCTCTAGACGCTGGTTATACACTTAAAAAAGACGATCATCCTCTATTAGGGAAACGGATTCCTGTTGCGACAACTGAATCTGGTCGACTCTTTGTTTATGAGGCTTGCATTAACAGACGCAACCCAGGATTCATGCTAGATCATCAACTGTATGGTTTACCAGTCGTTGCTGGTGCTGCATATCTCTCTGCGATTCATGCTGCTATGACCGATTTATTTCCTGATCGTGAAGCACTGCTTTCTCACGTCGAATTCAGACAGCCTGTTATTCTCCGCAATGCAGACAGCATCACCTTGCAGACTGTGATTAAACGCATGGATGATACGGATGAGATAACATTTTCAATTTACAGTGCGGATGATGTATCAGGTCATGAAGATGTGAAATGGACGCAACATGTGGAGGGAAATGTAACACTAAAAAATAAAAATCCACTACGAGTGGCGACGGATGTTATTCCTCTTTTGCAAGATCCATCGGCTAAAGCTTCTCTTGTATTTTCATCCACTGACATTTATCGCTATGCTGATTCACTGGAGCTACAACTCGGTCGACAGTTTCAGTGGATAGAAACTGTGTACAAAGGCAGTGGTTGGCTTCTCGGTAAATTAAGAAAACCAGTGGGTGATGAAAAAAATTATCTTTTACATCCGGGATTGTTTGATTCTTGTTTTCAAGTTTGCTTAGGAATATTTCTCGCAGAAAATAGCCGCAAGTTGTCAATTCCTCTGCAGTGCGATGACTTTTCATATCAAACTCTGAATGACACCCCTGACTGGGTCATGATCGAACATGATCCAAAAGCAAAAGCATCCGACGATACTATACAGTTGTCACTGCGCTTGCTTCGAGAAGATGGTTCTGTGTTAGGTGAAATGAAATCCTTGATATTAAAATCAGCACCAAAAAATTCGCTCTTCTCAGGGATACAAGCCAACAGTCCTGCCTACAAATGGTTGTATCGACCAGAGTGGCAACATAAATCCGCAGGGGAAACGAAATCCGATTTTCTTGACGAAGAAAAAGGTAGCTGGCTTCTTTTTGATGATGGCACTGAATTAGCCACGAAAACTGTTGATGAACTAAAACGCCGACATCCAACAGATGGAATTGAAACAATCAATGGCGCGGATGTCGCAGACAGCATCGATGTCTATACTGAACTGCTGGCAGATTTTTGTGAGAAAGATCCAAAAGGCATCGTGTATTTTGTACCTGAAACTTCAGCTACGGTTTTTTCTGATTCAAATGTAAAAAAACTTTTTTATCTTGCTAAAGCTGCAGCCGGAATACCATGGAAGCACGTTCCAAAAATTTGGGTCATTACACGACAGGCGGTTACCGGTCAGGCGATGATTGATACGAGTTTCCCAGCAACTTCACTGAACATAGGCGCATCAACCGTGACTGGCTTTGTGAAGTCAATATCCATTGAATATCCGCAATTCAAAATCACACAACTGGATATTTCATCCGAATTATCCTTGGAGAAAAGCATCTCTGTCATTGATCGCGAAATTCATCAGCCGGATACAGAGCAACAGATCGTCATAACACCCACACAACGTCTTGTTCCTCGCCTCACGCGTTACAAGTTGAATGCATCATCCGCGCAAATACTTGCGCTTCCACAATCTGAGGCTTACCGCCTGGAAAAAGATAGTGTAAATACTACTGGAATGGATATCCCCGTGAAACTTGTGTCTATCCCCGTGAATACTACACTTCAGCAAGGAGAAGTTTTAGTCAATGTGAAAGCAACTAGTCTGAATTTTCGCGATTTGTTAAATGCAATTGGACAGTATCCTGTTAAGGATGGTGATCCAGGACATATTGGAGGAGATCTTTCAGGCATTATTGCTGAGGTCGGTCCCGGCGTGACAAATTTCAAAGTGGGTGATTCAGTACTCGGCTTGTCCAGTAATGGATGTCTCGCCTCTCAGGTTGTCGTCCATCAAAACCAAATGATTCTCAAACCACATCATTGGAGTTTTGAAGAAGCAGCGGGCATTCCCACCGTTTATCTCACAGTACATCAGTGTCTCATGGCTGTAACTCGATTGAAGAAAGGTGACAAAATTCTCATTCACTCAGCAACAGGTGGTGTGGGACTCGCTGCGATTGCTATTGCAAAACACATAGGCGCGGAAATTTTTGCAACTGCAGGCTCTCCTGAAAAACGCGAATATTTAAGAAAAATGGGTATTCAGCATATTATGAATTCTCGAGATCCAAAAGATTATAGAGATGCCATCTTAAAAATCACATCCGGTCAAGGTGTGGATTCAGTACTAAACTTTTTGACAGGTCCCGGCTTTATTCAAGCAAGTCTCGACGCTTTGAGACAAGGTGGATCTTTTGTTGAAATTGGAAAACGAGATATCTGGGAAAAAGCAGAAATGACTGCCAAGCGCCCGGATGTAGATTATCAAATTGTTGCTCTCGACAAATGTGACAGTGAAGTAATAGCAGAATCATTCAGAGAATTATCTCCGCTTTTTGATGCAGAATGTTTACCTCCAATGCCGCATGTAACCTACCCGATTGAGTCTGTTGTTCCCGCCTTCAGAAAAATGATGAAAGCAGAGCATATGGGAAAAATCATTGTCAGAGTAACGCCACCTTACAAAATTGAAAAAAAGGCCACTTATCTGGTAACTGGAGGACTGGGTGGTATTGGTCGCTCTGTTTGTGAATGGTTAGTTTCACAGGGTGTTGAGTGCATCGTGTTAGTCGGTCGCAAACCGCCAACCGAAGCTGATTTAAGAAAATTAGATACGCTTTCGAATGACGATACAAAAATTCTCGCCATGAGTGCAGATGTTTCTGATGACAACTCAGTGAACCATTTGATTCATCAAATCAGTGAAACACTTCCTCCACTGAAAGGAATCTATCACGCTGCAGGTGTGCTAAGAGATGGAGCCATTAATAATTTGGTTTGGGATGATTTCAAAGATGTATTCGCGCCCAAAGTACAAGGAACTTTGAACCTACATCATGTCACGGAAAAACAAAACATATCTCTCGATCATTTTGTTTTGTTTTCCTCTATTGTTTCAGTGAATGGTTCACCGGGCCAGGCAAATTATGTTGCTGCTAATACCTTTTTGGATACTTTTGCAGCCTGGCGAAGACAACAAGGAAAATGTGCTGTCAGTATTAATTGGGGTGCTTGGGCAAATGTCGGAATGGCTGCAGAAAAAATTAGTTCACAAGTTCTGCAACAAATTGGCATGACTGCTATGCAGCCACAACAAGCTATGGAAGCGTTTTCTGCTGCATTAACCAGTAATGCCGGTCAGCTTGTCATAGCTGATGTGGATTGGTCCGTCATGCTTCAGAAAAATCCTCACCTGAAAAACAACCTTGAACGGTTAGCCAATTCAGCTCCTGTCAGACAGACCCGTGTCGTGTCATGGATGAATCGACTTAAACAGTTGCCAACGCCAGAACAGCAAGAAGAAATGTTGCAAGAAATGGTACTCGAAACACTTTCTGCCCATGCGCAAGCCTCAGACAGAACCGAGATTGGACTTGATGATAGTTTCAATGATTTGGGCATTGACTCACTTGAAACGGCAACACTCAGCAATAATTTAAGAAACAAGCTAGGCAATTGCATTTCGCTAACACCACATGATTTTGCGCATCACTCAACTGCGGCCGCACTAGCGCGTTTATTGTTTAATAGATTGAACACCATTCAGTTTTTCCGTGCGGAGGAAGGTGGTACGCATGAAGAGGATGTGTGGGTTGCTCTTCCTTCACAAACACGGATGTGGATGGATGAAGTACTTTATGGAAATGATATTAGAAATACCCATCAAATCCTGCTGTCTTTCAAGGGGATTTTGAATGCCAATGCACTCCAAAAAAGTGCAGCATATGTCATGAAACATTTTTATTTGTTACAGAGTACATTCAAAAGAACCGTTTCAGGTGTGCTTACATTGCAGTCGAACGCAGACGCAGCGCCTGACTTTAAAGTGGTTACGCTTGATGCTAGCGAACTCTCACCCTACATCAATAGTGAGCAAACGAAATCTTTTCCTCAGCAGCAACCTTTGATACGGTTCAGACTGTGTCTGACAGACGATACTTCCCATCTTATGGTAGAAGCTCACAGGTCTGTATTCGATAGATCTTCTTGGCCAGCTCTCATTGCAGCCTTGTCTCAGTGTTACGAAGCTGCTTTAAATAACAAACCAATGACGCTAGATAGTTTTCCAAACCAGTACAGAAATTTGTATGCACGTTTTAAAAATGGACGCACTGAATCAGGAAAAAATTTATCCTTCTGGAAAAATTATCTTGATGGATTTGTCTTCTCCGATTATTTTTCTGTCGATAAAAATCGCGCCCACCACCGCGGATATCAAACCACTGAAGTGAATATGTCTAAAAATAATGATGACTCCTCTCTTCTCAGCACAGCAGATTTTGATTGCGAAACCATTGGACTCTCAGCACTTCTGCTTCTGTTGAGTCAGGTATCCGGCAGAAAAGATCACATTGTGATGCTAACTGAAAGAATGGGTGTCTTTAAGGATGCGCAAAACACAATAGGACAATTTGAAACTTGTCTGCCATTCAGGCATCAGGTCGATGTTCAGTTAACTCTGATTCAGTTTCTGCAACAAGTCAAAACCGGACGAAAGAATGTATTGTCATACAATGACAATACCATTGCCGATATTATCAGTGCCTCTGGAATCCATCAGGATATTGATTATCAAGGTCTCATGCAGATTGGATTTGAATATATTCGATGCCGGAACACAGAGTTTGGTGGAATCATGGGTGAACTTATCCCTGATCACGAACATGAAGGACATCAATACGGTTTTCTTTTCAGAGTGTTTGAAAAAGATAATGGGTTTGCTTTACAGGTGAGCTACAACCAAAATCATTATGCAAAATCTGATGTCACGCGGCTGACTGCATCATGGCTTAAAATCATGACGGACATGCTTAAAAACCCAGAAAAAACGCTGAAGGAAATATCTGGAATCACAGACGCGTTAGCCTCTCGTCCTACACTTGTTCACAGAGGATATGAAGTTGATCTTTTGGCGATGACATTAGCTCTAAAAACTTATGATGCTGTTTCTGTGCAGTCAGTTGATTTTGAATTAACAAAAGAAGCTAACTCAAGATTATTAGCGTCGGTTAATATTGGTCAAGCATATGATCTCACCATTGGCCAACTGCATGATTTATCCGTCAAATGGTTAGCCTCAGAATTACCGGGAAATGTCGTGAATGATGTGAGTGCCTCACTCTCTCCTCTGGTGACACAGTTTGGCAATGTTATTTTAAAAAAATGGCTGGAAACAGACGGTAGAAAAGGAATTAAACTAGCTGTTTCAACAGTGAGCGATGCATTTTTTCATCTGGCGAATTATCAGCTGAAGAATACATTGGGCTCAGAGAAAGCAACAGAAATTATCCAATTCATGAAAAGTCGTTACAAATTATGGAGACTCCGAGGAAAAAATACGGAACTTATTCTTCGTTTTATTAGCAGAATAACAGATAGCATTCAGGAGACTTATCATAAAAAACTCGCCTCAAATTTATTGCGACATCTGTCAGCCGCAGGCATACCGAATTGTATCCTACCGGATAAAATTTTGATTACTAATGGTTTAGGCATTTTTCATGAACATGAAGCTCCATCTTCAGAAGCTACTAATATTAATCACGACTCACTTAAACTAGAACAAGCCTATATCAGTCAGGAAGCAGTCCTTGAGCAGAAAATTTCTGGATTAGTCTCATGGTTTCTCAAACGTCAGGTATCTCCGCATGAAAATATTTTCAACATCAATGGAATTTCTCCTGAGGAATTTATTTTCGGGTTGTTGTCCGAACTAAGCAGTGTTTCTGATGCGCCTCTCGACATGAATACATTGCTGCTGCATCCGACCATTTCGGATCTAACAGATTATTTGAGTCAGCATCCGTCATCGAGAAATATGATAGCTTCACCTAATGATGCCATTTTCCCAGTAGTCCAGTGTGATCAACCAAAAACACCGTTGTTTTTGATTCATCCAGCCACTGGACTCGCACACGCTTATCAAGCGCTGAAAAAATTCATGGGAGATGAAATCGTTTACGGGATCAACAATCCAAGAATCAATGATCCTGTTAGCCATTATTCTTCTGTTGAAGAAATGGCAGCAGATTACATCAAAATGATGCAAGCCATTCAACCTAAAGGTCCTTACCGTATTGGTGGATGGTCATACGGCGGCAATGTGGCTTTTGAAATGGCTCAGCAACTCAGAGCAATGGGTGAACCTGTCGAAATTGTAGTAATGCTCGACACTTTCAACTTATCGGCATATACCGATAAAGTTTCAGCTGAAGAATTTGTAAAACTCGCTGAAATTCAAGCGTTAGCAGGATCCGATCTTTTTGTTCGTCGGGAAATGATCAATAACATTATTCTCAATATGTCGTACAAACCAAAACCTTACGCAGGACGTGTTGCGCTATTTCACTGTCATATCGCTGTTGAACCATTTAATGTGCTTCAGAATGATTTGTATAATGGATGGTCTGGGCTCGTGACTCCCAACATTCAGCTATACAGTCTGAACTGCAACCACTATGAATTGTTCTTCAAAAATAATGCTGAAATCACTGCGTACAAACTAAAAGAACTCATGAACAGCGGCATTGATCATGATGCTGTTCTGCAGAAGACTGATCTTTCATTAACGGAGCGTTATGCTTTGTTTGCCGCACGCAACAACGATGCTCCACTACTCTCCGTACTATTGAACGAAACCATTTCACCGAAAGCAGTCGATTTTTCGGGTCGAAATATACTTCATTGGTTGGCTCTGCATCACAACGAAGCATTAATGGATAAAGTATTGGAACAATCGAATCCACCTTGTCATGTAAGAGATCACAGTGGTCTGACACCATACGATCTTGCCGCGGGAAATGAGTCCATGCAAGCTAAATTACTTGCAGCGTCACTGACACACGATACATCCAATGACGCTCAGCAGCATAGAAATGGCCTCGGCATACTGAGTATGTTTACTTCTCCTTTTAATCGATTTCGTAATCGTTCCGAGAAACAGGAAGAGGTTCACATGAGTTCTTCAAATCCATAACGATGCGTAGCCCCTCATAACTGAGGGGTTATCTCGTATCGATGATGTGAAATAAACTTAAAAATTTAACGCATATTTCCGGTATGTCCTAAGGAATATCTGCCTGGTTGCGGCCAAACCGCAAGTCCATGCGGTTCATCACCGACAGAAATTCGATGAGAGAGTTTACCTGCGACTGTATCAAACACATAAACCTCATTATCGTAGCGTCCCGCGAGCCATAATTCTTTACCGTCCGCAGTCACATTTCCCATATCAGGGCTGCCGCCTTGAGGAATGACCCAAGTTGCAACAACTTTTTTCTTAACTGGATCGATGACACTAATAGACCCAGGCCCGTGAGGACCACATTTAGTTTCATGACAACCACGATTTGAAACATAAAATAATTTTCCATTTCGGCTTGGATAAATAGCATGTGTACCAATGCCAGTTGGAATAAAGCCAACTTGTTTTAAACTATTTGAATTAATGAGAATAACGCCATCTTTCATCATATCTGCAACAAAAAATATTTGTCCATCGGATGATGAACGAATATCTTGTGGCATACTTTTCATTTGCGACATGGAGCCAGCACTCGCTGTTAAAATATTCCCATTAGCAGTGATTTGAAAATTTGATAAAACATGATTCGTTGATACCGCATGTGTAGTATTGAATGAAAGCGTTCCGATAACCTGATGTTTCACTAAATCAACTTTTACCAACTGTCCCGAAAATTCGCATGTCACAATTGCATAATGCCCATCCAGAGAAAACTCCATATGATTTGCACCATAGCATCCTAATGGAATGATGGAAAGCAATTTCATTGTGTGAGGATCACGAAATTGTAATTGTTTACGCTCTTCACACACAACAAGTGCAAATTTGCCATCCGAAGTGAAATAAAGATTATAAGGATCGTCAACAGTAATATTGACACCTGGTTTAGCCGTCATTGGATCAATGGGTGTCAGGCTATTACCTTTATTATTTAAAACCCATAATGTTTTTAAATCATATGAAGGAACTATATGTTGAGGGTTTTGTCCAGTGTGAAAAGTTTGAATCACTTTGTACGTTGCAGGATCAATCACGCTCACCGTACCATCACTGCTATTAGGAACATAAATTCTGAAAAGTGCATTCTTCACATTTGGCGAAAACATGCCTGCTTGTGTATACGCATAGATATTAGTTTGCGTAGCGGCATAACCACTCTGAAGAATGGAGGAGATAAAAGATATTAATAACAAAAACACGATCCGTATGCGCATAATCAATAGTTTATCAAGAAAGTGTTGCGAAATGTAAGTTCTACATTAAAGAAGAACGAATTATTTTGATAACATAGATTATTTGTATTTCTGTGATATAAAAACCCTGATAAAATCAATCAGAATATCAAGGAAAATTTATGCCTAATCAATTTATCTATGAACCCTGGCCAGCATTTTCAGCAGAATCATTTCAAAAAACATCACATCTCTTACACATGTGCATCCAGGCAATAGGAAAATTGATGTTAACAACACCATTTGCACCACACTGGGCCAACTTAGCCATGCCATTAACAAGTCGTGGCATCACGACAGGGCCGATTCCTTTTCAGTCAGGCACATTTTCAGTTGATATAGATTTTGTTTCTCACGAAATTCTTTTCATCTCAAGCTGGAATCAGACACGAAAAATAAAACTTCAATCCACGTCAGTTGCCGCACTAACAGCTCATATTTTTGAAACACTCGAACAAATTGGCGTAAAAATCAAAATCAATCAAATGCCACAAGAAGTTTCAACTCCCATTCCTTTTGATCAAGATACGATGCCAAATAGTTACGACGAAGACATCGTCAATGCATGGTGGCGTATTCTTCTCAGCACCTATCGTGTACTCGTCAAATTTCATTCACACTTTTATGGCATTACACCCAGCATCGGATTATTTTGGGGAACACTAGATTTGCGCGATGCACGTTACAAAGGTCTTCATTTACCAAAAACAGATGCAACATCAGATTACATTACACGTAATGCAATGGATGACGCACAAGTGGAAGTGGGCTGGTCTTGCAGTAACGAAAAATATCCCGTACCTTCGTTTTTTGCATTTGCTTATCCAAAACCAAACAACATCGAACAAATCAAAATAAAACCTGAGGGCACTAAATGGATCCCAGCGATCAATGAATTTGTTTTAGATTATGATGTTTTACTAAAATCAAAAAATCCTGATGATGACCTACTGATCTTTTTTGAATCTTATTATCAAGCAGTTGCTCAACTGGATCATTGGGAAACTAATCTGATTGTCAGTGGAAAACCAATTTAGATTTGTGTCATAGGAATATCCATATGGAATATAGTGTACGCTTTATAAAAATTGGCATGCTTGCATCCATCGCATTATTTTTTAGTATTGTTGCCTTTGATAATATCATAGACTTTGAATCCAATTGGATTTATGTCCAACATGTACTGAGTATGGATACAACTTTTCATAACCCAGCGTTAATGACGCGCGCTATTACTCATCCAAGCATACAAAAATTCGTATATTACTTTATCATTGCTTGGCAAATATTGACGGCTCTATTTTGCTGGCTTGGTTCTTTTATTCTTTTATCAAAAATAAACATGAAAGACGCACAATTTAATCATGCTAGAAAAATTGGATTGATTGGTTTATTCCTGGGATTTCTATTGTATATGGTAGGTTTTATTATTATTGGAGGCGAATGGTTTAGCATGTGGCAATCAGCCATTTATAATGGACAAATGAAAGCAGGCTTATTTGTCAGCTTGATTATATTTGTCATGATTTTTCATAAGTGAAATATCTCATTAATGATGATGACCTGATACCTCAGATTGTGTAAATAACCTATTTTGATTAAGATATCTCACTTAAATATCTATACTTGGATAGCAAAAATGATCTCTCCTAAATCACTATACTCATCTATTCTGCTTACTACCTTATTCATTTCATCATCAGTGTTTTCAAATGAACCCACTGAAAAAGATTTAATCAATGTTTTTGCTGACTCTTTTAATTATATCGAATCCCATCAAGCAGATATCTGGCCAGGATATAACTTACCGGGTCTTGCGACAATTATCGAATATGATCCGAGTGGCAATGAAAAAGCAGATATCAGTCATTATCACTTATATGCGTTTGATTTTAAGCCTACAAACCCGCTCTGGCAAAAAATGGACTTCAAAGGTCGCCTCACTTATTACATGCCACAAAATTCTATCCATTTAAGTGAACATGAAATTGCGAATGTAGACGGACAACCTGTCCTCCCTTTCTTAGTCAATCGATTCTTTGACCCAACCAGCCGAGTAATCAATTTTAATTCCCAGAAATTTTCTTATTACGTCGCTCAGCATTTCCATATGAAGCCAATGATTACAAAAGGAACACGTCATTTTTTCCAAAATGAAGATAACATTCGACTCGCTGCTCTCGAAATTGAAGCTATGAAAGCATACTTACAAAATAATGATGCTGAAGCTCTGAAAGATATGCTTGCGATCAGACAATATCGCTCTCGATTCATGAGCGCTGAAACGAAACAACTTGAAACGAGAGCAGAGCAAAGTATGGGCATGTCATATTATGTCGGCTTGAAATCAGCGCATCTCGATCAAAAAAGTGAAAATGCATTTATTCTGCATGATATTATCAATAATATGCCGACAGTCGACCCGCACGAAAATGACTTCCACTTGGATGAACTCACAAATTATCTTGAGGTCGCGATTGGATATGACTCTGGCGCAGTCATTGGTTTAGCACTCGATCGCATCGGTGATAAGCAATGGAAAATGGCTGTTGAAAAAGAAAATGCTTCACCAATAAATCTCTTATTCAAATATTACCCTATGAAAAAAAGTGAAATTACCCGACGTGTAAATAATGCCAGTGCAAAGTATCATTTTAAGGTTTTTGCAAGCAAACTCAAAAATACTTTAGCTGGAAATGATGCTGGCATTATTGCATTACAAAACAAATATGATAATTCACCTGGTATTCCCGTTGAGTTATCACTCAGAAAATCTAACCTTTATTCTGATTCAAGTGACAATCTCGCAGCCGCACATGAGTATGCCAAGACCTCTGATACAAATGCTTATGCTAAACTAAAAAAATCATGGATATTTGATAAACTTGATTTTCATTTACAATATACTGATATTCCCGTTGTATTTGAGACTTCCAAAATCATTGATATGAAAATTCTGCCTGATTATAATTTTCAATTCACCAATGAAGTTACTGATAAGTTCAAATTATCAGCCAACACTCATCTTGTCATTGATGGTGTTGAAACAACGTTATCTGCCTTAATTAAATCAAATAAAAACCTTCACTTTCATCAATTACGCATAAAAAATCCAAGGGTCAATATATCATTTGATAAAGATTTCGATGGAGAGTTGACAAGTAATGGCGGCATGCTCAAATTGAAAATTTATTCACTGGAAAAATGACAGGATTTGAGTTGCTAATATTCTTTTCCTTGAAAAATCTTGGACTCAAGGCAAGCGAAGCTTGCCTATCATGAAGGGCACTTAAAATATGTTTGCTTAACTGCTCATCTTTGCAAACAGATTTTAGTGTTTTTTCTCCAATGTTGAAATCCACACCGAGTGCAATCACAAGCGATCTGAATTCACTGAAAGCATTTTCGTTCAAATAAATCGTGAGCTCCTCCAGTAACGCTAGACGATTACATTGCTGGATCTTATCAATCATGCGACATTTCAAAAGCTGCATCCACAAGCGCTCTGTCATTTTATGAATAAATAGAGGATCACTACATCGATGGTTAATATGTTCTTCATACTGCTGCAGTGTAAGCTTGTTTAAAATGTCTGCCATTGAAACATCTTTCTCTTCCGTGAGTAAGCTTGTAATTTTTTCTGTTACGCTCGTATTCAGTTCATAAATTTTTTGAATAAGCTCTTCATCAGAGATCGTCAGGGATTCTGGGGAATTATTTGAGAGCTTGACAGAAAGGAGCGTTCCTAATTTGCCCCATAACAATTTTGCCCGATCGCGACTCAGCTGATCAAGGCAATTCATCCATGCAGCGTTAGCAATAAAAAAATTAGCTTCAGTTTTCAAAGCCTGAATGAATGTGTCATATTCAAACTCTCCACTCTCTGTTTCATAAAGATTCATTAAGTGATCAACTTCATCCTCTGTTGTACATTGCATCGCGCGAAAAAGAATTTGATCAATCAGCTGATTGTCATGTGTATTGACTGATGCTTGACTGAATGATTTCATTTATCTACATCCGAGATTCATGGTCATATCACTTTTATTTGACCTATCTAAACGAGGATTATTTTGCCGTATATCCCCCATCAATTACGAGTTCGCTTCCTGTGATAAATTTAGATTCATCAGAAGCCAGATATACAATACCATACCCTATATCATCAGGCTCACCCACATGACCCAATGCATGTAATGGCCCTACAGTTTTTAGAAAAGCCTCTTTCCCACCTTCAAATTGACTCGCAATTTTTTCGACTAAGGGTGTCCAAATGTAGCCCGGATGAATTGAATTGACTCTGATTTTATCGTTTGCATAAAGTAAAGCATCTGTTTTAGACATTAATCTCACAGCGCCCTTTGATGCATGATACGGTGGCAAATCTGGCGCTCCAATCAGCCCATAAATGGAGGATAAATTAATAACACTCCCCCCACCAATTCTTTTCATATAAGAAATCACATGTTTTGTACAGAAAAAAACGCCTTTCACATTTACTGCAGTCAATGCATCCCATTCTTCTTCTGTAATTTCGTGTGTTGGTTTATTAACACCAGCAATCCCTGCATTATTGACTAAAACATCAATTCGGCCAAATTTTTCTGCAATTTTTTGGAAAGTATCTTTAACCTCATTTTCTTTCGCAGTATTCATCAACCAAAATTCAGCAACGCCATCCTCCTGCTGAATTCTCTCTGCAAGTTGTTTACCTTCTGATTGATTGATATCAGTGATAGCAACCTTTGCACCTTCTCGAGCAAGTAAAATACAAGCTGATCTACCAATCCCTAGCGCACCACCCGTGACAACGCATACTTTATCTTGGACACGATTCATCTCTACTCTTCCTTAATGTGTAAGATTTGATTATAACATTTTGCTTATCTTTTCAAATTATAACAAGCCACACAGTAAAATCGCTTGAGTAATACTGATATTTTTGCGCTAGCGGTGTAAACTGTGCTCTTAATCAATCATATGGCTATCAGGGAAGAGCATGCAAATTACGTTCTTAGGTGGCGCAGAGACCGTCACTGGCTCAAAATATTTATTATCCTTCGATAATAAAAATATACTGATTGATTGTGGACTTTACCAAGGTTTAAAAGAACTCAGGTTACGGAACTGGAACCCTTTTCCGATCGATCCTTCTCAAATAAACGCAGTGCTGCTCACTCATGCGCATATTGATCATTCAGGCTATTTACCTCTTCTCATAAAAAATGGATTTAAAGGTAAAATTTATAGCACCGAAGGAACAAGAGATTTGTGTACGGTTTTACTACCTGATAGCGGATATCTCCAAGAGGAAGAAGCAAGAAACGCTAATAAATATGGCTATTCTAAGCATAAACCTGCTCTGCCGCTTTATACGCGACAAGATGGAATTGATGCAATCAAATATTTCAATCCACTTGCTTTCGAGAAAAAAATTGATTTGACGAATGACTTTCAATTTCAATTTATTCGCGCAGGTCATATTATTGGTTCATCGTTCATTCGCATTCAATATAAAAATTTTTCGCTATTATTTTCGGGTGATCTAGGTAGACCTCATGATCCCGTCATGCAACCTCCCACGATTATCCGTGATATTGATTACTTGATAGTAGAATCTACTTATGGAAATCGATTACATGAACCTGGACATCCTAAACAATATTTAAAGGATATTATTAATAAAACATTGGAGCGTGACGGGACAATTATTATCCCCTCATTCGCTGTAGGACGTGCACAGGCGCTTTTACATTATATTTGCCTACTCAAAAATGAAAAATCTATCCCAGATATTCCTGTTTATTTAGATAGTCCAATGGCAATAAACTCAACACAAATACTACTTAAGCATCACGATGAATTACGTTTATCGGAGAATGATTGTCGTCAATTAAATGAAATTGCAGTATTTGTTAATACGCCGGAAGAATCAAAAGAGTTAGATAAAAAAAATAAAACCCCAAAAATCATTATTTCAGCAAGTGGTATGGCTACTGGTGGCCGTATTCTATATCACATAGAAACATATGCACCAGATGATCGCAACACAATCCTTTTTACAGGATACCAAGCAATTGGTACGCGTGGTTCAAGAATGATGAATGGAGAGACAGAAATAAAAATGCACGGACAAATGATACCTGTCAGAGCTGAAGTTAAAATGCTTTCCAACACTTCAGCACATTCTGATTCAAGAGAGACCCTACAATGGCTCAGTCATTTCAATCAACCTCCCAAAAAAGTATTTATCACACATGGCGAATATGAAGCAGCCACTTCATTAAAACAAAAAATAGAAAATAAATTTGGATGGGAATGTAATGTCCCACACTATCAACAAGAAGAAATATTATCATGAATAATGAATCTAAACTTCGACTAAAGTTCCTGGGAATTAATACGTATAACGAACCCATCATCTATATGCGAGAGGATTGTCACATCTGCAAATCAGAAGGATTTGAAGCACCAGCACGCGTTAATGTTACTTTAAACGATAAAAGTTTAATTGCAACACTCAATACTGTACAAACTGACATACTACGTCACAATGAAGCCAGTTTATCGACCTATGCATGTCATTTTTTAAATGCTCAGCCAGGTGATGAAATCAGCATTTCACATCCTCGTCCATTAGATTCATTAAGTTATATTCGTTCTAAAGTATACGGTAATCAATTAAAAACAGAAGAAATAAATGAAATTGTTAGTGATTTAGTTGCAGGTCAATTATCAGATATTCATATTGCCATGTTGCTTTCTGCAACAGCAGGCAATCGACTCAATATGCAAGAAACTTTTGATTTAACACGAGCAATGGTCAATACAGGAGAACGTTTATCGTGGTCCTCTGATTTAATTGTTGATAAACATTGTATTGGCGGATTACCAGGAAACAGAACAACACTCATTATCGTTCCGATAGTTGCTGCATTTGGTCTTGTGATTCCAAAAACTTCTTCGCGCGCAATTACGTCTCCAGCAGGTACAGCAGACACAATGGAGATATTTGCGCCGGTCAATTTAGATATTCAAACCATGCGCAAAATAGTTGAAAAAGAAAATGGCTGTATTGCTTGGGGAGGCGCAGTGTCACTAAGCCCTGCAGATGATTTATTGGTGCGCATTGAGCGAATTATGGATATTGATAGTGAAGGTCAATTAGTCGCCTCAATTCTCTCAAAAAAAATTGCTGCGGGATCCAATCATCTTGTAATAGATATCCCTATCGGTGCAACTGCAAAAATCAGATCAATTCAACAAGCTGAATTAGTAAAAAATTATTTAAACGATATAGCAAAAGCATTTTCAATCCAATTAAAAATAGTCATGACAGATGGTTCGCAGCCCATCGGTCGTGGTATTGGGCCAGCACTTGAAGCAAAAGATGTACTCGCTGTTTTATCTTGTGACAAAGATGCTCCGGAAGACTTGCGCAATCATGCTTTAACACTTGCAGGACATATCATTGAGTTTGCACCCAACGTTGCCCCAGGCTCTGGGAAGTCCATTGCAAAATCTATTTTAGAAAGTGGAAATGCATTGAAAAAGTTTGAGGCTATATGCAGAGCACAAGGTGGTATATTTGAAATACCACAAGCAGCATTCACTTATGAAATAAGAGCGGAAAAATCGGGAAAAATTGTGAGTATTGATAATCGATACATTGCCCGAATTGCTAAATTAGCAGGCGCACCTAACAGTAAAACATCAGGTGTCGAGTTATTAGTCAAGCTCAATGCCCAAGTTGAAAAAGATCAGCCGCTTTTTATAATTCATGCTGAAGCAAAAGGCGAATTAAACTATGCACTTTCATTCATTAAATTGGAGCATACTATTTTTAAAATCGAGTAAAAAATATGATAGAAAAGCACATTGTTTTTAATTTATTTAATACACATTTAACGGATGCCATTTGTCATACATTAGGGTATGAATTAGGAAACTATGATATTCATACTTTCCCTGACGAAGAAATTAGAGTCACAGTTCATACGCCTGTTAATAATAGAAAAGTCATTTTAATGGCAAATCTTGATAAGCCAAATACAAAAATGGCTACCCTCATGTTTTTGTCTGATACACTTCGCACATTAGGCACAAGTGAAATCGGTATCATTGCACCCTATCTCCCCTATATGAGGCAAGACAAACAATTTCATCCAGGCGAGGGAATCACTTCTCAATATTTTGCAACATTTATTTCGAGATATTGCAATTGGATCATCACAATAGATCCTCATTTGCATCGATGGCATCGTTTAGACGATATATTTACTATCCATACTCAATCATTACATGCCACCAGACTCATTGCAGATTGGGTGAAAAAAAATATCAAAAATCCTGTATTAATTGGACCTGATCAAGAAAGTGCTCAATGGATTGCAGAGGTAGCTAAAGACTGTGAAGCACCCTATCTCATTGTCGAAAAAAATAGAATAGGCGATACTAATGTTTCGGTTTCACTTCCTACTCTTGATCGATACCTCAATCGTGTCCCTGTCGTAATAGATGATATTATCTCAACTGGCATCACTATGATTGAAACAATCAAACAGATACAATCGTATCAAATAAATTTAATCCATTGTATTGCGATTCATGCGCTATTTGCAAAAGATGCTTATCATGAATTATTAAAAACTGGTGTAAAAGATATTGTGACGTGCAATACGGTTTCTCATATAACTAATCAAATTGATATCAGTTCTCTTATAGTAAATGCGCTAAAAGCTCGATCACTTGCACAATGAAGGATTTTTTAGTTAAGATGCGCCCTTCAATAACATGGTGTGACTTATGAAAAAATATGGCATATTCATTGGGCGCTTTCAGCCTTTTCACAAAGGTCATCAAGCAATGATTGATACAATTATCTCTGATGGTTTAACACCGCTGATTATTGTTGGCTCCGTGAATTCAACCGATAAAATCAGAAACCCCTATCCTTTTGAAGACGTCTCTCACATGATACAGTTAGTTTACCCGGAGATAAAATGTCTTCCTTTGCCAGATTATCATGATGATGAAAAATGGTCTGCACATTTAATACAAATTATTCCTAGCGCTTCGATCATTTATTATTGTCGAAAAGAAGAAGATTTACACGACGCAAAGCATTACCTCGATTTTATTGAAGAAAAAGGTATCTCTTTAAAAGCGATTTATCCAAACGAAATTTCCATTCCCGTGCGCGCTTCACTCATTCGTGAAAATATTGAATTATATAAAGACTATTTAGATAATTCTGTTTATGCATTTATTAAAAATAATCGCTCATGTGATTTAACTCCTACTTTTTTTAATACGACCCTGCCGATCGATCAAACATCTAATCAATCAAATATATATTCAGCGCAACCAGGAATTTAAAATTCTACTCAAATAATTTTCTCGCCCATTCTTTGCCAACGGACAGGATGTTTGAAAGAATCAAAGCTGATTACAACATGCGTTGCTTTACCAATAATATTCTCTTCTGGCATGAACCCCCAATAACGGCTATCTGCGCTATCATCACGATTATCACCCATCATAAAGTATTTACCAGCTGGCACAACGACATCAAAATCATCATTAGGCTTGAGAGGAATTTGGAAAATATCATGAATAATACCTGATAAATTTTCACGTTTTTCGACAACATTCCAAGTATCTCCATCGGATTGATCCCTCGTATTCTTAACAAATTGCTGAGGCATCATTTCATCATTAATAAATAGTACTTTATTAATATAACGAATATGATCGCCAGGCACACCAATAACTCGTTTAATTAAATTCATTGATGGATCAGCAACACCATGAAAAACGACAATATCACCATGCTGTGGTTCATGATTTGACAATATTTTTGTGTGAAGAATAGGTAAGCGAAGCCCATAGGCATATTTATTGACAAGAATAAAATCTCCCACCAATAATGTTGGCTTCAAGGAACCTGATGGAATACGATAGCCCTCATACGTAAATGAACGGATTAAGAAAACAATCACTAAGATAGGAAAAAATGAACGTGCATATTCAACTGTGATTGAAAAAATTTTACCGTGTCTCTTATTCGAAAAAAATATTGCGTTGAGAAGAACTACTCCACCACTAATCAAAATTGCTAAAAAGAGTATCATTTCAAAATTAAATTGCATATTAACTCCACTTATCATATCTTTCGGGCTTTATGTAATATTTTATTGATAAATTCTGTTTTCTCACTGGCATACCAATATTGACAGCCTGATCCTTTCAAAATATCAATCGCACTTGGCTTAATCAGACCTAAAGTCTTAATAGGCTGGTTTATCAAGAGTAAATCTTTTTGCTTCAAAAATAGCATCATTAAATTTTTCAAATTTTTAAATAGGAGAGTTTATAGAAGTATTATCTTTTGTCAATTGACTTTAACTTCTTTGCCAACAAGAAGCGTGTTTTAATAACTGAATCAGGGCTCAGAGACATACTTTCAATACCTTCCTGCATCAACCATTCTGCAAAATCAGGGTGATCTGAAGGACCTTGACCACAAATACCAATATATTTATTTTGCCTGCGACACTCGCTAATTGCTTTATGGATGAAATTTTTAACTGCCTCATTGCGCTCATCGAATAAGGACGCAACAATTTTAGAATCACGATCCAACCCCAAGATCAACTGTGTTAAATCATTTGATCCAATTGAAAAGCCATCAACATATTTCAAAAATGTTTTAGCCAAAATGACATTAGAAGGAATTTCACACATCATATATACTTTGAGCTGATTAGCACCACGTTTTAATCCATAATGCTCCATCAATTGGATCACTCCCTTCAACTCATCAACAGTACGTACAAATGGAATCATAAGATTTGCATTCGTTAATCCCATTTCATCGCGAACACATTTGAAAGCTCTGCATTCTAATTCAAAACAATTTTTAAAACGCTCATCTCTGTAACGAGAAGCACCTCGAAAACCGATCATAGGGTTTTCTTCGTAGGACTCAAAAAAATTTCCACCTAATAAATTTGCATATTCGTTTGATTTAAAATCTGAAAAACGAAATATTACTTCTTTTGGATAAAAAGCAGCGGCAATTTTCGCAATACCTTCCTTAAGTTTTTCGAGATAATACTTTTTTGGATTGGAATAAGAATTTGTTTTACGCAGCATTTCAGTTTGAATTTTTGGTGGTAATTTTTTATAGTTTAAAGCTGCATTGGGGTGAATACCAATATTGCTAATAATAAATTCTAAACGCGCTAAACCGACACCATCATTAGGTAAAAATTGCGTCGCAAACGCCTTATCTGGATTACCCAAATTGACACATACTTTTAATGGTAACTTTGGCATTTCATTGACAGTCATTTTATTGATTTGAAACGGCAAGCTCCCTTCATAAATGTAACCCTTCTCTCCTTCAGCGCAAGATACCGTTACCATTTTATTAGCTTTTAATTTTTTTGTTACATCTCCACACCCCACAATCGCAGGAATTCCCAGCTCGCGCGCAACAATTGCAGCATGACAAGTACGACCACCCTGATTTGTCACAACGGCAGCCGCTTTTTTCATGATCGGCTCCCAATCAGGATCAGTCATATGAGTCACCAAAACTTCGCCTGTTTTTAACTGATTAATATTTTTAGGATCCAATATCATCCTCACTTTACCACTCGCGATACGCTGACCAATACTCAATCCTTCTGATAAAATTTTTCCTTTCTTAGTAAGTTGGTAGTGTTCTATAAATTGATTGTTTGCCTGACTTTTCACTGTTTCAGGGCGTGCCTGTAAAATATAGAGCTTTCCCGTTAAACCATCTTTTGCCCATTCAATATCCATAGGCATTCCATAATGTTTCTCAATGATCAAAGCGTATTTTGCAAGTGTGTGGAGATCATGATCATTGATACAAAATACACGCCTTTGCTTTTCAGGAACTTTGACAGTTTTGATCATGTGATTGGAATTTTTATCGTTCGCATAAACCATTTTATGAGATTTATCGCCTAATTTTTTTTGTAAAATAGCTAATTTATTTTTTTCGACGGCAAGTTTATATAAATAAAATTCGTCTGGATTCACGTGACCTTGAACAATTGCCTCACCTAATCCATAAGAAGCATTAATCAAAACAACTTGGTCAAATCCAGATTCAGTATCCAGCGTAAACATCACACCGCTCACTCCTTTGTCGCTACGAATCATAGGCTGTACACCAGCGGAAAGCGAGAACTTCATGTGATCCAATTTATGATGATGACGATAAGCGATAGCGCGCGGCGTATAGAGTGATGCAAAAACTCGTTTAATCGCATGCAATATATTTTTTGTTCCTTTGACATTGAGATATGTTTCTTGTTGACCAGCAAAAGATGCTTCGGGTAAATCTTCAACCGTTGCTGATGATCGCACTGCAACAGCGTAAGCTTGCATATTTTTTAATGCAGAAATAATAGCACTTTCAAATGCAGGTGAGAAAGGCGCTTTAAGAATCCATTTTTTAATTTGTGCACTAGATTTTTTTAACTGAGTAATATTATTTATTTTTGTCGATGCAAGACAATATGATATTTTTTTGTCTAAGTGATTTTGTGATAAAAAATCTTTATATGCACTTGCTGTTGTGGCAAATCCATTAGGAGTATTTATTCCCTTTTTTGTCAAATGCTGAATCATTTCACCGAGCGAAGCATTTTTGCCGCCAACGCTTTCTATATCATCTGATCCAACTTCTGAGAGTTCAACAACGTATTTCATTTAAATTCTCTATATAATATATTAGGGCGTATCCTCAATTACTTTGTTAGCTGCAAAATGAGCAGAATCAGCTAAAATTTCTGCAAATTTTCGTTAATATAACGCGATATTCTCCTCAAATTTGTGAAAACTTTATCTCAATTCCTTCATTTTTTGCTTCAACAAAGTAATTGAAGACACGCCCTAATTCATCAGTGAAAATTAACTTACTGAATCTTAAAAGAGTATAATACTTTTCTACATTACTGGGATGAATCATATTAATCTATTGATTCAATATGTATATATAATATCAATATACATATAAATGGATTAATATTTGCGCTATGGGAATCTAACCATGCTAGAAACCTTAATATCCTTTTCTATTTCTCTGTTAATTGGATTACTCATTGGCGTGGAACGTGAGCACAGCCACCCAGAAGGTATTCAAGCCATTGGTGTCAGAACATTCATTTTATGTGCTCTGCTTGGGACGCTTGCTGCAACTCTGAATCAAGTCGGGCTCACACTTATTATTAGCTTATTCATCTTTACGATAATTTCACTCGGATATCTACGCTCTACTCAGAATAGAAGAAAAAAAATTGATGTGGGTACCACAACAGAAATTACAGCCGCCATTGTTTTTTGTTTAGGATATTTGGTTCCATCAGCAAGTTTTATCGCGATCATCATCAGTGCATCGGTTTTATTAGTTCTAGTCGAACGCAAACGATTACATCACCTTGCTCGGAAAAAATTTAACCCTCACGAAATTGAAACTGCAATCATACTGGTCATATTTGCATTAGGCATTGTGCCTATTTTACCTAATCATACGATTGATCCGTGGGGGCTTTTCAATCCACGAAATTTTGGTATTTTGATTATCACTATTTCGACGATTCAATTAGGTGGTTATATTGCAATTCGTTTATTCGGCGAACGTTTCGGAACGGCTATTACAGGATTATTAGGTGGTTTTATTTCAAGCACTGCTGTATTTGCCAATTTAGCAAATACATTACGTGCACATCCAAAATTTGTCTATTCGATTATTGCATCTGGTATTCTTGCAACCTTAGCTATGCTCATTGAAATTATTGCCATTATTTTTGTCGCATCTCCTGCTCTGCTTTTTTACACCATCACTCCTCTACTTATCATGTGTATTACGAGCATCATATTTGTTATTTTGTTGCTCTATCATAAGACAATAAAAAAAACATCTAGCCCACCAATTTCTTATCCGCTAAATTTAATTTTTATATTAAAGACTTCAGTTTTTATTGCAATTACACTCATTTTAATAACCATCGCAAAACGCTATGTCGGCACAAAAGGAGTATTAATGATTTCCTTTTTAGGGGGATTTTTTGAAATTCACGGAATCACTCTTGCCACCGTATTGCTATATCTAGACCATCATCTAACGAACCATGAAGCCAGTTTAGTTTTATATACAGCAATACTTGCAAGTTTTCTTTCAAAATTTTTTCTGCTTTGGTCTTTAACTCCTAAAAGATTTGCTTTAAAAACCTCACTCTTTTTGTTAGGAATTATTTTAATGGGTGGAATCACCTATTGGTTAACTTAGTAGGAGTTAATAACTATCATGCAGAGTATGCGCCTAGACAAGCTGAAACAAAAATTGACATTTACGACAACACTAAAACCTGTGCCAAACGACAATCAAATTCTGATAAAAATTTCTGTCTGTGGTGTTTGTCGAACAGATTTACACGTCATTGATGGTGAACTCAATAATCCAAAATTACCGATTATTCCAGGACATCAAATAATAGGCACAATTCAAGCACTGGGAAAAAACGTTAATACATTTAGTATTGGGCAACGCGTAGGTGTTCCATGGCTCGGTGCCAGCTGCGGTCAATGTCCATTTTGTTTAACACGACGCGAAAATTTATGTGATCAAGCTCAATTTACAGGCTATCAAATTGATGGTGGATTTGCTGAATATTGCGTTGCTGATTATCGATTTTGTTTTCCAATCCCTAGCATGTATTCAGATGATCAGGCAGCGCCTTTATTTTGTGCAGGTGTGATTGGTTATCGTGCTTTACAAAAAACAGGTGACGCAAGACATTTAGGGATATACGGCTTTGGTTCAGCGGCACATATTCTTACACAAGTCGCTCGCTATCAAGATAAAAAAATCTATGCTTTCACACGTACTGGCGACAATCATGCTCAAAATTTTGCTTTAAAATTAGGTGCCGTATGGGCAGGCGATTCGCATAGCATCCCACCGCACCCACTTGATGCGAGCATTATTTTTGCTCCAATAGGTGAGCTTGTTCCAATTGCACTTCGTAATACCATCAAAGGCGGTATTGTTGTCTGCGCCGGCATACACATGAGTGATATACCTGCATTTCCCTATGATATTCTCTGGGGTGAGCGCACATTATGCTCTGTAGCTAATTTAACTCGAAAAGATGCAGAGGAATTTTTAACACTAGCACCTAAGATCCCTGTCAAAACTGAGGTACACACTTACCCACTGAAAGAAGCAAATCAAGCACTCGATGATCTTCGCAGAGGACAATTTACTGGATCTGCTGTAATTGTAATTTAGTATTGAATAAATGAATGCGCCAAAAAAATTTGCATGAAAGCTATTTTGATGGCGCTGTGAAATATTATTTATGATGTTTGGTCATCACATCTTTACTAATCATATCCTTATTCATTGCTTGGTGCATATTCATCATATTTTGGAAAACACCAGATTGCCACAATTTAATGCCACAATAGCTAATACAGACTGAGCTAACAAGTGATACAAGAATCACAAGTACAGCAATTAATTTTGCAAAACCAGCCCCAGCTTCTTTATGATGAGCAGCAGCTTTCATATATAAAAAGCAACCACCGAGTAATGCAATGAGAGTAAGTGAAAAAGCAATGTGGAATACAAACATAATATCCTCCTTGACAATGAAATGATAAATCTAATAGGTTAACCAATAAAAATCAATCATTAATTGTTTTAAAACCCCAATCCTAACGCTTTATAAACCTGCATTACATCTTCTAGAACCAAGAGTTTTTGAGCATTCATGCTATAACGACTTTGTAAGTCGGTGAGGCGCGCTGTTAAATATGGAGGATAATCCCCTACGCCAGATTGATACTGGGCATGATATAGCTTTGATAAAGCCTGCGAGCTAATCACTCGAGCATGTGCAGCATTGAATGCTTCATTATCTTTTTGATAAGAAATTAACGCACTATCGACCTCTTTAAATGCATTTAATACTGTATCTCGATAACTGATAATTGCCGATTCATATTGATACTTTGAAAGACGATAAGCACTCATTCTGCTTTGATAATCGAATACAAATTGTGTGATATAAACCCCATAACTCCAATAACTATTCGCACTTGAAATCAGTGTAGACAATGCAGTATCTGCATAACCATAATTTCCCGTGAGATTGATGGCAGGTAAGAAATTAGCGATATTTTGTTTAGTCAAATATCCAAAGGCAAGTATCTGTTGATAAGCTTCTTGAATATCTGGTCGATGTGCCACCATCACTGAAGGGATACCTGCTGGCACTAAATGAGTCATTTTTAATGTTTGAATATTTTTATTAATAACAATATGAAATCTTTCTGGATACTCGCCCAACAAATAGGCTAACGTATATTTTAAAATCTGCTCCTGTTTTCTCAAATTGATTAAATTGATTTTAATTGTTTCAGCTTGATTTTTTACAGTCTCTAATGTACTTGCATCAGTCATGCCACTTTTAAATTGATTCTGAGTCAGATGAACAATTTGATTTGCAGATTGATATTGCTGCTTGAGATTATAAATATTTGCCTTCATTGTCATTAATTGAAAATAAGTATCCACAACACTCGTGATCAAAGATAAACGTATCACTTCACTTGCGGCAGCAGCAGAAGCTTGATTTGCTTCAGCTTGTTTAACACTATTTCTAATCTGATTCCATACATCCACCTCATAAGAAACAGAGCCCGTGAGCTGCTGCAAATCATAAATATGAGTCCCTCCTGTTTGATTAAATAAATCAGGTGATGTCTTATTACGAGTAGAATTAAAATTCATATTTGCTTGTGGATAAAGAGCAGATTCATTTTGTGTCACATAAGTAGATGCAATTTGAATATTTTTCAAAGCAACCAAATAACTGCTATTATTTTTCACTGCTGTATCTACTAGTTGATTTAATTTTTTATCGTAGAAGTTTTTCCACCATTGCTTATTTAATTTAACATTTGATTTTGTTTTAAAATGCTCAGGAATATTTAATGTAGGGACTTCTGGTTTGCGATATAAAGTACAACTAGATAACAATAGACTGAGAAATAGTATCGCATAAAGTTGCTTTTTCATGCCTTAGCCTTGAGATAAACATCCACTAGTTGCCCAGGATATAGATTAATATCATTAGGTTTCTTAAATTTAAAGATGATAGGTAAGACGCGCACATCGACTCTTTCGTTTCTCTGATTGGAAAGTTCGATATTAGGAATTGTGTAAGGTTGGATACTCGAAAATTCAAGTGGAATACTATAATTATTAAGTCCACGAATAAACATTGTCGCTTCTAACTTAGAAGGATCGGGCAAATTGGGCACCAGAATTTCATCGACAAAAGATCTCACTTGCATGTAGGGTGTAACAACACCCATTTGTACACTCGGCAACATCCCCTGAGTATAAGTATCATAACTTCCTTGCGGAGAAACATAATCACCCACTGCTGGGACAATACGCAAAATGACGCCATCTATTGTGGACTTAATAATATATTTATCGAGTTGTGATTTATCTGAGGCATATTGTGCATTAGCAACGTTTAGATTAGATTGAACTAATTTGACGGCATAAATTGCATTGTCTAAGCTATTTTGACTGACAGATTTTGGATCTAACGTATACGATTTTTGTATTTTATCTAATTGCTTTTGAACACTAGCAAGATTATCTTCAGCATATTGAATTTGCGCTAAATCCTTTTCCACAATTGCACGTTGAGTACTATCACTCAGCGCAAAAATCGGAGTTCCCTTTGTAATGACATCTCCATTTTTTAAATAAATTTCGATGACACGTCCCGAGACCTCAGAATAAATATTGACGTTGGAACCATTAGTCTGAAAACTTTCGACGATGCCTGTTGCATAAATACCCGTTTCGTAAGGATTAAAACTGATTGCAACGGGGGGCTGTGATTTAATTTTTTCATTGTAGATAAATGCACTGATAATGCCAATAAGAATACCAACGATAGCAATCGTGAGTAGGTGTTTAATGTGCATTGTGATTCCCTTGATCACTCATCATATGTCCATCTTCCATGTGGATAATTCGAGTAGCATAATCATAAATGCGATTATCATGGGTCACGACTATAATAGCGCGTTTTTCATTTAAAATATGCTCTTTAATAAACGAAATGATTTTTTTACCCGTCTCGCCATCTAGTGAAGCCGTGGGCTCATCAAATATCAATAAATCAGGCTCCGTAATAATCGCCCTTGCAATCGCGACACGCTGTTGCTCACCTATGCTTAATTTATAGGGGGGCAAGGTCACACGTTTCGCGAGACCCACAATTTCCAGTGCTCTAGCTGCAGCCTGCATTGCATCATCCCAGGATTTTTTTTGCAAAATTAAGGGAATAGCAACGTTTTCTTGGCTCGTTAATCTAGGAAATAAATGAAAATCTTGAAAAACGAACCCAATTGAATAGAGACGAAAAAGAGTCAGCGCATCATCCGATAAGCGCCAAATATCTTCGGATTTGACAACTACACTGCCTTCGTTAGGTCTTAAAATTCCAGAAACCATGCTTAATAGTGTTGTCTTTCCTGAACCGGATGGACCGACAATATAAAGCATTTCACCGTAATCAACATTAAAATTAACTTCTCGAACGGCATACGTCAGATTATTGGCATCACCAAACCATTTAGTCACATTTTTGACTTCAACAATCACAATTAACCTCTAAAAATATCGAATGGATCAATTTTAGTGACTTTCCTAATCCCAAGATAACTTGAAAATAAAATGATAAATAGCACCATAGAAAATGAAATAATCAAATTCTGAAATGTAACCAAGGAAGCGTATTCAGGTAATCTTAATTTTGCTAATGCAATTAATATAGATGACAATAAAATTCCAAAACCATATCCTAAAAATCCCACAACACTCGATTGGAAAAATATCATTTTGATTAGTTCATTTTTTTGAGCTCCGATAGCTTTCAATGCACCAAATTCTTCGATATTTTCTAGCACAAAAGTATAAAAGGTTTGCCCTGCAATAGATAATCCAACAACAAAACTAATGATTGTCATAATGAAAATATTTGTACCTAATCCTGTTTTGTAGAGATAGTAATTTTTATTTTTCAAAACAAATTCATCTTGAGTTAAAGCAACATAACCTAATTGATTCACTTGCTGCTTAATATATGTGACATCCTGGTCTTTTTTTGGTTCAACGAGAATATAAGACACTGTAAAACGTGTTGTCGGCAAATCAGCCACTGCTCGACGATACGTTGTATAAAGTGTTGGCGTTCCAAATAATCCGCCCACTAATGCTCTTGCAAAAGCCACTACTACTCCGCGATGATCATTCACTTCAAAGGTATCACCTATTTTGGGATTATTTAATTTAGGATATTCTGCATCTTTCACAACAATGTAAGCGTCATTATTGTAAATGCTATAAATATTACCCTGTAAAATTTCTGGTCTTCCCACGAGTGTCGCATCATCTAACCCAACAATATTGGCAGATTGATATTCTCCATTCGATAATTTTAATAATCCCCCACCAAAAAAAAGCGGTACAGCGTATTTGACACCTTTTATACTTTTCACCGCATCTAAAATATAATCTGGCATTGGAATGCTATCAGACTGTGTTTTCACAGAAGGATCCATAACCCACATTTTTGCACCGACATTATAAATCGTTGCAGAAGAACGATGCATGACACCAGAAAAAACCGAAGTCATTTGCATCATGAGAAAAACAGCAAAGGTGATGCCAATAATCAGAGTAAAAAATTTACCTCGATCATTGGCGAGAAGTTTGATTGCAATACGAAGGAGGCCGTTCATGAAAATGATTTATTTTGTAATGAACAGGATAAACATAAGACAAAAAGCAATGATTCCTTTCATTGTATCGACTCTCCCTGAGATTAAGAAAAAATGATAACGCAGTTGTGATAGGTTTGAAAGCCGCTTCAAAACTGGCCATTATATCATCTGAGACATCTCTTCTAACTCATTGAATATAGTTGATTTTTATATGACCTATATTTGATTTTATGATCAATAAAATAACCCATTAAAGTTATCCACAGTTTCTGTGCATATCTACTCGAAGAAGGTGTGGAAAAGAGCGTATAAGTACATTATCCTTGAGCAATTCGACAACAAAGAAATAATGAGAATTCGCGTGAAAAAAGCCTTAACACACATTCTAGAAGGTTACCAACAATTCAGAAAAAAATATGCGGTGGGTGATCAATCCATCATGCAATACCTTTCTGATCATGGTCAACAACCCACAATCATGGTCGTTGCATGCTGTGATTCAAGAGTCGACCCTGCGTTGATTTTGCAATGTGACCCAGGGGATTTATTTGTCGTGCGCAATGTCGCCAACATTATTCCCCCGTATGAAAAAGATGAGAAACATCATGGCACCAGCGCCGCATTAGAATTTGGCATTTGTTTTTTGCATGTAAAGCATCTTATTTTATTAGGACACAGTCAGTGCGGAGGAATTCAAGCCCTATTAAATCGTCACGACTCCAATGATGACTTCATTACAAACTGGGTATCACTCATTAAGCCGCCGGGAAGTCATCACGATACCGATGCTTGTGCACAAGCGGCGCTAAAACAATCCTATCAAAATTGCTTGACCTTTCCATGGATCAAAGACAAAGTAACCCAAGGAGAATTAACGATTCATTTATGGTTCTTTGATATTAAAACAGGGGAAATTTTTACCTACACCGAACAGGAAAAAGAGTATAAACCACTGAATCACATAAGCTAACCTTAAGGTTTGTTCTTTATAATAATAGAATTGTCAGCATCAAGGAGATATGCATGAAAATGGAATCCATTTGGGAGGCAGCCCCCAGTCTCGATAATCTTAATGAATCCCTCATGCATATCCTGTACACGTATACTCCGAAATCAGATATCCGCTCTCATCAAATTGACTTGCTTAAGTCGATTGCCGAACGCGGCAATGACCTCAACCCAGACATTATTATCGGCGCGCTTCTCTTTATTTATGATTCAATAGAGCAAACTTACAAACATTACACTAAGGTGTATACCTTTTTTAACCCACCTGAATCCAGTGACCTTTACAAATTAATCAAAAAATCACTTTCACTAGATCTTCATCATATGGATGACAGTTGCAAATTTATTTATCTGTCTCGATTCAGAAAATATCTCCAGGAAAATGAAGATACCATTTATCTTCCTAAAACAATCGAGCGTCTCAAAGCTTTAAAAAATAAATCAAATCACAAAATTAAAACACTCACACGAAGACTACCAACACATAATGCACTTGTTAGTCATTTTTCCAATATCGCTGACAACTATGAAGAAGCACGAAAGCATCTCACAGGGACAGAATATTTGTTTTCATTTTTCATCAATACACAAAACTCTAGTCGAAAAAAAGCAGTTCGCTTCCTCAAAACATTAGATGAACGTCTCTTTCATTCGAATGATCCCAACGATTATCTGATTCGTTTTGGCGCCATGCTTAACACTATGCACGAAATTGAAAATGAATATAAATTAACATCCCCTACACATAGTCATCTTTATAAAGAA
>JANRLY010000028.1:0-32922 GCA_033762075.1 Gammaproteobacteria bacterium
TTGTTGAAAAACGGTATCTTTCATATTCGTCCTTGAGCCTAAATGTGGTGTTTAGGGCGCTAATTTTAGCGCTTTCTCAAGGACGTTCAATATTTAAACCGTTTTACCGGATGCTAGTGCGCCTTCGCGGGAATGACAATTGTGCAACAAAGCCTTTTACAAAGGGGGAAGAGTATACACACTCCATTTTTTGAGCGGGAAGAGCCTACATACTCCCTTTACTTAAAGGGAAAAATTTTTACGCTCTTGCGCCTTCACGTCTTGAGTGGCTTGATTTCTGCGGAGGACGTTTGGAAAATTTCCCGCCAAAGGAAGGTTTTCCTGATTTTTTAGCGAATGATTTCCCTTCGCCAAGTTTCTTGCCTTCACTGAATTTCTTATCACCGAACTTCTTGTCGCCGAACTTCTTATCCCCAAATTTCTTGTCGCCGAATTTCTTATCCCCAAATTTCTTGTCGCCGAACTTTTTGTCACCCAATTTTTTATCCCCAAACCGCTTTCCATCAGCAGAAGATGCGCCAAAAGATTTTTTACGATGACGAGGAGGAAATGAGTCTTGTTTTTTGTTGCTAGGTTCAAGCCCTGAAATGGTTTTACGCTCTAGTGGTAATTTCATGAATTGTTCGATTTTTTTAACGTGACGAACATCCATGGAAGTGGCCAGCGAAATCGCAATGCCCTTTTTCCCTGCACGGCCTGTACGTCCAATACGGTGAACATAATCTTCAGAGAAACGGGGTAAATCAAAATTAAACACGTGAGAAATATCGTTGATATCAATTCCGCGTGCCGCAACGTCTGTTGCCACTAAAAATTGAATTTTACCGCGACGCAATTGATCAATCGTGCGATTACGCACATTTTGTCTGAGGTCGCCATGCAAAGCACCTGCTGCTAATCCTTGCTCACATAATTCGTCAGCCAATTCATCAGTCTGTCTTTTTGTCGCAGAAAAGATAATCGCACGAAAAACAGATTCTTCTTTCAAAAAGTGTAGCAATAAACGCAATTTATGTTTTGCATTGTCTGCCATGTAAAGTTCTTGCGTGATCCGTGTCGGTGTGATTTTTTCACATAGGTCAATACGCACAGGTTGATTTAACAATTCTTTTACAATGCGCGTTAAGCGACTATCTAACGTAGCACTAAATAATAATGTTTGACGATCGGTTGGAATGGTTTTTGCAATGTGCTTAACATCATCAATAAAACCCATATCTAACATGCGATCTGCTTCATCTAAAACAAGCATTTCAATATTGGATAAATGTAAACGACCTGAATCCATGTGATCCATCAGTCGACCAGGTGTTGCAATGACAATATCAACTTGACGTGATAATTGACGAATTTGTTGATGATACGGCATACCGCCCACCAAACTCACAATGCGTGGCTGCGTAAAACGACCATATTGACTAATCGCCTGTGTGATTTGATTAGCTAATTCGCGTGTCGGTGTTAAGATCAATGCACGCGGCCCTTTGGCTTGTGATTTAATGGCCTGCAATTGATGCAGCATCGGCAACACAAATGCTGCTGTTTTCCCGGTTCCTGTTTGCGCAGTTGCCACCAAATCTTTACCCGATAAAACCACTGGAATAGCTTTTTCTTGGATAGGCGTTGGTTCTTTGTAATGACACATCTCTAATGCTTTAATGATCTGTGGATGTAAATTAAGTTCTGTAAATTTCAAGTGAAAGTCCTCGTTTATTAAATAAATGCAGCGCCTCTCCCGCAAGGCAAACAAATGCCTCGCGCTTTAGGTTTTAGCGCAATCGCTCATATCGTTATGTTTTATCTGGTGGTATCAGTCAGGGCGCCCCTGCCTGATAAAAGATTGAAATCTGGGAGGGAATCCGTGTGCGTCTCTCTTGTTTCTAGGACGCATAAACATAAAACAGCGGCGCAGTGTAGCACACCCCCGACCTTGGAATCAAAATCTATCGAACACGCCCTGAGAAGTTTAAAAATTTAATATTAAAATCAAATAGATACATTAAGACTCTTTTCAAAATCCTCGCCTATACTTTAGTAAAGAATCAACGCAGAGCTGAGGGGTGCTTATGGCGTTCAATAGACTAGACGAAGACAAAGAAGAGTCGGAAGATGAAAAATCGCCACTCAGTCCACGCTCACAAGATTCTCTAAAAACTGACAAAGCCCGAATGAGCGGCAGTGAGCGCAGCTCATCTGATGGAGCGGAAAAACGAAACTCTAGTCTAATCGATAGAAAAAGCAGCGCACTCTACGAAGCATTACCAGAAGCAGTGGCAGGTAGAGGTCAAGCTGGCAAAGCACGATTCCATGTCAACACTTACGATCAAAAATCTTATCTCATCAAAGAAGATCAACCTGAAACATGCGTTTTAGAAGGGTCAGCAAAATTTGTTTTATATGCCATTCCAGAAGCGCTCCAAAGTTGTATCCATCTGGCAACCACAAAAACTTTACACGATGAAGATGGCACAGAAAAAACTGTGACGCTTCAAAAAAAACTAGATAACGCCCAACCCTGGGATATTTTAATTCTCGGTAGAAAAAGATTTTCAAAAACACCCATCAGCGTGGAAGCCATATACCAGACAAACATTACACTCAACATTAACAACATGTCTGAAGAAGCACGTTGGAAATTTGCGATGGCATTATTTGCAAGTAATTTAGCGTGTGATGAAAGCTTACATACCGGACAATTCATGGCTACGCTAAACGAATCAAATGAAATAACAAACATGACACGCATTGACCTCGGCGCGAGATTACGTTATGGCAAAAAAAGAATGGAAGAAAATGATTTCCAACTTCAAACGTCAAAACCGTACGCAAGCTCAGGGCAGCTTGGAAAAGACTATATTTCATATTATTTATCGCAGCCTGATTTGCGAATAAAATATTTGCATATTTGGGCGCAAAATAAAGAAAATATTCCAGAGGAAAAAATAGCTGAGGCAAGTGTTACTAGCTTTTTGGATGCATTACACGAAATCCCACAAGATCAGCAAGAGGAAGCTCTCATCAACATTTATAAAGTTATCGCGGCAAACTCACGCAATGAGAAACAAGCTATCAAAGTATTTTCAGCATTTGACCTCAAGACAAAAATTGAATTTACAACAGAAATTCTAAAAGAAATTCAAATAACCAATATCCGAAGTATGCGCAAAAACGCGCGCATGGAAATTAGCGAAAGCGTCAAAAGCTCATGCGACATCTTAGATCTTTCTGATAAAACAAAGTTTGATATTTTTAAAATATTTAACTGGAAAAAAGCAAATGAGGATATAACACTAGAAAAGAATGATAACGACAATGCAAATGTCATTTCAGAACTTTTTAAAAAGATTCACAAAGAAATAAACAACGAGCATCCCATGACTCGAGAACAAATTCATGCAATGCAAACACTACTCAAACATCTTCAAACGAGCATCACTTGTCAATCCATGTACGATCCTGAAAAAAATCTATCAGATGAATTAAAGTCACTGGAAAAATTGACACTTCAATTTGACCTCATGGAAAAGCTTGAACAATATTCAGAACATTTACCGAGTAGTGCAAAAAAATCTTTAGTGGAAGATGCCCTCAGAGATCTCATTACGCGAGAACCGACACACATCATCACAGATGCATTTCTTGAAGCCATTGCCGAACATAGAGACACTGGTTTCCTTTCGTTTTTCAGTCCTGAAAGAAGCAAAGGCAGCCTCCTGGGTGACGAACTCAGACCCTTACTGTCACGTTACGCGCAATTGACCCAAGCTCCCCCCTTAGAAGCAGGAGCATTCAATCCGAGTAACTTTCCGCACCAATAACAGATATAATAACGGTTTCCATTGCGGGTCCTCGTTCATGAAGAAAGTGTTTCTGTTAACATTATTAGCTTATTTCTTTCTGTGGCTACCGACAGCGTATGCCGTCAGAATGAAATCTCTCTACGAAGTTGATGTCCCTGTAGCGTCTCAACAAGCTAGTCTCAGAGCAGAGGCTTTTCGTAAAGGATTAACACAAGTCTTAATTCGCGCTAGCGGCAACACGAACATCGCTCAAAACCCTCATATGAGACCATCACTCGCACATGCTGAAGCTTTAGTCGATGAATACAGTTATGCCCCCTCACATACTCCTCCACCGGCTCCTCCATACTTATTACAAATTCATTTCGACCCGAGCGTAGTGAATCATGCACTGCGCGCAGCGAATGCTCCTCTCTGGGGCGAAAATCGTCCTCTCATTATTTTCTGGCTCACGAATAACTTATCTGCCGAAGGCGTGCATATTATTTCTTCGGACTCTGACTTGGATCTCACAACATCACTTAAAAAAACCGCAGACCGTCGCGGTATCCCTATTATTTTTCCACTCATGGATCTCTCCGAAGTCGGGCATATTTCCATCATGGATATTGGCACCAATAATTTTGCTATTTTATTAAACGCCTCTAAACGTTACGCAAGCGACGTTATTCTTGCTGGACGTTTGTTTCATGATGTCAGCGGTTACCATTTGACTGCGACTTTACAGTTTCAAAATGACCAACTTAAATGGGACGTGACCGGTGAAAGCGTGCCCACTGTTTTATCAGGCATGGTCGATCGCATTGCAGATGCTTTGGCAACTCGTTATGCAAGCGTGATGACAGAGCAAATTCAATCGGACGTACAAATCACCATCACCCAAATCGAACAATCCACCGATATCGATAAATGCCTTCAATACCTCGAACGTCTCCCGCCGGTCGCAAGCATCCGCATTTTACAAGTCAATGGGCAAAGCGTGGTGCTACAAATCAGCCTGCGTGGTACCCTATCCTCACTGATAGAAGCAATTTCGACGGATCAACACTTGATACCCGTCACCAATATAAACCAACAACAGAATCCTGATCTTATTTGGCAATGGAAAGGTTAACTATGAAACTCAATCCTTTTTTTCCCTTCATTTTCGCAGGCATACTCGGCACGATTATTTATTTTATTGCACCGATTTTACCGCCTTTTTTAATTGGCGCCTTACTCGCCTGGCTCTCTAATCCTTTAGTTGAAGCCATGACTCGCCGCAAAATACCCCGAATCCTAGCAGTCTTATTGATGTTTCTTGTATTTCTCATACTCTTGCTCGTTTTCCTGCTCTGGGTGATCCCACTCATTACTACGCAGCTCACACATCTGGCACACTTTATCCCCAACGGCATCGCCTTTTTACAAGAGCGTGTTTTACCTGGGTTAGCAAACTTTTCGGCGATTGATTCAAACTCTCTGCAAAAATTACTTGTGGATAACTGGGCAAAAGCCGGCGGTGCCGCTGGCTGGGTTTTAAAAACCACTGTTCAGTCTGGCATGACACTTTTGAAATGGGCGGGACAAACTCTTTTAACCATCGTTGTCGCATTTTATTTACTCTATGATTGGGATCGCGTATTAAATAGTATTTGCGCTATGTTACCGCGTCGCCGCGCGTCCACTGTGATTTCTTTTGCAGAAGAATGCGATGCTGTTTTATCAGCTTTTTTCCGCGGACAACTCACCGTCATGTTAACACTCGGCATCATTTACGCCGTTGGTTTAACATTGCTCGGCATCCAAGTGGGGGTGTTAATTGGTTTAGTCACAGGCTTACTTGCAATCATTCCCTACTTAGGCGTTGGAGTTGGTTTAATTTCTGCGAGCATTGTTGCATGGGTGCAAACAGGTAATTGGCATGCAATGTTACCCGTCTTTGTTTTATTTTTAATTGTGCAATCACTCGACGCTATGTTTATCACCCCTAAACTCGTCGGACATCGCATTGGATTACATCCGCTTGTCGTGATTTTCGCGATCCTTACCGGAGGTACATTATTTGGTTTCACTGGTGTTTTACTTGCTTTACCAGCAGCTGCAGTGATTCGAGTATTATTACGATTTCTTAATCATCATTATCGTGAATCTTTCCAATGAAAAATGCTATCCACCAACTGACACTTGGTGTCAGCTTAAAAGATCATGCGACATTCGATAATTATTTCTCAGGAAGTAACACTCATCTCGTGCAAGAACTTTTCAAAGCAGCACAAGGTTCTTCTTCACAACGCGTGATTTATTTTTATGGTGCGGGTGGACAAGGATTCACCCATCTCTTACAAGCAAGTTGCCACGAAGCACATCGTCAACGTCGCACTGCAGCGTATCTTCCTTTTGCAGACTATAAAAATTTTTCCCCTGCACTCTTCGAAGGACTCGAAACATTAAACTTAGTGTGTTTCGATGACACTCATCTCATCGCAGGCGTTCCACAATGGGAAGAAGCTTTTTTTCACGCATTCAATCGCATTTATGATGCAGGCGGCACACTGATTTTCACAGCCAATTGTTCGCCCCGTCAGGCTGGATTTCGCTTACCTGATTTAGTATCACGTTTATCCTGGGGAATTGTTTTTCAATTACAACCGCTCACCGATGTCGAAAAACTTGCAATGCTCATGATGCGCGCGCAACGTCGCGGCATGACGCTCTCTGAAGAAGTTGGACGTTTCATTTTAACGCATTGCCCGCGTCACATGTCTACGTTATGCACGGCACTCGATGTGCTTGATCGCACATCACTCGCTGCACAACGTCGCTTAACTATTCCATTTGTCAAAACTGTTTTAGAAATCTAGGAGAAGCAATGACACACATCAGACACATTCGCGGTTATGAAATTTTAGATTCTCGCGGCAATCCTACAGTGATGGCAGAAGTTGCTTTACAGTCAGGTTGTCAAGGTCGCGCAGCTGTCCCTTCTGGCGCATCCACGGGATCACGCGAAGCACTTGAATTACGCGATCAAGATCCCAAACGTTATTTAGGCAAAGGCGTTTTAAAAGCCGTGCATAACATCAACACGGAGGTCAATCGCGCACTGGATGGTTTTGATGCAGCAAATCAAGAGCATTTGGATCAATGTTTAATTGAATTAGATGGCACACCAAATCGCGGATATTTAGGCGCAAATGCCATACTCGCTGTTTCACTCGCCGCAGCAAAAGCAGTTGCCGCCGATCGAGATATCCCACTGTATCGTTATCTCGGTCATGGCGATACTTTTCATTTACCTGTTCCCATGATGAATATTTTAAATGGCGGCGCACACGCAGATAATAATCTCGACATTCAAGAATTTATGATTTTACCCATTGGTGCACCCACCTTTGCAGAAGCACTACGTTACGGCACAGAAGTATTTCAACATCTCAAAAAATTATTACATGAACGCAAACTCAATACGAATGTTGGCGATGAAGGAGGCTTTGCACCGAATCTTCCAAATCATCAAGCAGCATTAGATCTCATTGTTGAAGCGATCAAACGCGCAGGATATCAGCCCGGTCGAGATATTTATTTAGGGCTCGATGTCGCAGCGAACGAATTATATCGCGACAAACAGTATCATTTAACCGCAGAAAATCGCACGCTTTCCGCCAATGATTTCATCGATTATTTTGCTGAACTAGTCGATCGTTATCCGATTGTGAGCATAGAAGATGGCATGGCAGAAGACGACTGGGATGGCTGGCGTCAATTGACTGAGCGTTTAGGTCAACGCATTCAATTAGTCGGCGATGATGTTTTTGTCACGAATCCAGCCATTTTAGAAAAAGGCATTGCAGAACATATTGCTAATGCATTATTGGTTAAACCCAATCAAATTGGCACACTCACAGAAACACTCACCGCAATGCGCATCGCAAAAGCTGCAAAATATAATACGATTTTGTCGCATCGCTCCGGTGAAACAGAAGATACAACGATTGCAGATCTCGCCGTCGGCACAGATGCAGGTCAAATTAAAACCGGCTCACTCTGTCGCTCTGATCGTGTTGCAAAGTATAATCGTTTATTACAAATTGCTTATGAGCTAGGGAATCACGGGGTATATGCAGGTCAAAGCGTTTTTAAACAATTTAATTGTTTCGCTTCGGTAACAGGATGATGCGCATGCGCATTTTATTGATATGTTTGCTTGCAGTGTTAATTTTTTTACAATATCGTTTATGGTTCCAACCAGGCGGGATTATTAACATGCTGCGTATGCGTTCAGAAGTCACGAAAGCCGAAGCCGCAAACGACACACTGAAACAACGTAACAATGATTTACAATTACAAGTCCAACGTCTTCATCAAGGACAAGATGCCATCGAGTCACGTGCTCGCCAGGAACTTGGCATGATTAAGAAAGGTGAAGTCTTTTACCAAATGGCACAAACTGAGCATAAAGATTAAAGGATAGCTAAACTGTGTCATTCCCGCGAAGGCGGGAAACCATCCTGATAATGGCACTTCGAATAGCAAGGATAAATGGATTCCCGCTTTCGCGGGAATGACAGAGCTTAATGAAGACCAACAAAATACCGCACACACATAAGGACTGAGCATTTACAATGAAAATTTTACTAAGCAACGACGATGGATTTCTAGCTCCAGGTTTAGCAGCACTTGCTAAAGCTTTAAGTGAAATTGCCGAGATCACGGTTGTCGCACCTGATCGCAATCGCAGCGGCGCCAGTAATTCACTCACACTCGATAATCCTTTACGCACGATGGTTGCAGCCAATCAATTCATTGGTGTGAACGGTACTCCCACCGATTGTGTCCACTTAGCCGTAACAGGCTTATTAAAAGAAATGCCTGATATTGTTGTCTCAGGTATTAATGAAGGCTCTAATCTCAGCGACGACGTTTTATATTCAGGCACAGTTGCTGCGGCGACAGAAGGGCGTTTTTTAGGGTTACCCGCAATTGCTGTTTCTTTAGCTGGGCCACGCTGCCAAAATTATGCAACTGCAGCCACCGTCGCAAAAATGCTCGTCTTAAAATTGCAACGAGATCCCATTCCAAAAGATACCATTCTCAATGTGAATGTGCCTGATCTACCCTATGCAGAACTACGCGGTTTTCAAGTCACACGTCTCGGCACACGCCATATTGCTGAACCTACCATTAAAACAGTCGATCCTCGCGGTAGAAAAATTTATTGGGTAGGCCAACCTGGACCAGAACAAGAAGCAGGTCCCGGCACCGACTTTTATGCAGTCAACATGGGTTATGTTTCGATTACACCGTTACATCTGGACTTAACCCACTACAAAGTCTTCGATCAACTATCAGGCTGGGTGAATGCTCTAGCACAAGGATAGCGTGCAATGCAGAGATATAGCAGGCATCTTACAGTGATCATCCTGAGTATTTTATTACTCAGTTGTAGCACGCCCAGATATCATCATGTCCCTGTAGTCAATGTGTCGACCATCGAGCCGATTCCAACCTCCGGCACCCATCGCGTTAAGAATGGGGAAACCTTATATGCAATCGCATGGCGTTACGGCATGGATCATCGCACGCTGGCCACGATCAATCATTTACCGGTCCCTTGGCATGTTAAAACAGGCCAAGTCATTCAATTACGCCGTCATACACATCAACTTGCTCTACGTAAAAAAACCATCGTTGCAAAACATACTCACCAATCCGTCATTGCGCCAACTAAACCTATTCTGTCCGCAGAAACGTCACCTGAGTCGTGCTCGTTTTTGAATAACATCAATGCGTGGCGCTGGCCGGCACATGGCTCAATCAAAGGAATTTATTCATCGTTCAACAAAGGTATCAATATCAGCGGTAAAGTCGGTGATCCTATATTTGCAACAGCACCTGGCCAAGTCGTTTATCAAGGCAGTGGTTTGCGTGGCTACGGAAATCTCATTATCATCAGACATAATGGTGCCTGGTTAAGTGCCTATGCCTGGAATCAAGACGTTTTAGTTAAACAAGGTCAGTGCGTCCACCGCGGTCAACGCATTGCCACGATGGGTCAAGGTATCGATCGCATAGCTATGTTACACTTTGAAATCCGCCGCAGTGGGCGCCCCGTGAATCCACTGCATTATCTTTCAGTAAGGGGTTGAGAATGGAGAAAAAAAGCAAACGGATTGCGAAAGTCAAACAGGCGGTCAAAGAAACCGAACCTTCAGCGGATGATTTATTATCAATCGAAGATGATATCACCATAATAGAAGAAGTCATCGAAGAAAAATCCACTGCTGAAATCATTCCCACAGAAAAAAAAGCAACATCAGCGAAAGGCGCAAAAGATAAAGCCGCTGACCCCACCCGCATTTATTTAGGCGCGATTGGTTATTCTCCTCTTTTAACTGCAGAAGAAGAAATTAAATATACGCGTTTAGCACGCCAAGGCGACGCAAAAGCGCGAAAAAAAATGATTGAAAGTAATTTACGCTTGGTCGTCAAAATTGCGCGACGTTATTATAATCGCGGACTTGAATTTTTAGATCTCATTGAAGAAGGCAATTTAGGTTTGTTGCGCGCCGTTGAAAAATTTGATCCTGAGCGCGGATTTCGTTTTTCAACATACGCCACTTGGTGGATACGACAAAATATTGAGCGCGCGATCATGAATCAAACACGCACAGTGCGCTTACCTGTGCATGTCGTTCGCGAATTAAATACCTATCTCACTGCCGCACGCAAATTACTGAAAACACACGACCGCGAACCTACCACAAAAGAAATTGCGCATGAAGTTAAACGTTCTGTGGCAGATGTGAATGACACCTTGCGCCTAAATGAACGTACGACTTCGCTTGAAGCTATTGTGAATACAGAAACATCAACAGGCCGAAGTGCAACAGACAACCTCACCGACAAAAATCGCAGTGACCCTGCTGATCTACTTGCTGATGAAGCAATGATTCAGCATCTCGAAGAATCTTTATATTTACTCAACGAAAAACAACGCGAAGTTTTATGTCGACGATTTGGTTTGGCAGGATTCGAACGTCAAACATTAGAAGAAGTTGGTGAAGCAATCGGTCTCACACGCGAACGTGTACGACAAGTTCAAATTGCAGGTCTACGCATGTTGCGCGATATTATGAAAAAACGTGGGATTACAAGTTCAGAAACAGAATGATCAAGAGTGATTTAATGGAAGGAAATCACCATGGAACCCTTCACGATGGCACTTGTTTCAAGTGCGATATCAAAATATGGACCCGCTATACAGGGTGCGCTGATTGCAGCGTATGAAAGAGGTAATCGTTTTGCTGATTCATTTGCTAGAAAAGAAGATCAACAGAAAGTCAAAGCAGGCGTCACTGTCATGCATTGCCTTATGCAAAACGTGCAGTTACAACACTTATTACCCCCTAGCTTTGTAGGCCCCAATGGTATACCCGATGAAATCAATCAAACAGGCATTTTAGAAAGCGCTGCACATCTTGTCTCAAGTAAAAAATCTGTAGGTCCGTCAAGTTTATACAATCCCCGCTGGTTTCCACACAGAAAGGATTATGATTCTCTTTACGTCAAACATTATCAAAATATGAAAGATGATCACATGCACCCTATTTATGAGTGCCATAAAAGATTAATGAGAATTATCTTTAACGAAAATGGTGACCCTAATACTTCTGTATCAGAAGAATCAAGAAGAACCTCTTATGTTTTTCTCAAAGCCATTGACACATTAATTTATAAAATAGAAAAAGAAAACTTAAGTTTTTTTGAGGCGAGACTGATTGCAAGAGGTTTATTCGACAGCATGAATGAACTTTTATGCCAATTTGATCACGAAGAACATGGAAAAATCTTTGGCAATGGCAGTCAAGAATATTTACGCACCGGCGCAGATACCTCATTCAAAAGATATTTATCCATTGCTTTTTTTGGTACGGGCAGAGGATTAACAAACGGCAACTCGGCTTTAAACATTCTCTCAAATAGCGTAGAGTGCTTCGAAAAGCAATTTTCAAAAGTGAGCCTGCCTGAAATTACAAATGAAATATCAAGTAAAATGCTTTTTGGTACCGATGATTTTTTACTACTCGTTTGCGATAAATTTGGCGGCAAAATTCCTGAAAACCCAAGCCACAGCACCATGCATCAAATTGCTTTTCTAGAAGACAATAAAGAAGTTGAAAAAATATTTAAATTATTTATTAAACATTATAATAATGAATTTACTGAAACAAACGAAACGCAATTAGCTGAGGAACTCAGCAGCCTCTCAAATACACCTCGCGCACAAGCGTTTATCAAACAACTCGTCGAAATACACAATCTTTCTAAGGTGACCAAACAAATTCATCACATTCGCACCATTTCAACATTAATGGGTCGTTTGTCAGAGCGCAATCTCATTCCGCTATATCGAACCTTCTTTGAAACATTAGTCAAACAGCTTAAAACAAGCATGGATAAAATGAAGAGTTTGAATAATAATGCGGAGAAAAAAGAAGCGCTTCGTATTGAACGATTTAGAGAAACAAACGCCAAAATACAATTATTTTTAGAGATACATAAATTTGCTGAATATGTACTAACAGATCATATTCCGAGCTTAGAATCCCTGCAATACACGCAAAGAAATCTCAATGAAATGGAAGAAAGCGTTGAGCAAATCAATTTAAGTATTGCCCAATTAGATTTAGATGAGAAAAAGCGCATAGAACTTTACGCGCTCATGCATGAACAATGTCTAGAGGCCACTCGACGCGTTACTGCGACAAAAAGCATCACCTCAGAAATGCTCATCAAAAAAGAATTAATCTCTCTCAGAAAGAATGCAAACACTGTTCACCAAATGGCAAATGAAGTCACGCAAACGCTCTCTGAACTTATCAATGTGCAGGCGCTCAACAATCCATTGAGCGTGTTACTCAAATGCGTCGAAGATCGATTCTCAAGCATATATATCGATCACCTCATAGAAAGCGGTAGCTTAAAATTTGACAGGAAAGATCTCATTGCCACGATCGATCCCACTAAAACAAAACTAAATACTAACTTGCCCAAACAATTTATTTCTCTCACAAAAATATTATGCCAAGCAAACCATGTATCACTGAATCAAGATGGCATTACTGCCAAACAAGCAGCTAAATTATTAGGTGATCTCAACAATGAATTTGCAACCCTTCAGCAAATTTTACCCATCGCAATGCTGCCAGAAACAATTACACGCATTGAAACGGTCGCGAGACACTTACAACACAATGCAACACAATTGAATGAAACATTGGCACAGGAAGAAAAAAATAATCCGCTAAAATTCACTGAAATTGAATACGAAGAAAAAGCAGAACAGCTTATTATTGAACCTCTACCGAACACACTATCTTTGGACACTTATATTCATCAAGTCGAAACAGATTCTCTCGACGTGATCGTCCATCATGAAAAACTTAAAGCACATCTTAAAAAGAATTGCTTTAATGAGGATTTAGTTGATTTAAAAATATTTAAACTACACGAAGCGTTTAACTTGTTCTCGAAGGAAATGCAAAACCCGGATGAAAAACAATTATTCCACGAATATATTACTTTTCTCATGGGTTTTAATAAGATCACTGATGACTATAAGATGTGCAAAGAAGCGCTCGATGAATTAATCCTTGAATTTAATATTTTAAACAAAAAATATCACATTATCATGAATGATATTTTTCAAGAGGATGAATATAAAGTCACAGAAAATGAAGCAGAAGCCCTAAGCAGAAAAATAACCTTCCTCTGCAACCAACTTGAGAATATCAGAAATAAGATCTCTCGTTTCCCAAAAAATACTAATGAGTTAATCAATTATCTTTTAATTAACACTGATGATGTCGTTCAAAAAGCACGCTACAAAAAAATACTTCTCGATAGGCTTCAGCAAGCCTCTTCTAAAATTTTCACGCCCTTTCCCTTTGAAATTATTCACCAAAATGTTTTTTTATCTGCTAAGATTACCAGCCAGCTCTCTACCATGCGAGCAAACTGTAATGCAAAATCTGATCAAATGACGCAACTCAGATTACGCGCGGAAATAGAAGCTAAAGAACAGTGCGAGCGTCAAAGAAAGGAACAAGAAATGCTTTTAGCACAGTATGAAAATGAAAAAATAATTCTTTCAGAAGCAGAGGAAAATAGAAAACCATATAATACATTTATGCAATCTATCCAATCGCAAAGAGCAAACTGGCGTATATTGCAGACAAAAAATTCATTTGTCACATGTGTTTATCAAGCAATCATGCAATCATTAAATGCACTCAGCGAAGAAATCGAAGAAAAAAATGATTCTGATGCAGATGTTAAAAAAAGGATTTTAGAAAACTACCAGCAACTCATTACAAATTTTCTATATAATGTTTCTGAATATTGGTTTACTTTTTCCAGGGATTTTACTGAATTAAATGCAACCGCTCATCATGATCTTTTAAAACATATGCAAAGTATTTGTGTTTCACTGATTCGCGACATAGGCCCATTACCCGCTGTCCAACAAGCCTTAGAAACCTTGAACACAGAAATTGTTCGCCTCGAAAAGCAAGAACTGCCTTTAGAAAAAGAAGCGCAGTTCAGAAAAGAAAATGAAAAAACAGAAGCTGAAAATGAGGAGAAAGAAGCGGAAGAATTAGAAAGTTTTTTTGATGCCTTAGCCGAATCGTCAATTCTCAGCAGACTCGCTAGACTCAATATTTACTCTCAAGCAAAGCCTGTGGAAGAAGAAAAGAAAGAGATCCAAGCAACTCTCCCCCTTTGAAAAAGGCTTTGTTGCATAATTGTCATTCCCGCGAAGGCGGGAATCTATTTCAAATTTATAAAGTTTTTAATTAGGCATATTGAACGTAAATTGAGTATTTTTTAATTAGCTATTTTTGAACATAATGATGGATTCCCGCCTACGCGGGAATGACAGGTGGGATTTTATGATTTATGCAACAAAGCCTTTGAAAAAAGAGGGAGATTAATCTCTCACAATCACACTTCAAACGCACTCTCCAATTTCTTTTCAACTGAAATCTTTTTCAGGCGAACATAATTGGGTAATCCATTTTTATATGGCGGATAATCTTCGCCTTGAATTAAAGGCGATAAATAATCACGACACTTTTGCGTAATACCAAAACCATCTTCGGTAATGTATTCATGCGGCAAACCGACTTCCACATTCGCAACTTTTTCGAGCGGGGCCTCGCCAATTGACCAATGGTAAGGATGCGTCGACTCACGCACGATGATCGGCATGATGGCATTTTTATTCTCGAGCGCGAGCTCTACTGCTTTTTGACCTAGTGCATACGCTTGTTCGACATCTGTCTTTGACGCAATGTGACGCGCGGATCTTTGCAAATAATCTGACAAAGCCCAATGATATTTGTAACCTAACTGTTGTCGAATTAATTGCGCGACAATGGGTGCAACACCGCCTAACTGTGTATGGCCAAAAGCGTCTTTTAAGCCCACAGAGCTAACAAATTCCCCATTCTGATGTCGCAACCCCTCAGAGGCAACAATCGCACAGTAGCCATATTTTTTAACACACTGATCAACGCGTGCGAGAAACTTTTCAGAGACAAAAGGAATTTCAGGGAAAAGAATAATATGCGGAGCATCATGCTCTTGTTCAGCCGCTAACCCACCCGCTGCTGCAATCCAACCTGCATGTCGCCCCATTACTTCTAAAATAAAAATTTTGGTTGAAGTCGCAGCCATCGAAGCAACATCCAATCCTGCCTCACGAATAGATGTCGCAACATATTTTGCGACAGAGCCAAATCCCGGTGAGTTATCAGTGAATGGCAAATCATTATCGACTGTTTTCGGAATCCCAATGCACACCATTGGATAACCGAGTAATTCACTCATCTGAGAAATTTTGTAGGCTGTATCTTGAGAATCACCACCACCATTGTAAAAAAAATAACGAATATTGTGCGCGGAAAAAACTTGAATCAATCTTTCGTAACTGGCTCGATCTTTTTCGAGTGTACCAAGCTTATGTCGACAGGAACCAAAAGCCCCAGCAGGGGTATAACGCAACAATTGAATATCGTCATCAGATTCATGAGTCGTATCAATTAAATCTTCCATTAACGCACCGACAATCCCATTGTGCGCAGCAAATAACCGTCCAATTTTATCTGAATGCAAGCGCGCTGTTTGGATAACCCCACAAGCCGTTGCATTAATGACTGCTGTCACACCACCAGATTGCGCATAAAGTGCATTATATTGCGTCATTTTGCCTAAACCCTTCTTTTGTCGAAAACAGGCATCATACCGCGATCTGTGATGAGATCAAGCCATCAAACATAAAAAACCACACCGAAACCCTGACGGGCTTTGGTGTGGAACCGGATCATCAAAAGGGAGTGAGAAAGGGTTAAGCTGTTGTACTAATAAAACTTTGAATGCTTTTCACTGGTGTTTGTTGTGATGATTTCTTGAGTGGCAAGAAAGATTGATGTAAATCTTTAATACTAGCACCACCTGCTAAAATGAAGCTTGAACCTAACTGACTGGCAAGACGCAACACTTCCGAACGAATTCTGCCCGTAATCAGCCATTGATCTTTTTTAGCAACCCCTAAGGATTGACCCATAGAAGTCAACACTTGAGTCGCTTCATCGTAGTAATGTTCAGCTAACATCACCATCGATGGGATATTAAAATAACATGCTGGCAAGCTAGGAATTACATGCACAAGCTGTAGTTGAACTGACATGCCTTGCTGTTTAGCCTGCTCAAAAGCATCGCGAATATGGTTAATTTCGTCTTGGTTAACGCCATTAGTAACGAGTAAGACATGTTTTGATTCTGCCATGACACATTTCTCCCTTTTCGATGAAAAAACCCCTCTCTCGTCAGTGCCACGCTGACTACGCATTGTTTCGCGGGGGGATGCTCATCATCTCACTAACGAACGATAATCGAAATTAGAGGAAACCAAGAGGAAATCCCCTAAACACCCGCAGGCTACTCAGGGTTACTACCAAGAAAAAAGTGGGCAGACATGGTAACTATTTGATCATGTGTAGGAAATTTAAAGTAGAGATCCCCCCCCCTTAAAAGGGGAGAACACAGCATGCTTTCTCCTTTGAAAAAGGGAGAACACAGAATGCTTCCCCCTTTGAAAAAGGGAGAACACAGCATGCTTTCTCCTTTGAAAAAGGGAGAACACAGAATGCTTCCCCCTTTGAAAAAGGGAGAACACAGAATGCTTCCCCCTTTGAAAAAGGGAGAACACAGAATACTTCCCCCTTTGAAAAAGGGGGATTGAGGGGGATTTTTTAAAGAAAGAAAAATCGCATTATTCTTCTTTGACAGGCTCCTCTACCCCATTCATCAATACCAAACGTACAAGTTCTGGCACCGATTTCACGCTCATTTTTTTCATCACGCTCGCGCGATGTGCTTCGACGGTTTTTAGTGAAATTTTAAGTTCAGCAGAAATGACTTTGTTTTGTTTACCCGCCACAATTCCTTGTAAAACCTGAACTTCTCGGGGAGAGAGTAAAGCAAACTTTGCCTCAGCTCGCGCGTTTTCTTGCAACTTTTCACGATGAATACGATCTAAACGCAATGCTTTATTGATGCTTTCTAGAAGCACTTGATCGTTAAAGGGTTTGGTTAAAAAATCTACAGCTCCTGCTTTCATTACACGCACAGCCAGCGGTACATCCCCATGACCGCTGATAAAAATAATTGGGATTGCCGCGCCTCGCTCATTTAACTTTAGCTGCAATTCTGGGCCACTCATTCCCGGCATACGCACATCCAGCAACAAGCACCCTGGTTGTGAAGGCTCATATTGATCGAGAAAATCCTGGGCACAACGGTAGGTTTTTACTTTCAAACCCACGGATTCGATAATCCACAGCAAAGACTCAACCATCGCTTGATCGTCATCGACCACATGGATCATGGGCTGCATTGTCATCACACAATGTCTCCTTATCTCGGTAAAGTAAATCGAATCCAACTGGTATTGTTGGTATTCGGATGAATAATAAATTCTCCACCATGCGCTTCGACAATCGAACGACAAATCGCAAGCCCCATGCCGCGACCGTGCGCTTTAGTGGTAAAAAAAGGTTTAAAGACTTCGTGCACCATGGTTTTTGAAAAACCTGGGCCTGAATCTGCCACCGTGACTTCAATCATATTATCGTTATTTTCTTTCGCTTGAATGCGAATCTTACGTTGTTTGGGATTGATTTCTTTCATTGCTTCAATCGCATTTTGAATTAAATTTAAAATCACTTGCTGCAATTGAATTCTGTCCGCAGAAATTGCTCCCGTTTCTCGCTCTAAATCAAATTCAACTTTCACACGCGATGTATTTAAATCATTACGGATCAATGCCACTGCTTCACGAATTAAGCTACTTATTTTGCAAGGCGTGCGGATAAGCTGTCCTTTGCAGAAAAAGTTTTTCAAACGATGAATCACTTCGCCCGCACGTTCCGCTTGCGCAACTGCTTTATTCATAATTTCGATCAACTGCACGGTATCATGAGAATTTTGCTCTAAATAACGCACGCATCCACGCGTGTAATTCACAACAGCCGCAAGTGGTTGACTGATTTCGTGCGCCATGCCAGATGCCATTTCTTCCATAGTACTCAAACGAAATACGTGCGCTAACTGTTGGCCACGTAACCGTGCTTTTTTATCGAGTAATTGATCAGTAATATCACGAGAAGCCGATTGAATTTCACGAATGATATGTGAGCGCTCATCACGAATAATACGAATATTGCTTTCAAACCAACGATATTCCCCATCTTTTCGTCGCATACGAAGATTTAAAGTGCGCTGGGTTGGTGCATCTCGACGACGGCTCATCACTTTTTTTAATTTATTGGTGTCATCTGGATGAACACATTGCCAACCATTTTTTCCGATGAGTGATTCTGGGTTATAACCTAATAAAGCCTTACAAGATGGCGATACATATAAAAACGTCCCATCTGGGGCCTGACATGAAATAATATCGGTAGCATTCTCTGCCAACAAATGAAATCGTAATTCACTTTCTTTAAGTTGTTTTTCTAGCTGATCTGAAACCGCTAAACTACGTGACAGCAATGACGCATTTATTTTAAAAAGATCTAGACACTCATCACGCTCCGCAATATATTTTTGAATCTCTTTTTGAAGATTGCCTTCACGTAGATAAAGGTCAGAAAGATCATGATGCAAAACAAGCGCCAAAGGATTTCCGTGGCGCGTTTGTCCCACTAAAGATGCGGTTGTTTTACAAACACCGGTGGTGCCATTTTTGCGAATAAATGGTGTTTCTGCTTCCCAGATTTTATCCTGTGTCAGAGTATCTTGAATAATTTTAGGGAATGGATGATTTTGCTGATAAATAAGGTTGAGCGAACGACCAGTGACTTCGCGATAATTGTAACCAAATAGAGTTGTGGCGTGTTGGTTCCAATCGATAATACGCCCCGCGCGATCAAGGATGACTGCGCTATCCTTGATGGTATCGAAGAGAGAATATGTATCATTTACCATTTGATTGGACGTCCCTGTCCTAAAAGAATCGTGACATGATAACATGGCAGCGCCAACTTTTCATTTTTGAAAAAACATTAGGATCGTTATGAAAATTCACATCATGGGCATTTGTGGCACATTCATGGGCGGACTTGCACTATTAGCTAAGCAAGCGGGTTTTGAAGTCACGGGATCCGATCAAAATATTTATCCCCCAATGAGTACGCAATTGGCACAACAAGGCATCACACTGCTCGAAGGTTTTTCTCCTTTACATGTCGATGAATCCATCGATTGCGTCATTGTTGGCAACGTGATTCGCCGCGGAAATCCCTTAATTGAATCTATCATGATGAGCCGCATTCCATGGGTATCAGGTCCTGCTTGGCTATATGAAACGATTTTAAAAAAATATCATGTGCTCGCTGTCTCAGGCACTCATGGTAAAACCACAACGACATCCTTATTGAGCTGGATATTAGAGTGCGCTGGATTAGCGCCCAGTTTTTTAGTCGGCGGTGTCCCAGAAAATTTTGGCATTTCTGCGCGTTTAACTTCATCGCCTTATTTTGTGATTGAAGCAGATGAATATGATAGTGCGTTTTTTGATAAACGCTCTAAATTTTTGCATTATCGCCCACGCACACTTATTTTAAATAATTTAGAATTTGATCACGCAGATATTTTTGATGATTTAGCTACCATTCAAAAACAATTTCACCATTTAGTGCGAACAGTACCTAACAACGGCAGAATTATTTATTGTGCCGATGATAATCATTTAATTGATGTCCTTGAAATGGGATGCTGGACACCGCGGGTCACTTTCGGCAAACGTCACGGACAATGGCGCGCGAAATTACTTGCCCCGGACGGCAGCCACTTTATTGTGATGCGGGAAGGAAAAGAAATCGGTGAAGTGAAATGGGATTTAATTGGCGAACATAATGTTCAAAATGCACTAGCTGCCCTGATTGCAGCCCAACATGTCGGTGTTGCAACAGAAAAAGCACTGGCAGCATTAACAACTTTTAAAAATGTACGACGTCGCATGGAAATCAAAAATCAAATTGATGACATTACCATTTATGATGATTTTGCTCATCATCCAACAGCGATCGCAACAACGCTTTCTGGTTTACGTGCACGCATCGGTGAAAAAGCACGATTGATTGCTGTCGTTGAATTAGGTTCTTACACCATGCGCACTGGTCATCACAAAGAAACTTTAAGCGCTTCTTTCAAAGAAGCAGATTTTGTTATTTGCCAATATCCGTCAGTGGATTGGGATGTAGAGGCAGCATTTGCAGATTGCGCAAAACCTTTCACTTTATCTCAACAACTTGACCAAACCATTGATCACATCACTTCAATCGCAAAGCCCGGTGATCACATTATCGTGATGAGCAATTCAGGATTTGGAAATATTCACCAGAAATTAGCAGCTTCTTTAGAAGAGAAAAATACTATCGTTTCCTAGCCAGTGTCAAACCATCACCGACAGGCAGCATCGTCATACTGACACGTTCATCTGCAAATACTTTTGCATTCAACTGACGAATCGCAATCGTGCTAGCATCTTGAACAGATTGATCTGATACTTTGCCATCCCATAAAACATTATCAATTGCGATGATCCCACCTTTTCGCAGCAATGCTAATGATTTCTCGTAGTAGTGCGCATAGTTTTCTTTATCAGCATCAATAAAAGCAAAATCAAATGTCTCAGCTTCTCCATTTTGTAAAAGATTTTCGAGTGTGCTTAATGCTGGCGCTAAATGTAATTGAATTTTATGAGCGACACTCCCTTTTTGCCAAAAGGATTCTGCAAGTGTCGTCCATTCAGGACTCACATCACAAGCAATCACTTGACCATCAGATGGCATCGCCAAAGCGACAGATAATGCGCTATAGCCCGTAAATGTCCCTATATCTAACGTCTTACGCGCACCCAGCACCTCAATCAGTAAGCGCATAAACTGGCCTTGTTCAGGTGAAATTTGCATCACCAACATCGAAGCAAATTGTTTGCGTGTTTCTTCACGCAACTCTTTCAACACTTCAGGCTCATGCAGAGAGTGATCAAGCAGGTAAGTGTATAAGGATGGGGTTAGATTTAATGTTGCACTAGACATAAAGCACCTCTCTCGTTTTTTGACAGTCCATATTACGTGAATATTAAGAGGATGCAATCCTGTGACAAACGATAGCCTTATATTTTATTGTGTTCCACTACAAATTCCACTTATACTGCCGCCCTTGGATATAACGCTCAAAATAAAGGACACATCAGATGAATTTCAAGGAAATTTTAAAAGCTCTCATCTACGCCGCACAAAACGTCACTCAAATAATTCCCGCTCAAGCCAGCACCATTTTTCATTACGGCACACTTGCCGATGGAAGAAACATCTGCAATTATTTAGGAGCGAACATTTGTAACAATTTTTATATCACAGATGCAAACAATCAAACACTCGGTGACGGATTTTATACGATCGATGGCAATTTTACGTGGACCCCCTCGCAATTAAATAACACCGTTTTTGGAACATTACTGGATACGCTTTATAAAGGAGGAGAATCCTTTGATACTTCTCACAACTATATTTGTAAAGATTGGATATGGGACAAAGGCAATTATTTATATCAAATATATTTTTCTGGAATATCAGTAGATGCCTGTGAAGATTTTGTTTTTTCAATGTACGATAAATTTTTGCATAAAAATGCTATTGCTTCTACCACAAACAAGATCATCGATACGGCCACTTCCATGGCGTTAACCGCTACAACGTTTGTAGAAACTTTATATTCTGCTTCAAATGAAATTTTCTCTTTTCATTTCGGCTCGACGGCTGATGGATTCAATATGTGCAAGTACATTGACTCACACTGGATGTACGAATACTGTCAGAGCTTTTATATCACCAATTTCAATAGTACGCCCGTGAGTCAAGGTTTTTTTGATATAGGTCTATTCAGTTGGCCAAGAAGCATCGGCGAAATTCAGTCTGTCTACTTGAATTCATTAGCTCATGTATTGAATACAACAAATACCACCTTTAGCGATGCATTTCAAAATGTAACATGCACCACAATTTTCCAGGCTGGCGGCGCAGAGTCTTCTCTCGGGTGGGAATGGCCAAGTCAAATCCGGTTCACGGGTATTCCAGAATGGGTTTGTGAAAAAGTGCAAGTTGCATTTAAACAGGATTATATGCCGCCGCATGTATTTCCTACCCTACCACCGCTACCAGAGGAAAAAATAGATTACACCCCGCTAGTCATTTTTCTGGCTGCTTGTACAGGAGGACTTGTACTCCTCGGTCTTGATAAGTGTATTCAACAATACATGCAAAATCGTAATGCACGCCAACCTCTATTACCCGCGAATAATCCGCACCATTTCACTTACGGTAGCAATTCGCCAGTATTTGACAAGGATACACGACCTTCTAAAGTAGAAGAGGAAAAACTCGTCACGCGCTCTCGCAACTTTTAATGCATAGTGCGTGGCTTTTTCCTCGCCGTCCAATCGTACACGGTGCGCAATACGCAGAACCAATCTATTGCAAAGCCCGGTAATCACATTATCGTGATGAGCAATTCAGGATTTGGAAATATTCACCAGAAATTAGCAGCTTCTTTAGAAGAGAAAAATACTATCGTTTCCTAGCCAGTGTCAAACCATCACCGACAGGCAGCATCGTCATACCGTCAGAATGCGACAAGTGATGGCCTTATATTTTATTGAGTTCCGATACAAATTTCACTTATACTGCCGCCCTTGGATATAACGCTCAAAATAAAGGACACATCAGATGAATTTCAAGGAAATTTTAAAAGCTCTCATCTACGCCGCACAGAACGTCACTCAAATAATTCCCGCTCAAACCACTAATATTTTTCATTACGGTACACTTGCTGACGGAAGAAACGTCTGCAATTATTTTGGAGCGAACATTTGTAACAATTTTTATATTACAGATGCAAACAATCAAACACTCGGTGACGGATTTTATACGATCGATGGCAATTTTACATGGACACCCTCGCAACTAAATAACTCTTTTATTGGAACACTCCTAGATACTTTGCACAAAAGGGGAGAATCCTTTGACAGCTCTCACACCACTCTTTGCCAAAAATGGGACTGGGGCAATTCTGGAGAATTATGGTTTGAAAACTTATGGCAAGTTTCCTTTTCTGGAATATCCATTAGTGCTTGTCAAGATTTTCTATCTTCACTACACGAAAAACTTCCTCTTAAAAATAGCGCTGTTTCTGTTGCAAATAATATCATCAATGCAACCACTTCGGCTTTGTCAACTGCTACAAGATTTGTGGAAACGCTCTATTCTGTCTCCTCAGACGATATTTTTTCTTTTCATTTCGGCTCAATGATTGATGGATTCGACATTTGTAAGTATGTTAACTTTCACATGTTTGGGGAATACTGCCAGAGTTTTTATATCACGAATTTTAATAATACGCCCGTGAGCCAGGGCTTCTTTGATATTGGCCTGTTTCTCCCATGGCCAAAAACCCTTGAAAAAATTCAATCCGCTTATTTAAACTCTTTAGTGCATACATTAAATACAACAAACACCACTTTCAGCAGTGCGTTTCAAAATACCATCTGTACTACAGTTTTTTACGCTCGAAATACCGAGATGTTCTTCATGTGGCCAAGCCAAATCCGATTTACAGGTGTCCCTGAATGGGTCTGCGAAAAAGCGCAAACTGCACTGGCGCAGGTGACGATACCACCACATGAATTTCCGCCACAACCAGAAGAAAAAACAGACCACACCCCGCTGATAATTTTTTTAGCTGCTTCTGCTGGAGGACTCGCGCTCTTTGGTCTTTATAAGTGCATCCAACAATACATGCAAAATCGTGCTGCGCGCCAACCTTTATTGCCCGCAAACAATCCACATCAATTCAATTACGGCAATGATCCGCGACCCACTGAAATTGAAGAGGAAAAACTCGAACATTCACGCCCTCTCACAACTTTTAATGCGTAGTGCGTGCTCCGGGATCCAGTTTTTTAGCAGAATTCAAACGATAGCTTAGAACTACTCGTAGGGGCTGAGCTATATGTCTCTCTTGTATCAACTGGCTCACGAACTGGTTTAAAAAAACTGCTGACTGATCTATAAGATAACTTTTCCTCTAAGACTAATCTGGCAGCTTCTTTGAGTTCGTTAATAAAACGTCCTTGCGGTGCATCTTCAATAGCGATTTCAAAGAATGCATCTGCCAGTTCTTCATCTATTTCATCTTTGAGTAACTCAATAAATTTAATTTTAGTACGCTCATGATGGAATAATTCATAAATTGGGAAATCATTATTTATTTCTTTAGCATCTGCTATTCGATCGAATAAATATTCTTCTGATTCTTCTATGATAACGAATGAGTCATCTAAATTTTCTTCCACTAACTTTTCTTCCATGTTTACAAATAATGTAGCTGATTTTTCTTCACCTTTTGCGCACGATGCTTCAAATCCTTTTTCAAGCTCAGCTTTCAATTCAACTTTTTCAGCTTCTTGCAAATTCACCGCTGCAAGAATTTCCTCGACATACTTGTCTTTACATAATTGAAGTGGTTCGCCTTGCTTACCACGATAGAGCTTAACTAATTCAGCTTTCAATGAAGAAGTGAGGTCTGCAAAATCTAGTTTCACTGACTGTTGTGAACTTTTAATTGCATCGAGATAACGCACACGCTCAGCAGGTGTTAAAAGTCGCCAAGAAAGATTAGTGGGCCCAATAGAGAAACACGGTTCGCCTGGTATAGACCATCGACCCGCGTATTCATAATAGTCAAGCTCACTTCTTCGGCCAAGTAACAAACTTCCTTCACCAATGCATTTTTCGCGCGGTGGCGTCTTCAACCAGGGCTTAATATCGATCGCATGCCAAGTATCTAAACTTTCATCATAATTTAATCGACAAATTTGAGAACCCGCAGCATAAGCAGGTCGGATGATTTTCTTGCCAGCTTTACGTGCTTTTTGTGCTTTTTTTTCTTTACGAAACCCAAATTCTGCGTTACCCGATTGTGTGGGATAAAAAACGCCGAGATCAGATGACACATCTACCTCATAGGGTTCACCCTTCTTGATATCGTTGAGCAATCCTTCAAATGTGATAAACCAAAGTTTGCGCATGATTTCCCTCTTCATTGTGATTCATAAATACTTATCTAGGCCGTCATTGCGAAGCTGCCCCATGCCTGCGTATAGGGTAAACTCCGTATTTAGCCATGGCAATCCAGCCTTTTAAACGAGATTGCCTTCTCGAAAGTCGCTTAGTTTTTTCCACACCCCAATCCTGCTGAAAAGTGTTTTCTAACTGATCAACCACCTTTGGATCGTACGTCACCACAGATAACTCTCTGTTATGCTCTAAGGAGTTTTTTGTGAGATTGGTTGAGCCTAAGATTGCAAACTGATGATCAACGATAATGACTTTAGCATGAATTAAATATTTCTTGCTTTTTTTGAGTTGCACGCCAGACCTTTTAAGATAGCGAAATTTTTTTGATTGAGCAGATTCACTGGAATGTAAAATACGAACGGTAATGCCTTTGCGCGCAAGTGAACCGAGCACTCCAACCAAACCATAATCATTGATATTTTCAGCGTAAATATCGACTTGTGTGTTTGCGCTTTTTAAAGCATCAACCATTTTCACTCGACTATTTTCTGGACTCCAAATTAAATTCGATTGACGCGGGAATACATTTTGGCGATGCACGTCTGCATCAAAGACATGATGAATTTCACTCACCGTTTGTGGATCTGTCACAAGCAAAGCAAAATTTCGTTCATGCTGAAATGTAGAGTGCGTCAAGTTAAATGTCATCACGATCGCGCGCGCATGATCTAAAATAAATGTTTTTTGATGTGTATATTTAAAGGCGGGATTGCCTGAGACAACATTCACTTGCGATGATTCTAATTGTTGCTTCGCAAAATCATTTTCGTGTTCACTTTTGTAAGGCGCTGCTTCAAGCAAAACATTAACTTCTTTCCCTGCGTTTTTTGCATCGATCAAAGCACGGATGAACACTTCATCTGTCAATCCATATACCACTAAATCAATCGAGTGTTGCGCATCTTGCAAAGCAGATAATAAAGGCGCTCGACCATCTTCTGGTTCAGTGATGAGCTCATCTGCGTGTGCGTTTAAAAAAAACAGAAATAAAAATAAAAGCAAAATTCTACAGAAAGATAATAGCACAGCAATTCCTTACTGAAAATTAACGAGGCTGCGGTGAGGATGGGCCTTCGCTTTTTGAGTCATCAATATTATTTTGTAATCTCTCTAGCTCATGCTGTCTGTCTTCTGGTCTCAATTGACCTTCATTCGGAGAGCTATTAAATGAAGGCGAACTTAAGGCATCTTCTTTCGTTTCACTTTCTGTTCTTGAAAAATAACCAGACCACCGAGTACGATGCGGAGAGTTGGGTGGACGCATACGCATATTACCTGAACCTCAAAAAAATAAAGAGCTTATAGTAGTGAATCAACCTTAATGGAATATTAAGACGTATCCTTAATCAAATCTCACCTCTCGCTGCAAAAGCTCGCGCGAGTGTGCCGCTATCGATATATTCAAGCTCGCCACCCAAAGGCACGCCATGTGCAATGCGCGAAACTTTAATATTATATTGCCGAACAATATTGGAGATATAATGCGCCGTCGCTTCACCTTCGACGGTAGAGTTTGTCGCAAGAATCACTTCTTGAATGGTATTTTGTTTGAGTAATTGATCGAGTTGATTTAAACCAATGTCATCAGGTCCAATGCCATCGAGCGGAGAAAGATGTCCCATCAAAACAAAATAACGGCCACGAAAACCTCCCATTTGCTCGACAACTGCCATATCCATGGGACTTTCGACGACACACAACACTGAAGCATCGCGATTCGGGGCAGCACACAAACGACAGATTTCAGTTTCAGTCAATGTACGACAGATTTCACAACGACGAATCATTTGCACGGCTTCGCGCAATACCGTCGAAAGATGCAGTGCATTATCACGATTGCGTTCGAGCAATTGAAATGCCATTCGCTGCGCTGTTTTCGGGCCTACGCCCGGCAAACAACGCAGTGAATCAATAAGCCTTTCAATCAGTGGACTGAATTTCATCGTTAGTAACCGTTAAAATCTTATCGAAGACACATCAAGTACCTTGCAACATTAATTATCACTAGCCATCAGTGGGTAAATTAAAACCTTCAGGTAATTTAATACCAGTCAAGCTGCTCATTTTTTCGCGCGTGCCTTTTTCAATTTTCCCGGTACCGTCATTAATCGCTGCTGCAATGAGATCTTCGATGATGGTTTTTTCTTCCTTCATTAAACTAGCATCCAATGTCACTTTTTTCGCAAAATGTTGGCCTGTCATTGTGATTTTCACCAAGCCACCGCCTGATTGGCCGCTCACTTCCATCTCTGCGATTTGCTGTTGGATTTCTTGCATTTTTTTCTGCATTTCTTGGGCTTTTTTCATTAATTCGCCAAAGCCTGGTTTTTCATTCGCTGCTTTATTCATAAACTACTCCTGCTTGTGTTGAAAAATGTACGGCCGATTTTAACAAAAATTCTAAGATTATGCTTCATCAGTCGATTCAATGGAATGATCTTCTAATGTCGCTCCAAAAGTAGACATGATTTTTTGAACGTTTTGATCGTGATGAATCGCCGTCACAGCTTGCTGTTGTTTGTGTTGTTGTATTTTTTGCTTTTCTGCTGCCGGCGACTGAAGTACATCTGCTGTCAATGTAATGCTCAGTTTAATCGGTTTTTTGAAATATTCTGATAAAGCTTGTTGAATGCGTTCTTTTAATTGTGTCGACAACAGTGCGCCATGTTTTTCAGCAAGCGATAACTCAAGGCGATGATCTTCGATTTTACTGAGGACACAATGCTCCGCTAAAGCAAGCGACATACCAGATAATTTAAGCGCCGACAAAATAACGCGCCAATCATTCGAGGGAGCCATGGTAGGTGTCGCTTTCTCTGGTATTTTATTTTGCTGGGTGGGTTGGTTTTTTTCTTGCGACATTTGTGTCGGCTGAAAAGCCAACATACGCAACATCATCATTTCAAAACCCAACGCTGGATTTGGCGCTAAATCAAGATCACGTCGACCAATTAATGCAATTTGATAAAAAAGTTGAATGTCACTCGCAGAAAATTTGGCAGCGAATTGTTTGATGGTATCAGCAGACTTATCATCTGCGATCACTTGTTGAATGCTAATCTGATGTAATAACGTTAATAATGCTGCAATGAGCTGATCAATATCAGGTGCGCGCTCACAGGCTTGACGCGTAACTTGGAGTAATTGCTCACCATTTTGTGCAGCAATCGCATCCAATAAATGAAACAAATAATCTGAATCAACACACCCTAACATTTCACGTGTTTCACTCAGTGTTACATGATCACCACACCATGCAATCGCTTGATCTAATAAACTCAATGCATCGCGCAAACTGCCGCGCGCTGCAATGGCGATTTCTTGAAGCGCTGAAGCATCTGCTGTTATTTTTTCGGATTCACAAATGAATGCGAGTCGCTCAATCATTTTTTCAACAGAAACGTGATTCAAATGAAATTGCAAACAACGCGACAATACGGTGATCGGTAATTTTTGTGGATCAGTTGTTGCGAGTAAAAAGATAACGTGTGACGGCGGCTCTTCGAGCGTTTTTAACAACGCATTAAAACTATGCGTCGACAACATATGAACTTCGTCGATCAAACAAATTTTGAACCGGCCCTGCGCTGGCGCGTATTGAATGGTTTCGAGTAGATCGCGTGTATCTTCGACTTTAGTGCGCGAAGCTGCGTCCACTTCAATGAGGTCAGGAAATTTGCCCGCATCAATACTGAGACACGCTTGGCAAGTTCCACAAGGGTTAGCTGAAATACTTTTTTCACAATTTAAACATTTAGCAAGAATGCGCGCTAATGTGGTTTTACCGACACCGCGAGTTCCTGCAAATAAATAAGCATGATGTAAACGACCGCGCTCGAGCGCATTGGTCAACATGCGGAGAATGTGCTCTTGTCCAACCATTTCTTGCAAACTGCGGGGACGCCATTTTCGTGCTAGAACAGCATAAGCCATGAATGTTGCTCCTTGCGGGAGTGAAAATTTCTCATACTCTTACTATCGAGTCTTGCCCTTGTTGTAATGTCAGCAATGGCTCGTTCGGCTCCGCCTCACTGCGCTTGACTTGCCGACATTACAACAAGGTCAAGATTAAGGGCAGGTATTGATTTTTACAAGTAAAATACAGCTTAGACAAAAGGTGGCAACCCATATCAGCCTTACTCCGGCGCCCGAATCTGCTGCTGCCGTTGCTTCCTTCCGGACCTGGCGGGATTCACAACATATCGTCGCGAAGAGACCGACAGAGTTGCCATAACACGTTTAATATACATTTTGGAGAGAGGGTTCTGATCCCCATCTCCCAACAAATTTCATAAGAGACCCCACTTTGTGGGGTTTTTCTAATTCAACAGAGAGAGGGATGGATTCGCGGCCTCCCTGCCGCTCACCCTGCGGGCCCGCTAAAGCGGGTCCAAAACGGCAATCCTGCCGTTTACATGCGGCACATCCCTGTGCCTAGGCTTCGCCCGCACTTCGTGCGTGCAAAATATCATTCCTAATATTTTGTGTCGAACCCTCTTCTCGGGTTCTCATCCCATCTCCCAACAAATTTCATAAGAGACCCCACTTTGTGGGGTCTCTTATGAAATTTACGGAGAGAGAGGGATTCGAACCCTCGGTACGTCGTTAAACGTACACACACTTTCCAGGCGTGCGCCTTAAACCGCTCGGCCATCTCTCCTGGTTTAAGGGTGGGAAGAGTAAACGAGAATAAAGCGAGTTGCAAGAATAAAATGCTGCTTGCTTGGAAACAAACAGCATTCACGAGTAACTCTTAAACGCTAAGACGATTCACTGCCTCGTTAACCACCTCAACTTCCTGTTCAACGCTTGTTTCTGAAACAGCTGGATGCAAGGCATTCGCGCGCAATGGGCTCGTTACTCTTGCTTCCAGTTTAGGCTCTGCGACTGTTGGTTTGGATTGTTGAAAAATTGAATATAATTGCTCAGCGGTGTATCTGGATCCACGACTCAGCTCAGCGCCATACAGCTTCATTAAAACACCATCGATTTGTTTTAATAGCATATCAGCGCATTTGTTAAATTCGTCAAAAGCAGCCTGGTTAGTTCTGCATTGAAGCAGCCAAAAATCACCCGTGGCATCCTTAAATGCATTTCCTTCTGCTTTACGAAGATCTGTTAATTCCTTTAACAATCTATCGTATTTGGTTTTTTTGGTTTTAACATCCTCTTGGAACGAAAGAATGTTATTTTTTGTTTCTCGTAATTCTTGAAGAGCCTTACCCGAATTACCGCGAACAGATGAAACATACTCCATGTAGCTATCTAGCGAATGGTTAAGTTGGTCAGAAAGCTTCTTAATATCTTTGTCATAGCCATAGGTATCAAAGGATGATATCTGTTTTTGATAGGCGCTTATTTTATCCATCAACGCAAATTTCTTTTCATAGTCAAGTTCAGCAGATTCTTGCTTTGCCTCAAGTGCCGATGTTTGATTCGAAAGTTGGATAATTTGATTGAGCTGCTCAGCTTCATCATGCAAATTATTTTGTGATGCGACACTGCGGAAATTATTTATATCATCATTGAAATAAAGAATTTTATCTTCAAGCTGAAGACAAATTTCAAAAATGCCAGCATCATTTTTGTTTTCACTTTTAAGTGCTTCAGCCTCTTTAAGTAAAGCCAGCAATCTCGTTTTAATGTCACGAAATTTTTGGATGCCGTCTCCATCACATTTTTTTTCTAGTAAAATACGTTGTGCAAAAGACTGAGTAACTTGGATCGTTTCTAACTTGATATGTTCCATTTCTTGCAGAATATCATGATGAGTTTTCGTCACGTTTTAAGCTCCTTTTTGAATGGTTCTGTAACCGCAAAGTGACGAGTGAGAGACGCTCACGTCATTTTGCGGTTTGGAGCATACGCTAAGTAATCGGCAATGTCACGCCTTGCTGACCTTGGTATTTCCCTTTGCGATCACGATAAGACGTTTCACAATTTTCATCTGACTCTAAAAATAATAATTGCGCGACACCTTCGCCAGCATAAATTTTAGCGGGTAACGGCGTAGTATTTGAAAACTCTAATGTGATGTGGCCTTCCCATTCAGGTTCGAGGGGCGTCACATTCACAATGATGCCGCAACGCGCGTACGTCGACTTACCCACACAAATCACCAATACTTTGCGCGGAATTTTTAAATATTCGATACTGCGAGCAAGCGCAAATGAATTCGGTGGAATAATGCAGACATCTGACTCAACATTCACAAAACTTTTTTCACAAAAGTTTTTGGGGTCAACTATTGAAGAATTTATATTGGTAAATATCTTAAATTCTCGTGCACAACGAATATCGTAGCCATAACTCGATGTGCCATAAGAAATACGACGTACATCATCAGAATCTTTCACTTGAGCTTCTACAAACGGTTGAATCATTTGTTGCTCAATCGCCATTTTGCGAATCCAGCGGTCAGACTTAATAGGCATGTCACTTCCTTCATAGAAACTAAATGACAGGCATTTTGGCGTAAAAACAGAAAATATTGCAAGAAAATAATGCTAGTATTTCATTGGATGCCAGCATTATTTATTTAAGATTAAAAGCTAAATTACTAATCGATTAAGTTGCTTTTCGGTCATAATACTTTGATCCTCCGCTTTTTGTTCTACAGCTGGTTGATGCAAAGCATTTGCGCGCAAGGGGCTTGTTGTTTCTTTCAAGCAGTACCATTTCGAGCAATCACACGGAATTCCTTCTGATTTAACAGTATAGTGCAAAGAGAGTGGGCGCTTAATTTCCGTATGGGAAGTTACTGGATCAACAGTAATAATATTCGTAAAAATCTTAAATTGAGTTTCGAGGCGATTTTCGGGACCTTTCAATAGAGATTCTAAAGATAAGCTTTTGTGAATATTGTGGTTTTCATTAATAGTCATATAACATTTATCTCGTCATTTACACATTGGATCTAAAATTAAGAAGAAAAATTTTTTCATCAAAATTGTCTTTAAAATTATCTTTTGTTTTAAGAGCAATTAATGTTATTGCTCAATTAAGTTAAAAAAAAACCTCTATTAGAAATCTAACAGAGGTTTTTTCTGAATAAAAAGTCTGGCGATGACCTACTTTCACATGAGAAACTCACACTATCATCGGCGCGAGGCGGTTTCACTTCTGAGTTCGGGATGGGATCAGGTGGTACCCGCATGCTATGGTCGCCAGACAGACTAAACTCTACTATCTGTTTCAACTCTAAGGCATTCACATTTTGGTGCTATCTGGCGAAAACTTTTCTTCGAAATGCTCATGTACGTTTGGGTACACTCCGCTTTCTCATCAAAGTTTTTGCCAAAAATCCCTCAAAATCTGAGCGCATCTTGCATACTCTAATTTCATTTCTTAAGAAGAAATTTTCTTTTCAATTC
>JANRLY010000029.1:0-14108 GCA_033762075.1 Gammaproteobacteria bacterium
ATATTGACCCTAGTGAAATCGAACAACGCAAACAATGGTTGGAATTGAGCGCAGAGGATGAAGCTTGTCTCGCTCGTGTCGATGACAAGATTAAGAATTCTGTGCATGATATCGTTGACTCTCTCTATGAACACTTCATGAAATTCGAGCAGCCACGCAAATTTTTTGAAGATCTTAACGTATTAAAAAGAGTTAAGAATTTACAAAAAGAATATTTTTTGCGTCTTACCGAAGGGAATTATGATACTGAATATGTGGAAGAACGTCTTAAAATTGGTGCAACTCATGCCAACATTAATTTAGACGTCAAATGGTATTTGGGCGCTTATAATTTTTATCTGCGTGCTATCAGCGAAAAAATATTTGAAGCTTATAAGCACGATCAAGAAACTGCATTAAAAACTATTTTTGCTTTGAAGAAACTTATTTTCCTTGATATTGGACTTGCAATTGATACTTATATTTATCAGCGCGAATCTACCATTCGTAAACAACAGGAAGCCATTCGTGAGCTTTCAACTCCTGTTTTACAAGTGCGGGATGGATTATTAATATTACCCATTATTGGCGCGATTGATTCTTTACGTGCACGTCAATTGACTGAGCAATTGTTATACGCGATTCGTGATCGACGTGCATTAGTAGTTGTAGTCGATGTAACTGGCGTCCCAACAATTGATTCACGGGTTGCTAACCATCTCATGCAAACAGTTGAGGCTAGTCGCTTAATGGGCGCAAAAACCATTATTACAGGTCTTTCTGCGGAAGTCGCTCAGACTTTGGTGAATGTGGGTGTCGATTTATCCAGAGTGACAACAGTGGGTGATTTGCAGGGTGGTATCGAAGAAGCAGATCAAATTCTTGGGAATCGCAACATGACTTATGCAGAACGCAGACCCGGCAAAACTGAGGAATCCTTTTCATGAAAGTCCCTATTCTCAAGCAAGGTAAAATTTTAATCGCAACGATTCAATCTGCATTAACAGATAAAGACTTGAGTCAATTGCAAGAAGATTTATCCCATCAAGTCAGTAAATTTCGATCTGCTGCTGTTGTCATTGATATTACTGAATTAGATGTGATGGATTCTTTTGCTGCTCGTATTTTACGTAATATCTCTAATATTTTAACGCTGCGCGGCGCGGAAACAGTGATCGTTGGTCTACAGCCTGATGTGGCATTTGCAATGGTTCAATTAGGCCTGACTTTATCTGGTGTTAAAACGGCGCTGGATTTAGAAGAGGGATTAGCATTATTACATTCTTGAGAGCGAAGCATGACAATGGGCACTTCTATGGTCGTGAAAATTGTTAATGATACAGATATTGTCTCTGCAAGACAAAAAGCACGTGAGCTTGCTAGGTCACTTGATTTTTCTAGTAGCGAGCTTGCCATTATTGCAACAGCTATTTCTGAATTGGCACGTAATATTATTAGCTATGCCGGGACAGGCACAATCTCTATTCAACTTACATTAGACTCGGCTCGAAAAGGGATTTTAATCACCGCACAAGATGAAGGTCCTGGTATTCGAGATCTTAATTTAGCAATGCAAGATGGTTATTCAACTTCTAATAGTCTGGGATTAGGTTTGCCTGGTGTTAAACGTTTAATGGATTCCTTTGAAATCAACTCTGTTGTTGGAAAAGGCACAACTGTCGTTGTGGAAAAATGGGTGGGTTAATGGAATGTCCAATCCAGATTTCTTACGGTATATCTGCGACGCCCAAGCAAGGCGACACCCAAAATGGCGATCAATATCTTATAAAAAAACAACAGGATTCTATTTTAATTGCCACGATTGATGGATTGGGTCATGGACAATACGCTTTTGAATCTGCAAAACGTGCCGTTGATTTTATTGATACGTATCCTGATGGCGCACCTCTAGATGATCTCATTCGTCTTTGTCATGATGAATTAAAAAATACTCATGGTGTTGTGTTAATGCTGGCACAGATTGAAAAAAATCACCGCGTGACATGGGCTGGCGTTGGAAACATCATTGGTATGGTTTATAAAAAAAAATCGCATGAATATTTAAGAAATGAAATTTTCCTTACGCAGGCAGGCATTGTGGGATCAAATTTGCCAGCACTGAAAATTTCTTATACCACGGCAAATCCAGGGGATCTTTTAATTTTTGCCACAGATGGTATTGATCAAGATTTTCTAACAGATGAATTTAATATTAAAGATTTACCTCAAAAAATTTCTGATCAAATCTTTAAAAAATATCGAAATCCGAATGATGACGCTCTCGTATTGGTGTGTCATTGGGATGATATTGATAAAGGAGTTTAAAAATGTATGACGCTAAGGAAAAGAATGCTGTTTTTACAGAGTTTAAAAATAAATATAAAGTTATCTTGGAAGATTTCTTTTGTCAGGCGGAAGACTCAGAGTTTTATTTAAACGAAGGGTATAAGCTTGGTAGAGAATCTGTCGCAGAAAACATTACTTTATTGAATGTAACTTCAATTCATCATGATATTTTGATTGATTTTTTAAGCAATTTATCTACAAATAATCATGTTATGATTGCAAGAAAAGCCAGCGTTTTTTTTGAAGAAGTTTTAGCACCATTTGAAATGATTACGCAAGAATTTAGAGAGGCGATCAAACTATTAAACAAGCATAGCATTCAATTTGCATCTCATATCCATGATTTAAAAGATGAGATTGTTGAGCGGAAGCAGGCAGAAGAAAAATTAGAAATTAGCAAAGAAAAATATCGATCACTATCTGAAAAATTGCAAAAATCCTTAAAGGAAAAAGAAGCATTGCTTAAAGAAGTATACCATCGAGTTAAAAACAATTTGCAAGTTATTACAAGTTTAATTAATTTACAACTTGAAACTATTGAAAACGATATGTCTCGTCAAGCGTTGATTGAGAGTGTTACACGCGTAAAATCCATGGCGCTTGTGCATGAAATGTTATATCAGTCAATGAACTTGTCGGAGATTGAAGTTGGCGAGTATGTTGAGAAATTGATTTATTATTTGTATGAAATATATAATATCAATCGCAACACTGTAAAATTTTCTATGGAAAATAATCACGTTGTTCTACCAATTGATAAGGCAGTAACATTCGGATTGATTATCAATGAAATTATTTCTAACTCTCTGAAGCACGCATTTCCCAATCAAAAGAAAGGTGAAATTAAGTTTTCCATTACCAAGGAGGGAGATTCTGTTATTTTACAGATACAAGATAATGGCGTTGGATTTCCTGCTAACTTTGATCCTGAGAACGCTCAGACACTTGGGATACGGCTCATATATAATTTAACAAAGCAACTTTCAGGCCATGTTAATTTAGACTCTAAAAATGGAACAACTTTCAAGTTAGTCACATAATAAGCTTGGAGGGTATATGAAAAAATACAAGATACTGATTGTGGAAGATGAATTTATTACTGCTATGGACATGCAGAGAAATTTAGAAAAATTGAACTATATTGTTCTCGGTATTTGTGGGTCTGGTGAAGAAGCTATTGAGAAAAGCAATGTATTAAATCCTGATATTATCTTGATGGATGTTTCATTGCAGGGTGAGATGAAAGGAACGGAAGCTGCTAGACAGATTGTCAGAAGGCGTCGCGTGCCTATCATTTTTATTACTGCATATAACGATAATGAAACATTAAAACATGCAAAATTAGCTAATCCATACGGATATCTGATTAAACCCATTAACATGAGTGATTTAAATATTACCATTGATATGGCATTATTTAAATTTAAAACAGAGCTTGAGTCTGCGGCAAAAACAGAGCAACTTAAAAATGAATTTTTAGCCAATATGTCACATGAAATGCGCACACCGTTAAATGGTATTATTGGATTTTCAGAATTAATGTACAACAATAAAATTGGAGAAACGACTGACGTACAACATGAATATTTAGGTGATATTTTATCGTGCTCTCAGCATTTGCTAGATTTAATTAACAATGTCTTGGATTTTTCAAAAATTGAATCAGGTAAAATAGAATTTAAGCCTGAAACAGTGCATTTGGGTAACTTAATCAATGAAATTACAAATACATTAAGTATACTCATCGAAAATAGAAAACTCGACTTATCGGTACAAGTAGATCCTGCTTTATCAAATGTAACCATTGATCCTGTAAGATTTAAACAAATTCTATATAATTATCTTTCAAATGCAATTAAATTTTCAAACGATGGTGGTGAAATAGAAGTCGCTGCTTATCTTGAAGAAAATGATGATACTTTTCGTATTGAAGTGATTGATCATGGTATTGGTATAGATGAAAATGATTTGAAAGAATTATTTGTTCCTTTTCATCAACTCAATGCTAGTGCTAATAAAAACTATCAAGGCTCCGGTATTGGACTTGCACTTACACGCCTGTTAGTGGAAGCTCAAAATGGAAAAGTTGGTGTTGAGAGCGTGTTAGGTAGCGGTAGTATTTTTTATGCGATCTTGCCGCGTCATCATAAAGTTGATTTAGCTAAGAAGAATATTGATACGCTCTCTTAAAACCATTTTTTCTTGTTAAAATAAACAAGCATCACAATAACAACGAGCCCCATCGCTCCAAGTGTCGTTACGTAACCATATTGCCATTTTAATTCCGGCATATTGATAAAATTCATCCCATAAAGACTTGCAATAAATGTTATTGGAATAAAAATAGTGGATATAACTGTGAGTGTTTTCATGACTTCATTTAACCGATTTGTCAAACTTGATATATAAACATCTAACATGCTTGATAACATATCGCGATATGTTTCTATGGTATCAATTGCTTGCATCGTATGATCATAGACATCACGCAAATATAAACGTGTAAATTGACTGATAAATTTATCATTTAATTGTGAAAGATGACTTACTGCTTCGCGCATCGGCCAAATGGATTTTCTGAGCATGAGTGTTTCACGTTTCATTCTGTATAATCGACGCATATGTCCACGTGTCGGAGATGAGATGATCAATGTTTCAGTATCATCAATAAGCTCACCGAGTGTTTCAAGGATAATAAAATATTGATCGATGATAGCATCGATTAATCGGTAAAAAAGATAATCCGCGCCTTGTTCTCGTAAGCGTTGTTTTGGATTGCTTTTCATTTTCTCTTCAATTTTTTTGAAGATGTCGACTGGTGCATCCGAAAATGTGATGACAAAATGATTGCCAAGGATAATACTAATTTGATTGATTGCAAATTTTTTACGTTTCTTTTCCCATCGTAAAGTTTTCAGGGTCACAAAAATATAATGATCAAATTCTTCAAGTTTGGCGCGCTGCCCAGTCAAAATATCTTCGGCGGTGAGGGGATGAATTTTGTAATGTTCTTGAATCCGTGAAAGAATTTCAAGGTTATTGAATCCTTCTACTTGAATCCAGTTTGTACCTGGCTTGTCAATTAACTCAATGATTTTATTAGGATTATCAGAGGTTTCCTCATTGCAGATTTCAGCAGAATAATTGACGACCGTTACTTGAGTAGGGTTTTTCTTTCTGCCGGTATAAACCAAACTGCCCGGAGATTCGCCGGCACGTTTTGCCTGGCTTCGTATATCAGATAATTCCATTTTATCTATTCCTTTATTTAAGTGAATTGCGAGAAGGACTCGTCATTGCGAGCCACGGTAGCGTTTTGGCGGGACAATCCAACTTTTGAAAACTAGATTGTCACGGCTAAACACTTCGTCTCGCTATGACGAGTGTTGTCTGCTCACCGAATACTGACCAAATACTCCATAAATTCATTAACCGGCATAGCCATCAATTTTTTATTATCAGAAAACATTTCCACAATTTTATTAGCTTGCTCAGGAGAAAAATGTCCACGAACTGCCGATTCAAATTTATGTTGCAATAGAGGTTTGCTTTCGGCACGACGGTTTTTATGACCAATCGGATAATCTATTTGAATTTTATCGGTTGAAGTGCCATCTCGAAAATGGATTTGAATCGCATTTGCAATGGAACGTTTGTCAGGATTTAAATAATCTTTGCTGAAAGTTGGATCTTCAATGACACGCATTTTATCACGTAGTGTGTCAATACGGGGATCTGTTGCGAAAGTATCATTGTAATATTCTGCTTTTAAATCGCCATGTAATAAGGCGACAGCAACCATATATTGCAAGCAATGATCTCTATCTGCGTAGTTATAAAGTGGGCCTGTTTTGCTGATGATGCGTACAGCAGATTCTTGCGTAGTCAGTGTAATAGAATCGATATTGTCTAAACGATTTTTTATTTTTTCGTGCAATGCAATCGCGCATTCAACTGCGGTTTGCGCATGAAATTCAGCAGGAAAAGAAACTTTAAATAAAATGTTTTCCATGACATATGTGCCGAAAGGGCGTTCAAATTGAAAGGGTTGCCCATGAAATGTTACATCATAAAATCCCCACTTTTTTGCAGTTAACGCGGTGGGATATCCTTTTTCACCTAAATGCACTAGCCATGCTAAACGGACTGCACGACTTGTTGCATCACCAGCCGCCCAAGATTTGCGCGAACCTGTGTTCGGTGCATGGCGATACGTCCGAAGACTTTGGCCGTCTATCCAAGCGTGTGAAAGGACATTAATAATGTCGTCTTTGCTACCATTCAATAAATGCATTGCAGTGGCAGCAGAAGCGGCTTTGACAAAAGCGACATGGTCCAAGCCAATACGATTCATGCTGTTTTGTAATGCAAAAATGCCTTGAATTTCGTACGCTTTAATTTGTGCTGCTAATACATCACGTACTAATAAAGGTGCTTTTTTATTTAAAATATTTTGACGACTGACAAAATCACTGACGGCTAGAATGGCGCCTAAATTATCTGAAGGATGCCCCCATTCAGCAGCGAGCCAAGTATCATTGAAATCCAGCCAGCGAATTAAAGTACCGATACTAAAAGCAGCTTGAATCGGATCTAATTCAAATGTTGTACCCGGAACACGCGCGCCATTGGGAACAATCGTGTTTGGCACAATCGGTCCAATGAGGCGCATACATGCAGGATGATGAAAAGCAAGAAAACCGCAAGCGAGTGCATCCATTAAACAATCTAATGCAGTTGACCAGGCCAGTTCACTTTTGATTTCGTATTGTGTGACATAGTCTGCAATCGTGATGATTTCACGATCCGGCAGTGGGCGTAAATTAATATCAGCAGAATCAGTCATCATTATTTTTATACTCTTTCTGTTAAGGGTACATAAAGTCGCGGTGTTGGCCCAATATAAGCAGCGTCTGGTCGAATAAGACGATTATTGCGACGTTGTTCTATGATATGCGCACTCCAGCCTGAAATGCGTGACATGACAAATAAAGGCGTGAACATTAATGTTGGAATTAAACAAAAATGATAGGCCGTCGCGCTATAAAAATCGAGATTGGGGAAGAGATGTTTTTCTTTCCACATCACTTTTTCAATCGCTTCAGATACTTTAAACAAATAACCATCTTTAGCTTCATGTGATAACTTCTCAGACCATTGCTTGATAATGTCTGAGCGCGGATCAGAGATTTTATATACGCGATGTCCAAAGCCCATGATTTTTTCATGGTCCTTAAGCATTTTATGAATGGCCTTTTCAGCGCTCTCTGGAGTTTTAAATTGCGTAATGAGATCCATTGCGGCTTCATTTGCACCGCCATGTAAAGAACCGCGTAAGGTTCCTATGCCTGATACAATAGCAGAATAAAAATCGGACAAAGTAGAAGCGGTAATTCGTGCTGCAAAAGTGGAAGCATTAAATTCATGTTCAGCGTATAAAATCAGTGAAACATCTAAAGCGCGACACCAAAGGGGGTTGGGTTTTTCATGGTGTAATAAAGTTAAAAAGTGACTGGCCAAACTGATTTCTTTCGTGGTTGTTTGTATGCGTTGACCATTTTCATGGAAGTGATACCAATACAATAACATTCCAGGGAGTGTTGCAATCAAACGATCAGCAATTTCAACATCTGAATGTTTTTCTGTTTCGGGTTCTAAGGTGCCAAGCATCGAACATGCAGTGCGTAAAACATCCATGGGATGTGCGCTTGCTGGTATGCGTTCGAGAATTTCTTTTAATGTCTCAGGCAATTCACGCAGTGAAATTAATTTTTTTTGGTATTTTTTGAGTTCATCTGCATCAGGTAATTCACCGCGAATGAGCAACCAAGCGACTTCTTCGAAGGATGCATTTGCAGCCAGTGAACCAATTTCATAACCACGATAGGTTAAGCCAATGCCTTCTTTTCCTACTGTACTGATGCTTGTATCGCCAGCAATGACACCCGCTAAACCACCTACTTTTTTATTCACGATCGCTTTCTCCTACAAAAAGTTGATCTAATTTTGCTTCAAAGCCATGATAATTGAGTAACTCGTATAACGCTTCACGTGTTTGCATGCTTGATAAGAGTGATTCTTGTGTGCCAGTTTTTTTGATGGTTTGATAGACATGTGCTGCTGCTGCATTCATTGCCCGAAATGCACTGAGCGGATAAAGAATCATTTGTATACCGACATTTTTTAATTCATCGCGTGTGAAAAGAGGTGTCACACCAAATTCAGTAATATTTGCAAGCACGGGAACTTTGCATTGTTTTGTCAGCGCAGCATATTGACTGAGTTCGCGTACACCTTCAAAAAAAATCATGTCGGCACCTGCTTCGATATATTGCATCACGCGATCAATGGAAGAGGGTAGTCCTTCATTAGCCAACGCATCAGTGCGTGCCATGATCACAAAATCTTTATCAGTGCGCGCATCTACGGCTGCTTTAATGCGATCGACCATTTCTGTTGTAGGGACGATTTGTTTATTCGGTCGATGTCCACAGCGTTTGGCTTGAATTTGATCTTCCATATGCACAGCGGAAACACCTGCACGAATCATTTCTTGGATGGTGCGTGCAATATTAAACGCATTTCCGAATCCAGTATCAATATCGACTAATACGGGTAAATCAACCGCTGAGGTAATGCGTCTTGCATCTTCGAGAACTTCTGTTTGTGTAGTGATTCCTAAATCAGGTAAACCGAAAGAGGCATTCGCAACGCCAGCCCCTGATAAATAGAGTGCTTTAAAGCCTGCTTTTTGAGCTAATAAAGCGGCTGTTGCATTGATGGTGCCAACGATTTGTAATGGTTGCTCAACTGCAAGTGCAGCGCGTAATCCTTTTTGTGTCATGTCTACTCATCCTACTTGATAGATTTGACCTGTTTGTAATCCTTCTACACTTTTCTGATAACTTAAAGCGACTCGTTCAGCAGGCACAGATTCAAAGCCTGGAAAATAATCGCCATATTTGTCCATAGACTCTGTGAGAATCGTTGGGCTAATAGCGTTAATCCTGATGCCACTCGCGAGTTCAATGGCGGCACTTTTCACGAAGCTATCGATTGCGCCATTAACCATAGAGGCCGATGTGCCACCTCGTATGGGATCATGTGAAAGAATACCGCTCGTTAGTGTAAATGAACCGTGATTATTAATATAGTGTTGGCCGATGAGGACTAGATTGACTTGGCCCATAAGCTTATTGTGTAAGCCAATATCATAATCTTCGGGCGTCATGGCTGACAAATCTGCAAAGTGTACTTTACCAACTGTTGAGACCACAGCATCAAAATCACCTACAGATTGGTACATTTTTTTAATCGAGGCAGGATCGGTGATATCAAAACGCACATCGCCATGTTCGCGACTTGCACTGATGAGGGTATGTTTTTTTGCTAATCTATCCATAACGGCTTGACCGATAGTGCCTGAGCCGCCAACGATGATGATTTTCATTTTTTTGCTCCCGAATGTGATTTACTCATTTGAATTTCGCTCTAGGCAATGGCTCGCTCGACTCCGTCTCACTGTGCTTTACTTGCCTTGAACGAAATTCAAATGAATGAGTCAATGTTTTTTGTCAATAACCGCTTTACTGCATAATATCCACCACCGATAATGGCGTGAATAGGATTGCGTAAAATGCCGAGCGGATAGGTTTCACGTTGCGATAAATACGCTGGCGATGCATGAATCCCTTCTTTAAAAGTAGGGCGATCAAATAAATCAAGATAGTGTAAAGCCACGCCACCTGTGATCCAAACACCGCCTTCAGGCATAAAAATCAATTGTACTGTGCCAATAAAAAGTCCCATATACCAGGCAAATGCATCAAGCATTTCATCTAAATTGTGATTATTTTTATCATTCGCTTGTTGCCAAATTGCACGCGGTGTTATTTTTTCACGATTGGGATAAAAAAATTCATAAAGACGAACAGTGCCTGGCCCTGAAAGAATTTTCTCAAAGAAAAAAGGGGTGTCGCTCGCGTAATAATTTAATAATTCACAATGCATTTTACGTCGTGAAGAATCGGCAAGAGGTGGCGTTGAAATTCCGATATGGCCTATTTCATTTTTACCTAACCAAAAATTACCGTCTGGAAACAATACACCATCTTTCATGCCAAGACCTGTGCCGAGACCCAATGCAACACGTCTACCTTGCGGGTGGATTGTTGCGGTATTTAATTTTTTGAGATTGTCGGGATCAGACATGTAATCGGTAAAAGTTGCGCAAATGATCGGTGTGTAATCATGCACGATGGCAAAAGGTCCCCACTGTTGTTTGCGAGCAAGTGCGGCAAAATGCATAGGGTATGGATAAGCATTTTCATGGACAATTTTTTCGCCGTCATATTGTCCTGCTGCACCAATACAAATTGCATCAGCTTTTTCAAAGGGAAAACCGAAAAATGTTTCTAGTGTTTCGATCAATGCTTCGAGTGAGCCTGCCTCGAGAATATTTACTGAAGTATTTTTGATGCAATGCATGTGTTGCGATGCAGGGTCATATTCAATGATACCGGCAGCACATTTTGTGCGACCGATGTCGCAAGAAATAATCGTTTGAGTCATGCTTAAGATGTCCGAAAAGCGTTTGAAATTTGATAAGTGTTAGCGGATTGCCCAATTGAGCGTAGCGGTAATCGATTGCGAATATTATTTTCAATTTGTTCGAGTGTCACACCGCGTGTTTCTGGGGCTTTGTAATAACAAAAGATGAAACTAATAATACACATGAAAGCATATAAAAGAAATGTATGTGAAGGACCTAGCTTATCGAGCAATGTTAAAAAGGTGGATGACACGACAAAATTCCAAAACCAACAACTGAAAACAGCAACACCCATTGCAGCGCCACGCACTTCGAGTGGGAAAATTTCTGAGACAACAAGCCACAAAATCGCCCCTAAACTAAAAGCAAAACAAATGATGAAACTGAATGTGCAACCTAATGCTACCCAGCGCATCGCGTCAATCGTTGCAGCGCTGTGTGTAAAGACAAAACTTAATCCCAATAAACTGAGAAACATTCCAATTAAACCTGTGAGCAATAAAGGACGCCGACCCACGCGGTCGAGTAAGAAAATAGCAGAAATAGTAGAGAGTACATTGACGACACCGATACCTACAGTTGCAAGAATAGAGGTTTTATCGGCATGAAATCCAGCCATTTTAAAAATAGTTGGGGCATAATAAATAATCGTATTGATGCCGGTGACTTGTTGTATAAAACCAAGTGCTGCACCAAAAAATAAAACAGGTAAAATCCAAGGGGTAAAAATTTCACGGAAACGCGCTTTTTTTATTCTCAAGCTATTTTGAATTTCATTCATTTCTTCAGAGACATCATTGGAGTTACGCAAGGCGCGTAAGGTGTGTTGTGCTTTGTCGAGAAAATTTTGTTTGATGAGCCAGCGCGGGCTTTCCGGTAAAAAAATCATACCAATGCTTAATAAAATAGCAGGAATAAGTCCCATTCCAAACATCCAGCGCCATGAACCGTCAAAACTCGTGAAGGCATAGTTAATGAGATAAGAAGATAAGATGCCAATGGTGATGGCGAGTTGGTTGAGGGTAACTAAACCGCCACGTAGATGATGCGGTGAGACTTCGGCGATGTAGAGTGGGGCGGTGTAAGACCCCATTCCGATAGCGGTTCCAATGATGAGTCGCCCCATAATGATATATTCGACTTGAGTTGCAAATGAGGCAATGGCTGTACCAAGAATAAATAATGCTGAGACAACGAGCATCAAGCGTCGACGACCGAATTGATCGGTAAGTCGGCCGCTGAGTAATGAGCCTGCCATGGCGCCAGGCAGAACGCTGCTGACGACCAGTTCTTTCATAGTGGTGGTCAAGACAAAATCTTTTTGGATGAAAAGCAATGCGCCTGAAATAATCCCTGTGTCAAAACCGAACAATAATCCCGCAAGTGCTGCAATCGCTGAAACAATTACAATAAGGGCTCCGGATTGTTGTCTGTTATGCATACTGGCTCCATTATCAATACAATAAGATCGTCTTTATTAACATGGATTGAGACAGAAAACAATGGCGGTATTAAGCTCGCGGGCGACTGAATTTAAATTCTTCAGGTGCTGTTAAATCTTGTGGTGAAGTGGGTATTCCATTTCTGATACGGCTCCATTCTTCAAATTTACTTTGAAATAAGTCAACATTTATTTGTTGTTCTGGCGAAAGTGTTTTTCCGACTGTGAATTGTCTGTAACATTCAAACATATTGTTGTACAGATTAAAAACCTTTCCTGCAGCAGCATTAATATTTTGGAAAATAAGAATTTTATCTGATTCATTGGCATTCGCTAATTTTTCCATTATTTCAGAAGGAGCATTTAAAAGTTCTGCAAAAACAATATTAGTAAAAAGTGTTCCCGCTAATCCCGCGCAAATACTTTTTTGATTATTCTCACTCATTAAATCAAAGGTTTTTCCTGGATGACCTTCGGGAAGTTTATCTTGAACTAATTTCAACATATCGGTTATGTCGCTTTTTAATTTTCCAGTTTGAGGGTCGAAAATTTCATCAAAAATAAGAAAATAAATTTTATCAAACAAATTTTTCCAAAGTTTTTCAATTTCAGATTTTAATAGAGCGATTAAATAGGTTTGTTCCTCAGGTGCTATTTCTTTAACGTAGGCGTGCTCTTCCATTAACTTTTCTAAGTGCTGTTTAAAAGTGACTGTTAATCCACTGAGTGATTTTGTGATTTGATCTGTAGGCCAATTATTTAATGCACGGGCTAGTTCACCGCCATAAGCTTTAGGATCAGAAAAGAAATTTTGCAATCGTTCTAAAGTCATTTTGACGACTTCTGTTTCAACTTTTTGTTCACCGCTAAAATAGTCAGCAATTTCTTTTTCAACGAAATCCATATAATGAAAAGATTCGTTGCCTAAAGTTTGTCTTAGTGCTTCGATGTTGACCGACTTGATTTGTCTTTCTAATAAAAGGTCCTCGAAATAATCGTTGTTTACCACTTCTTGGGTCATCATATTTTCAACGAGTTCTTTGCCGAAAAAATTTTCTAACCATACTATAGAATCAGTTTTTTCTTTATGAATGAATTTTCTGAATTCATTAAGAGACTCAAGCGGGCGCTCAATACGTGCCTCGTGACAGTCGATTAGAAATGCTGTGAAAATTTGCTCTCTACGCCATTGAGGTATTGAATCTACACCTTCTTCTGGATGGGGAGTGCTGCTTGAAAGCATTTTGGATAGTATGGAGAAAACTTGAATTTTGTTGAGTATCACTTGATTTTTTTTATCATTCTTTCCAAGCTCTTTAGAGAGTTGTTCGATGCGTGTAAACAATAAAGTTAGAATGTCCTCTTCGGGTTTTTTGGCATTACTACGGGAGCCTTTCTTGAAGAACTTAGTTAGCATAGACGGCTCTCCGTTAACCTACTATATAGTATAGGTTATTATAAACTATGTTCTGGGATATCCTTCCTAACTCATTGAATATATGTATGAAAAACACCTTGTCGGTATGCTTTTTCCCTTTGGGAAAGAGAGGTAGGAGGGATTTTGCGTTTTTGTATAAATCCCCCTCAATCCCCCTTTTTCAAAGGGGGAAGCATTCTGTGCTCTCCCTTTTTCAAAGGGCTTTGTTGCATAATTGTCATTCCCGCGAAGGCGCACTAGCATCCGGTAAAACGGTTTAAATATTGAACGTCCTTGAGAAAGCGCTAAAATTAGCGCCCTAAACACCACATTTAGGCTCAAGGACGAATATGAAAGATACCGTTTTTCAACAA
>JANRLY010000030.1:0-10070 GCA_033762075.1 Gammaproteobacteria bacterium
CGACACACTCGTTGTCTTCTCGCCCACATACCCACGGCGCAGTAACAAAGGTGTTTTTTATTTTTATTAATTTTAAAAAAGCGGAGAGGCATCTCTCAAAAAAATTTCGAGGGGTGGTCTAGACGTTGGGGTCACTTTAGTGGATCGCCATTTTTTTTTCCAATATGAAAATGGGTTATAGCATAGTCTTCTTTAGACTCATGCCATTCCGCATGTTCTTTATCGTTTCTATGTCCAAACTGAACGTCATCAATGCACGTTCTGCTCGCCTGGCTAATCATGGTTGTTTGTAAATCTGCAAGATCATTCTCTTTTTGAATCACTGTGAGTATTTTACCGTTTGTACTATAAATTCGCTTTATTCCATGCGTTTCTTTAGACATTTGCTGACTAAATACGGGTTTTTTCTTTCGTTGGGGCCTGGAGGATTGCATTGAAAATGCCTCATTCTATAAAATAATGAGCGTAGTATAAGGGGGGTAAGCTTAAGGCTTGATTAATAATTATACATATTGAGATATAACGGTCTTTATTTGTGTTTCCCAACAGATGTTAACTTGCTCTAATCTCTGCTATCCTACGCACCCTTTCCTGAGGCTTAGATATGAAAGAACCTTACGTCAATATTGCTATTCGTGCAGCCCGTGCGGCTGGCGATATCATTGTTCGAGCCTTGGATCGCTTAGGCCAAGTGCAAATTACTGAAAAACGTCCGAACGATTATGTGACAGAGATTGATCAACAAGCTGAACGTGAAATCATAGCAATCATCCGTAAAGCCTATCCGCAACATGCCATTTTAGGCGAGGAAAGCGGGTCAACGGCTGGTAGCGATGAAAACGAATATGAATGGATTATTGACCCACTCGATGGAACCCGTAATTTTATCCATGGTTTTCCCCAGTTTGCTGTTTCAATTGCATTGCGTCATAAAGATCGCATTGAGCATGGGGTCATCTATGACCCTGTTCGCCAAGAGCTATTTACGGCGAGTCGTGGTAAAGGGGCTTTTTTAAACGAACGCCGAATTCGCGTAGCTCAGCATAAATCACTAGAAGAATGCTTGCTCGGTACAGGTTTTCCATTTCGTCACTCCCCTGAGCTTGTCGCGGCATACACGCGTACACTTGCTACGTTGTTGCCTTTATCGGGAGATTTGCGCCGTGCGGGTGCCGCAACACTGGATTTAGCCTATGTGGCATGCGGTCGTCTTGATGGATTTTGGGAAATGGGTTTAAAACCCTGGGATTTGGCTGCCGGTGTGTTACTCATTCGTGAGGCAGGCGGAATGGTTTGTGATTTCGAGGGCGGTGAAGGGTGGTTTGAAAGCGGGAATATTATCGCTGGCAATGTGCGTATTTTAAAATTATTGTTGCAGCAAATTGGGCCGTCGATCCTTCCACGGTAACGCTTCTTCTAATTGTGCTGCGAATTGTAATAATCGAACTTCATCATCCATTTTCCCGATAAAGTGCATGCCGACAGGCAAGTGATTTTTATCCATAAATAAAGGCACCGACATTGAAGGTAATCCTGAAATGTTGCTCATTGGTGTAAAGGGAATGAGTGAAAAAATCCGTCCACTCATTTCATTGAGCATGTGTTTGAGCAAAGGACTGCCAGGTAAACGACGTAGCATTTCTAAGTACAATTTTTCTGATTTTTTGGGCTGTAAGGCCCCAACACGTGGAATTCCATTGGGCAAAACAGGGGTGAGCAACATATCGAACGAATTAAAAAATGTTGCATAGTATTTGCCTGCACTTTCTAAAACATACATTGCCCACGCAAAATCTTTTGCGCTTAATTGACTTGCTGTTTTGTATAATAATGCAGTAGGTGTTTCGACAAGCGAAAGATCGAGTTTCATCTCCAATGATTTTACAAGTATGTCTAATCCCACGCTAATTTCTGCGGCAAGTAAAATCATATAAGCAATGGGAACTTGTTTTGAAATTGGCGGCGGTGAAATTTCTTCGACATGATGACCTAGTTGTTCGCAGAGTTGAGCGGTTTTTTTCAGAAAAAATTTTTCTGTTTCTCCAACGGTGCTTGCAAAAGGTGGTGTATCGCTCACTGCAATTCGTAAAGGGCGTAAAGGTTGATTGAGCTGCGTACAATATTTTTTCTGATTTGTCAGGGCATCAAGCATTGCGGCACTATCACGTACAGAGCGTGTAATCACATGTTCAACGAGCATATTTTGCCAAACGAAAGGAGAATTTGTCGGCGCAATACCGCGAGAAATTTTTAAACCAAACACGCCACAACATGCTGAAGGAATGCGAATGGAGCCGCCTGCATCACTTGCATGGGCCATGGGGACCATGCCAGCAGCAACAGCCGCTGCGGAGCCGCCACTCGAACCACCAGCACTCATTTCAAAATTCCAAGGATTGTGTGTTGGACCATGCAGCTCAGGCTCAGTCACAGGACTTAAACCAAATTCAGGTGTGTTAGTTTTTCCTAGAATTATGAGGCCGGTATTTTTCATGCGTTTTACCAGTTCACTATCAACTGAAGAAATACGTCCTTGAGTTAAACGGCTGCCGCTTTCGAGTGGCGTACCTTCACAATCTGCAAGTAAGTCTTTTAATAAAAATGGTACACCGTGAAATGGGCCTGGAGGTAAAGTATTTTGAATCTGCATGCGTGCCGTGTCATAAAATTTATGTACAACGGCATTAATCTGGGGGTTATATTTTTCGATACGCTCAATGGCAGTATTGAGTAATTCTTGTGGCGAGATAATTTTTTTTTCGACGAGTGCCGCTAAACCGACCGCATCAAAAGATTCATATTCTGGAAAAAGCTTCATGCTTTCGTCCTTTCGATATGGCCTCGGGGATCCGACGCCTTCACCATCCCGTCGTGCTCGCTTCACTGCGCGTGACGGGATCCCTGATTCTCGGCGTCACCTCTCGACCATAGAAGTCGAGAGGTGGGTGGTGTGTTATGGCCTAAGGTCTAACTGCTCGCGCGGGGTTGGGATTAAGTGTTGTCGCGTCAAACCCAACGCAAGAGACAATGAGCCTGCCACATAAATCGATGAATACGTACCCACTACGATACCAATGATGAGTGCAAGGGCAAATCCATGCAACATGCTGCCGCCGAGAAAATATAAAGCGAATACAACCATGAGTGTCAAAACAGAAGTCATGATGGTGCGAGATAAGGTTTGATTCGTGGATTGATTGATCACTTCGAGAGGAGAAGCTTTGCGTAATTTGCGGAAATTTTCGCGTACGCGATCAAAAATCACGATCGTATCATTCAATGAGTAACCAATCACCGTCAAAATACCTGCGAGCACAATGAGATTAAATTCGAGATGAAAGAAAGAAAAAATCCCGAGAATTAAAATAGGGTCGTGAATCAATGCAATGGTAGAACCCACTGCAAAACGAAATTCAAAACGAAATCCAATGTAAATCATGGTACCCAGCAAAGCGATGATGACAGCTAAGATCCCTTTGCTTGCTAATTCTTGTCCAACTTGTGGGCCGATAAAATCCGCTTGTTCGAGTTTTGCGGTGGGGAACAATTGTTGTACGCGCACTGGAATGGTTTGTTTGGCTGCAGGATTATTTTCTGTTTTTGCAGGCAGCGTAATTAACACATCTTTTGATGTGCCATAACTCATGACAACGGCTTCAGGAAATCCTGATTTTTCTAAGGTGTCGCGAATTTGTGAGACATCAGCTGCTTCTTGAAATCCCAACTGTACTTGCGTGCCACCTGTGAAATCTAAACCGAGATTTAATCCATTCATAGCAAGTGAGACAATGGATAACGTGAATAAAATAATGGAAATGACAGCGGCCCATTTGCGCTGCGCCATGAAATCAATATGTGTGCCTTGTTTAAAGAATTCCATGTTTATACCTCTACGTTATATCCCAATCGAAATTTTTCTGACCAAGCGATTACCGTACAGTAAATTGACGATAGCACGCGTACCTGTGATTGCAGTAAACATAGAGGTAACCAGACCAACCGTTAGTGTTACCGCGAAATTTTTGATTGTGCCTGAGCCTAAACTGAATAGCACAACCGCAACGATCAGGGTGGTTAGATTCGCATCGACGATCGTTGTGAAAGCACGATCATAGCCTGCATAAATGCTAGATTGAATGCCGGATTGATTGCGTAATTCTTCTCGGATGCGTTCGAAAATTAAAACGTTTGCATCAACTGCCATGCCCATGGTGAGCACAATCCCTGCGATACCTGGCAAGGTGAGTGTCGCACCTAATAATGAAAGAATGGCTACGATTAAAATTAAATTTGCTGTGAGTGCAAGATTTGCAATGATCCCCATGCCGCGATAATACAATGCCATAAATAATACAACGAGAATAAATCCAACTTCGACGGAAATCACACCCATGTGAATATTTTGTTTTCCTAGATTTGGACCGACTTGGCGACTTTCGATGATGGTGATGGGTGCAGGTAAAGCGCCGGCGCGTAATAATAATGCTAATGTACGTGCTTCATCATAACCTTTGAGACCAACAATTGAGAAACTGTTGCCGAGCGCAGCTTGAATCACAGGGGCGCTGATCACGTGACGTTCGGTTTCGTAGTGAATCACCTTTTGGCCATTTTCTTCTGTGACATTAGATTTTACTTCGACGTATAAAATTGCTAAACGTTGACCGATATTTTCTGCAGTGGTTTTTGTGAATAAGGTTTCTCCACCGCCGCCTAAACGAATATTGACCACAGGCAAACCATCATCACCAGTGGTTGACATTGCGCTAGTAATTGCAGATCCACGTAAAATAACGAGATTATCGAGTAAAATATTTTGACCTTGCAGTGAGTAACTTGTTGTCCCCGCAGGAGTCGTGCTGCCATCTGCTGCAGTGACGGCATGTACCATATGAAACTCAAGTGTCGCGGTTTTACCGAGAATATTTTCTGCTTGTGCAGTATCTTGAATCCCTGGCAAGTCGATCGAGATGCGTGTCGCACCTTGCTGTTGAACGATAGCCTCACTAACACCCAATTCATTGACACGATTACGCAAAGTATTCATGGCTTGTTCAAGCGTATCTTGACTGATTTGATGAAGCGCAGCAGGAGACATTGTGCCTTGTAGAATAAAATTACCTGTTGTGCTTGGCTGCACTTTCCAGGTGAATTCTTGAAAACGATTGGTTACCAAATTTTTTGCTGCATTGAGTGCATCTTGTGTTCGAAATTGTAATGCAATACCGTTTGAGCCGACGCGAGACATGTCGGAATAACGAACGCGTTCGTCACGTAAACTTTGGCCGATATTTGTTAAATTATTTTCGATGTGTTGTCTAGTGACGGAGTCGACATCAACTTGCACTAAAAAGTGTACGCCGCCACGTAAGTCGAGCCCTAATTTCATCGGGGTCGCGTTTATTTTGTGTAACCACTTTGGTGTTGAGGAAGCAAGATTGAGAGCTGCGATATAAGAATTGCCTAATGTTTCTTGGATAATTTCTTTCGCGCGGAATTGTGTGTCTGTGGAATTAAAACGGAGCAACAACCCGTGAGGCTGCCATTCTGCGGAAGTGTAATTTAAATTCGCCTTTTGTAAGGCGGCGTCGATTTGCTTCAAGGTGTCTTGATTCGGCGACGGCGCGACTTCATTTGCAGAAATTTGTATGGCAGGATCTGTGCCGTACAAATTCGGTAGCGCATATAATGCGCCAACGAGGATGATGAGAACGACGAGTAAATTTTTCCACCACGGGAATTGATTTGGCCCCATAAGGATACTTCCCTGTTTCGCTTAGATTGATTTTAATGTGCCTTTTGGCAATAGACCGCTGACAGAAGCTTTTTGCACAGTCACTTCGACGTTGTCATTTAAGGCAAGCGTAATATAACTGTCAGAGATTTTGGTGATTTTGCCAAGAATCCCGCCGGCTGTCACGACTTCATCGCCTTTCGCGAGTGCGCCGATCAAATTGCGTTGTTCTTTGGCCCGCTTGCTTTGCGGACGAATCAACACAAAGTACATAAAGAAGAATAAAACACCCATCATCACAAAGAAAGAAGTCCCGCTTTGCGCTTGGGCGGCTGCTGGTGTTGCATCCGCTGCCGAGGCAGAAGGGATAATGGCATTAAAAAGACTCGTTACGATTGACATAGTTTTGCTCTCAGGCTGCTTAACAATGGTTGGCTAATTTACCCTGAATGGCTGAAGAGCGCAAATTTTTTCCCTCTGCCATCCTGCACTATCGTCGTCCCGTGCTGGGAGTTTGCTCCGGAATGTTTAAGTCCGCGGCGCGCAGGATCATGACGTGACCTTAACTGATTTAATAAACTGTCATCTCCTTGTCATGAAATTGTCATACTGAATAGAGTATAAAAAACCCGCGAATGTTTTTTTATCCTATGGTATAAGGTGGCCGTTAGAGTTTTTAGAATAAATAAAGTAAAGAAGGAATTTTTATGTCACGCAGAAAACGCAAACATTATAAATCAACAGCCCATGTCACAAGGCAACTTTTGCAAACTGATCCTCATTCCTATCCTGATTTTTCATTTGATCCCACAAAGAGTAATGATTACCGTCCTTGCTTTGATGTCACGCGCACAATCAATGGCACGCAAGAAACAAATCATTGTCAAATGAAAATTGCAACACAAAACGATGGGGGCGATTACGATCTAGTTAATTATCGCCAAGATGCGCGTTTAGCGTTAAGCCAAATAGACGACGCTCAATTTGTATCGTGTGCTTCGCAAGGATTTTGGCATGCTTCGTATACAGATACCGCTTATTTTCCAGATTCCGATGGGCAATATTCCTCTGGCGGTCATATCAAAATTGGCATTGCTTGTGCAAGTGGTTTGTTAGCGTTGTTGCCTGATCTTGATCGAATTAGCGAGTATGAAAAACCGGTTGATCTCACATCTTCACTGGCGGTTTTAGGCATTATTTTCGGCTCGCTTGCGATCGTGGGCGGTCTTGTTTACATGGGCTGCGCAGCGAGCGATGAGCAGAATGTCAGTTGTTTTAAGAAAAGGAGATAATAATGTCTAAAAAAAATCAAACTTCTACAGCACGTATGGCAGCACAGCTTGCTAAAAGCAATGAAGATTATTATCAATCATGTTTTGCAATCACACGGGGTGAAGAAGACAATCATTGCATGACAAACATTCGTATGGATGTAAAAGGTCAAATGATTGATTTTAGGAAATACTTAAAAGAATTTCGTAACAGCGTCGGAGATGCGCGTCTCATTCCGTGTGATTTAATGCCAAGTAAAAATTTTACTTATACCAATGCAGCGCGTGATGGGGGTAGTTGGCGTTGGTTGACAGTGGGTGTTGCGTGTTTAAATGCGCTTCCTGAATTATTGCCGCATATGGAAAATGTTGAGCCTGATCCAGTTGATGGCGATAATCAAGCTTTAATAACTACCGGGATTGTGTTTGCAGGTATTCTAGGGTTAGTTGGGTTGGGTATCGCGGCTCATCAATTTTCTTTGTGGTGTCGTAATCGGCCATCAAGGGATAAAGAGCGTGCACCTCTCATTCAAGTGAACCCTGATGTTGAAAACGGGGTACGTCCTCCAAGGAGATAACTTTCATGGAAAAGAAAGATAAACATCGTAAGAAAAAACAGCAGCATAAAAAGAAGCATGCTCAATCAAAATCGAGTACTGCGAAGATTGCTGTGAAATTTAACCCGGAAAATCCAGTCTCTCTTTCAAACACGGTCGAAACGCGTGACTCAACGCGTATCGATTATCTTCCAACAGAGACAGGGGCGGTAGCGCGTGATTTGACTATGGCTACTGGACTGGCATTATTACCCTTTCTGGAAGAAGAAATTCTTCAAGGAAAATCCTCCAGTTCACCGGTGTTTGATTTCATTGTGATTGGCACATTTGTTGTTTTGGCTGGCCTGGCGGCGAGCCGTATCAAGCATTGGTTCGAAAATAAACGTCTCGACGTTTTAGAAGTTAACGATGAAAATCCTCAGCAAGAAGAAGCTTTGAATGCGCTTGATGAGGCGAAAGAGGCAGAACAAGAAAATCCTTTTATGCAGGCAACGGGTTGGCAAGAGAAGGGGCCAAGTTTGCGCTCGCCGATGTCGCGAGGATAATAAATCTTTTGTCATCCTGAGCAAAGCGAAGGATCTATTTTATCAGTAGATTTGCTTAGGATGACAACCAAGGTCATCTTATAACGTATTCAAAATATCTCGTGCATGATCTCATGCTTTGGGATGAAGTTTTCTGCGCTAGTATAGTGGCTAGGGGCGGCATGGCTGGTCGTTAAGGGTAAATAGAGGATAAGTATCAAAGAAAGCAGCAAACAACGCATGGCAAGGCTCTGATTGGTTTTATAGGGATCAAATTATCTAGATAGGGTCAACTATTGGCTAATATAAATAGAAATAAAATTAAATTTTTCTTCCATTTTTATACAAAATCTGTACAATCTCCTAGTTAATTTTACCTAACTAACAGGGGAGATTAACGACCATGCGGCTTGTTCAAGATGCTTTAACCTTCGATGATGTTTTATTGTTACCTGCAGAATCCTCTGTTCTACCAAAAGCCGTTGATTTACGTACCCGTTTGACGCGGGGTATCACCCTTAATATACCTCTCCTTTCAGCCGCTATGGATACCGTGACGGAAGCACGTTTAGCCATTGCGATGGCACAAGAAGGCGGTCTTGGAATTATCCACAAAAATATGTCGATTGAGCAGCAAGCTGCTGAAGTTCGCCAGGTCAAAAAATTCGAAAGTGGTGTGGTCAAAGACCCAGTAACAGTTACCCCCCAAACCACAGTACGTGAAGTATTAGATGTGATTCGTGCGTTTAATTTTCATGCGCTCCCTGTCGTGGAAAAATCCAATCAATTAGTCGGTATTGTGACAGGGCGTGATTTACGTTTTGAAACCAATCTTGACCAACCTGTTGCGAGTATCATGACGCCAAAAGCACGCTTAGTGACAGTGAAAGAAAATACGGATCGCGAAACTGTGCGCGGATTATTGCATAAACATCGCATTGAAAAAGTGTTAGTAGTAAATGATGCTTTTGAATTATGCGGCATGATTACTGTGAGAGATATTTTAAAAGAAGAAGAAAAACCACATGCGTGTAAAGATGCGGCTGGACAATTACGTGTAGGTGCAGCGGTAGGTGCAGGTGTCGATTCACAAGAACGCGTTGCTGCATTGATTGCCGCAGGCGCAGATGTTTTAGTCGTTGATACAGCGCACGGGCATTCATTGGGCGTCATTGAACAAGTGCGTTGGATTCGTCAACAGTATCCTGAAGTAACTTTAATTGCAGGTAATATTGCAACAGCAGCAGCTGCAACGGCATTAGCAGATGCGGGAGTTGATGCAGTAAAAGTAGGAATTGGTCCAGGCTCAATTTGTACAACACGTATTGTGACAGGTGTGGGCGTGCCGCAAATCACAGCGATTGCCAATGTCAGTGGTGCTTTAAAGGGTCGTGATATTGGCATTATTGCAGATGGCGGGATCAGATATTCTGGGGATATTTGTAAAGCGATCGCAGCAGGTGCTTCTGCTGTAATGATCGGTGGATTATTTGCTGGTACCGAAGAAGCGCCAGGTGAAGTTGAATTATTTCATGGACGTTCTTATAAATCCTACCGCGGAATGGGATCACTCGGTGCAATGTCTGGTATGAATAGTTCGCGTGATCGTTATTTTCAAGAAGGCAATATTGCGCGCGATAAATTAGTTCCTGAAGGGATCGAAGGACGCGTTCCTTACAAAGGCCGTTTAGTGGTTGTAATTAATCAATTGCTCGGCGGGTTGCGTTCAGGGATGGGATATACAGGCTGCAAAGATATTCATGCGTTACGCACAGAATCAGAATTTGTGCGCATTACAGGATCGGGTGCACGTGAGAGTCATGTGCACGATGTGCAAATTGTAAAAGAAGCACCGAATTATCAGTTGAATGATGTGTAGTAAAATCCATTCAATATTTTACTTGCCGTCGTCCCGCGCTTTATGCGCGGGATCTAGTGAGAGAGATGCTGTAGTGGTATTTTTCTGGATGCCGCGAACGAGTCG
>JANRLY010000031.1:0-118017 GCA_033762075.1 Gammaproteobacteria bacterium
AGGAGATGTAAAAAATATATTCCAGTGTTTTTAAAAATGATCAGGGCATTGAAAGAAAGTCCCTTTAAACGATTAATAACGTTAGGTAAAACACTTTATCAGTGGCGAGAAGAGGTGGTACGCATGTGGCGATTTAAGAAAAACAATGGGATAACAGAAGGGTTTCATCGCAAGATGAAGTTGATACAGCGACGAGCATATGGTTTTAGAAGCTTTGAAAATTATCGGTTACGAGTTAGAGTGTTGTGTTCTTAGGTGAGTGCACCCGGAAATGGGAAAGACCCGTAAATTTACTATATATATCAATAAATTGGGCCGTGTAGGGATCGAACCTACGACCAATTGATTAAGAGTCAACTGCTCTACCAACTGAGCTAACGGCCCTGTCTAATCACACTCTTTCTCTTTCCTCTCTCGCGTGGAGAAAATACGAGATAAAGGATTCATTCTAGTTGGGGTGAACGACGGGGCTCGAACCCGCGACAACCGGAATCACAATCCGGGGCTCTACCAACTGAGCTACGTCCACCATCTAATCATTCTTTTTATTTTGTATTCTAGCGCGCCTGACAGGATTCGAACCTGTTACCCTCGGCTTAGAAGGCCGATGCTCTATCCGATTGAGCTACAGGCGCATCTTAAACTCATACGCGAGAGGTATATCATTCGGGGTAGAGGGATTCGAACCCCCGACATCCTGCTCCCAAAGCAGGCGCGCTACCAGACTGCGCTATACCCCGTCCTGTCGCAAACAGCAACGTCCGCGGATAATACCTGCAGGCGCCGCGTCAGTCAATTATCGATTGCATTAAATTACAAGACAAAACATTTAGTTAACCAAGTTAAAGCCGCTTAAACGCCTCCAACGTCCGTAAGCGAGCTTGTTTGTAATCCACCATTTTGAGGGGATATTGCACTTTTAAGCCGTATCCATGCGGATCATGGATAACCTTACTGTCTAAATCGATTAATTCAGGACAAAATTGACGAATAAAATCGCCATTAGGATCAAATCGCTCGCTCTGCGTGATTGGATTAAAAATTCTGAAATATGGCACAGCATCTGTGCCTGTCGAGGCACTCCATTGCCAGCCGCCATTATTTGCACTCAAATCCCAATCAATTAAATGCGTACTAAAATATCGTTCGCCCCAGCGCCAATCGATCAATAAAATTTTCGTCAAAAACATCGCCGTTAGCATACGTAAACGATTATGCATCCATCCTGTTTCATTTAATTGACGCATGGCCGCATCAACAAGAGGAAATCCCGTCATGCCTTCGCACCATTTTTTAAAAGATTTTTCATCATGCCGCCAAGGGATTTTATCTGTTTTTAATTGAAAAGCTTTAGATCGAGAGACGCGCGGGAATTGAAATAAAATCATTTTATAAAATTCACGCCAAATTAATTCAGAGACCCAAACTGCTGCGCCGGTTTTATTAAAAAAATCATTGAATGTAACAATTTTCTCTTCAAACATGACGCGCGAAAGACATTGCCTTGGAGATAAAATACCTAATGCCAAATCAGCAGATAAATGACTCGTTGCATTTTTTGCTGGAAAATCACGTGATATATGATAATGTGAAATCGATTTTTGACAAAATGTTATCAATCTTTTTTCAGCCGCTCTCTCACCCGCTGTTGGTAACAGAAAATTCTTCGACGCCTCAGGGATCACATCACTCTCAATCGAGAATTTCATTTGTTGTTTCGGAGATGATAATGGTATTGAATATAGTGTCTCAGCAAGAGACAACCATTTTCTTTTGTACGGCGTGAAAACTTTAAAAGGTTCGCCTTGTTGATTTAAAATTTTATCAGGCGGAATAATTACTTGATCATCAAACTCATAATAACGACAGTCTAATTTTTTTAATTTTTGTTTCACAGCCAAATCACGTTGTCTTTCATCCCATTCATATTGTCGATTACAAAAAATGCCTTCAACCTTAAATGATTGAATCAAATTTTCTAATAACGCTGGAATATTTTTAAAAGCAGGCACTTCACGAATCAGTAACGGAATATTTTTCTTTTTTAATGCCGTCGATAAAGTGCGTAAATTTTCTAATAAGAATGCAGTCTGAATAGGCGCCATACCATGCTCAAGCCACGTCTCGGGCGTCATGATAAATAAAGCTATCACTCCGGCTGTTGCACGTTGGCACGCTGCAGACAAAGCAGGATTGTCTTCAATGCGTAAGTCACGCCTAAACCAAACCATATTTAGCATCAACTTATACCTCACGCTTCATACATGAATTCTAGGATTTATAGCATCGCATCTGCGAAAGGTATACCTTCCTATACCGATAAAATTTCCGTACAATTCGCACTGTTCTCACGAGGAGTTCTATGCATTATGCCAGCACAAATACTCGATGGTCGATCACTTGCCGCAACTCTTCGCGCTGAAGTAGCCGCTGACATTAAAGCGCGATTATCGCACGGGTTTCGCGCGCCATGCATTGCTGTCATTTTAGTGGGCGACGACCCTGCCTCAGCCATTTATGTGCGTAATAAGCATAACGCATGCGAGGAAGTAGGCATGCATTCATTGAAACATACACTCCCCGATCACGTCAGCGAAAAAATGCTTCTCGATCTCATTCATACCCTCAATCAAGATGAAGCTGTTGACGGCATATTATTACAACTCCCCCTGCCTCCACACATCAATGCGGATCAAATTCTTGAAGCCATTTCACCGCAAAAAGATATAGATGGGTTTCATCCTTATAACTTAGGTCGATTAGCACAACGGCGCCCTGCACTGCGTCCATGTACCCCATATGGCATCATGGAGTTATTAAAAGTGACAGGTGATAAATACAAAAATCGGCATGCCGTGATTGTCGGTGCCTCCAATATCGTGGGCCGCCCCATGGCACTCGAATTATTACTCGCAGGTTGCACGATTACAGTGTGCCATCGATTTACTCAAGACTTATCCGTTTATGTTTCTGAAGCGGATATTTTAGTCTCTGCCGTCGGTAAACCTGGCATCATTCAAGGCGAATGGATTAAACCAGACAGCACAGTGATCGATGTCGGCATGAATCGTTTACCCAACGGCACATTAACTGGCGACGTAGAGTTTACTAAGGCATCCGAGCGCGCCGCATGGATCACACCAGTCCCGGGTGGCGTTGGTCCAATGACCATCGCTATGCTCCTAAAAAATACTTTACAAGCAGCAACTCAAAAGAGCTCTTGAAACTGCACCTTATGCTGGGTAAACTCCGATTGTTCACTTAAACATCACAAGGAGCAGTGACGATGTTGCAGGATGCAAAAGCTTTTTCAAATGCAGTTATTAAAAGTTTAGATGAGCTTGGCGTCCCGCACGATAAGAAAGAACGCTCCGCAGCACTTGTCAAAATGACAAACATCACGCGCCAACAAGCCTGGGCTTTACTCGACGGCCATTCACTAGACATGGAAACCGCACGACACATTGCTAAAGAGTTAGAAATTGATATTCAGCGGTTTATTAAATTATAGTCAATTTTATTTCTCCCTCACCCTCCATAGAAAGCAAGCTAATGTTTTTTTCTCCCTTTGAAAAAGGGAGGTAGGAGGGATTTTTATAAAATTGTTTTTTGATAAATCCCCCTCAATCCCCCTTTTTCAAAGGGGGAAGTTTACGGGGATCTTCCTTTTTTAAAAAGGAAAGTTTGCTTCTTTGTGAACCATTACCCTAAGGTTGAAAAGGGCTATAAGCAGGTGGTGGATTTAAATAATCTGGCAAAGGCAGAAATGCATTTTGCGCGATTTGACTCTCCTCTCCATTCACCATCGTTTCAATATCTATGTCTGGTTCCATTTCACATTTTTGTAACGCATCAGAGAAATTCATCTGTTGAAAAGGTTCTCGTAATTGATAATGTTCCTGAGCAGAACACCATATTGTTGGATGATACATTTTGTTGGCTCTGACAATTTGCGCACCCAACCAATCTTGAATAGCCCTTTGAAATGTATTCATGCCATTGGGTGTTAACTTGATAAAGTCATTTCGAAAATTTTGCTTTCTAAAAAAACCACCTATCGAGACATAATTTATAAGCATCTGATAAGTTGAATTCATAAAGAGTGCATTATGACCTCTTAAATTTTTTAATGCTTGTTTCAAAAGATCAATTGGTGTATTCCACCTCATCAATTGCGCATGAAATTGTTCGTAACGCTGAGACAAAGCATCATAATTACCAGCAAGTTTTTTGAAATGGTCAGGTTGATATCCTGAATTAAATAACTCTTTGCAACTTTGCGCGGCTCTATTAAAGTTTTCTGCTAAATGTCTGTCATTTTCAGGTGTATTTTGCTCCAACTCATTACGTATTTCTTTGCGCACTTTATCCAACGCACTTAAAGCATTAAATATTTTTAAGCGACATTGTAAAGACGATATTATTTGAGTCAAATAAGTTGTATTTGTATCGATGTCACGTATATCAGATTCGATAGGCGCTGGAACATTATTTATGATTTTGAAATACTGACAAGCTAGTAAATAATGATTGCCTAATGATTCAAAAGTATTTTTTATTAGGATCAGTTCATTTAATAAAGGTGTCGGATCTTGATCAGCATATTTTTCTTCAAGAGGCGCATTACTATACGATTGTAATTTAATTTTATTTTCTGAAGTTTTCTCTACCAATACATTAAAAACCTCTCCTTCAAAATTATCTCGATCATCGGGTATATAATTGCATTCCGAAAAAAGTTGTAATGCTTTAATGTAATCACCGATTGAGCGCGCATCTTTTCCTTGCTGAATTTTTTCTTCTCTTTCTAATTTGTTTCGCTCTTCTGAGGAAAGGTAATAATGATTATTTTGCACGTAATGATTATTAGGTGATGGGTTTCTCATTCCCATATACATTGGAGCAATCATCATACCCATAGGCGGTCGCCCCATCATTTGTTGGCCCATCATCGGTGGCACCATCATCGGCGGCCCCATAGGTCCAGGCCCTGGATTCATAATCGGTGGATTTTGATTAATGGGAGGCGGTGGTTGATGATGTATAGGTGCTGGCGGTGGATTGTGATGATGCATCGGCGGTGGATTGTGATGCACAGCTGGTGGAGGGTGATGATGGACTGGCGCCGCCACATGATGATGCATTGCTGGCGCCGCCATATGATGGTGAAGCCCTCTACCAAACCCGCCACCACCATGATGGCCGCCATGCGGCGCTTGCGTAAAAAACCGTTCTCTCATACTTCGTCCTTTTTTAAGTCAGTGAAACATTATAGCTTCTGAGACTGAGTATAGATTTACGAACTTAAAATACAAGTAGGTGCTATAAAAATATATTTTTTCTAAAAAAAAACGCCAGCAGATGCTGGCGTTCAAAAGGATTTTTTAGAAGTTAGGAAAAATTAGTCTTTACTTCCATTCTCCCCTTCCATTTTCGCTTTCATTAAGTCACCCAAAGTTGTTTTGAGTGGCGCAACGTCAGCGGATTTTTTCTTAGCGGCCGCTTTAGGTTTACGTGTTGCTGTTTCTTTCGCTTTGAGAGATAAAGAAATCGTATGTGTTTTACGATCTGTACCCGCAATGCGAACTTCGAGTTCGTCGCCCACTTTTAAGTGAGCACGCATATCTTCGACATTCTCAACATCTAATTCAGCAAGACGCAGAACACCTGTCACACCAGAAGCTAATTCGAGTGTTGCAGATTGCTCGTCTAGTTCAGCCACTTTTGCAGGAACCAGTGAACCCTTTTTATTTTCATCCAGGTAATTCGCGACTGGATCTTGAGCAAGTTGCTTTAAGCCCAATGAAATACGTTCACGCTCAGCATCGATTGCAAGAATTGTCGTTTGCAATTCATCACCTTTCTGGAACTTACGAATCATTTCTTCTGCTTCAGTTTCATTCCAAGAAATATCAGATAAATGAATCAAACCATCAATCCCGCCATCTAACCCAATGAAAACACCAAAGTCAGTGATGGATTTAATTTTGCCGCTGATGTGATCACCTTTTTTGTGATTCGTAGCAAATTCTTCCCAAGGATTCGGTGAACATTGTTTTAAGCCCAGTGAAATACGACGACGTTCGCTATCAACATCCAACACAATGACTTCAACTTCTTGGCCTAAATGCACCACCTTATTGGGGTTAACATTTTTATTTGTCCAATCCATTTCAGAGACGTGTACTAAGCCTTCGATGCCTTCTTCGACTTCAACGAAACAGCCGTAATCTGTGATATTGGTGACGCGACCAGATAAACGTTTACCCACTGGATAACGTGTACCGATATCGCTCCATGGATCTTCGCCTAATTGTTTTAAGCCTAAAGAAACACGCGCTGTGTCGCGATCAAATTTCAGAATGCGGACTTTAATTTCATCACCAATGGTGAGAATTTCGCTCGGATGTCTGATGCGTTTCCATGACATGTCAGTGATATGGAGTAAACCATCAATGCCACCCAGATCAATGAATGCGCCGTAATCGGTGAGATTTTTAACAACGCCTTTGACTTCATCCCCTTCGTGTAATTTTTCGAGCAATGCTTCACGCTCAACACTGTTTTCAGCTTCCATCGCAGAACGACGTGATACAACAATGTTGTTACGTTTTGCATCAATTTTAATAACTTTGAAATCTAATTCTTTGCCTTCGAGGGCATCTGGATCACGCACAGGTTTCACATCAACTAATGAACCCGGTAAGAATGCGCGAATGCGATTGATTTCGACAGTGAACCCACCTTTAACTCGACCTTGAATAACGCCGCGTACGGTTTCCTTCTTTTCGAAGGCGCGTTCGAGATCGATCCAAGCTTCTAAACGTTTTGCGCGTTCACGTGAAAGACGTGTTGCACCAAACCCATCTTCGACTGTTTCAAGCGCAACTTTAATTTCATCACCGGCAGAAACTTCAACTTCGCCTCTGTCATTTTTGAATTGTTCGATGGGAATAATAGATTCGGATTTTAATCCTGCACTGACAACAACATGGTCTGATGTCACACGGACAACTGTTCCACTAATAATGGCGCCGGGCACCATAGGTATTTCGTTAAGACTTTCTTCAAATAATTGCGCAAAATTTTCTGACATACTGGTCATACGGGTTCCTGGATCTTTCGATCGCATAAAATACTAAAGTTAAATGAATAAAAACAACCTGGACATATCACTATCCAAGTTGCACCTTTCCGGGAGATTAAACATAAGAAAAATCTCTACGGTTTTTACCCTGAAAAAGCAGACTCAGGATAAACTTTGCGTGCTTCTGATAACACACGCTCGACAACTGCCTCTATGGTTAAGGGGTCAGTGTCAATCCTTATGGCGTCAGGTGCCTGTCTCAATGGGGCAACGGATCGCTCTTGATCACGCTGATCCCGAAGAGAAAGCTCTTCCGCAAGGGTCGAGAGATTAACATCAATGCCCTGATCCTTCAACTGGTGGTAGCGCCGGCGGGCACGTTCCTCAATGCTCGCCGTCAAAAAAATCTTGACGCCTGCGTCGGGGAAAATCACCGTTCCCATGTCTCGGCCGTCAGTCACAAGCCCTGGTGGCTCGCGAAAAGCACGTTGGCGATCAAGCAATGCACTACGAACTGCAGGTAAGGCCCCAACTTGTGATGCCATATTACCCATTTTTTCGGTGCGAATAAGATCTGTGACGTCTTGCCCTTCAAGCAAGATACGCGGCAAATCCCAGGGTTCGTGTGAGATGAATTGAACGTCTAAGCGCTCTGCTAGGACACGCAATGCAGGTTCATTATCCACTGTGATACTGTGGTTCTCTGCCGCCAAGGCAAGAACCCGGTATAAAACACCGCTATCGAGAAAATTCCAGCCTAAACGCTTTGCGACAAGACGCGTGACGACACCCTTTCCTGTCCCACTGGCACCGTCGATCGTAATGACGGGTATACTCATTCTTTTAACTCTCCAGCAGGAGGGGCAGCATCTGAGTCACTCGAAGAAGCTTCATCCAGATTCACAATACGCTCAACAGCAACAAGTGATTCATCATTCACAAGATTAATCAAACGAACGCCTTGTGTGTTACGACCCACAACAGACACTTCAGAAACGGGCGAACGGACTAATGTGCCCTTATCACTCACCAACATCATTTCATCGTTAGGGTTAACTTGAACGGCACCAACAACTTTACCGTTACGTTCATTCACTTGAATAGAAATCACACCCTTACCACCGCGCCCTGTTGCACGATATTCAGCGACTTCAGTGCATTTACCGTAGCCTTTTTCAGTGGCTGTTAAAATATGGCCATCACCTTTGACAACGACTAATGAAATGAGTTTTTGATCGCCTTCGAGTTTTACTCCGCGTACACCACGCGCTGTTCGGCCCATTGGACGCACGGCTTCTTCTGCAAAACGAATGACTTTGCCAGCATCGGTGAATAACATCACTTCTTGGCTACCATCCGTGATATCTACACCAATTAAACGATCTTTTTCAGTCAGCTCAAGTGCAATAATCCCGCTATTACGTGGACGTGAAAATCCAGTTAATGGAACTTTTTTAACGATACCTAACGATGTAGCCATGAAAACATAATGATCTTCGCGATATTCGCGCATCGGTAAAATGGCGCTGATTTTTTCATTGGGAGAAAGCGGAAGTAAATTAACAACCGGTTTGCCACGCGCATTTCGACCTGCTTGAGGTAATTGATACACCTTCAACCAATACACTTTTCCTAAACTCGAAAAACATAGAATGGTATCGTGAGTATTAGCCACTAGCATTTGCTCGATAAAATCAGTCTCTTTAACAACAGTGGCTGTTTTACCTTTACCGCCTCGATGTTGTGCCTGATATAAAGCGACAGGTTGAATTTTTGCATAACCTTCGTGTGATAACGTGACAACGACTTCTTCTTTTGGAAGTAAATCCTCCATACAAAAATCACCGCTATCTTCGATAATTTCAGTACGACGCGCATCGCCAAATTGATCACGCATTTCAAGTAATTCATTTTTGATGACTGACATCAAGCGATCAGAACTATCAAGAATTTCTTGGAGATTCACAATAAGCGCACGCAATTCATGGAATTCGCCGAGAATTTTATCTTGCTCGAGACCCGTTAAACGATGCAAACGCATTTCTAAGATGGATTGTGCTTGTTGTGGCGATAAACGATAACCCTCGGCAGTTAAACCATGCTCGCTGTCGGCTTCTGCCCGCTCGAGTAAATCGCCCATCATGGCAGGATTCCAAGAGCGGCTCGTTAATTTCATTTTTGCTTCGGCAAGATCTTTTGATTTTTTAATTAACGTAATCATCTCATCGATATTCGCTAAAGCGATCGCTAATCCTTCGAGGATATGTGCGCGCTCGCGGGCTTTTTTAAGCTCGAAAATCGTGCGACGGGTAACAACTTCGCGACGATGACGGAGAAACGCCTCAAGCATTTGTTGAATGTTGAGAATTTTAGGTTGTCCATCGAGCAAGGCAACCATATTAATGCCATACACGCTTTGTAATTGGGTGTGGACAAAAAGATTATTCAAAACAACTTCGGAATTTTCACCACGACGAAGCTCAATGACAACACGCATGCCTTGTTTGTCAGATTCATCACGCAACGCTGAAATGCCTTCGATTTTTTTATCTTTGACTAATTCTGCAATGCGCTCAATCATGCGCGCTTTATTCACTTGATAGGGCAATTCTGTGATGATGATTTTTTCACGGCCTGTTTTTTCGTCGACTTCAGTGTTGCTACGGCCACGCACAAAAATACGCCCGCGCCCAGTACGATAGGCTGAAAGAATCCCTGCTCTGCCATGAATAATCCCAGCCGTAGGAAAATCAGGGCCCGGAATATGTCGCATGATTTCTTCAATGCTAATTTCAGGGTTTTCGATCATCGCAATACATGCAGAAATCACTTCAGTTAAATTATGCGGCGGAATATTAGTCGCCATCCCGACAGCAATACCCGAAGAACCATTGACTAATAAATTAGGCACACGCGTTGGTAAAACTGTAGGAGATGTTTCGGATTCGTCGTAATTAGGGACAAAATCAACGGTTTCTTTTTCGAGATCAGCTAGCAAAGCATGCGCAAAACGCGACATACGGACTTCGGTATAACGCATGGCTGCCGCTTCATCGCCATCAACCGAGCCGAAATTCCCCTGACCATCAATCAACATATAACGCAATGAAAAAGGCTGCGCCATGCGAACAACAGTGTCATAAACAGCGGTATCCCCATGAGGATGGTATTTACCGATGACATCACCGACCACGCGGGCGGATTTTTTATGAGGTTTATTCCAGTCGTTGCCTAGCTCATGCATAGCATATAGTACGCGGCGATGGACAGGTTTAAGCCCATCACGGACATCTGGTAAAGCACGGCCTACGATCACGCTCATAGCGTAATCAAGATAAGACTGCCTCAGCTCATTTTCAAGGCTAACTTTTTGAATCGTTTTTGCGAATCGGGTATCCATAGGATCTCACTCTGGGTCGGTATAAAACGCCGGAAAGCGGCGTAATTATAGCATACGCAGACATTACCTACACATAGGAATTTTAAGATTTTTTTCCTCTCCTTCCTTTCCCTCCGCCACCATAAAAAACATGGTGTGGAGGAGACTTTCTTTTGCATTTCCATGAAGACCGCAAAAGGGGTTAACTCGCCACTTTCACGGTTGAATCACGCAATGCTCGACGGAGGATTTTACCGACATTGGATTTAGGAAGCTCATCACAGAATTCGATTTGTTTTGGGATTTTGTAGCCTGTCAGGTAGTTATAACAATAACTTGTTACTTCTTCTGCTGTTAAATCAGGGCGATCTTTCACGATAAAGGCTTTGACAGCCTCCCCTGAATTTCGGTCAGGGACACCCACTACAGCAACTTCACGCACACCCGCCAAACGCGCAAGCACATCCTCGATTTCATTGGGATAGACATTAAAGCCTGACACAATGATCATATCTTTCTTGCGTTCACGAATTGAAATATAGCCTTTTTCATCGATAGAAACGATATCACCAGTCAAAAGCCAACCCTCTGGCGTAAAGACTTTAGCTGTCTCAAGTGGATTTTTCCAATAGCCCATCATAACTTGCGGACCTTTGATAGCAAGTTCGCCTACTTCACCAATAGGAACTTCGTGACCTTCATCGTCTAAAACACAGACGTCAGTGGAAGGCAATGGTAACCCAACTGTCCCATTATAGGCTTTTAAATCAGCAGGATTAGAGGCTACGCAAGGCGAAGCCTCTGTTAAACCATACGCTTCAATTAACGTGACACCTGTCACTTGCCTCCATTGTTCTGCAATAGCACGCTGCACGGCCATGCCACCACCCAAACACATCTTGAGAGAACTAAAATCTAATTTTGCAAAATCAGGGAATTTAACCAGCGCGTTAAAAAGGGTGTTCACGCCTGTCATGACAGTGAATTTAATTTTTGACATGTCAGAAACCATACGCTTGATATCGCGTGGGTTAGCAATCAAAACATTTAAGCCGCCTATTTTAGAAATAAAGAAACAATTCGCGAGCAAAGAAAAAATATGATAAAGCGGTAAAGCAGTAATCATAATTTCTTTGCCGCGTGTTAATAGTTGACTAAACCAAGTCTCTGCTTGCAAAACATTTGAAACGATATTTTTGTGAGACAACATCGCACCCTTCGCAACTCCTGTCGTGCCACCGGTGTATTGCAAAAAAGCAATATCTTCAGATGTTATTTTGACGGGTGTTAATGTTTTTGTTTTACCTTTCAATATAGCATCACGAAAATCATGAGCGCCTGGAATTGTAATGAAAGGTATTTTGCGTGCAATGTATTTGAGATAAAAATGTATCGCAAATGCTTTGGGTTTAGGAAAAAGATCCCCAATATTTGTCACAATGACATGCTTAATGGGTGTTTGCGGTAAAGCTTGCTGTACCGTTCGAAGAAAGTTAGACAATACGATAATAGTTTTTGCACCAGAGTCATTCACTTGGTGAACCAACTCTGACGCTGTATAAAGTGGATTCACATTGACAACAATCAAACCTGCTCGCAATGCTGCAAACATTGCAACAGGATATTGCAATATATTAGGCAGCATAATGGCAATACGATCGCCTTTTTTTAAATGTAATTTTGTTTGAAACCACGCAGCTAATGCACGCGATTCGATTTCAAGTTGTTGGAAACTAAGTGTCACACCCATGCTATAAAATGCAGGCAATGAAGAAAATTCTTCACAAGTATGCTCAAACATTTCAGGAATGGAATTAAAAGAAGGAAGCTCGTCGATGTTATAAGGTATTTTAGGAGGATAATTTTGAAGCCAGATCTTTTCCACGATGCTCTATTCCCTGCTTATCATTAGCTTTTTTAATCGGGACGGCCGGATTTGAACCGGCGACCCCTTGCGCCCCATGCAAGTGCGCTACCAGGCTGCGCCACGCCCCGAAATTCTTATAGACCTCCGCGGTATTCACAAGTTTCGTCACTGCGAGACCGCGAAGCATTTAGTCGTGGCAATCTAGTTTGAAAAACTGGATTGCCATGACTAAGTACTCCGTAGCCTCGCAATGACAGCAAGGCTCGTGAGCACTTACAATTCGTTATACCTATCTTGAACGTTGCAGATTCTGCAGAATTCTACGAACAACTGCAATCTTTTTCTTACATTAATTTTGTGCTTCGGTTTCTGTGACTTCTGCAGCTTTCCCTGCAAAGCTTTCGACACGCGCACGTAATTTTTGACCACTATGGAATGTCACGACACGACGTGCTTTAACAGGAATAGCTTCGCCAGTCTTGGGATTACGGCCCGGACGCTCGCTTTTATCGTGTAATTCAAAATTACCAAATCCTGAAATTTTAACTTGCTCTGCTTTTTTGAGTGCTCTAGCAATCAGCGTATAAAATAATTCGGTGATTTCTTTCGCTTCTTTGCGAGAGAGTTCAGCGACACTCAAGAGATGCTCTGCGATTTCCGCTTTCGTCAATGTCATGTGGAGCTCCTTAGTTCTGCAGCATATGAATCCTGTAAAGCTGTGATCACTCGTTGCATTAAGTCGGCGACTGTTTCATCCGTTAAAGTCTGAGAAGCATGCTGTAACACCAATGCAAAAGCCATGCTCTTTTTACCAGACGGGATGCCTTTACCCTGATACACATCAAAGACGGTCACAGATTGCAAAAGCGGCCCAGCAACTTTAGAAATTGTATCCTGAATGTGTTTAGCAGGTACAGTATCCTCTAACAGAATTGCGATATCTCTTCGAATGGCAGGAAACTTAGAAATCTCTCTAAATTGCGGAATATTTGTAAATTGTAACGACTTCAAGGGCAACTCAAACAGATAGACTTTACCATCCATATCGAAGGTCTTGGCCAAAGAAGGATGTAATAGGCCAAAAACACCAAGATATTGGTCCCCATGATAGATATCTGCCGATTGGCCCGGATGCAAGGCCGGATGCTTACTGGCTTGATAAGTTAAAGCACCGGAATAACCCGTCAAGGTAAAAAGATTTTCGATATCCCCTTTGACATCAAAAAAATCGACGACACGGTCTTTCATACCCCACTGCAAAGGGAACAACCCCCCTGAGACCAAGGCGCTGAGCACTTGGGTTTCCTCACTTCCAACAAAGCAAGTTCCCACTTCAAAAATACGCACACGAGATTGTTGCCGATTGAGATTATATTGCAACACGTTAAGTAAACCCGGCCAAATCGAAGTGCGCATCACGCTCATTTCTGAACTGATAGGATTCACCAATGGAATAGGCTGTTGGTTGGGATTAAAGTGACGTTGAAGTTTTTCATCGATAAAACTATATGTAACTACTTCATGATATCCTTGATCGATCAAAATTTTTGTAAAAGCATTTGTTGATTGCGCTTCCGCTGCTAATGTATGGGAGTGCAGCTCAACAACACTCTTGGTTAACGGTACTTTTTCGTAACCGTAAATACGAATAATTTCTTCGATTAAATCAATTTCAGCTTTCACATCAAAACGACGCGGCGGAACAATCACTTCCCAACCATTCGAAATATTTTTTAATTGAAAACCCAGATTTGACAAAATACGCTGGGTGTCAGCATCTGCTACTGAAGTTCCTATGATTTTTTGAATGCGATCACGACGCAATGTAATCGTTTTTTGAGTAGGTATATAATTCTCTTGCTGAACAGCAACCATTGGACCTGCATTTCCGCCTGCAATAGCTAATACTAATTCGGTCGCGCGCTCAATCGCTTTAATTTGCAATGCAGGATCAACGCCACGTTCAAAACGATGCGAAGATTCAGATGCCGCTTGATATTCTCTCACCGCTCGCGCGATTGTGATTGGTTGAAAAAAAGCACTTTCTAAAAAGATATCTTGCGTGCTTGTTGACACACCAGACAATGATCCACCCATCACACCTGCAATTGCTTGAGGTCCTTTTTGATCTGCAATGACTAAAGTTTCTGATTGCAAAGTGACAGTACGCTCATCTAATAACGCTATTTGCTCACCAGCATTCGCAAGACGCACAGTGATACCGCCTGATAATGTTGCCAAATCGAAGGCATGCATCGGTTGACCTAATTCGAGCATAACATAATTCATTACATCGACAACTGGATGAATACAACGCATACCGCTACGACGTAAACGCTCTTGCAGCCACAACGGTGTTATTGCAGAAGCATTGATTTGACGAATGACGCGACCCACATAATGCGGACATTGCTCTACTGCTTGCACTGTCACAGAAAAAGTATCCTGAGAAGTGTCAGGCATTTTATTGAATGTAGGTGATCGAACAGTTGTATTGGTCAGTGCTGCAATTTCGTGCGCAATGCCTAAAACACTTAAACAATCTCCACGATTGGGTGTCACAGAAATTTCGATGATATGATCATTTAATTGTAAATATTCTTTAACAGATTGACCGATAGGCGCATCCGCAGGTAATACTAATAATCCAGCGCTCTCTTCACTTAATCCTAATTCAACTGGCGAACATAACATCCCATGCGATGCAACGCCGCGTAATTTTGTCCGACGAATTTTTAAACCACCGGGTAAAACAGCGCCTTCTTTCGCAAGTGCTGCTTTCATCCCAGCAAAAACATTTTTAGCGCCGCACACAACCATCACTGGCGAACCATCACCACTATCAACCGTACAAATTTGTAAGCGATCTGCTTCTGGATGGGGCTCAACTTTTTCAACGTGCGCTACAACAACATCACTGAACTCACCCGCAACAGGTGAAATGCTTTCGATTTCAAGCCCTGCCATCGTCATGCGCTCACAAAATACGTCACGCGTCAGAGAAGAATCAATCCATTCACGCAACCATAATTCACTGATCTTCATGACATCGTCCCTTCGAATTGTTGTAATAAACGTAAATCATTTTCGAATAAGGCGCGCAAATCAGAAATGCCATAACGCAACATCGTCAAACGATCTAAGCCAGCGCCAAATGCCCAGCCGGTATATTTTTCACTATCAATATTCAAATGACGAAAAACTTCTGGATGCACCATCCCACAACCTAACACTTCAAGCCAACCTGTATTTTTACAAATGCGACAACCTTTTCCTTGGCAAGCTTGGCAAGCAATATCCACTTCAGCAGAAGGCTCAGTGAAAGGAAAATAAGATGCACGAAAACGAATGGGAATTTCACGCCCAAAAAAAGCATGTAAAAATTGCGTTAAAATGCCTTTTAAATTGGCAAAGGTGATATTTTCATCAATCATCAATCCTTCGATTTGATGAAACATCGGTGTATGCGTCAAATCAAAATCACGGCGATACACTCTCCCCATGGCAATAATGCGCAAAGGCGGCTGTGTATTTTTCATTACACGCACCTGCACAGGTGACATATGTGTACGCAACAGCGAACCATTCGCAAAATAAAAAGTATCTTGCATGGCTCGCGCAGGATGAAAAGCAGGAATATTTAAGGCAGCAAAATTATGGAAATCATCTTCGATTTCAGGACCCTGCATCATCGAAAAACCCATGCGCGAAAAAATAGATGCGATGCGTTCACGTGTAAGAGTTACCGGGTGCAAACTACCAGCGGATTGCCGACGTCCTGGTAAAGTTAAATCGACAGATTCAGATGCAAGCTGATCTGCAATATTTTGCGCGTTGAGATCAGTGAATCGTGATTCGATGAGTGCTTGAATAGTTTGCTTAATGGCGTTAATTTTTTCGCCAACCAATGGACGTTCTTCTGCAGGTAATTGACCAAGTGATTTGAGTTCTGCGGTGATACGGCTTTTTTTTCCGAGCCAGTTGACGCGACAATCTTCTAATGTTTTGAGGTCAATAGCTTTGGCGATTTCATCCGTGGCTTGTTTGAGAATGACGTCGAGGTTATTCATGGTTTACACCCCTCCTTCTTTGACGCACCATTAGCTACCTTGTTTATCTGTGCCACTGTCGTCCCGCGCATTTTTTTCTTGTCATTCCGCGCAGTTTCTAGCGCGGAACCCAGCGACTTTAAGACACTAGGTCCCGCGCTAAAAGCAGGCGCGGGATGACAAACTAAACAAAACTACTACTGCAATGCGCTCTTTGCTTGTTCAGCAATCACAGCAAAAGCTGCGCGATCATGCACCGCGATATCAGCTAAGACTTTACGGTCGATCGACACGGAAAGTTTTTTCAAGCAATTCATAAAGACGCTATAAGACATGCCGTGTTCACGTGCTGCTGCATTGATACGGATAATCCATAGGGATCTGAAATCGCGTTTTCTCTGACGACGATCACGATAAGCATATTGCGCCGCACGTGTGACTGCTTGTTTTGCAACACGGAACACACGACTACGTGCACCATAATAACCTTTCGCCTTTGCTAAGACTTTTTTATGTCTAGCGCGGGCGGTGGTACCTCTTTTAACTCTTGGCATAACAGCTCTCTCTACTTAAATTTATTCAATTCATTTCACTCAAATGAATCATGCATTATTGATGATTCAACATACGCGCAACAGACAATACATCTGATGCATCGACATGATCGACACCGCGTAAATGACGCTTACGCTTCGTGGTTTTTTTGCCGAGATTATGGCTACGATTTGTGCGACGACACTTGTAACCGCTCGCTGTTGCACGAAAACGCTTAGCCGCTCCGCGATTTGTTTTTAACTTTGGCATAACTATTCCTCTCAATAAAAGCGTTAGGCTTTTTTAGGGCCTACCACCATAACCATTTGACGCCCTTCTAATTTAGGACGCTGCTCAACGGCACCATGCTCCGTAAGATCTTCAGCAATGCGATTCATCAATGTCATCCCTAACTCAGCATGCGCCATTTCGCGACCACGAAATCTGACGGTAATCTTAACTTTGTCACCCTGCTCTAAGAAACGAATCATACTGCGCAATTTAACTTGGTAATCCGCTTCCTCAGTGGCAGGCCGTAATTTGACTTCTTTTAAGTGAATCTGTTTTTGTTTTTTCTTTGCAGCGGCTTTGCGTTTGCTCTGCTGGTAAGCAAATTTACCGAAATCCATAATTCGGCAAACAGGTGGTTGCGCGTCAGGAGAAATTTCGACGAGATCTAAACCACTCTCTTCACTCATTCTGCGTGCTTCACGTGATGAAACAACACCCACTTGATTTCCCTGAGCATCAATCAAACGCACTTCTGGAGCTCGGATTTCCTCATTAGTACGAGGTTTTTTTTCAGCGCTAATTCGTGTTTCCTCCTAGTTCGGTTTTACCTCGCCGCCCAATCTCAGCTTTTAGCTTCTCTAAGAGCAGCGGAAGCGACATACTTCCGAGGTCAACCCCTTGTAAAGTCCTGACAGAGACAGTCCGGTTCTCGACTTCTCGGTCACCAACGACCAGAAGCCATGGCACATTGCGTAAAGTGTGCTCGCGGATTTTATAGCCGATCTTCTCATTTCTCAAGTCCGATTTCACTCTAATGCCATTTTCTTTCAAAAAAGTCACTATTTCTTCAACAAATGGGGTCGATCGGTCGGTAATATTCATCACAACGGCTTGAGTTGGAGCCAACCAAGTCGGAAACTTGCCGGCATGGTGCTCAATAAGGATACCAATGAATCGCTCAAATGACCCCAAAATAGCTCGATGTAACATCACAGGGGTCTTTTTACTGCTATCTTCGGCAATATAATACGCGCCTAATCGTTCAGGCATACTGTAGTCAAGCTGGATGGTACCGCATTGCCACATGCGCCCAATAGAGTCCTTGAGGTGAAATTCAACTTTTGGCCCATAAAATGCGCCTTCCCCGGGTAATATATCAAACGGTAAACCAGCCGCTTTTAAGGCTTCAGATAACGCATCCTCGGCATGATCCCATAACTTATCATCACCCAGACGCTTCTCAGGGCGTGTGGCAAGTCTGACAGTGATTTCGTTAAATCCAAAATCACGACAAACATCGATGACTAAATGCATGAAACGAGTCGCTTCATCTTGTAACTGGCTTTCCATACAAAAGATATGCGCGTCATCTTGTGTCATTTGTCGAACACGCATAAGACCGTGCATGGCACCGGATAATTCATTACGATGTACGCAACCAAATTCTGCGAGCCTAACCGGCAAATCACGATAGCTATGTAAGGTGTCTCGAAAAATTTGCACGTGACAAGGGCAATTCATCGGCTTGATTGCAAATAAACGGTTTTCAGATTCGACCGTAAACATATCTTTCTTGAACATTTCCCAATGGCCGGATTTCTTCCAAAGTTCAACATCAACTAATTGTGGCGTGACCACTTCTTCGTAGCCATTTTGAAGTAAACGCTGGCTAATGTAATCGCGAATCGTTTTGTAAATAGACCATCCTTCCGCATGCCAAAACACCATGCCGGGCGCTTCTTCTTGGAAATGAAATAAATCAAGCGCTTTACCAATTTTACGATGATCACGTTTTTCCGCTTCCTCAATGCGAGTTAAATACGCATCGAGTGATTTTTTGTCGAGCCATGCAGTGCCATAAATGCGTTGAAGCATTTCATTTTTAGAATCGCCACGCCAATAAGCACCTGCAACACGTGTTAATTTGAATGCTTTTAATTTACCCGTCGAAGGAACGTGTGGACCCCGGCAAAGATCAGTGAAATCGCCTTGTTGATAAATGGTTAATATTTCATTTGCAGGAATATCTTCGATAATTTTTGCTTTATATTCTTCGCCCTGTTTGCGAAAAAATAAGATAGCATCATCCCGTGAAATCACTGAGCGCGAAACAGGAATATCTTGCTCTGCTAACACATGCATGCGCTCTTCGATGCGCGCTAAATCATCTGGCGTGAATGCACGTTCAAAAGCAAAATCATAATAAAAACCATCTTCAATGACCGGGCCAATGGTGACTTGCGCGGTGGGAAATAATTGTTTGACCGCATGAGCTAATAAATGCGCAGTGGAGTGACGAATAATCTCGAGCGCTTGAGGATCTTTCTCGGTGACAATCGAAAGACGCGCATCTTGTTCGAGCAAGACAGAAAGATCGACTAATCTGTCATCCACTCGCCCTGCTAATGCAGCTTTCGCTAAACCTGCGCCAATATTTTTTGCAACAGCAGCTACTGTTACAGAATGATCGAATACTTTCTGACTACCGTCAGGCAATGTAATGACTGGCATGGGTATCAACTCATCTATGAGCTAAGAATTTGGTAGGCACGATTGGGATCGAACCAACGACCACCACCATGTCAAGGTGATGCTCTACCACTGAGCTACGTGCCTGAAAAATGAGGAGGAAAGATAACATCGGTAATGCGCGGAATCAAGGAGTTTTCATGTTCAATTTCTTCTTATTTTTGTAGGGACGACCGGCGGTCGCCCCTACAGCTCCAGACTATCCTTCCTCAATGTCTCAATCACATCACGCAAATGCGCGGCTTCTTCAAACTCTAAATTGTGGGCGTGCTGATACATTTTCTTTTCGAGCGCACCAATTTGCGAAGCGCGTTTTTCAAGAGGCAAGCTCTCAATTTTTGCAATGAGCTTTGCATCTACTTTATTAAGTGATCGATTATTGCTATACAATTTTCCGCGCACGGTATCTGCACCATAAGCACCTTCCATAATGTCTTTCACTGCACTCAAAACACTGTGCGGTGTAATACCATGCTCTTCGTTATAACGTTGTTGTTTTTCACGACGACGTGATGTTTCACCCATCGCTCGCTCCATGGAATTTGTGATGCGATCGGCATACAAAATCGCACGCCCGTTAAAATGTCGTGCAACACGGCCGATTGTTTGAATCAATGAAGTTTCAGAACGTAAAAAACCTTCTTTGTCTGCATCTAAAATTGCAACCAATGCAACTTCAGGCATATCCAACCCTTCGCGCAATAAATTGATCCCAACTAAAACATCAAACACACCCAAACGTAAATCGCGAATAATTTCGACGCGCTCAACTGTTTCAACGTCAGAATGTAAATACCGTACGCGTATATGATGTTCTTCGAGATATTCAGTTAAATCTTCTGCCATGCGTTTCGTTAGCGTGGTCACTAAAACGCGCTCGTCTAACACTTTACATTTGTTAATTTCAGACATGAGATCATCGACTTGCCCGAGCGCAGGTCGCACTTCTACTTTAGGATCCACCAATCCAGTGGGACGAACAAGCTGCTCAACGATTTGACTGGCATGTTCATATTCGTAAGGACCAGGTGTTGCTGACACAAAAATGGTTTGTGGTTCGCGCGCTTCAAATTCATCGAAACGTAAGGGGCGATTATCTAATGCACTTGGTAATCGAAAACCATATTCGACTAATGTTTCTTTGCGCGAACGATCGCCACGATACATTCCACGTAATTGTGGAACCGTGACATGCGATTCATCGATAAACAATAGTGCATCACTCGGCAAATAATCGAATAACGTGGGTGGCGGCTCGCCAGCAGCGCGACCAGAAAGATAACGTGAGTAATTTTCAATTCCAGGACAATATCCCAACTCATTCATCAATTCGAGATCGTACAACGTGCGCTGCTCTAAACGTTGCGCTTCAACTAATTTATTTAATTCACGCAATTGATTTAATCGCTCAGACAATTCTGCGCGAATTTCATTCATGGACTCAGTAATCCGTGTGCGCGATGTTACGTAATGTGATTTAGGATAAATCGTTAAACGTGGCACACGCCGAGAAATTTCACCTGTGAGTGGATCAAAGTAAGAAAGATTCTCGATGGTGTCATCAAATAATTCGATGCGAATCGCTTCGCGTTCTGATTCAGCGGGATACACATCAATAATTTCACCACGCACGCGATACGTTGCGCGCGCCAAATCGATATCATTTCGCTTGTATTGTAATTCCGCCAGTTTACGTAAAATTTCACGCTGATCAATGCGATCGCCACGATCCAAATGCATCACCATACTGAGATACATTCGCGGATCACCCAAACCATAAATGGCTGAAACTGTTGCAACGATAATGGCATCACGCCGTTCGAGTAATGCTTTTGTCGCCGACAAACGCATTTGCTCAATGTGATCATTGATCGAAGCATCTTTTGCAATGTACGTATCAGAGGATGGTACATAGGCTTCGGGTTGATAATAATCATAGTAAGACACAAAATACTCAACAGCATTGTCAGGAAAAAAAGCTTGCATCTCACCGTACAATTGCGCTGCGAGTGTTTTGTTAGGCGCTAAAATAATGGCTGGGCGCTGTTCTGCTTGAATCACGTTTGCAACAGTGAATGTTTTTCCAGAGCCAGTCACGCCCAGCAATGTTTGATGGCTCAATCCTTGACGCACGCCCTCAATGAGTTTTTGAATAGCTTCGGGTTGATCGCCTGCAGGCGAAAACTTAGATTTTAATTGGAACGACTTCGACATGTGGCACTCTCTCGTTTTTCTTCATCAAGGGTTAATTTTGTAAACGTCATGGTAGCATCAAACTCTAATTCTTCCTTTAATTTCATTGCGGCCACTTGCGTATAAGATGTTTTCGGATCAACTGTATGACTCGCTGTAAAATGAAAATGCTTCACAAAGTAATAGATCAATGCAGCTGCTTCTAGCCGTGCAAATAGGTTTCCAGGACATTGCTTTTTCATATGAAACCCAAAAGTATTAAAAGCAAAATTATCAGGATCGACAATGTTTGGTAGCAAATGGCCTTCTTCATCTAAAAATCGTGTTGGATCAAATTGCTCGGCATTGAGATACACGTGATCTAACTGTTGTGTTACAAAAGGTGAAACAATTATGATTGCGCCTGGTTGCAAGGTATCCTTTCCAAAGGAAATTGCATTTTTCACTTGAAAAAGCATATGCACAATAGGCGGATAAAGTCGTAACACTTCCAGCATGAAGGCTTGCAAATAATGCATTTTGCTAAATGCTTCTCGATCGGGTTTTTCATCAAATGCAGATATTTCGGCGCGAATTTTTTCCAAGTGAATTTTATCATTGGCTAATATCAACATCGCGAAAAACATTAATTTAGTTGTGGTCTCGTGGCCTGCGACTAACACTTGAGAAACTAAATCAATCATATCTTTTGTCACGGTAATACTATCCGTAGGTAAATGATTTTTCATAATGAGCCGACTAATGAAATTATCCGTTGCTAAAATATTTTTTTCATTGTCTTTAATTAATTTTTCAATAAGCGCATGCGCCTCGTTAAGCAAGGTAGTTAAGCGACTGAATAAACAACTATTCAGTGGACATCGAGTTGCAAAAGGGATGCCTGATTTTAAGAGTGTTGTAGGTCTTGTCACTTCGAGCATCACTTCACTAATCTTATTTGCCAATTCTTTTTTAAGCACATCATCAAATTCTTTAAATCCTAATTGTGTCTCTGCAATAACATCTAGCGCAATAAAGTTGAGTGTTTGATATAACTTCACCGGCTCATTATTCGATTCAATTTCTTGAACGCGTTTACTAATCAAGCTCCACATGGTTGGTAAATAGCCTTGAAGCGCAGCAGGCGATTTGAGCACATTGACAAATTCTGCCCTGGCCTCTTGAAAAGTTTTTGTATGAATGCTCGTTGTAAAAATTGCTTTTTCACCAAACACTAATTCAAAAATTCCCGTAATATCTTTATCCACCATATCAGCAAAGTGTCCGCCGTCCATAGTTTTTTTGCCGATCAAAAATTGCAAATCTTTGGGGTTTGTCACAAACAGAACTTCTACAGGCCCAAAATAACAAATACATCGGCCGTGTTCATTTTCGGCAGCCTTATCGGCTAGTTTCATCACAAGCCGATGAAAACCTTGCCCGTCTTCGGAAAATAATTCTAAAAAATTACCGAATAAAAAATGACCTTCTAATTGTGCTGCGCCAAATTTTCCAGGTGGCTCTACAAGTAAGGTTTTTTCTTCTGGGACTTCTAATAAATTCATGGTACTATTTTTGCCTTGTTTCAATCCGTTGAAAAATGCAAACATGATTTCCTACTCCCTTAGTTGTGTGACGATGATTTCCTTATGTCCAAAATAAAACGAGGCTCAATACCATGTTGAATGAACTTGCCGCCCGCGTCCAAGCGATCAAACCCTCTCCCACCCTGTCAGTTGCTGCACGAGCCGATGAACTCGCCGCCAGCGGAAAAGATATCATTAGTTTATCCGTCGGCGAGCCTGACTTCGACACGCCCAAACACATCTGCGAAGCTGCCATTGCTGCCATTAAGCATGGCCAAACCCGCTATACAGCTGTCGAGGGTACAGCATCCCTCAAGCGTGCTATTATCCAAAAATTCCAGCGTGACAACCAGCTCGATTTTTCTCCAAACGAGATTATCGTTTCATGCGGCGCAAAACACAGCATTTATAATCTTTTTGCTGCCCTTCTCAATCCTAACGATGAAATCATTATTCCAGCACCTTATTGGGTTTCCTATCCCGACATGGCTAAGCTCATGGGCGCCCATCCGGTCTCAATTAAAACAACCCATACACAACAATTCAAAATCACGCCAGCACAACTCCAAGCCGCGATCACAGATCACACACGGATTATCATGCTCAATAGCCCTTCTAATCCGACAGGTGTGTCTTACACTAAAAATGAATGGATTGCCCTCGCAGACGTTCTGCTGCAATACCCAGACATCGTAATTGCCACGGATGATATTTACGAACACACTCAGTGGAGCCAAGAAAAATTTTGCAACATTTTAATGGCATGTCCCGCATTACGCGAACGTTGTGTCGTCATTAATGGTGTTTCTAAAACCTATGCCATGACAGGATGGCGCATTGGTTACACTGCGGGCCCCGCGAAAATTATTGCTGCCATGAAAAAAATTCAATCTCAAAGCACATCCAATCCCTGCAGTATTTCACAAGCTGCCGCGGAAGCCGCCTTAAATGGCGATCAGTCTTGCACCATTGAGATGACAAAAGCATTTCATGCGCGTCACGATTACTTAGTGGCTGAATTACAAAAAATCCCTGGCATCGTTGCGCAGCCCTGTGATGGCACATTTTATACGTTTCCTTCCTTCGAAAAATGGATTGAAATGAGCGATCGCTTCAATGATGACATCGGTCTCGCTGAATATCTTTTGGACGAAGTAGGTGTCGCTGTTGTCCCAGGCTCTGCCTTTGGTGCACCAGGATATTTGCGAATTTCTTACGCAACCAGCATGGAAAAATTGCAGCAAGCTGTGCAACGCTTTAAAGCTGCCGCTGAGAAATTGAATTTATAGAACTAATCCACCAAGCTTCGCCTGGTTAAGTCGTTTGCAGACTGTAGCGCAAGGAGCGTTTCGTCTAAAAACTGCTTCACCAGGCGCGGCACCGAAGAAAAAAATGAATACACTCAGACAAAAGTATTGACGGAAGCGTAAAGCAATATTAGTATGCAGGCCTGCTTCTATAGCGTTCCCCGATAGCTCAGTCGGTAGAGCAATTGACTGTTAATCAATGGGTCACTGGTTCGAGTCCAGTTCGGGGAGCCAACTTACCATGATTATATGAAATCGACACTTCTTACACCTGCTCATGAAGAACACATGCTGAGCGATATCCGACTTTACAATAAACTACTGAGCAACCTCGATCTCACGAATGTGACAGTTTTAGAATTTGGCGCAGGAGATGGCGTTTTAACAGAAATTATTCTTGATCAAAACCCCAAAAAAATCATTGCATACGAATTCAGTGAAATTTTAGCAGATAAATTGAAGATGAGATTAGATTCACCACTACTTGATCTCAGAGTCGCTGATTTCACAAAAGAAGATTTTTCATACCTCGAAGAGGGACAGTATGTTGTTATTTCAAATCCCCCTTACAGCACTATTCAATTTTTGCAAGAAAAAGTGATACAACCTTATCGCATCAATGATGTCATTATGATGACTTCAAGCACGAAAAAACAAAAATATTTTAGTGATTACGAAGTGGCTTTTAGTCTAGAAGAAAAAGATTTTTCTCCTCCGGCGCGTGGAAACCACTTCGTGATGCAAAAAGGTTTTAATGCTTTAATGAAAACACCCGCTGCTCTTCCTTTGATTCCAGAGAATCATCATTACATGCGTTGATGTTGGATTGCTGATCGGTGATAGCTGTCATTAAAAGATGGTGAGTAAATTCTACGCTCCGAGAACCATCTACCTCCAAAAAGTTATTATGCATTTTATAATGTTCAATGACGCTCTGAGTTTTGTTTATATAATCGCTGAGTCGTTTGCGATAAATATTAACATCATCATCAGGACGTTGTGACAAACCTTCCGCTTTTGCTTTAGCAACTCTTTCCTCTTGGCGAATAATTAATTCTTGAGGCGAAGCTGCAATATGAATGACTTGCTCGAGCGACATGGGTGCTAAAGGTAATTGTGTATTAAACGTTTGTAATGCTTTCTCAAACGCACGAAAGCTTCGATTGATATCTTTGATCCCGGATGATACCCAAAACAATTAAGAGACAACAAGAGAACTTTGTGAAAAAAGGAGTTGAATTCGACTTAGTAGTATCCCTAAGTTGTTTAATCTTTTTACTTCCTTCAAAATGATTGACTCCCCACTTTAAAAAGGAATTGTTATGTTAGGTTGGGTATTAACGTTCTTACTGATCGCTGTCGTAGCAGCTATTCTTGGGTTTACCGGGGTTGCAGCAGCAGCCACCACCATAGCAAAAGTGATTTTTCTTATCTTTTTAGTTTTATTCATCGTTTCAGCAATCCTACTCGCAGCAGGCACGACCCTTGGCATATTAACTTGGGTTATCACTTTTTTAGTGATATCCATTATCTCTGCTATTCTCGGGTTTACAGGTGTCGCCGTCGCCGCTGCTGAAATTGCGAAGGTGGTCTTTGTCATTTTCTTAGTTTTATTTATCGCATCACTCATCATCCATTTAATCAATAGATCAAGACTACCCTGACTCTTGGCAAGGTGCGCCTTGGCGCACCTTGAAATTTTTTCTGAAAACCCCTAGACAGGCCGCAAAAATTTGAGTACGTTATTTTTCGTGCGTATGTAGTTCAACACCCCGTAGTCATTACGGGATGCGCTCAGTAAAGTAGAGGATTAAGATTTAGAGAAATCGCTGGGCGAATGTTCGATAAGTCGATTTATTTTTATAAAAATAATACCTTGACGAATATTCGAATACAAAAAATACAATTACCTATATAAATAATAGGTGTTTTAAATCGTCAAGGAGAGCCTGTATGTTTACTTTTTCTTTTTTTGCAATCAGTGCAGCAAAGCCTTTAGCCTCAAAAATATTACCCTCTATTCTTGGACCACTCGCCGTGATAGGCACGCAAACAGCAGCACAAATGTATTTTCAGCCAGCGCCAATGCCTACATCAAACAATCCTCTAGAAAAGCAACATTCCTTCAAAACATTACCCTTCAGAAAATAATCAAGTGCTTACTTGAATCTTTTCACAGGCAATTCTGAAAAAGGATTTTCAGGATTTTGATCATGCGCTTTAAGCACTGCTACTGCGAGCTCCTGTGATAAATCAGCAACAGCGCGCTGGGCATTTCCTGCGCTTTTAACCATTGAAAAAAATCCGACCTTCAAAAGTGCTGGGGCTGCACAAATAGCCTTACCGCAAGCCTCACTGAAAGATTCAGACTCCCGGATTTCTTTTACAGTAGAAACGAGCGGTGCTTTTTCGTGAGTGAAATGATAGGTCGTACCATCAATGATATTTTCAGAAGCCTTGATTGCCGGATAGGCATAATAGGTGTATCCAATGGAACACATCCCGCCAACAAAGTAACCACGCCAACCCATCGATTGACCAATTGTTTTGCAGACATCCCACATACCAGGCGCGCTGATTGTTGCTGCATTGATTAATGTCAGCTGTTGCATGTATATTTTATCTAAAACATTAGCAATCAAGCCAACTGAACATGCCAATATACCTTGCGCGATATTTTCTGAGACATGTAATTTATCTTGAACATCTTCTGTGGAAACCAAAGCAGCAATTTGCAATCCGCTACGGAGCGTTTTTGCTGGCATGCCGATAAAATGAAATTTGGCTTTTGCACGCAGTGTATCTCGCACTGGCATCATATATGAGCGACCGTGGTTTTTTTCAAAATTGGCATGTGTTGCCAGAATTTTTTTATTTGAAATGGTTTGTAATATGAATGATTCAGCTAATGCACATACAGACAGAAAACCAAATTTAGCCCCCCAAGTCATGCGTTGAGATTTGAAATTAGCTGGGTCTGACTGAATACCATGTTCTTCAAAATATTTTCGTCGGGCAGCTAGATCATTATGTCGGTCATTCATTTCAGGATGATCAAGTATCGTTTCTGGAGGCGTTGTAAACTCTTTACCTGTAATTTTTGCAAAACTGCCCTTGATCGAATGAGGTAATGTCTTATGCGCATACTCTTTCATGAAAGCACGTGATGCTAGGATTGAAAAAATAGATAAGGTAGTAGGTTTTTTACCAGGCAGATGTTTGGTATGCAAATGTTGCATCATAATATCAGGAAAGGCAAAACTAACACTTGTCAGAGTAGCAATCCCCACATTTCGCGAAAACAGTGCAATATAATCTGGAAATTCTTTGCTCATACTAAGGCTCCTCCCTTACTAAATTTCTAATTTTTAATGGTATTTTTCGAGCGCATCATAACAGCTTGCCTTCGATATTAAAAGCACCGGAAAATGTAGTAAATAAAACAGAATGACAAGCGACTAAACTGAAATGACTTCGCACCCCATATATGGTTGCAAAATAGTCGGTATCTTAATGCGCCCTTCTGCATCTTGAAAATTCTCGAGAATAGCAACCAGTGTGCGACCTACAGCTAACGCCGAACCATTTAAGGTATGCACCAATTCTGGCTTACCTGTTACTGGGTGACGGAAGCGTGCTTTCATGCGTCGCGCCTGAAAAGCTTCTGTGTTACTGCAGGAAGAAATTTCCCTGTAACACCCTTGGCTGGGCAGCCAAACTTCAAGATCATATGTTTTTGCTGCTGAAAATCCCAAATCACCTGTACATAACTCAACTACACGATACGGTAACTCAAGCTTCTGTAGTACTACTTCGGCGTGTTGCGTTAATGCTTTGTGCGCCTCGTAGGAATGGTCGGGATGCACAATTTGCACAAGCTCAACTTTTTCAAATTGATGCTGGCGAATCATCCCTCTTGTATCTTTTCCATACGATCCCGCCTCACTCCGAAAACAATGCGAATGACAAACAAACTTAAGCGGTAATTGATCGGCTTCAAGAATGGTGTCAGCAAGGAGATTAGCAAGCGGTACTTCAGAAGTAGGGATGAGATAATAACTGTTTTCACCGTCAATTGCAAACAAATCTTCGCGCATTTTGGGTAATTGTCCTGTCCCAAATAATGCATTCGCATTCACTAAATACGGGACAGAAATTTCTTGGTAACCATGTTGCTCTATGTGTAAATCCAACATAAAACGCGCAAGTGCACGCTGCAGCTTCGCCATAGGTCCGCGCAACACAACAAAACGTGCGCCTGAAATTTTACTAGCGGCTTCAAAATCTAATCCAAGTTTTGCACCCAAATCCACGTGATCTTTGGGCGTGAAGTCAAGTTTTTTGGGCTCACCCCATGTGCTCACCACTTTATTTTCCGTTTCATTTTTACCAAAAGGCACAGAAGCATGCGGAATATTGGGAATGAGTGCGAGCAATTGATTTAATTCAGTTTGCACAGCATCGAATGATTTTTCTGTTGCCGATAATGCATCGCCTAATTCTTTCACTTCAAGTAGTAATGTCTCAACATCACCGCCTGATGCTTTCATCTGTCCAACTTTTTTGGCATTTTGATTACGCGTGTTTTGCAATGTTTGCATTTTTTCTTGCAAATCACGTCGTTGATTTTCGAGTAATTGAATTCGCGCAATATCCAACGTCGCACCGCGACGTTGGACTTGTTCTGCAACAAAAGAAAGATCATTTCGAATCAATTTAGGATCAAGCACAACTATACCTCAGGTATTAAGCTCTCACTGTTTGTAACACTTCTGCCACTGTACGGCCAATTTCAGCAGGTGAACGCACAGTATGTACGCCTGCGGCTTCAAGGATTGCAAATTTTTCTGCTGCCGTACCTTTGCCTCCTGCGATAATAGCGCCTGCATGCCCCATACGTTTTCCTTCTGGTGCAGTCACGCCTGCGATGTAAGAAACCACGGGCTTTTTAACGTGCTTTTTAATGTATTCTGCAGCTTCATCTTCAGCAGTGCCGCCGATTTCACCAACCATGACGATAATTTCTGTCTGCGGGTCTTTTTCAAAAAGGGCTAAAACATCAATAAAGTTAGTGCCCGGAATAGGATCACCGCCAATACCGACACAAGTACTTTGCCCCAATCCCAACTCAGTCGTTTGATGCACAGCTTCGTACGTTAAGGTACCTGAGCGTGACACAATGCCGACTTTCCCCGGCTTATGAATATGACCCGGCATAATACCAATTTTGCATTCGCCAGGTGTAATCACGCCAGGACAATTCGGACCAATTAAACGAACATCAGGATGATTAGCGAGATACGCTTTGACTTGCAACATATCAAGCACAGGAATCCCTTCAGTGATACAAATAATTAACTTAATCCCTGCATCTACAGCTTCGATAATGGAATCTTTACAAAAAGGCGCTGGCACATAAATCACAGATGCATCAGCATGCGTTGCTTTGTATGCTTCTCTCACCGTATTAAACACTGGCAATCCTAAATGTGTTTGACCGCCTTTTTCGGGTGTGACACCACCCACCATTTTTGTACCATAAGCAATTGCTTGCTCAGAATGAAAGGTCCCCTGTTTACCAGTAAAACCTTGGCAAATTACACGGGTGTTTTTATTAATCAAAATACTCATATCAATTCCTCTCTCAAGCTTTCGCTGCTTGTACGACTTTAATTGCAGCATCAGTAAAACTCTCTGCTGCAATAATATTTAAACCGCTGCTTGCTAATTTTTCTGCACCTAATTCAGCGTTGTTACCTTCAAGGCGAACAACAACAGGCAAATTAGTTTTGACTTCAGCTACCGCGCCAATAATACCTTCAGCAATTAAATCACAGCGAACAATACCACCGAAAATATTCACCAAAATTGCTTTAACGTGTTTATCCGATAAAATAATTTTGAAAGCTTCTGTGACGCGTTCTTTTGTTGCACCGCCACCCACATCTAAAAAGTTTGCAGGATTTCCGCCGTGTAATTTCACGATATCCATTGTTGCCATGGCAAGACCAGCACCATTCACCATACAACCGATGTTGCCTTCGAGCGCAATGTAGTTGAGTTCCCAATCACGTGCACGATTTTCACGTTCATCTTCTTGGGAAACATCACGCATCCCGCGCAATTCGGATTGACGATATAATGCATTGTCATCAATATTAAGTTTGCAATCGAGGCATAATAAATTTCCCTCAGTCGTAATTACTAAAGGATTAATTTCAAGCAAACTAAAATCGCACTGCTCAAACATTTTGCCTAATGTCGTCAGTAATTGTGTGAATTGTTTAATTTGTTGCCCAGAAAGACCTAATGCAAACGCGAATTCACGCGCTTGGAATGGTTGCACACCCACCAATGGATCGACAACTGCCGTGAGAATTTTCTCTGGACTCTCATGCGCGACTTTTTCAATTTCAACGCCGCCCTCGGTGGATGCCATAAAAACAATCCGCTGTTTTGCACGATCTATGACTGCACCTAAATAAAGTTCTTTTGCAATATCACAAGGCATTTCAATGAGTAATTGACGAACTGGTTGCCCTTCCGCGGTTGTTTGGTAGGTAACAAGATTTTTACCTAATAAACTTTTTGCCACTTCAACAACTTCATCTTTACTGGAAACCAATTTAACGCCACCCGCTTTTCCGCGACCACCAGCATGGACTTGTGCTTTAACAACCCAACGTTTACCGCCTAGTTGCTCGGCAGCACGTAATGCTTCATCTGCAGTTGAAACAACCTCTCCTTTTGAAACGGGTAATCCATATTTTGCCAATAATTGCTTGGCTTGATATTCGTGTAAATTCATATTGATTTCCTGGTGATAAAAATAATAATAATCTGCCGTCGTCCCGCAGCTTGTCCGCGGGACGACGGCTAAGCGAGGTTACACTCCCAACAACATCCGAGAAGGATCTTCGAGAAACTCTTTGATCGATACTAAAAATGTGACAGATTCGCGACCGTCGATGATGCGATGATCATAAGACATAGCTACATACATCATGGGGCGAATAACAATTTGACCGTCTTCAACAACAGGACGTTGTTCGATTTTATGCATCCCTAAAATAGCACTCTGAGGTGAATTTAAAATCGGTGTTGACAATAATGAACCAAACACGCCGCCATTAGTAATAGTAAAAGTACCGCCTTGCATTTCTTCGAGGGTTAATTTGCCTGAGCGGGCTTTTGCAGCAAACTCTGCAATTTTAGATTCGATGTCAGCCATACTGAGTTGATCCGCATCACGCAGCACGGGCACCACTAAACCGCGATCAGTTGAAACAGCCACACCAATATCATAATAACCGTGATACACAATATCAGTGCCATCAATCGATGCATTTAAAATGGGTGAACGCTTGAGCGCTTCAACAACAGCTTTCACAAAAAATGACATAAAACCTAAACGCACATTGTGTTGTTTTTCGAAGGAATCTTTGTAGCGTTGACGAAGATCCATCACTTTTTGCAAATTAATTTCGTTAAATGTTGTAAGCATTGCTGTGGACTGAGAAACTTCCAACAAACGTTCCGCAATACGCGCACGAATACGTGTCATCGGTACGCGTTTTTCTTCTCTCGCACCAACTGAAACTGTGCCGCTTGATACAGAAGGTTGTAAAACTGAAGTCAATACATTTTCACGTGTAATACGACCGCCTTTCCCTGTGCCTTTCACTTGAGAAATATCAATATCATGCTCAGCTGCAGCACGACGCACAGAAGGACTTAAAGGCGCAGAACCATTACCAGAAGTTTTTTCAGCTTGTTTAGGTTCGGATTTTTCTGCTGGTGCTTTTGTTGCAACAGCACCTGCCTCAATGATGGCGATCACTTGACTCGCTTTCACGTTGCCGCCATCCTGCACTAAAATTTCTTTTAGGATGCCATCAACCGGCGCTGGTACTTCCAGCATAACTTTGTCAGTTTCAAGATCCACCAGATTTTCATCACGTGAAACTGCATCACCTAATTTTTTATGCCAAGCTGAAATCGTTGCATCTGAAACGGATTCAGGCAGCATAGGAACTTTAACTTCGATACTCATGAGCGTCACCTTATGACAAAACAAAATCAGCGAATCAACACTACCCCAACGCCTCAACAACAAGCGCTTCTTGTTCTTGTTGATGCGTTGAGAAATACCCTGCAGCAGGAGAAGCCGCTGCAGTACGACCTGCATAAATCAATGTTTGCTGATCGGACAAACACGCAGATAACCATAATTGCATCACAAACCATGCGCCTTGATTTTTAGGTTCTTCTTGACACCAAATAATATTTTTAACATGACGATACGCAGAGAGAATTTGTTTTATCGCTCCCTCAGGGAAAGGATAAAGCTGCTCAATCCGAATCAAAGCAACATTGTCTTTTTTAGTCTCGGCGCGTTTTTCAAATAATTCGTAATAAATTTTTCCGCAACATAATACCACACGATCAACTTTTTTTGTGGCATGCTCTTCGTCAGGTATCGCTAATTGAAACGCCCCTTCAGACAAGTCTTGCAGTGAAGAAACCGCTAATGGATGACGCAAAAGACTTTTAGGCGTCATGACAATCAGTGGTTTGCGCCAAGGGCGTAGCATTTGACGACGTAGCAAATGAAAAATTTGCGCTGGCGTTGAAGGAACACATACTTGCATATTGTTTTGTGCACACAATTGCAAATAACGCTCAAGACGCGCAGAAGAATGCTCAGGACCCATCCCTTCGTAACCATGCGGTAAAAACATCACCAAACCGCAAAGGCGATGCCATTTTTGTTCGCCAGAACTGATAAATTGATCAATGACCACTTGCGCACCATTGGCAAAATCACCAAATTGCGCTTCCCAAATCGTCAGGAAATTGGGTTCCGCTGAAGCGTAACCATACTCGAAGGCAAGAACCGCTTCTTCTGAGAGAAGGGAATCAATTAAATTGATTTTAGCTTGTGACTCAGAGACATGACTCAGCGGAATATAACTTTCACCAGTATTTTGATCATACAAAACTGAATGACGATGCGCGAATGTCCCACGACAAGCATCTTGACCACATAAACGAATTGGATAATCTTGATCTAGCAATGAGGCATAGGCAAGAATTTCACAATAACCCCAATTAAGCGGCATTTCACCTTGCGTCATTTTTTCACGTGCTTCTAATGTTTTTTTAACTTGAGGTTGCACAACAAATCCTTTGGGAAGTTGCTCAAGTTTTTTCGCAAGTGCTTTTAATTTTTGTGCTGAGAGACTTGTTTTGACCGGCTCTGTCCATTCTGTTCCCTGAAAGCTCGACCATAATTCAGCGTATTCATAAGCGACACCTGAATCTACACGTTCAACAATACACTGACCTGCATCTAATTGATCGCGATAGGTTGCAGAAATTTTTTGCGGCAAATCTGCAGGAATGACATTTTCTGAGATGAGTTTTTTTGCATACATCTCTGCCGGTGTGGGCATAGAACGAATCACTTTATACATCAACGGTTGCGTTGCTGAAGGCTCATCCGCTTCATTGTGACCATGGCGACGATAACAAACTAAATCAATCACAATATCTTTACCAAAACGATGACGATAATCTGTCGCTAATTTTGCAACAAAAAATACGGCTTCAGGATCATTGCCATTGACATGAATAATCGGTGCCTCCACCATTTTGGCAATATCAGTACAATACAAACTGGAACGTGAATCTTTTGGATTACTCGTGGTGAAACCGACTTGATTGTTAATCACAATATGAACTGAGCCACCCACAGTAAACCAACGCGTTTGTGACAAACTGAATGTTTCCATCACAACACCCTGCCCCGCAAACGCTGCATCTCCGTGAATTTGGATAGGCATCACTAAACGATGCTCAGTGTCTTTGCGACGACGCTGTCTCGAGCGCACAGAACCTTGCACCACTGGCGAGACAATTTCTAAATGAGATGGATTAAAAGATAAAGCTAAATGAATAGAACCATAAGGTGTTTTAACATCTGATGAAAAACCCATATGATATTTCACATCGCCAGAATAATTAGTTTCGGCATGCTTCCCTTCAAAGACCGCAAAAATTTCGGTGGGGGCTTTACCTAAAATATTGACTAATACATTCAAACGACCACGATGCGCCATACCAATGATAATTTCTTTGGTGCCACTTTCTGAGCCACGATGCACAATTGTTTCGATCAAAGGCATTAAACTGTCACCGCCTTCGAGTGAAAAACGTTTTTGGCCAACGTATTTATTGCCCAGATATTTTTCGAGACCATCTGCTTTAACAAGTTGATCGAGAATGCGTAAACGTTCTTCATGAGTCGGCACAAAACCGCGCCATTCATTTTCCATGCGCTGCTGAATCCACTCGACTTCGGATTGATTCGGAATATGCATATATTCGATACCAATTTTTCCGCAATAAGTGTCGCGTAACGCCGCAAGAATTTCACCTAATGTTGCTGTAGGTTTTTTTAAGCCAGCAAAACAAGTTGCATCAAAAGTAATTTTAGTATCAGCTTCACTGAACCCATGCCAAGATAATTCGAGTGCAGGGTGTCTCGGTGGTTGATACAAACCCAATGGGTCAATGTCAGCTTGCAAATGACCGAAGCTGCGATACGCCGTGACAAGATCAACAATTTTTTCTTGTTGACGCGCATGATATGCATCTCCACTCACGGCAGCCGTCTGCCTCATTTGTGGGTGTTGTGCTAGTTGCAAAAAGAAATCACGGACGTCACTGTGCGGAACGTCTTGTGGAGAACTATTTTTATTAAAATATGCTTGCCAATCAGGGGCCACATCCGATGGGTTTTTTAACCAAGTTTCGTAGAGAGACTCCAGCCAAGCATCGTTTGCACCTGAAGATAGCCAAGAATCTTGCCATTGTTCTTGCATGGAACGTTGCGGTATTTTCACGAGTGATCACCCAATTTGTTCAATCATCATTTGTTTAATGTGTCCAATTGCTTTTGTTGGATTTAAACCCTTAGGACAGACTGACACACAATTCATAATGCCGCGACAACGGAAAACACTGAAAGGATCTGTTAAATTTGAAAGACGTTTAGCGGTTTCAGTGTCACGACTATCCACAATAAAACGATACGCTTGCAGCAAACCTGCTGGACCAACAAATTTTTCAGGGTTCCACCAAAAAGAAGGACAAGAGGTTGAACAGCAAGCACATAAAATACATTCGTAGAGGCCATCTAACTTCGCACGATCTGCAGGAGATTGTAGACGTTCTTTAGTAGGCAGAGGATCGTGATTTTGCAACCAAGGCTCAATTTTTTCGTATTGTTGATAAAATTGCGACATATCAACGACTAAATCACGCACCACTGGCAAACCTGGCAGAGGACGAATCACGATGGGTTCTTTTAATGAAGAAAGATGTGTTGTACAGGCTAAACCATTTTTACCATTGATGTTCATGCCATCAGAACCGCACACACCTTCACGACAAGAACGACGCAAAGTCAGTGTATCATCCATGGTATTTTTAATCGCAAGCAATGCATCTAATAACATATTGCATTCATGAGCGACGATATCCAACTCAAAAGTTTGCATGTAAGGTTTAACATCTGTTTCTGGATTGTAACGATAAATTGAAAATTGCATTGTCTGTCTCCCCTACTCACGCGCACGCAGTGTAATGGGCTCTACTTCGAGAGGTTTCATGTTTATCGGACGAGAAGCGATGCGACCATCTGAAAAACACACTAAATGTTTTAACCAATTTTTATCGTCACGCTCTGGATAATCGACACGCGCATGAGCACCACGACTTTCAGTGCGGTCGTTTGCTAACCATGCAGTTGCCATAGCAGTTTCCATGAGATTATCTAATTCGAGTGCTTCGATACGGCTAGTGTTGTAATGTTTACTTTTATCGTGAATCACAGCCTGCTCTAAACGTGTACGCAACGCAGCTAATTTTTGGAAGCCTTGTTGCATACTATCTGCTGCGCGAAATACACCAAAATCGTCTTGCATGATTTTTTGCAACGTTGTGCGAATCACATCAACACTTTCACCTTTGGTGTTCGTGTTCCAACGATTTAAGCGTGACAAGGCAACATCAAAATCAGATTGCGTTGGCTGACGAAAATCTAAACCTTCACGAACGCTTTTTTGAATGTGCATTCCAGCAGAACGTCCGAACACAACAAGATCCAGCAAGGAGTTTGCGCCTAAACGATTCGCACCGTGCACAGAAACACATGCGCATTCGCCAGCAGCATAAAGTCCTTCGACGATTTGGTCTTGATTATTATTTACTGTGATCACCTGTGCATGCACGTTCGTAGGAATTCCACCCATGATGTAATGACATGTTGGCACAACAGGAATAGGGTCTTTGACAGGATCAACACCGACAAATGTCATTGAAAGATCACGAATCCCAGGCAAACGTGTATTAATCACATCCTCACCTAAGTGATCTAATTTTAATAAAACGTATTCGCCTTTTGGACCACAACCACGCCCTTCACGAATTTCAATCAAAGAAGAACGCGAAACAATATCGCGGCATGCAAGATCTTTTAAGTGCGGCGCATAACGCTCCATGTAACGTTCACCATTTTTATTAATTAAATATCCGCCTTCACCTCGACTGCCCTCTGTAACGAGAACACCTGCGCCGTAAATCCCAGTCGGATGAAATTGCCAAAATTCCATGTCTTGTAAGGGTAATCCTGCGCGCATTACCATTCCGAAACCATCACCGGTATTGATGTGTGCATTCGTTGTCGAATGAAAAATACGTCCCGCCCCACCTGTTGCTAGCACTGTCGCGCGTGATTGGAAGAAAACAATTTCGCCAGTTTCGATAGACATTGCAATGACACCAGCGATACCTTCTTTTGTGCGCACCAAATCAATCGCAAACCATTCGTTATAGAATTGCGTTTTTGCCTGTAAATTACGTTGATAAAGCGTGTGCAACATCGCATGACCTGTGCGATCTGCTGCGCAACACGTACGGCGCGCTTGCTCTTGACCAAAATTTCGTGTGGCGCCACCAAATGCGCGTTGATAAATTTTACCGTCAGGATTACGCGAAAAAGGTAACCCCATGTGTTCTAATTCATAAATAGTTTGCGGTGCATTTTTACACATGTATTCGATGGCTTCTTGGTCGCCAAGAAAATCTGAGCCAAGCACAGTGTCATACATGTGCCAACGCCAATCATCATCACCGTCTGTATTACCGAGCGCAGCGTTAATTCCACCTTGCGCAGACACAGTATGAGAACGCGTCGGGAAAACTTTTGAGATGACGGCGACATTTAAACCGGATTGCGCTAATTCGATGGAGGTACGCATACCTGCGCCACCACCGCCCACAATGACAGCATCAAATACCCATGTTGTAAGATTCATTTCAGATACTCCAGAGGGTCAGCAGCGCCGCGAAAAAAAATCCGACGAGAGCGAATAACACCAATACATTTAATAAGACACGTACAACACCGCATTTGACGTAATCAGTAAAAACAGTCCACATCCCTATCCAGCTGTGATACAGCAATGTCAGAATAAAAACTAATGTGAAAATTTTCACCCATAGGCTATTAAACAAACTTTGCCATTCGAGATAATCTAAGCCAGGATGATGAAAAAAATAGACTCCAAAGGCGATGAAGTAAAACAACATGTAAATGGCTGAAAAGCGCTGAATCAACCAATCCTTTAAACCACGGCGATTCGCGCCGGAATGAGTACTCACCATAGCCAAATACCTATCAGAATAAATAACACAACGCTAATACCAATTGTGATGTAAGAAGACAGCTTTCCGGCTTGTAAAGATTCGCCGATACCGAGATCCATTAAAAGATGGCGCGCACCCGCCACCATGTGATAGCTCAAAGCGCCCAGACTCAGCCAAAGAAAAAATTTCACCCAGCCACTGGATAAGAAAAACACAATATCGTCGAAACCTTGCTGGGTAGACAGCGAACACTGGAACACCCAGAGAAAAAATGGAATCAGCAAAAATAAAATAACGCCTGAAAGACGATGTAAAATCGAAATAATCGCCATAATTGGGAAATGCATTGTGAAGAGATTGAGGTTTTTAGGCCGCAGGTCTTTAGCAGTCAAGTGACTCCCCTTATCGCACAAAAATAGTAGGTTTAAAAGCCAAGGAAAAACCCGCTAAGTATAGCGATCGAGGGAAAGCAAATCAATCAATGGGTTCATCTTCATCTCACTTCAAGTAGGGGAGGGTTTCAGACAAAACGACATCCCTGCAATCGGTTCTTGCGTCCCTGCACGAAACGACCTTCAACCCCCATCACTCAACTTGAAGCGCGGCGTACTTCATTTTTTGATTCAATTGACAACAACCTCGGGAGTTCTTATAGTTTCACCCTAACAACTGGAGAGGACCATGACTAGCAAAAAAGCAGAGTTAATTGCTGAAAAAAAAGACATAACACTTGATATTCTCTCAGGGACCCTCGGCCCAGACGCCATTGATGTGACGTCTTTATTCAAGGAAGGTTATTTCAGCTACGACCCTGGCTTTATGTCAACGGCCTCCTGCGAGTCTGCCATTACCTTCATCGATGGCGACAAAGGCATCCTCCTCTATCGCGGTTATCCCATCGAACAACTCGCTATGCACTCCGATTTTGTCGAAGTCTGTTATTTATTGCTCAACGGTGAATTGCCCGACAAAACACAATATGCAGAGTTTTGCCATGCCATTAATCGTCACACGATGGTGCATGAACAAATGCGCAATTTCTTTAATGGTTTTCGTCGTGATGCACACCCTATGGCTGTTATGGTGGGCGTTGTCGGTGCTTTATCAGCTTTTTATCACGACACACTCGACATTAAAAATACCGAGCATCGTGCAATTTCTGCATTACGTCTCATCGCAAAAATGCCCACGATTGCGGCAATGTGTTACAAATATTCGATTGGTCAACCTTTCATGCCACCACAAAATCATATGTCCTACGCAGAAAACTTTTTACATATGATGTTTGCTACACCTTGCGAAGAGACCCATCCAGATCCCGTCTTAGTCCGCGCACTCGATCGTATTTTTATTTTGCATGCAGATCACGAACAAAATGCATCGACTTCTACTGTACGTCTTGCAGGCTCAACCGGTGCAAATCCTTTCGCGTGTATTTCTGCAGGTATTGCTGCACTGTGGGGACCCGCGCATGGTGGTGCGAATGAAGCGGCTCTCAATATGCTGCACGAAATTGGCGATGTGTCTCGTATTCCAGAATATATCGCACGCGCAAAAGATCCGAATGATAATTTCCGTTTAATGGGATTTGGTCATCGTGTTTATAAAAATTATGATCCGCGTGCAAAAGTGATGCGCGAAACGTGTTATGAAGTGCTCGAAGCCGTTGGCGCACACGATAATCCACTTTTCAAAATTGCGATGGCTCTTGAAAAAATTGCCCTCGAAGATCAATATTTCATCGATCGTAAATTGTATCCTAATGTAGATTTTTATTCGGGCATCACACTGAGTGCAATTGGCATTCCCCCGAATATGTTCACCGTCATTTTTGCACTCGCTCGCACTATTGGTTGGGTCGCGCACTGGAATGAAATGATCGGCAGCCCGTATCGCTTAAGTCGTCCAAGACAGCTTTATATTGGTTCACCTGAGAGAGATTTTATCGAACGCAATAAACGCTAGTTTTTTTATTTCAAGGAGCACACATAAAAAAATACTAGCCCACTGCATGGGAATAAGTTTATTAAGCTTAAGAAGTGCAGCCTTTGCAGAATCAATCATAGTTGGAAATATTGCCGCCACTAGCTTCTTCTGATTTCATTGCTGTAAGCATCGATACAGGCAAAACCCAAAACTGGACAAACGTCCGATGCGTCGCGACACAAGTAAGTTAACTTAATCGCCACCAACTTTTATCCCGCGAACTCTTTGACAAGCCAAAAATCGCGGGAATATTGTTTGTGACTACCCATGCTGCAATTCTTGCGAAGCAAAATCATCCACTGCAATGACTTTTTGAAATAACTTTTCTGCCTGCAATAACGAATCAAATTGCGCTTGCGATATAATATTTTTCTCGACACCTGCACGCGCTTTTTGCTCAAAAGTATCGCCTTGAATGACGCCATCACGTTCTGCTTTACGTAAGATTTTTTTCAATGGTTCTGCTGCTATCATTTGATGCAATGCTTTTTCAAGCAAAGTATTTGAATCGTGAGAATCTTTCTCATTTAAATAAACGTTGTCGATGAGATGCTCGCGAAAAGGTGTTGCATCCGTCGACAAATCAGCTAAGCGATGGCATAAATGATCATTCGGTGGTGAAAAATGTTTGCCATATGGAAACACAATCACGCGCAATAATGCAGCCATCCATTTGGTAGGATAATTTTTAAATAAGGCGTCAAAACGTTGTTGCACTTCATAAAAACACGTTTGCGCAGCCCATTGAACAACAGGATAATCATCACTATTTCGGTCGTCGTCGTGATATTTTTTTAAGACTGCACTCAACATATAAAGATAACTTAAAATATCGCCCAAACGCCCAGAGATCGATTCGCGGCGTTTTAATGCACCGCCTAAAATCAATAAAGAAATATCAGACACTAAAGCCAGCGCCGCGCTGAAACGCGTGATTTGTTGAAAATAGCGTTTTGTTTTCCCTCGCGGTACGCGTGCAAGTCTTCCACTTGTTAACGAAAGCAAAAACGTACGCACAATATTACTCAGCGTATATCCCATATGCCCGATAAGTGCACGATCAAACTCACGCAAACGCACAGCAGGATTGTCTTCTTGTGCCGCTTCGAATTCTCTAAATAAATAAGGATGACAACGCATGGCACCTTGGCCAAAAATAATCAAACTGCGTGTGAGAATATTGGCACCTTCAACTGTAATAGCAATTGGGATCGATTGATACGCGCGACCGAGATAATTATTTGGACCCAGACAAACGCCTTTCCCGCCATGCAAATCCATTGCATCATTACCGACTATGCGGCCCATTTCAGTCACATGATATTTTGTGATGGCAGAAGCAACTGCAGGTTTTGCCCCTTGATCAATTAAAGAAGCTGTAAACCAGCGCGTCGCATTCATGATCCAAGTGAGACCGGCGATACGAGCCAAAACATCTTGAATACCTTCAAATTGCGCAAGCGAAGCATTAAATTGTCTACGCACACGCGCATAAGCACCTGATGCATGTGCAACAGATTTTGCTCCACCCAAGCTTGCAGCTGGTAATGAAATTGCTCGTCCAGTAGCAAGACATTCCATGAGCATACGCCAACCGTGTCCTGCCATTTTGATCCCACCAATAATCCAATCGAGTGGAATGAAAACATCTTTACCTTTAATCGGGCCATTTTGAAAGACAGCTCCCACAGGAAAATGACGGCGACCAATTTCGACACCCGTTGTATTTCGAGGAATTAAAGCGCAAGTAATACCAAGATCTTCTTCACTACCTAATAAATGTTCTGGATCCAATAAACGAAAGGCTAAACCAATCACTGTTGCGACTGGCGCTAACGTAATATAACGTTTGTTAAAATTTAAACGAATGCCTAAAATATTTTGCCCTTCAAATTCACCGTGACAAATCACCCCTATATCTGTCATTGAACCTGCGTCAGAACCTGATTCAGGACCTGTCAAAGCAAAACAAGGAATTTCTTCACCACGCGCCAAACGCGGCAAATAATATTTTTTTTGCTCTTCTGTACCATAGTGATGCAACAATTCACCAGGCCCAAGAGAGTTAGGCACACCGACAGTTGTCGCAACCGATGGACTTTTGCCATAAATACGCGTGAGAATTTGTGACTGCGCACAAGCAGAAAAATCTTTTCCTCCATATTCTTTAGGAATAATTAAAGAAAAAAATCCTTCGTGTTTGAGAAATTCCCAAATTTCAGGCGGAAGATCAGCACGGCGATGCATAATATCCCAATCATCAATCATGCTGCATAATTGATTGACCGGACCATCAATAAAAGCTTTTTCTTCTGCAGATAATTCTCCTTTCGGCATCGCTAACAATTTCTGCCAATTGGGATTACCACAAAAAATTTCACCTTCAAAACTGACCGTCCCTGCAGCCAACGCTTCGCGTTCAGTGCGAGACATGGATGGCATCACACTGCGATAAATTTTGAGCGCAGGCTTTGTCAGAATGGCATAACGCAAGGATCGAATGCGCATCGGCAAAAAAAGAAGAAAGAAAATACCCCAAAGCGTGATTAATTGAGCAACATGCGCATGATGCAACCCGGAATACAATAACAATAAAACAGCAACAGCCAATGTGAAAATATTAATCGAAGCACGTTGATAAATTAACGTTAGCATAAGAATTGAACCCACGATGAACCACATAATAAATTCCTTTTCGTTTATTGATCTTGTTCATGCACGGCATAAATCCCCGGAACATTTCGTAAATATTCTTCGTAATCTAATCCAAATCCAAATAAGTAACGATCTTCTGTATCAACTCCAATAAAATCAGGCTCGAAATGAACCCCCCGCTCTCTCTCACGAATTTTATTGACCATGACAGCAGAATAAATATCTTTTGCACCTAACTGTTTGCAGTAATCAATGATAGCCGCCAAAGTTAAACCACCATCCATCACATCATCCACAATCAATACTGTACGGTCTTTTAACGATTGACGCGGCTCCACCAACCAGTGCAAATCACCGCCACGTATTGTGCCGCGATATCGTGTGGCATGAATGTAATCGATTTGCAGAGGAAAATGTAAACGCGTTAAGAGATGCCCTAATGGGATCAAAGCACCCGTCATGACAGCGAGAATAAGTGGATTTGTACCTCCTATCTTAGCTGTAATAGCTGCTGCCATACGATCCAAAGCTGCATTGAGTTGATCCATATTATGTAAACATTCTGCGCGATTTTGAATTTTAGTGATTTTTTCAGGTAGGTTCATTAGCATTAACATCCATGGATAACAATTAAGTGTTGGCGATTATATACCACTCACAAATGGGATACACACAAAAAATCTCATGAAAATAGTTGATGATCGCGTTAGAATGTGGATTCTAATGATCACGAGCATAGCCACATGAAAGAAACCAACGAACTACTCACAATACGCGATTTTTTACGCTGGGCTACCAGTCGTTTTAATGAGGCTGGCTTATATTTTGGCCACGGCACAGATAATGCCTGGGATGAAGCAGCATTATTGATACTGCATACTTTGCACCTACCCCATCATGTGGCTGGCAAAGTAATGGATTCGCGAATTACATCCTCAGAACGTGAGCAATTAATTGCGTTGATTGAACGACGCATCAAAGAGCGCATCCCACTATCTTATCTCACTCACGAAGCGTGGTTCGCTGGATTATCTTTTTATGTCGATGAACGCGTGTTAATTCCACGCTCACCACTAGGCGAACTCATCGCAAATCATTTCGAACCATGGCTCGGCTACCGATACGTCGGCAACATCTTAGATCTTTGCACAGGCAGCGGTTGCATCGCTGTGGCTTCTGCAAAAGCTTTTCCTTTTGCACATGTTGATGCCAGCGATATCTCCAAAGATGCGCTTGCTGTGGCAAATATCAATCTTGCGCGACATCACGTCGAAGACCAAGTGCATTTGATCGAATCCAATCTTTTTGAAAATATTCCACCTAAACAATATGACATTATCATCAGCAATCCGCCTTATGTCGATCAAGCAGACATGGATGATTTACCTGCCGAATATCGTCACGAACCAACACTGGGTCTTGCGGCTGGGCACGATGGTTTGAAAATTGTTTTAGATATTTTACGCGACGCAAAAAATTGGTTGTCACCCAATGGCTTGCTTATTGTCGAAACAGGCAATAGCGAAACCGCACTCGTCGAAAAATTACCAGAAATTCCTTTCAATTGGTTAGAATTTGAATGCGGTGGCAATGGCGTTTTCTTGCTAACGAGAAAAGAACTCGACGCTCATTTCACCACGATACTTAATGCATGAATTTCATCGGGAATTAAATCATTCAACTCAGCATAAATTGCACGATGCTGGGCTGGGCGTGAAAGATTTTTTAAGGCAACAGCTGAGATAGTCACCGTGTAATAGCCTGCACCATGATTGCTCGCATGCCCCGCATGTTTCGCGCCATCATCACGAATTTCGAGCATGTCTGGTGCAAATTTATTTTGCAACCGTTGCTGAATCATTTGAATACGCTCATCGTTTGTCATTATTTTTTCTCCACCATGTATCGCGACAACACAATCGCTTGAATAATACAAAATAATAATAAAAGCCCAGAAATGCCATATAATTTAAAATTCACCCAAGCATTTGTACTAAAGTGATAAGCAACAAAAATATTGACGCCGCCAATCAATGCTAAAAACCCAACCCACAAAGCATTGATATATTGCCAAACTTTTTTACTAATGACAGCGCCGTCTAATCCTTTTTCTAACATACGCTGTGCTAAAGTTTTATCGCCAATAAAATAACTTCCAAAAAATGCCAACGCCATAATCCAAAAAATAATGGTCGGCTTCCATTTTACAAATAGTGGATCATGAAAATATAACGTCATGCCGCCAAAGATAATAAAAACACCTAATGTTAATAATTGCTGGCGATCAAATTTTTTCTTCCAAAAAAAAGTAATCAACACTTGAATGCCCGTTGAAATGATACCCACCATTGTCGCAATGTAAATATCATAAAACTTAAAGGCGATAAAAAATAACAAAACTGGGATTAAATCAATCAAAAACTGTAACAAGAGAGCTCTCCACTTAACTTTATAAATTTCAAGAGTGTTAGAAGGCTTGAAGAGTGTGCATACATGGATGCATGCATCAACCGCAGGAGAAGTTTAGTCTGAAAACCTCCAAACACTCTTGAAACCATTTTTGGACTCATTGAGTTAACACAACTTCTTCTTCCACTATGACTTTTTGTTCTCGAACAACCGGCTTCAATCTTGCAAATATCACATAAGCAACAGGCACAACGATTAATGAAAAAAATGTGCCAGGCAATAAACCGCCAACAATTACCCAACCGACTTGATGACGCGTCTCAGCGCCTGGTCCAAAAGCGAACGCCAATGGTAACACACCCAAGACCATTGCTGCAGTTGTCATCATAACGGGACGTAGACGTAATTGTGCAGCAGCCACAATGGCATCTTCGATGCTCAAGCCTTCGCGACATTTACGATTGGCAAATTCAGTGATGAGAATGCCGTGTTTTGCAATTAAACCAATCAACGTAATCAAGGCAATTTCACTGTAAATATTTAAGCTTCCACCCAGTAATTTCAACACTGCCAATGCACCTACCATCGCAAAAGGCACCGTCAATAAAATAATCAAAGGATCAATAAAACTTTCGAATTGTGCTACCAACACTAAATAAATAAAAATCAATGCTAATGAAAATAGAAGTATCATTTTGCCAGAAGATTCTAGATAACTTTGCGCATCACCTTGAAATGCATAACGTGCATTGTCAGGCAAAATTTCAGCCGCGGCCTTTTCAAACATTTTGACGCCATAACCAATCGTATAACCAGGGAGAAGCGTGGCATGTAAAATATCAGCGCGTAAACGATTAAAATGTGGCAAAGACTCTGGCGTCGATTTTTCGTTAACTGAAATTAAATTACCGAGTGGCAACATGTCTCCAGATTGATTGCGCACATATAGGCTTGAAAAAATATTGGGCTTAGAAAGAGAATCACGATTCATCTGGACGATAATATCGTAGAGATTACCACCATATTCGAAATGACCGACATTCTCACCCGCTAACATTGTAGAAATCGTACCCGTGATATCTTGCATCGGTACATGCAAGTCAGCGGCTTTAGCTCGATCGATGGATAGTTCAAATTGATTGCCATCCCATTTCAAGCCACTTTCGACATTCGAAAAACCAGGGATTAATTGAACACGCGCAATTAAACGTTGCATCAGGGCATGCAAATCAGCATACGGCATTTCAGACATCACTTGCACAGCAATAGAAGAACCACTGCCATCAGAAAACCAAGTCAGCGGCGTTGAGGCTGGTGAAATATACACTTTAATACCAGCTAATTGATCTGCTTGTTTGTTTAAATCAGCAATAATATCACTCGCATTGCGGGAACGCTGATTACGCGGTTGAAGTGTTAACGTTTGCGAACCGCGTGAATTAGAATCAATAGTTGTAATTTGAGAGGTAATCTCAGGGATGTTTTTTTCGATTTGTTCAAGTTTTTTAACCCATTGATCCGTCCACGCAAAGCTCGAATCTCTTGGGGCGCCAACCCAAACATCTATTTCATTCATATCTTCAGGCGGAGATAATTCTGAAGGCAATGCCTGAAAAACTAAATATCCTAAACCACCTATCACACACAAAACAGCAATGATTGCTTTTTTATGTGCAAGCGCTTTGCGGAGATAAAATGCGTACTGCGCTTGCCATTGCATGAAGCGACGATGCAACCATTGTGCATAACGAGAAGTAGAAAATTCAATGGGATGCAATAATCGCGCAGACATCATGGGCGATAATGTCAAAGCAATGACCCCTGAAATCATCACTGCGCCTGCCAAAGTTACAGCAAAATCACGAAAGACTGTACCGAGTACTCCTGATACAAAAGCAGCAGGTAAATACACTGCAGCTAACGTCAGTGTCATCGCAATAATCGGAAAAATCATTTCTCGACTGCCTCGCAACGCCGCTTGAAAAACAGGCATGCCAGCATTGATATGTCGATCGATATTTTCGAGCATTACAATTGCATCATCTACGACCAACCCAATAGCGACGACAAACGCCATCAGTGTAATGGTATTAATTGAAATGCCCGCTATTGCCATCACGGAAAATGTTGCGATTAAGCAAACAGGTATCGTAATCACCGGAATGAATGCCGCACGAAAACTCGCCAAGAATAAATAAATCACCAGTAAAACAAATAGCACAGCTTCGAAAATTGAGAGATACACATGATGAATGGAAGACTGAATATAGGTTGCTTGATTAAATACAATTTCGCCATGCATACTTGGTGGTAAAGTACGCGATAATTTTTGAAAAGTTTTTTCGACATTTTCAGCAACCGATAACGGATTCGCAGAAAGTTGCGGTGTAATCCAGAGGCCAATCGCTGGCTTTCCATTCACACGATAAGCTGTTTGATCATCTTTTGCATCAACAATAATTTGTCCAACATCTCTCAAACGAATTGGATGATTTTGATCGTCACGAATAATGAGTCTGCTGAATTCGTCAGGAGAATGTAGTGTTTCATTCGTCACAACTTGATATAGCCGTGCCTCACCGCGAATACTACCGCTCGGCACTGAAATGTTTTGTGTTAAAAGCGTTTGTCGAACATCATCGACTGTCACACGTGCTGCTGCCATTTTAACGGGGTCTAACCACAAATGCAGTGCGGGCTCGCGCTCTCCCTCTAGTGACACCAACGCAACACCCTCTACGGCTTGTAATGCAGGCATCACGAAATGTCTCACATAATCACTCAACTGCTCAGGAGAAAAATGCTGATCTGAAAAAGCTAATTGCATGATAGGAAAAGTATCCGTATCTGCTTTATCAACAGAAGGCATTTTCATTCCCTCAGGGAAAGCATAGCTTTCACTTTGCAAAGCACTGCGGACATCTTCCATCGCCACGTTAATATCATGACCTAAACGAAATTGTAAAATGACAAAACAATTACCATCTCTGCTTTTTGAAGAAAGTGTTTCGACGCCTGCCACACCAGCTAAAGCTTCTTCGATAGGTGTCGTCACACGTGTTTCGATTAAATTTGCACTTGCACCGGGCCATGACGCTTGGATGAAAACAACAAGCGGTGTGATATTAGGCACCCAACGAACAGGTAAATTGAGATAACACAGTATCCCTGTGATGACAAAAACTAAACTCACCACAAGTGTAAAAGCTGGCCGACGGATGAAAAATTCAGTCAGTGACATTAACTACTGCTCCGATTGTTTTGCCACTGCACGGTAGTGCCGTCAACTAATTTTTGTTGACCTGCAACAACTATGCGATCACCAGGGGTTAAGCTGCCAGAAACTTCCACTGCGCCTTGACTACGTCTAACGACAGTGACAGGCACGCTTTCAACTTTGTTACTGTTAATCACTCGAAAGACCTTTTGTCCATCCATCACAGAGACCAAGCTGCTCGGCGGCACAATCAATGCATGAGACTCAGTGCCCAAGACTTGCACCACATCGACAAACAAACCTGCCGTTAATAAATGTTGATCATTGGGAATATCAGCATAAAGTGAAATCGTACGATTGTCAGGATTAACTGTCGGCGCAACAAAAGTCACCACGCCTGTAAAAATTTTATCGGACCAAGTTGCAGTAGAAACACGAACTGTTTGGCCCATTTTTAATTGAGAAAGATATTTTTCTGGAATTTCATACTCAGCACGCAAATGGGAAATATCTGTCAATGAAACAATTTTTTGACCGACAGTCACATAATCTCCTGGACTGACATTCACTTTACCTAGGACACCTGAAAACGGCGCGAGTAATTTAGTGTGTGCTAAATCAGCTGCCGCTTCATCACGCATCGCGCGTTTAATTTTAAGATCCTCTAAGGCTTGATCAATGGCTTGCTTAGAAATTGCACCTCGTTTGCCGAGAGATTGTTTACGCTCGTAGTCTGCTGAACTATAGGCAAGCCCTGCTTCAGCCTGATCTAATTTAGCCTTCGCTGAAAGATCGTCGAGCTTGAGCAACACAGCCCCAGTCTGAACAGGCACGCCCCCATCCGGATAATAGACTTCAGCAACATGGCCAGCAATTTCAGGAGTGACATCGACATGATGCGCAGCAATTAAAGCACCCACTGCATGCACCTCAATTGGCATAGCGCCCAACTGAACCGTCTCCACTTCAACAGTCACAGCGGGGACTACGGGGGCTGCATGTGATACGCGATACGTATGAAATAAATGAATACCATACAATATGCCAATTGCGGTTAAAATACCGATAAATGCTTTCTTTTGACGTGGCTGCAATTGAAGTTTTTGAATTCGCTTGAGCAATGTTTGACCCTCTCCGTGTAGTGGGTCATTTTATCATGAAGCAAGTGCGGTAAACTATTCATTTTGGTCCAGACGAAATCATAAAACTGGAATGAGGCAAGCTATGAATGCTGACGACAAAAAAGCTTTTGAGCAAGCCATGCTTGGTGTTAAACGATTAAAACAAACTAAAATTGAACCCAAGCCCGAACCCACCAAGCCAGTACGTAAACACCGTAAAAATCCTACCAAAGCAGACGAAACGTTGACCGAGTTTGCTTTTTCAGAGTACGAAAGGTTGCTACCTGTAGGTAGCGAAGAAAGTCTTTCCTACACTTTTCCTGGTGTAGGACAAAAAATACTTCGCAAATTACGTCAAGGCCAATATAATATCGAAGCAATTTTGGATTTACATGGAAATACAGTTGCCGAGGCACGCAATGCGCTCGGCAGATTTTTATCCATGTGCGAAAAGAAAAACCTAACATGCATATTGATCATCCATGGCAAAGGGCATCAACAGGAAAAACCCATCCTGAAAAATAGACTCAACCATTGGTTAAGAGAAACAAAACAAGTCTTGGCATTTTGTAGTGCTCGCCCAAATGATGGCGGCAAAGGTGCCTTGTACGTATTACTGAGGAGATCACTGCTTGACTAAGAAAGCTATTATAATTGGGATTTCAGGCGCTTCGGCTTCCGGAAAAAGTTTACTCGCCAATACTATTGTCAACGAACTCGGTTCAGATCGAGTTGTCGTTATCTCTGAAGATTCATATTATCGTGACCACAGCAATATTCCATTCGAAGAACGCACACGGATTAATTACGATCATCCCAATTCAATTGACCACGAACTCCTTCACCAACATTTAATGCAGCTGCAAGCAGGCCAACCCGTCGAAGTTCCCATTTATAACCACGCCACCCACACGCGTGAAGAAGCAACACGTTTAATTGGACAACATACCATTATTGTTCTCGAAGGAATTCTCTTATTCGTCGAAAAAGATCTGCGTGCTCTCATGGATATTCGCATTTTCATGGAAACGGCGCTCGATATTTGCCTAATTCGTCGCATGAAACGCGACATGAATGAACGTGGTCGCTCTTTAGATTCCGTACTCAATCAATACGAAGAAACAGTTCGCCCAATGTATTTACAATTCATTGAACCCTCCAAAAGATACGCTGATATTATTGTCCCGCGCGGCGGCGGCAATCGTATCGCAATCGACATGATTAAAGCGAAAATGCGTGAGCTGCTTGAAAGCCAATAAAGCCCATTAATCAAATACATGTTGTAAACATATGCTCTCGCATCATACAATGTTTACTATTTTGACGCTCATGCCATGGAGGGGGGGGTGATGAAATTACGGAATAAGATTCTAATAGCCATCAGCATAGTCTGGGTAGTTTTTCTAGGTTTCACTTATGCTTCTTCCAAATTATTCTTGATCCGCAGCTTTATTAAACTTGAACAACAACACACAGATCAAGATTTAGGTCGTGTTGATCAAGCACTTGGTCAAAACAATAATGCACTTTATACCTTCACCTCCGACTGGGCGCACTGGGACGATCTGTATTCTTATATCCAAGGAAAAATGCCGCAATTTATTCCTGGCAACATGAACATGACGGCTTACTTGAATTCGACAATCAATCTCATCACTTTCTGGACACTCTCCGGCCAGTTAGCAGCAGGAGCTGCTATTGATACCGACAAAGGTGAAATCATTGCTTATCCAAAAGGTTTAAATCAATTCATTTATCCAACTAGTTTGTTGTTGGATCGTAAAGACGTCAAAAATGAAATCCATGGTTATATTCTTCTCCCCGATGGCGTCATGATGATTGCTGCAGCTTCTATCACCAATGGTGAAAAAACCTTACCCCCACTAGGTGCAATGATCACAGGCAGATTTTTATCCCCAAAAATTCTACAAACAATTGAAGATCAAACAAAATTATCATTAAAACTCTTTCCATTAAATCATATTCCAACCAACTCTGATCTCTTCAAAGTATTTCAGCTCATTGCAAATAATCAATCGGGTCACACGAGTGAAAACGTCGATGAAAAAACACTTCACGGCTACACTCTAATTCGTGACATCTACAATAAGCCGATTGCCATGTTCCAACTAACAGCACCCCGCTCAATTTACCTAACAGGGGTCGAAGCAATTAACTATTATCTGATTAGTTTTATTGTACTCGCGATTGCTTTCTCAGCCTTGATTCTTTGGTTGCTACGCATGTTAGTGGTGCGACGTCTTGAAAAATTAAATCATGATGTTGCAGATATCAGCGCAACCAATGCACTTTCACGTCGTGTCGATGCTTCGGGTAAAGATGAATTATCAACCGTCTCTGGCGAAATCAATCGAATGCTCAGCATCATAGAAGCTTCTCAAGGCAAACTGGAGCTGCGCGTTGAAGAACGCACACAAGAGTTAAAACAAACCAACGTTAAACTCGAACAAGAAATTCAAGAACGTAAAGCTGTTGAACAAGAATTGATTATTCATAAAGAACATTTAATCAGGCTCGCACACTATGATGGTTTAACTGGATTACCAAACCGTATTTTCTTCAATACCATGCTCAATAAATCTATGACGCACGCAAGCCATAACAAGAAAAAATTGGCTATTTTATTTATTGATCTAGATCGATTTAAAAATATCAACGATGCATTTGGTCACACGATTGGCGACCAAGTTTTAAAAGAAGTTGGCAAACGATTTTCCGGCATATTACGTTCGGGTGATATCTTAGCGCGCTTAGGTGGCGATGAATTCATCATTCTGCTACAAAATATTGAGGATACAAAATTTGCCAGTACAATTGCAGAAAAACTTATCGAAGTCTGCACAAAAGCGATCAAAGTCAGCGCACACGAATTCTTTTTAACAGCCAGTATCGGTATTTGTATTTATCCTGATGACGGTACAACACTCGAAGATTTACAACGTAACGCTGATATGGCTATGTATCGCGCAAAACGCGGTGGTGGCGGTGTGTTCCTCTATTTCACACAAGAAATGGATCTTGAAGCACATGAACACGTTAAACTCGAAGCAGCATTACGAAAAGGCATTGCCAACAATGAATTTATTTTACATTACCAACCCAAACTGGCGCTGATTGAAGGACTCATTACTGGTGTTGAAGCACTCATTCGCTGGGAAAGCCCTGAATTAGGCATGATCAGCCCAGCAAAGTTCATTCCTTTGGCAGAAGAAACTGGCCTCATATTACAAATTGGTGAATGGACACTGCGTGAAGCTTGCCGCGCATGCAAAAATTGGCAAAATGCCGGATATCGCCCTATCCAAGTTGCTGTGAATCTTTCGCCTAAGCAATTTCGTCATCAAGATATTGCAGGATTAGTCAGCACTATATTAAAAGAAACACAATTAGATGCACGTTGGCTTCAATTAGAGGTCACCGAAACCGCTGTGATGGATAACGTCAATATTGGTGTGGATAAATTAAATGACATCAAAAAAATGGGCGTTAGTATTGCAATGGATGATTTTGGAACCGGCTATACTTCCATCAGTTATCTCAAACAATTCCCAATCAGTGTTCTCAAAATCGATCAATCCTTTGTAAAAGGCATACCAGATAGCAAAGATGATGTTGCTATCACAAGTGGTGTAATAGCGCTTGCTCACAGTCTTGGCATGCATGTTGTTGCAGAGGGAGTTGAAACCGCAGAGCAATTACAATTTTTAGCTGATCACGAATGTGATTATGTGCAAGGTTATTATCTCAGCCGACCTTTACCTGAAGTTAAACTGCTTAGTTTATTAAGTGAAGCTGATCAAAAAGTTGAAACAACCACCGCATAATATTTTTTAACAAGGAGCGTCAGATGAAAAAAATTGTTCTACCAATATTAGCCACAGTCATAGCTGCCGCATCGATTTCTGCGCATGCTGATCAAACAGTGACAAAGAAAAAAATAGATTACAAAAATACAGCAACTCCTGCTGCAGTACCTGAGGCTGTGAATCCACTCACTGGCACATTTGATATTACGAGCAATTATGTTTTCCGCGGCATCAGTAACTCCAATAACTTACCTGCTGTTCAAGGTGGTTTAACTTATACATTTCACTCAACAGGTATTTACTTCAATATTTGGGGTTCAAATGTTAATTTTGCCGATCCTCAAGGAAATACCGCTACACTTGAATTTGACGCGATTGCGGGTATTGCAAACTCTATCGGCGAACATTTCAGTTATGATATTAACTTCGATCGTTATAATTATCCTAAAACGGCTTCAAGTTATTACGAAGCTATTGCAAATGCGAAGTGGTATTTTGTCACAGCACAAATTGGATTCTCATCAAACGTCTTCGGCTATCATGGTAACGGCACCTATTACAATTTAGGCGTTAACTATGATGTTCCGCCCGATTATGCTTTTGGATTGGATAACGTCAATGTCAAAGGCGGCGTGGGTCATTACAGTTTGCCAAAAAGCAAAGGTTTATCAAGTTACAATGATTATCTTGTGCAAGTCAGTAAAGGAATTGGCATTTATAATCTCGCTGTTGCATGGACTGATACCAATTACCGCTCAGTAGATCTCAATCCTGTTAAAGGCAGCACACTTATCGGTACCGTAACAGCTAATTTCTAAAAAATCCCTTTCCCCTTCTCAGAGCAAACGAGAAGGGGTTAATTCTTTTTTTTAAATAAAATCAATCAGTTAAAAACTTTTAATATCAGACTATACTATCGTCTTAATAGTCAACTTAGGTTATTTGCGTTAAAATGAATAAGTTATCGCCCTTTTAAAGGGCGCTTCTCTTTATGCACAAGGAAAGGCATATGGCTCAAGACTCCCATACATCGTACTGGACTGAGCTCACGCAAGAGACACCGACACAAGTTAAAACTTGGTTAGAAGGCTTTGGTGTTCATCAAACAAATGACAAATCACAATATCTTTTAGAATCATTTACACTCCCCCAGAAATCATCCATATCCTTAAACTTGCTTTATTGCGCATGGGGATTACTGCTAAATCGTTTTTCAGGTTCAGATGATATTATTTTTGGATTGGGCGCCTTCAATGGGCCTTATTTTCCTGTCAGATCAAAAACAGAAACTGAGGAAACATTGGGAGGATTTTTAAAAAAGCAAACCCAACAAATCAAAGAAAGCCAAACCCATCTTGCTTCACTCGATGCATCACATGAAAAGTATTATCGCCATTTATTCATAACCCACCAAAATTTGAATATTGAAGAAAATGAAATTATCCTGAACCCTGAATTATTTCCACTGCTATTAATAACGACTCATAAAAATCCAAAAAATATTATATTTTGTTATAATCAAAAAAAGTTTACACCATCAAGCATAAAAAGCTTTGCTGAACATTTATTTCTTATCCTAGAAAAGTTAAAAACATGTCCAGATCACTCGGTCACACATTTTTCTATCTTAACAGTCGAAGATAAACAAAAATTTGACACCTGGAGTCAATCTCATTTACCTCATACCAGTGAAATAAATAAATCATTATTTGTTCATGATCTTTTTATGCATCAAGCACAAAAATTTCCAACCCATCTTGCCGTATCTGCACAAAATAAAAAGATGACTTACGGCGAGCTGAATCAACTCTCAAATCAAGTTGCTTGTTTTCTACATGAAAAAAAAATCCGCGCAGGAGACACTGTCGCAGTACTAATGGAACGTTCACCAGCTTTAATTGCTGTAATGCTTGGCATCTTTAAAATAGGCGCTATTTTTGTTCCTATCAATCCAAAATATCCTGATGATCGAATACAATTCATTCTTAATGATAGTCAAACACACCTCATTTTTGTTAACCAAACTCATCGAATTCCACAAGATGCGCTTTACAAAACTGTGATCCTAAACGAATCATGCACAGAGGTGAGTCATTACCCTACACATTTGCACAATAATATGAAAGAGAATAATGCAGACCAACTGGCGTACATTGTTTATACTTCTGGCACAACAGGCCAACCAAAAGGCGTGACGATTCGCCACTCAAGCTTAATGAACTTGGTTGAATGGTATCAAGTATGTTTTAAAATTGATTCCCACGATCGCGCATCCCAATTTTCATCGCTAGGATTTGATGCATTTTTTTGTGAAATCATCCCATTTTTAGCAATCGGTGCGAGCGTACATATTGTTGATGACAGCCAGAAATTAACACCGCCCCTTTTCTTTCGGTGGCTCGTCGAAGAAAAAATAACCATCTGTGATTTAACAACCGCCTATGCGCAAATTCTTTTTAATTTACACTGGCCAGAGCATCTTAGCTTGCGCGTATTAAAAATTGGCGGAGAAAGTTTAACGCATTATCCGACACAAACATTCCCCTTTGATATTTGGAATATTTATGGTCCAACAGAGGGGACCATTGAAGCAACCTTCGCTAAAATTGTGATTGCCAATGTTTCAGCTGACAAACAACCTTGCCAACATTTACCACCACCCATTGGTAAACCGCTACCCAATACATATTGTTACATTGTTGACTCACATTTAGAACTTGTGCCCCCTGGTTGTGCCGGTGAATTATTGATTGGTGGCGCCAATCTTTCCCCCGGATACCTCAATCGCGCACAACTAACGCGGGAAAAATTTATTCGCAATGTCTTCAGCGAAAACGTTGACGATAAATTATATCGCACCGGCGATTTAGTGCGCTGGCTACCCGACGGTAATCTCGAATTTCTTGGTCGCATTGACCATCAAGTGAAAATCAGAGGATATCGCATAGAATTAAGTGAAATTGAATCAGCACTTAGTCAATTTCCTGATGTAGGCGAAGTCATTGTCCTTGCAAAAGAAAACACAAGTGGACAAAAATCACTTGTTGCTTGGTTGGTGCCTAACATAGAAAGTTTACGCATTCCATGGCAAGAACGCTGTTTGGTTTCTATGGATGGCACGCAGTATACACAAGCTTTCACAGAAGATATCTCAAAAGCTGGGATTGCCATTAATAGTGTTTCTGACCCACTTCAAGTCGGTCAAATCATCCAAATTAACTTAAAATTACCTGGTGCCAGTGACGGACAATGGTTAACTGGAAAAGTCGTTTGGCAACAAGATAGACGTGCAGGCATTCATTTCGAACAAACAGCAAAACAAAAAACACTGCTACAAAAAAGTGTTGAGTATTATCTATCGACACATAATCTAATGGAAACATTACAAAGCGCAGCCACTAAACGCAATTTACGTCAAGCTTTAAAAAAGAAGTTACCCGAATATATGATCCCAAGTTCATTTAGCGTTTTGCCACGCATGCCGCTGACTTTTAATGGCAAAATCGATTGGAAAGCTTTGCCGCCACCACAAGATTTTCAACGACTTCTTGAGAGAACACATGTCGCACCACGCACCCCAACAGAACAATCTGTTGCTGATATTTGGTGTCGTGTTCTTGGGCAAAGTACTGTGAGTATTACAGACAATTTTTTTGATCTTGGCGGAAATTCATTACTAGTGTCTAAGCTATTAATCGAAATCATGGATAAATTTCATCTAACGATTCCTGCGAAAATATTTTTAGATTTACCATTTATTCCAGTGATTGCTGAATACATCGATTCTAAAGGGGAAAGTTATACAAAAACATCTAGCGTTCAAGATGAAATTAGTCGAGATATCATTTTAAATGAAGATATCTTACCCACAAAAAAATTAAGCCCCACAGTAAAAGATCCTCAAAATATTTTGCTTACTGGTTCTGGGGGATTTCTGGGATTATTTTTATTGCGCGAACTCATTCGTCAAACTAATGCAAAAATATATTGCTTAGTAAGACCTGGTGAATATGACAGTATTGCTACACGTTTAAATAATCAAATCGAACATTTCCATTTAACAGAGGATTTATCACTTTCTAATCGCAGAATTGTATTAGTCGCAGGTGATATTGGCTTGCATCAATTTGGTATTCCAGGTGAATTATACGATATGTTAATTAATAAAATTGATTGCATTTATCATTGCGGCGCTCAAGTCAATACTATGGCTGCTTACACAACGCTTCGCACTAGTAATGTTCAAGGCACCATCGAAATCATTCGCTTTGCCACGCAAGGACACGATAAACCGATTTATTATGTTTCAACACTCTCTGCTGCTTTCGAAAAAGATGCCGATGGAAATTATGCGGAAGTTTTTCCTGGACCCCAAGCAGACGAACTCAGCGGTGGATACGCAATCAGTAAATGGGTTTCCGAGCGCCTATTAACACAATTAATGCAACGTGGGTTACCTGTACACATTTATCGTTCAGGCTATATTGGCGGACCTTCAGATACAGGCATCACGAATCAAAATGATTCATTGTTATTGTTAATAAAGGGTTGCATTCAAATGGGGTATGCGCCCGATTGGCAAGAAAATATTGCACTTTTACCCGTTGATTTTGTCAGTAAAGCTATTGTCACGATTTCACAACAACAACCTGAGCGCAATGGTGTGTTTCACATTGATCACCCCGTTGGCATGCTTTGGACGGATTTAGTTCAATGGTTAGTAGATTATGGTTATAACATCAAGCTATGCTCTCACAAAGAATGGTTACGACACCTTGAAATCAATGGACAAAATAACGTCTTATTTCCTTTCCTTCCCTATTATCTTTCTATGAAAGACGCGCCGCATACTCCAAATACTGGCATGAAAATAACTAAACCCTTACTGGATGCTGCAGGTTTCATTTATCCGGAATTAGGTGATACCTTGCTCGCGACTTATATAAACTATCTTGAAGAAATTGAATTTTTACCCGCAAAAGAAAAGAAATCTGAATTCGTTTAAAAATCATTTTACATCGATGACAGATTGTGGCCTAATCTCCTGCTGAAAATTTTCATGGAGATTAAGATGCAAAACAAAGCTATTGTTCAACCCATTATGGATAAGAAAAATATATTTAACGAAATCATCAAAGCATCCTATCATCTGAAATGCCATTCAAAAAGCTTCAAAGAAGCTGCTAAAAAAAACGCTGACTACGCAGAATCCCTCGATAAAATTACTTCAGGCATCACGATCGATGATATCGAATCGTTATCTCATGAAGATTTACAATTAATACTGGAATGTTTGCAAGGCATAGATGCATTTATCGAAAATCCTAGTCAAGATAAATTGAATTCAGTCAAAAAAAATATCCGTGCTGTTGAAGAAAGTCAATCAGAAAAAAACTCATTTAATCCTTTCATTAAACTCATTGCGTTTGCTGCTTTATCCCTTTCTGCTTCGATCGGGGGCATCGTACTTTTCAACTACAGTTCGCACAACCAATTCGATGATCTTGGCACCGCCCTACTCTCTTACCTTGCAAGCGTAACACTCACCACCGCAGGTCTACTCGGCAGCATCTTGACCTGCGTAGAAGCTTATAATAAAAAGGAACGCACGCAATATACATTTAACTTTTTCAGCCAAGTAGTGGAAGCCAATTATTCCCCTGAAAATCACCGCGAAAAATCAGAATCGGATGAACATGATGAAGTGTATTTAGAAGAAAAACAATTCAGTGTATAAATGAATGAGGCAGACATGCGCAACCTTGACCTTGAAAATGCAGATCTAGATATGAATGAGATAAAAAATTGCATTAAAGATTTAAAGCTAGCCATCCAAAAAAAACGTATTTTACTGAGTCAACTAGAAGACAGCTTTGACTTAAATGAAGACTTGATTCACTCCGTAGAATCCATTATTTCCTCTATCAACCAGCACGAACTTAAATTTTATAACATAGAGGAACTCAAGTCTGTTTTAAACTGTTCAATTATTATTAATGACATTTTAAATGATCATACGAATACTGTGCATTTAAGTGCATTAGACCATGAGATTGAGTTGATTCGTTCGCAACCTGAGCAATTTCCTCATCTCATCAACAGCTCTAATTGTTTTGTTAAATTTGCTTGTTCCATTATTTCGGCAACAGCTATTATTGGAAGTATTTTTTTATTCGCCAATGCTTTTAGCCCAAACCAAGAAGATACTGAAAGTGATCATTACGATGATCCTTTAATACTCCCTATAAAACTATTAGGAGGAGTCTCCCTTGCTGCTGGTGGCATTATTGGGATAGCAGCCGTCTATAACTCAACTGCAAAATTATTACCGAGTTTGTGTTTCTTTAGAGAAAAACTAAATCAGGATGCCAGGAAATTTGCAGCGCAAGCAAGCGATAACAATGCCCGACCATTATTAGCAACGATTCCAGAGGAGCAAGAGGGGCGTCGTTTCCAATACCCTTGGTGATTCTGTACCTTTCACTTTGATTCGATGTTAGCGAAAAAAATAAATATTAAACATCAACATCAAATGCAAGAATGGGTTTCACGTAAGAAATTGGCGCATCAGCTGCATCATCAAAGGTAACATACTCCCAAGCATTTTGTTGGGCGAGCAAGTCTCTAATAAGCTGGTTATTTAAACCATGGCCTGATTTATATCCATGAAACGCACCGATTAAACTCGATCCCATCAAGTAAAGATCACCCACGGCATCGAGAATTTTATGTTTGACAAACTCATCTTCATAGCGCAAACCATCTTCATTGAGAACACGAAATTCGTCAATCCCAACCGCGTTATCTAAACTTGCACCACGAGCTAAATTCATTGAGCGTAGTTTTTCAAAGTCTGACATGAAACCGAAAGTCCGCGCACGACTGACTTCTTTAACGTAAGAAGTACTCGAGAAATCGAGTGTGGCTGTATTGCTATGTGTGCGGAAAAGTGGATGATCAAAGTCAATGGTAAAGCTCACTTTAAAGCCTTCGTAAGGCTCAAGTTTAGCCCATTTATCACCCTCTTTAACGGTGACTTTTTGTTTAATGCGAATAAATCGTTTCGCAACATTTTGTTCGCGAATACCTGCTGACTGTACAAGGAAAACGAAAGGGCCAGCGCTGCCATCCATAATGGGAATTTCAGAGGCTGTCACATCGATATAAGCATTATCAATCCCCAACCCTGCTAAGGCAGACAGCAAATGCTCAACTGTCGAGACACGGACGCCATCTTTTACCAACGTGGTAGACATTGTCGTATCCCCAACGTTGCTCGCAACAGCGGGTATATCAATGGCTGGCGTCAAGTCTATGCGTTGGAAAATAATACCGGTATCAGGCGGTGCAGGACGTAAAGTTAATTCAGCCCTTTCCCCACCATGCAATGTGATTCCGGTTGCCTTAATTGTATTTTTCAGAGTTCTTTGTCTGATCATTCCCGAATCCGTTTACCTTACAAATTTCCGCATATTACCATAAATGATTTAATCTGTGTAATTAACAATCTACCTAATCCAACTAGGTGGATTACTAATACCCAGATAGAGAATCAATGAAGAACACTGATTTATGCCTCCACCTCTTCTTTGCGCCTTAAAAACGCAGGGATATCGAGATAATCCAGCTCATGAGACACATCCCCTGCAGGAATGGGTTTAGCTTGAGCAACTTGCCGTTGGTTGCCACCTTGCGCTCCTGAGCGGCGTATGACAGCAGGTTTTTCAAGGTGACGATAATCAATTGTCCCATCAGGCAAAATGGAATCTGCCAGTTTTCCTGCGCCACCTTGGGCTTGCTTTCGGCCTAGCCCTGTAACAATCACTGTGACATGAATTTCATCACGCATTTCAGGGTCAATTACCGTCCCGACAACGACTGTTGCACCATCTGCCGTAATATTTCTGACGGCATCGCCAACCTCTTCGAATTCACCAATAGACATATCTGAGCCAGCCGTGATATTGACTAACACGCCACGAGCACCTGTCATATCGACGTCTTCGAGGAGAGGGCTGGAAATAGCTGCTTCAGCCGCAATACGCGCACGATTTTCGCCGGATGCAATACCTGTACCCATCATTGCCATCCCCATTTCTGACATCACCGTACGGACGTCTGCAAAGTCAACATTGATCAATCCTGGGCGGGTAATTAATTCAGCAATACCCTGAACTGCACCGCGTAAAACATCATTTGCTGCCTTGAATGCATTCACCAGGGTGACATTCTTACCTAATACAGTGAGTAATTTGTTATTAGGAATCGTGATAAGAGAATCGACATACTGCGTTAAATTAGCAATACCCTGCTCAGCGACCTGCATCCTAACACGACCTTCAAAGGAAAAGGGTTTTGTCGTCACAGCAACTGTCAAAATGCCCATCTCTTTTGCAATTTGCGCAAAAATAGGTGCAGCGCCTGTTCCTGTGCCGCCTCCCATCCCAGCAGTTAAAAAGACCATATCTGCGCCAGTGAGCGCTGCACGAATACGATCCTGATCTTCTTCGGCTGCACGACGACCTACATCGGGATTAGCACCAGCGCCTAATCCGCGAGTCATTGTTTCACCTAATTGGATGATGGTATTAGCTGATGAATTCTTTAGTGCTTGCGCATCTGTATTGGCGCAAATAAACTCAACGCCCTCAATAGAACCAGCCATCATATGCTCAACTGCATTACCACCGCCCCCACCAATGCCAACAACCTTGATCACAGCACTTTGCGGACTCATTTCTGCCAATTCAAACATGCGGAGTATCTCCCGTAAATTTTCCTAAAAATTCCCTTGAAACCAACCTTTCATCCTATTCAAAATACCCTTTAAACTCGTACTCGTTCCTAAGTGACGATGACCATTGCGTTGTTGCAACCCATAGAGCAATAATCCAACGCTTGTTGCATAACAAGGGTTGTTCATCACATCAGATAAACCTGTCACATGTTGCGGCACACCAATGCGGACGGGCATTTTAAAGACGCGTTCTGCTAATTCAAGTGCACCTTTAACTTTTGAAGCCCCGCCGGTCAACACAATACCTGCAGGAATTAATCCATCAAAACCACTGCGTCGTAATTCGGCCGCCACTAAAGCAAATAACTCTTCATAACGTGCCTCAACGACTTCAGCCAGCATGCGTTTAGAAATGTGTTTAGCAGGACGATCGCCCGACATGGGAACAGCAATCATGCTATCTTCTTCAATTAAATTAGCTAATGCATATGCATGATGAATTTTAATGTCTTCTGCATTTTTTGCGGGCGTTCGTAATGCAATGGCAATATCATTTGTGACTTGATCACCAGCTATCGGAATCACTGCTGTATGACGTACAGATCCATCGGTAAAAACAGCAATGTCAGTCGTGCCGCCACCGATGTCAAGCATGCAAACACCAAGTTCTTTTTCATCTTCGGTGAGCACAGACTGACTCGATGCAAATTGTTCGAGAACAATATCAGTCGCTGCAAGTCCGCAGCGTTTTAAGCACTTCACAATATTTTGCGCAGCAGCAACAGCACCCGTGACTATATGCACTTTTGCCTCGAGACGGACACCTGACATACCGACAGGTTCACGGATCGAGTCTTGCGTATCAATGATGTATTCCTGCGGTAAAATATGCAGAATTTTTTGGTCAGCAGGAATTGCAACAGCTCTTGCAGCATCAATGACACGATCGACATCCGTTTGTGTCACTTCACGATCACGAATTGCCACAATACCATGTGAATTTAAACTGCGAATGTGACTTCCAGCAATGCCCGTGTAAGCAGAGTAAATTTGACACCCAGCCATTTGTTCTGCTTCTTCAACGGAACGTTGAATAGATTGTACGGTAGATTCGATGTTGACAACGACACCGCGCTTTAACCCTTGTGATTGATGAGAACCTAAACCGACAATTGATAATGAGCCATCCTCTGCCACTTCACCTACAATTGTAATGACTTTAGATGTTCCGATATCAATCCCTGCAATAAGATCTTTTTCTGGCTTCTTTGCCATCTTTATGTCTTCCAATTTACGAAATTGCTTTCCAACGCACGGCGAACCCATCAGGATAGCGTAGATCGACGTAATCTACATTCTTCGCGCGTGCCCCAACAACATCATCGTACACTTTCACAAAATGGCCGATGCGAGTCAAGATATCTTTGTATCCAACGTTCACACGAATACCATTTTCGAGCACCATATTCCAAGAGTGCCACGGTGTCAGCTCCAACGAAGTCATTTTAATCCCTAATGGTTCAAGTAATTTAGAGATTTGTCGATAATACTCTAAAACAGTAACCTGTGTCCCTTCTGGGCCAAGAAAACGCGGCAATCCAGTTGGAAAAGTTTGTTTGTCAGGTGAAAATACTTCGCCCGAGGTACTTAATAATTTATTTGCATTCCAACTTGCGACAGGTTGGTATTCAGAAATGGCAATAAAAACTTCATCAGGCCACGAACGCACAACTGAAACATCCGCCACCCAAGGAAATTGTAAAATACTTTCACGCAATTGCGCCGGATGTACGACAAAAAATCCGCGAGTTAAACCAGGCAGTAATAAATGTTGCAATGTTTGATGTTCGATATGACGCGCGCCAGTCACTGTCACGTGTCGCACAGGAAAAAGTGTGGGATTTCTGAGTTGACTGACACAAAAAACTAAAATCAAAACACAGGTCAACACCATCCAAAATTTTGCTAATGGAAAATGCATCCAAAACATTTGCTGCGGTTTTTTCAGTCGGCGAGAAACCATTATCCCAATGAGCCCCTTTATCGAGTTGATACGCCCAGCATACGCACTTCAGGCACTAGTGTAACACCACAGCGCTGAAAAACGATTTGTTTTATGTGTTCAATTAATTTTTCAATGTCAGAAGCGGTTGCTTCCTGAACATTTATAATAAAATTGGCATGTTTTTCAGAAATTGCGGCACCACCTATACGCATATTTTTCAAATCGCATAACTCAATTAATCGTCCCGCATAATCCCCGTCGGGATTTCGAAATACAGAACCACAATTCGGAAAACTGGTGGGCTGCGAAGCATTGCGTTTTTCCAGTAAAGATTTAATATCAGCCAGTGATTTTTCACGATCACCTTTTGATAAAACAAAATGTCCTGCAACAAACCACTCATCGTCTGGTAATGAAACAAATCGATAGCCAGTGGTAAATTCGTCTGCAGAACGCAATCTAATTTGGCCTAAACGATTAATTGTTTCGACATAACGAATGGATTCCCAAGTTTCACGACCATAACATCCCGCATTCATTGCAAGAGCGCCCCCAACAGTCCCTGGAATGCCGGCCATAAATTCAATATCTGTTAACCCCTGACGTGCAGCGAAACGCGATAATTTAGCTGCAGCAACACCCGCCTCAGCACGCAATAAACCTGTCTCAGTCATTGAAATAGTTTGCAAACAGCCTTGTGTCACAATGACTGCGCCATGAATGCCGCCATCGCGAATGAGGACATTGCTGCCCAATCCAATCCATGTGAGCGGCACATGATGAGGTAATTGTTGTAAAAAAAGTGAAAGATCTTCGAGATGCGCAGGCAAATAGAGTAATTCAGCCGGACCTCCAACACGCCAAGTTGTATAACGTGCTAGCGATTCATTCGGTAATATTTTACCGCTTATGGATTGAATGCTTTGTTCAGCTGTTAACATTAACTCGCCTCACTCGCGACAACAGGCACAGATTCGCGCAGATGCGATGCAGCAAGATGCATTGCCATACTGCCAATATTACCGGCGCCTTGCATCAATAAGACATCGCCCTCTTGCAAAATATTTTGTAATTCAGCAGCAACAGCATGATGCTGTGAAATATGTTTTGCAGGAACACCTTTTTCATTCATTCGCCGCACCAAAGATGCGCTATCTGCACCTTCAATAATTTTCTCACCTGCTGAATATACATCCAGTAAAAAAACTTGATCAGGTTTTGCTAACACATCACAAAAATCTTCGAAGAGATCGCGCGTGCGGGTATAACGGTGTGGTTGATACACCATCACCAATCGTCGATCAGGCCAACTCTGACGTGCGGCCTCTAAGGTAGCTGCTATTTCACGCGGATGATGGCCATAATCATCGAGCAATGTGATATGAGACCCTTTCTGAGAAACAAAATCCCCGTAAATTTGAAAACGTCGACCGATGCCACCAAATTTTTCCAGTGCAGATTGAATCGCATCATCTGGCATACCAAGCTCTGTTGCGACAGCAATTGCAGCTAATGCATTTAAAATATTGTGACGTCCAGGCAAATTAAGATTAATTGCAAGTGAAGAATATCCATGCGGACGTTCTGCAACAAAATGTGTACGAAAGCCATGCTGTTGAATTGTATGCGCACGATAATCTGCATCATCCGTAAAGCCATAGTTCACATGGGGACGCGGCACTTCAGGTAAAATTTCACGTACGACAGGATCATCGACACACAAAACTGCTAAACCATAAAACGGTAATTGGCGTAAAAAATCAATGAACGTTTGTCGTAATTCAGAAAAATTATTGTGATATGTTGCAAGATGATCTGCATCAATATTGGTGACCACAGAAATCATCGGTTTTAAATACAAAAATGAAGCATCGCTTTCATCTGCTTCTGCGACGAGATAATGTCCTGCGCCGAGATGCGCATGACTGCCGGCGCTGTTGAGCTGACCGCCGATTACAAAAGTGGGATCCACTTTAGCTTCTGCTAAAATCGCTGTGACTAAACTTGTGGTGGTTGTTTTACCGTGTGTACCTGCAATGGCTATGCCATGACGAAAACGCATAAGTTCACCGAGCATTTCAGCGCGCGGCACAATGGGAATGTGTGCTTCACGAGCCGCAACACATTCAGGATTATCGAGCGAGACCGCAGATGAGCGCACCACAACATCAGCCTGCGCAATATGATCTGCTGCGTGGCCTAAATATATTGTTGCCCCACCTTCGCGTAATTTTTTGGTGAGTACATTATCAGACAAATCAGACCCAGAAATTTGATAGCCTTGACTCAACAATACTTCAGCGATCCCTGCCATTCCCACGCCGCCAATACCGACAAAGTGGATATGTTTAATACGTCCCATTTCAAAATACCAATTCAATGACAACTCTCCTCACATACGCGCACAATTTTTTCAAGTGCATTTGTTTCTCTTAATTGATAAGCTGCTTGCGCCATTAATTGACAGTCTTCTGGCGATTCAATCAACCTCAGTAAATTTTCAGTTAATAGATTGACGCTCAATTGTGATTGCTTTAATAAAATTGCGGCATTATTTTTTACCATGACTTCTGCGTTAGCTGTTTGGTGATCATCAATTGCAAAAGGATATGGCACTAAAATCGCACCACGCCCCACAGCGCATAATTCCGTGATGGTTAACGCACCCGCACGACACAAAACAATATCCGCCCAAGCATAAGCTTCCGCCATGTCTTGGATAAAGGATTTGACGTCTGCCGTCACTCCAGCCGCTTGCCAGTGACGCATTGTATCAGAAAAATGCTTTTCACCCGACTGATGACGCACAAGGGGTCTCAGTGGCGCAGGTATTGCCGCCACAGCTTGGGGAACAATCTCATTGAGTGCCGCCGCACCCAAGCTACCGCCCAAGACAAGTAAATGCAGAGGACGATCTGTTGGCCATGCTTTTTCATGAGTGGCGTGTATCAGCGCATCGCGCAATGGATTGCCGACTGTACGTGCCTGCACCCTCTCTGAAAAAACATGCGGGAAAGCCTGTAAAACATTTTTTGCGACACGCGCAAGCCAGCGATTGGTAGTACCGACTTTGGCATTTTGTTCGTGAATCACAAGCGGATAACGCAATAACCAACTGGCAATGCCGCCTGGACCACTCACAAACCCGCCAAATCCTAACACCACATCAGGTTGATATTTTCGAATGATACGAGCAGCAGAATAAATCGCGTGCAGCAATAAAAACGGGGCTAGGCAAATGGTTTGCCATTTTTTACCGCGCACACCAGAAATAGAAATCGTGCGTAAAGGAATATGAGCATCTGGAATGAGTTGCGCCTCGATACCTTTTTCAGTGCCAAGCCAAAGCACATCTGTATGTTGTTTTTGCAATTCTTTTGCGACAGCCAAGCCAGGGAAAACATGCCCGCCTGTACCACCCGCCATGATTAAAACGCGCTTCAGTTGAGTCATGGCGCAGCAGCTCTATTTTCGTGATCGATACGGAGCAATAAAGCAATTGCGATGCAAGTTACTAACATACTGCTACCACCATAACTCACTAGTGGAAGCGTTAAACCTTTGGTCGGCAAAATCCCGCAATTCACGCCAATACTCACCGCGAATTGCAACGCCATCCAAAAACCAATCCCATAAGCAATGTAACCTGCAAAATGCCGCTTGAGTAATTGTGCGCGACGTCCCAAAATAAAAATGCGCGCGACAAATAACGTAAACAAAATTGTCATCACTAAAATGCCAAAAAATCCTAATTCTTCTGCGATCACAGCAAATAAGAAATCAGTGTGTGCTTCAGGAAGATAAAATAATTTTTGAATGCCCTGCCCTAACCCTAAACCAAACCACCCACCGCGACCAAATGCAATGAGAGATTGTGTGAGCTGATAACCTGTACCGTAAGCACTCGCCCAGGGATCGAGAAAAGTCGTTAAGCGCGCAAGTCGATAAGGTGCTGCGAGTGCAAGAATCCCTAATGCGGTACTCGCTGTAATAATGAGCAATAAAAAATAACGTAAATTAATACCCGCTAAAAATAACATGCCAAGTGCTGTCGCCATAATCACAACAGTAGAACCAAAATCTGGTTCTTTTAATAATAAAATGGCCACCACAGAAAACAAACCAATGGGTTTTAAAAATGCAGATAAATTTGATTTGAGCTCAGCGTGATGTCGCACTAAATATCCTGCGAGATAAATAACAGTCGTTAATTTTGCTAATTCAGAAACTTCAATGCCCAGTGAACTGGTTATACCAATCCAGCGCGCACTACCATTCACAACACGACCAATACCAGGCAACAATACCAATGCAAGCAACAACATCACACCTGCCATTAAAATCATGCCCGTATTTTCCCAGAATTTTAAGTCGAATTGCACGACAATCCCGCCGATCATGATACCCAATATGAGATAAAGCAATTGACGATAAAAATAATGAAAGGGATGATGGAATTGATGGGCTGCAATCACAACTGAAGCAGATGCCACCATTAATAATCCAAACAATGCCAATGCTAAAACAGCAAAGACAAACCAACGATCAAACAAGGGGGGTTGCAGATCAATCGTATCTCTCATTCACACGCGCTCCCTGCGTTTACGCATCTTTCGTTTTTGTGAAAGTGTAATAATAGGCCCAGAAAAAACATAACCGACAAAAATAATCGACAAGACACGCGCCGGATCCATCGCGACAGCTGCAATGATCAATACTAATAATACAGCCACAATAAAAGGGACTTTGCCATGAAAATCGAGTTTTTTAAAGCTGTAGTAACGAACACGACTGACCATGAGAGCAGCGACGATAAATGTCACAATCGCAGTAGGTATTGCTGCCCACTCCGAGGGAATCGCCATTGAGTCACCGAGCCATACCATGCACGCAATCACAGCAGCGGCTGAAGGTGATGGTAAGCCTTGAAAATAGCCTTTATCGTCATCTTGTAATTGCGTATTAAAACGCGCCAATCGGAGCGCAGTTGCGGCAGTGTAGATAAAAGCAACCAGCCACCCTACTTTACCTAAATGAGACAGAGACCAACTATAAATAGCCAACGAAGGCGCAACTGCGAACGCCACCATATCGGATAAGCTATCGTATTCTGCCCCAAAAAGTGTTTGTGTGTTCGTTAAACGGGCAACGCGACCATCAAGACCATCAGCAATCATCGCGGCGAAAATAGCAATTGCAGCCACAGAATAAAGGCCTTTCATAGCAGCAACTATCGCATAAAAGCCTGAAAATAAGGCCGCGGTCGTCAATGCGTTCGGTAAGAGATAGATCCCACGTGCGCGGATTTTTTCTTTAGATAAGTTAACTTTAGGCTTCATGCTGCCGGATCCCTCTTTTAAAAAAGCAAACCATTTTGCCTGAAATTTGCTCGCGGGGAAAGCATTGCATCGAGTGGGCCGTGCCCATGCTGCCTTTAATTAACACATTTACTTCAAGCCTCGACATTGCGCAGTCATCTCAACATCCATCGGTTCTTGAGTTTCTCGCCCTGCTTTCCCTTGATAACTAAAATGCCAAAATTCATTTTGATACGGTTCAAATCCAAATTTTTGCATGGCTTCAGAAAGAATAGTGCGATTTGCTAAATCTTCTTCGCTAATGCGCGGTAGATCTACATCAATGTGAGATAACGTATCCATGTAATCATAGCGCGCGCCCATTGGAAGTTTGCGGCCTGACGCTATATCAATTAAAACGAGATCCACTGTATTGCCATAACAATGACCAGAATCTTCTGCGACATAACCCAAATCAAATAGTTGATCTTTTCGGATATGAGGATAATGTTTTTCTTTCCTGACTAATTCATATTCGCTCTCAGGCGGCTGCTTAGACCAAAACATAAAATCTTGCACAGCACGTTTCGGACGATATGAATCATAAATATATAAACCAAGACCTAATGTTTCATTTAAATATTGCTGCACCTGGCACAATTGTTCAGCAGCAGATGGCGTCATCAAGGCAAAATCTTTTGCATCTTCATGATAACCACTAATGGGTCTTCCTACGAAATTCTTTTTGGTGGCATATTTTAGTTTTGCTTTAATAGGGTATTTGCATTTTTCTGCGCTGAGCGCAACGACATCAATAAGTGACATACATTTCTCTCCGTTGTTGTATGAATATTTTAGGGATGAAGTATTTCACAAAGAAAAATGATGTCAATAAATAGCTTATCTCCACATCGCATTCAGATCTTGGATCATTTTAGACAAAAATTTCCGCCTAAAAACGTCAAAATATGCATGTTATCGACAAAGTCTGGGCAGCTGCTAAACACGTTTAAAGCGATACCAAATCATTCCAACATATTCATGCATTGCGATTGAGGTTGCAGAAAGCGCATTGGTATTAGGTAAGAAACTTAAAATCGTATAGTGATGATCATACACGTTATAACCCATTGGCGCGGGTACAACACGAGCACCAATACCTCTAAAGGCATAAAGACTGCGCGGCATATGCCATGCATTTGTCACGATATAAATCGTATCAATTTGATGTTCTTTTAACATGGGCGCTAAGAATTTTGCTTCATCAGCTGTATTAAAACTTTGATCTTCTTTGAATAGCGTGGTGATATTAAAATCGTGTTGCAAAACAGTCTGCATTAAATCCGCTTCAGCAGATTGTGCACCGTGTGTTTTCCCGCCAGAGACAATGATTGGCAATCCTGTTTTTTTATGCAGATAAGCCGCGTAGCCTAATCGATTGAAGGTCGCATCTGAAACAGTATAGATATTTCCACGCTCAATATTGATATCACTCCCACCACCCAGCACAACAATTGCTGCACGCGATGTATCGGGATAAATTTTATCAAGCGCTAATACCGGATACACATTTTGCAAACCTTCGATTAAGTGATAAGCAACAAAAGGAGTGCTGGCCAACCACAAGGTCAGCAAACTTGCATACAAAAATATTTTTGCTTGTGGACGTTTATAAAAATACAAAATGAGCCCGATAATGGCTAAAAGAATATTGCAGCCAGGTGGAAGCAACCAAGGTTGCAGCAGATAGTACGGTGAAATCATGAGATTGACATCCAAAATAATTTTTTAACAAACAACGACAAACATTTTTTATAGTATATAATGTGCCGTCAAAAAAGAGAAAAGGATAATTCGAGATGTCCATTCAAACTCACCCCACAGCAATCATCGATGAAGGCGCTCAAATAGGCAAAAATACTCGTATATGGCACTGGGCACATATTTGCGGAGGCGCAAAAATCGGCACAGATTGTTCATTCGGTCAAAATGTTTTCGTTGGCAATCAGGTTCGTATTGGCAACAATGTTAAAGTACAAAATAATGTCTCCATATATGACAATGTCACCTTAGAAGATGACGTTTTTTGCGGACCGAGCATGGTATTTACCAATGTTTACAATCCAAGATCAGCAATCAATCGCAAAAATGAATATCTCAACACCCTCATCAAAAAAGGGGCAACACTCGGTGCAAATGCAACCATTGTCTGCGGTGTCACAGTTGGACGTTACGCTTTTGTCGGTGCAGGCAGTGTCGTCAACAAAGATCTACCCGATTATGCGTTATGTGTCGGCGTTCCAGCACGACAAATTGGATGGATGAGTCAGTATGGTGAAAAATTAAATTTACCTCTCACAGGCAATGCAGAAACCACCTGCCCTCATACACAGATGAAATATTATTTAAAAGATGGGAAATGTTTCGCAGAAAGTGACTTAAAATCGTGACACTACCTTGCTCGAGGCAAGTCAAGCACAGTGAGCGGGGCGCGAGCGAGCCATTGCCGTGAGTAAGATAGCGTCACAAAAAATATTTGTCAAAGTAGGGAAACAACAACATGCAATTCATCAATCTAGCAAGACAATATGCCCAATATAAAAATCAGATTGATAAAAATATTCAAGCAGTACTCGATCATGGTCAATATATTTTAGGCCCTGAAGTCTACACCTTAGAAGAAAAATTAGCCGAGTATGTTGGCGTCAAACATTGCATCACAGTGGCAAATGGTACAGATGCATTGATGATCGCCATGATGGCCTTAGATATTCACCCGGGCGATGAAGTCATCACAACGCCATTTACTTTTATTGCGACGGGAGAAATGATCGCATTAATAGGCGCGAAACCAATTTTTGTCGATATCGACCCTAACACCTATCAAATTGATGCGAGTAAAATTGCTGCAGCAATCACAAATAAAACAAAATGCATCATGCCTGTGAGTTTATATGGGCAATGCGCGGACATGGATGCCATTAACAAAATCGCTAAACAAAATAAAATTCCTGTCATCGAAGATGGTGCGCAAAGCTTTGGGGCTACATATCAAAATAAAAAATCATGCGCGCTATCAACAATTGGTTGCACGAGCTTTTTCCCATCTAAACCTTTAGGCTGCTATGGCGATGGCGGCGCATGTTTTACAAATGATGACGAACTCGCGATCATCATGCGTCAAATTCGCACGCACGGCCAAGAAAAAAGATATCATCATGTCCGTCTAGGCATGAATAGCCGTCTCGACACTTTGCAAGCCGCTATTTTACTGGCAAAGTTTCCTCACTTCGAAAACGAAGTGAATGCCCGTATCAAAATCGGCAAACGCTACGATCAATTATTGGGTAGTGATATAAAAAAAATGACAATCATGCCGGGTAATACTTGCGTGTATGCTCAATATACAATTGAAGTATCAGAACGCCCATTAGTACAGCAGTATTTAAAAGAAATGCACATTCCGACTGCCGTACATTATCCCATTCCCCTGCATAAACAACCTATTTTTGCAGAAGCATATCAATACGCAAAACATCTTGTCACTTCCGAACACGCATCACAACATGTCATCAGTTTGCCAATGGATCCTTACTTATCTGATGATGAGCAACAGTTTATTTGCAACCATGTGATTGCGGCACTTAAAGATCTCAAACTTTCAGAAACGGCGTGACCATGATACTTACCTTAAAAAAATATTCACCCTATCAAGTCGCTATTTTTTTATCCGCATCCAGTATGGGTTTTGGGTTATTCAGAGAATTTCTCATCGTAGGACTTTTAGGATTTTCAGCACAAAATGATTTACTGCAAGCTTATCTTTCCATTTTTTACACGATTGGTTTAACAATCGATGCAATGAAATTAGCGTGTTTAAATCTTTACTCTGAAATCACTTTATCAAGTATGCTAATTTCCGCTTCACTCATCTGTCTTCCCTTTTGCATGATTGTGACTTGCATCATGGGTCACATGATACACCAAGAAAATATGACTTTACTGATCACAACCATGCTCGGCGGTTATTTTAATCTCATTGCAGCTTTATTAATTACATACAAACAACGCAATAATGTTTTTCTACCTGCCCAAGTGATCAATGTAATTCCAAATTTTATTTTAATACCAGGTATTTTAATGTGCTATTACTCAACAGAAACGCATATGATATCTGCCATCATTATTTTAACCGCCATCATTCCCATCGTACAATGCATCGCATTATTTATGTTGCCTACGGCAGCGTCACAAAAAACTCTGCACAATAAATTTAATCTCATTCAAGGCTGCATGACTTTTATAAGGCATTTCTTTTCAATGCTTGGTGAGCAAGGTTTTCAAATGATTGCACGCTCTGCTTTTTACAATTACGGGACGGGTTACCTTTCTATTTTCGCTATTTCAGTTAGAGTTTACACCGCATTAAAATTTATATTAATTGACTCGTATATTGGATCTAAATTATTCGATTGGAAAAAATCTCTGGCGCCCACATCTTATATTCATAAAATGATTTCATCCAATTTATTTGCATCTATTCTTGCAATCACAGCATTAGCGATAACTCTGCGAGTAAATCACTTATTTTTGTTTTCTGTAGTACAGTTGAGCCTACTTTTAGTACTGGGATTTTACTTTTCAACTCGTGTAAGAGTGCTATATTTTAAAATCAATCGCTACCACAATAGCGCAAGTCTTGTGCTCCGATATGCTCTGTTCGAATTACTCTTTGCATTTTTTGCGTTTGCGATGACATTATTTTCTCACTACCCTATCTTCACCTTACTATGGATAGGCTATATTGCCAAACCTTTCACGCAAATTCTCTTGTTAAGAAAAAGTGACCAAACCATATCCCTCAACCCAGAGGAACCACAATGGCAAATCTCATAAAAAATACTATTCAACTGACGAACAATTATTTTATCGCCCCTCTTCGTCAAAAAACTTCGACGACTTCTTTTTGGTATTTATCTGAGCCAGCAAACATTAAAACAGAAAAAGAGTTAGATAGTTATAAAGATACAAGCCCCTCTCCTTTTTTTCTAATCGATTACCGTAAAAAATTAAAATACACATTAAAAAATAACGATGACATCATTGTATTACCCTACAATAAACCCATCGGACATCAAATCAACCCTGAAGCCGCATTCCAATATGCATTGGGATTACATGACCAACATCATTTTACCCAAGACAATTTTTGGTTAAATGAATTCTTTCGATACGTACATTATTTTGCCGTAAGACAAACAGCAAAAGGCCATTGGCAATATACTTTCGATTGGTATGCAGCAAAAGCTCCTTGGAGTTCGGCGCTCGCACAAGCAAGAGGTGCAGCAGTCATGTTGCGCGCCTATCTTCATAGTCATGATGATCGTTATATCCAAATCGCCAAAAAAGCAGTTCAACCTTTTCAAACATCCATTGAGGATGGCGGCTTTTTACATATCTTCGCGCCAGAAAAATGCTATTACTTTGAAGAATACCCCCCGATACCAACTGGCGTCATCAATGGTTTTATGTCTACGTTAATGTGCTTATGGGAATTATCGTATTGGCTACAAGAAAAATGGCTAGAAGACCTCTGGCAAATTGGCATTCAATCACTTGAAAAAATGTTGCCTCATTACTCTACCGGCTGGTGGTCCCTCTATGATCTCGATGAACGAACACCTATCCAGAACGTCAATAGCCCTCGATATCATTTGCTCGAAATCCATTATTTACAAGTATTGAAATGCTTATCTTCATCTAAAATAATTAAGGACGAATATCATAAACGCATTAAGCAATATCATAACCCCTTACTACGATCCATGGCATTGGGTAAGAAAATTGTGAGAAAGGTATTGTACAAATGAAGCGACTGATCATGCTGTTCATTTTTTTTATTGTGCTTTTTTCTTTTTTAGCGAACCCAGCACCTGTCTCAATTGAATTGTATGATTTTGTTTTGATAGGTCTTACGCTTTCACTGGGGTTATTAGCTCTCTTCATCACCACTTCATACTCAGTCAATCAAACAGAGTCGCAACTTCTTTTTGCACTTATTTTATATTTAAGTTATTTATTGGCCTCAACACTGTGCGGTTTTTTGCAGGGTGTGCCCTTCCTTAATATACTGCGCTCTATTGGCCCTTATATTAATTTTTTCCCGCTTATCTTGCTTGGCTTTATTCCCAACCGATTCATAAAACCCTCTTCACTTGGAATGATTTTCATCGTCGTGGGATGCCTCCAAGGAGCATACTTATTTTATCTATATTTAATGCATGCCGTTAATGCAAACAGTATCAATGCTGTTTTACAAAGCCGTATCACCTTCATGGATCAACGCACGACATTGCCCCTATTGCTTGGTGTTGCAATTTTACCCTTATATTATGTACTCAACAAAAAAAATAATTTGCAGCAGCATCTTTTATTGAGCAGCATAGCTCTCATCATTGTATTGTTTGGTTTCATTGCCATCGCTATGACGTTAACACGTTCCATTTTTCTCGCCGTGTTATTCGGATGGTTAACATTTATCATTTTTTATCTATATCAACAATCAAAATCCAAGTCATTTTCAATGCATCCCTTTCTGATCAAACTTCTCAGCACATTGATGCTTTTTATTTTACTCTTCGCTCTCTTATCCTTGTTTTCTAAAGTGAGAATGTTAGAGTCTGGATTATACGCTCGTTTTTTCGATCATGGCGCAAATGGTCAAACAGACTATAGCAACGGCAGAATTTACGACGAATGGCTACCCGCATTAAACCGCTGGATGAATGCCGGCCCGATCTCATGGTTGTTTGGCATTGGAGCAGGAAATAGCTTCATGACGCCGACAGGCGAAGAACGAACTTACATTCATAATTTATGTTTATATAGCCTCGTTTATGGCGGATTATTTGGCCTAATCAGTTGTCTTTTTCTCTATTTCACACTTATCAAATCTTTACTATTACGTGCACATCAGACAAACAATGCTATCTATATTGCTTTTTTAGCTCTACTTTGTAGCCTCTTTTTTTACGGACAATTTTTTGCAGTCCATAAAGGGCTGGCATTTAATGTAATGCTATTTTTAATGATTGCCTTAGCCCTACGAAAACCTTTCCTGCCATCAAATGAAGCTTAATAAGGAGAAATATAATGTGTGGGATCAGCGGTATTTATGCTCAACATATCAATGAAAAACATTTTAGTCTCATTGAAAAAATTATTCAAAGCCAAAGAAATCGAGGCCCAGACCATCAAGCGCATCTCTTTATTAAAGGTAATCAAGCTCAGACAATTTTAGGTCACAATCGATTAAGTATTATTGATTTATCTAATCATGCTAATCAACCCATGTGGGATCCAAATGAGCGCTACTGCATTACTTACAATGGTGAAATATATAACTACGTTGAGTTACGCGATGCGCTACATAAAGCAGGATTTTCTTTCAATACACAAAGCGATACTGAAGTCATATTGCAAGCATTTGCTGCCTGGGGGATTGATGCCTTAAATCGATTTCAAGGTCCTTTTGCATTCGCCCTTTTTGATAAAAAAACAAATACACTATGGCTTTGTCGAGATCGATTTGGTGTACGACCATTATTTTATTTAATCAGAAACAATATACTGTATTTTGCCTCTAGCACACGAGTACTGGCAAAAGCATTCAACACATCCCCAAATCTTAATTATATTGCTCGTGGTTTAAAATATTGCGTGTATGAAGATGACACCCAAGCAACACCTTACGAAAATATTTTCTCTTTGCCAGCGGGATCTTATTTACAAGCTCAAATAAATGAAACTGGCACATTAGAAACAAAAATCCATTTCTATTATGATTTAGGCGAGCGAGCAAAATCACTCAGCCATGAAATTGCAGATTTAAATACTGACAATATGCTTCAACGTATTTTAGAAACATTTGAGCATGCCGTAAAACTTCGTTTGCGATCAGATGTACCGTTTGGAATTTCGTTAAGTGGTGGCTTAGACTCTTCCTCTGTCGCTGCACTTGTCAGTCAACAACATAAAAATACGATTGGTTTTTCATATGCTCATCCAGCGCATAAAAAATCAGAAGGCCCGATTGTGCAACAATGTGCTGATTATTTAGGTTTAAAAATTGAATACATTTGGCCCGACCCAAGCGAAATGTTGACAGGTGTTTTTGAAACCATAGAAGCACAAGACGCACCTTTTTCAAGTTTAAGTATTGTCGCCCAATTTTTACTATATAAACACATCAAATCACATGGAATCAAAGTGATTCTAGGTGGACAAGGTGGCGATGAAGCTTTTATGGGCTATCGCAAATATCTATTATTTTGGTTAAAACAAACCCTCAGAGAAAAACGGTATCTGTCATTTTCAACAAAATTATTTCAACTATTACCCCTTTTTTCTTCCGAAATATCAACATTTCCGACGTATTGGCGCCATCGCAATCGATACTTTAAAGGTAATGGGCTTCAACATACATTACAATTACCAACACCCTCTGTTCTCAAGTTGCGCCTGGATAAGGACCAATCGCTTCGCGAAAGACAGATTGAAGATATTACAAAATTTAGCTTACCGACACTATTAAGATATGAAGATCGGAATGCCATGGCACATAGTGTCGAAAGTCGCCTCCCCTTTTTAGATTATCAACTCATCGAATTAGGTGCAGCGTTGCCTGAAGCAATTAAATTGCGTTATTGCACGAGCAAATGGCCAATTCGAAAAATCATGCAAAATAAAATGCCTGATAATATTGTCTGGGCAAAATATAAAAGAGGCTTTGACTTATCGCTTAATACTTTATTAAATTTAGGTCTTGGAAAATCTATTCGTTATGCTTTACACGAAAGAAAAGAAACTGCTAATCATTTTTTACAATCGCATTTAACAATCGATTCGGCATTTTCTGATGCGGCATTAAGAAATCGGCAAAGTGCCATTGCAGAAGCAATGACATTGTTATGGTTAAATAGCACGGGTTAGTTTTTTGGTCTAAGAAATTTAAGGATTTTAAGAAAGTTTCTTAGAACATATTAACATTAAATAAGGCATATTCATGAAAAAAATTGTTACGATTGTCGGTGCACGTCCTCAATTTGTTAAAGCAGCCATTGTTTCACGTGCTCTTCAAAAACATGGCAACATTCATGAAACCATTGTTCATACAGGTCAGCATTACGACGAAAATATGTCAAAAATATTTTTTGATGAGCTTGAAATGCCTAAAATTGATTATCAATTACACTTGACTGAAACGTCACATGCCAAACAAACAGCTGAAATGCTTTCTGCCATTGAAGGCATCTTATTGAATGAAAAACCCGATTGGCTATTGATTTATGGTGATACTAATTCAACACTAGCTGGCGCACTCGCTGCTGCAAAATTACATATTCCTATTGCACATGTTGAGGCTGGATTACGCTCCTACAATCGTCGCATGCCTGAGGAAATTAATCGTCTTGTAGCGGATCAACTTTCCTCTGCTTTATTTACACCCACTACGCAATCAATGACAAATTTAAAAAATGAAGGTTACCCAGATGCTCGTCTCTTCCCTGTTGGGGATGTCATGCACGATGTATCACTTTTATTCAGTCAAAAGGCAGAAACTCAGAGTACAATTTTAAAAAAACTTTCTTTATCACCTAAAACATATATTTTAGCGACCATTCATCGCGCTGAAAATACAGATGATAAAAATCGTCTCCTCGATATATTTTTTGCCCTCGAAATTATCAATAAAATACATCCCGTCATCATTCCTTTGCATCCACGCACAAAAAAATATCTATCACAGTATCAACCTGATTTCATTAAGTCATCACAATTACGATTGATTGATCCTGTTGGATATTTAGATATGATTCAACTTGAAAAAAATGCATTAGTGATCCTGACAGACTCAGGTGGAGTGCAAAAAGAAGCTTTTTTTTATCAGGTACCTTGCATAACATTACGCGATGAAACAGAATGGATAGAGACGATTGATTTAAATTGGAATCGTTTAGTAAAGCCGCTCACACAAGAAAACATTATTGCACAAGTTAAGGAGGCATTCAATTCAAAGGGTGTTAAAAATCAATTTCCTTACGGGAAAGGCAATGCGGCGGAGTTGATTGCGAAAATTTTTGTTTAAAGTTTTTCTAACACAACTAAACTTTCCTCTTTGAAAAAGGCTTTGTTGCATAATTGTCATTCCCGCGATGGCGGGAATCTATTTCAAATTTATAAAGTTTTTAATTAGGCATATTGTACGTAAATTGAGTATTTTTTTTGATTAGCTATTTTTGAACATAATGATGGATTCCCGCCTACGCGGGAATGACAGGTGGAAATTTATGATTTATGCAACAAAGCCCTTTGAAAAAGGGGGATTGAGGGGGATTTATAAAAAGCAATCTTATAAAATCCCTCCTACCTCCCTTTTTTAAAGGGAGAAATAATGAATCGTTCACCCATCATTTATCACCAGGAAGAACCCATGCGCATTTGGATCATAAATCACTACGCCCTTCCACCCACAACAGCGGGTGGCACTCGCCACTATAATTTTGCCCGTCAACTTCAGCGCCGCGGCCATGATGTTTTAGTGATTGCAGCAAATTATAATCACATCACACAATCATTTGTGGCAGAAAAAGATCAGTGCGAAAAAATCAATACAAGATTTGATGTGCCATTTTATTGGATCCCTGTCCCAGCCTATAAAGGCAACACCTTGGCGCGATTCTACAATATGCTCTCTTTTAGTTGGCAATTAATTCGCAGTAAAAATACGTTACTTAAAAAAATACCGGCACCCGATGTAATTATAGGATCAAGTCCACATCTATTCTCAGCATTCGCCGCTCAAAAATTAGCACAACAACTTCATAAACCATTCATCCTTGAAGTTCGTGATATTTGGCCTGACACATTAGTTGAACTGGGTCGATTTACTTCTAAACATGCATTGATTAAAGGCATGAAATGGATTGAGCTTTATCTCTATCGACATGCTGATAAAATTATTTCACTCTTACCTTGTTCATCTAATTATTTTATTCAAAGCGGTGTGAAAGAAAAAAACATTCTCTGGCTACCCAATGCAATTGATAGCGCCATTATAGAAACAGAATTGCTTGAAAAAAAACCAGACCAAACATTTACATTTATGTACGCTGGCGCGCACGGCATGGCAAACGACTTAGAAACTGTTGTCAATGCCGCTAAAATTCTGCAAGCCCAACCTACCGCACATCACATTAAAATCAGCTTAATTGGCGAAGGTCCAGTCAAATTGCGTCTTAAACAGATGGCCAGTGAAGCGACACTCAACAATATCACTTTTATGGATCCTGTCCCCAAAAAAAACATTTACAACATTTTAAATCAAGCAGATGCATATCTCATGTTATTAAAAGACTCCCCTGTTTTTCGGTGGGGCATTAGTCCGAATAAGTTATTTGATTATATGATGATGGCTAAGCCGATTATTTTTGGCGTCAACACACCACACAATCCCATTCAAATCAGTCAAGCTGGCATCAGTATTCCGCCCAGCGATCCAAAAGCACTTGCTGAGGCCATGATTAAGCTTGCTTCTTTACCTAACGAAACACGGAATTCGATGGGTGCACGTGGAAAGGAATATGTGTTGAAGCATCATGAAATTGGAAAGTTGACGAATAAGCTGGAAAGCTGCATCAATGAACTAATTTAAACTACTATCCGAATCCCGCGGACAAGCCGCGGGACGACGGTAGTAAAAGTGTGATCCGTTATACTGCGATCCTACAACGTTACTCCACCTGTAACAGGGAATGGAAGTAACTTAAACGATTTAGTATTATCGCCACCATTTTGTTGAGTAAACGCTTCTTTGTAGAAGTTATTACTCCAAATTAAATTTTTAACGTTTGCCAACAAAATACTATTATCTGTCCAAAACTTTCTAGCATCATTGTCTGCGAAGCGTTGAACAAAATAATTGTTAGTGATCGTTAATCCACTCATGTCACTCGCCGCAATACCATAGCGATTTTGTGACATATAATTATTTGAAATGGTGACATCAGAACTTAATGATGAATTAGATTTCAGTTTAGTAAGGATCTGAGAAATATAATCATCCATCTCAATCTTTTTGTCTGACTCTGGATATGAATAAATATTCATCGCATATGTGATACCGCCCGAAATGCGATTGTCATTTATCTTGAGGTTATGACTGTTAATAACGTAAATACCATGACATGTCGGCGTCAATAAAATGTTTTTACTCACAATGACATTGTTGGCATTGATGAGATCGATAGAGTTTCCTAGGTGATTATTCCCAGAGAAGTAAATCGTATTGTGAATCACTTGTCCATCATTACCCACAATGACGATATTTCCATACGTATTTGTATCAAGAGTATTATCTTTAACAACAGCGTTATCAGAGTTAATCAAATATAATACGCCATGAAATCCTTTAAACGTATTATTTGTTACCTTGATCTTCGTTGTAGGAATAGTTGATGTGGTAATCATGAAACCTGCCGCCATAGGTTCAGCGATAGCAAAATGATTACTATCTAAGTTCACAGACCCTAATGCAACCGTCATAAAATAATCTAATGATTGCGTTTTAGGATGTGGATCGATACCAACTGCGTGCAAATTAACATTATTGTTTGACAAATTCGCACTGCCATCGTCAATATTAATTAAAACGCGATTATCATTTGATAGTGTGCCTTTAATAATACTATTGTTGACAGTCAGATTTGCCTTGTTCGTAATGATAAAGGAGCCATGAGTCATATCAAGCGTCACATGATCGTACTTAATTGACTTTGAAATGACGGTATTAGGTTCAACAAAAATTGTTTGGGCAAAACAAAATGGACTGAAGAGTAAAGTAGAAAGTAATGTAAGTTTACCTATACTTTTACACTTGGATTGAAACAGATTATTCATTTTCATCTGATATTCCTTATCTAAAGTGAAGTTGCAGGCTGTCTTCCTTAAGGGAGTACAACGCCACCATGCGCGGGAAATGGAACATATTGTAAGGCACGCTTATTGTCGCCTGCATTGTCTTGAGTAAATGCTTCTTTATAGAAGTTATTTGTCCAAGTAATGTTGAAAGACGTTGCCAATAATAAATCATTATTCGTCCAAAATTGGCGACTCGCGTCGTCACTGAATTTTTGAATGAACATATTATTTGTCACGACGAGCTTATCGACGCCCGAAGCAGTCAAACCATAACGATTTTGCGCAATAAAGTTATTTGACACTGTAACATCACTACTAGGTGCCATTGCACGTTTTAACGTAGGATGAGCAGTCATGAATAATGCGAGTGCACGACTGCTTTTGACATCTGCAGAATTTTTAATGGAGATCGCATAAGACAGACCATCAGTCAATTTGTTATTGTCAATCACAATTTGCTGACCGCCCATCACTTGAATCCCTAAGTTCGAGCTGCTCTGGATGATATTGTTCGTGACATTTACGCCCTTGGAATCTACAAGATCAATCGCGTCGCCAAAAGATAAATTGCCTGGAAAAGTGAAGATATTATTGTCGAATTCACCCATACTACCCATATCGAAAATATTGGACAAACTCACTTGTAAAAATGAATTTCCATTCACTTTTGCATTGTCAGAGTTTGCTAAATAAACACCGCCATGGAAGTTTTGTATCGTGTTGTCAGTAATAGAAAAGCGTTTAGTTGGATACGTTGGGTTGGTAGTGAGAAAACCGACTGAGAATGGATTATCGACTGAGAAGCTGCTCTGAGTTGCCGTAACGACACCTTGATCTACCTTAATAAGTTGATACAAAGTCGGCGCAGAGGGATTGGGAGTAATCGATTCGGTAGTGACATTAAAAGTATCATTTTTTAAAATGAGCTCACCGCTTGTTAAATACGCGAAATAAGGTGTATAGGGTGAGATGATGATATTTACCGTAGAGTTTTCAATCGTTAAAATTCCACCCGGTTTAATCATAAAACCATTGGTTAAATTGAGTGTTTCATTATCATACGTGGTAGGCTTATCAATTATTTGATCAGCATTAAGTGTTACCGCATCTTTGGCAAATGCAGCTTGATTCATCAATAAAAATAATGTAGTAAAAGTAAAACCAGCCACACAATTTTTAAAGAGATTTTTATTAACATTGAAGACGAGTTGCATCCCAGCGCTCCTTTTGAAGACTCACATTGAAAAAATCTGAGCAGGAATAATACTACATATTTCAAAAATTTACACCGCCATTTCGAGGAAAATCAAAATATTTTAATGCATTAGCGTTATCTCCTTTAACGTATTGTGTAAACGCTTCTTTATATGTGTTATGAAGCCACGTTAAATGAGTGATATTTTTTAATAATGTATTATTGTTCGTCCAAAATTTCCTTTGAAATCTATCTGAAAAACTTTGAATAAATAAATTATTGGTAACAATCAAATCATCAACATATGAGGCACTCAATCCATATCTGTTTTGTGCAATATAATTATTCTGAATAATAATATGATTGTTATCGATAGATACAAAATTCTCGTTTTCAATAGCGCGTTTTAGGTATGCGTAGGGATACTCGAGGTTTTCCATTGCAGTATTGATATGAATACCATAGGTAATACCACTTGAAATATTATTGTGTTGTATTGAAATATGACTGCTTGCCAAAATCAAAACACCATAACATGATCCTGAAAAAATATAATTGCTTGCCAATACAACATCATTCGAATTCACAATATCTACACCATCACCCACATGACCGTTTCCTGGAAATAAAATAGTGTTGTGATTCACTATCGCATGTTGATTATTGACAATAAAAATATTTCCACTTGAAACTTTATAAAATTGATTATGAATTATCTGTGCATTTTGCGAATGACTTAATAAAATACCCCCATGAAAATTTTGAATACTATTATTTATTATTTTAATTTTTGATGTCGCGAGCTTATCGGTAGCGAAAAGCCCCACTGCAAAAGGTGTTCCTACAAAAAACGTATTGCCCGAAAAAATGACTTCTGCTTGACGGGTGCGAAAAGCATTATATTGCGCTGGGATATCGGGTTGAGGCGAAACTCCATCGACAGCAACATGAACTCTGTTATTTATAAACTCTAGACGACCTGCTAAGCCATAAATTAGGAAGGGATTATTAGATGAAAGCGTTCCTTGAATGATTGAATTTTCGACATGTAATACAGCACCATTCGTTATAACAAATGATCCGTGACTTAAATCCAAGGTGACATTGTTATATGTCGTGGGCTTATCTATGAATACACGTCCATGAATAACTATGGTTTCCGATCGGGCGAGATTCGAGAGAATTAATAAAAAGAGAACGACAAGACATTTTACTAGGCGCATAATTTTTCTGTCGCTCTTTCTAATACATCTAATAAAGTATCAGCTGCATGCTGTATAGTAGTTGCCGTCAAAGTCGGATGCACTAAAAACATTAAACTTGTTTCACCTAATCTTTTAGCAATTGTTTTTCTCTCTTTCACAGCAAACTCTGTATGATTTAAAAAAGCTTCTTCAAGATAAATTTCACTGCAACTTCCGCTAAAACAAGCCACGCCAGATGCATTGACTTCTGCGATAATTTGATCGCGACTCCACCCACGATGAAGTTTTTCTGGGTTAAGAAATACATAATATTTGTAATATGCATGCAGAATATCAGCTGGTGGCAGCGTAATTTTTAAAGCAGGATGTGATTGGAAACTTGCATTTAAAATATCCGCATTTCTTTTTCGAATTGACAACCATTCAGGTAGTTTTTTTAATTGAACGCGGCCAATCGCTGCCTGCATTTCAGTCATGCGCCAATTCGTTCCAAATGAATCATGTAACCACCGAAACCCTGGTGGATGTTGTTGATAGACTTTTTCAAAATTTTTGCCATGATCTTTGAATGAACGAATTGTTTCGAAAATTGTTTTGTCATTTGTCGTGATCATACCACCCTCACCACCAGTGGTAAGAATTTTATCCTGACAGAATGAAAAAGCAGCTACATGCCCCCAACTGCCAACACGTTTATCTTTAATAGCTGCGCCATGAGATTGGGCACAATCTTCAATTACTTTAATATGATGTTGCTCAGCTAATGCAAGAATTGATTTCATATCTGCCGGCCAGCCCGCTAAATGTACGACGATAATCGCTTTTGTCCGCGGTGTAATACAAGGCGCGATTGTTTCTGCAGAAATATTTTGTGAAATAGGATCGACATCAGCCATCACGGGTGTAGCGCCGGACAACACAATGCAACTAGCCGATGCGATGAAAGTACGGCAGGTTGTAATCACTTCATCGCCAGGCCCTATCTTCAATGCACGCAAAGCAGCTTCTAATGCGACAGTCCCATTCATTAAAGCCACCGCATAGTCTGCACCAATATAATGTGCAAATTCTTTCTCAAATTCTCTACACTCTTGGCCTGCCCAATAATTTGTACACCCAGAAGCTAACACTCTATCTACTGCTAATATTTCATCTTCTGAATGTAATGGCCATCTTTGCGAAGCGAGATTCATGAATAATCCTTTAGACTGAAGTTGCTTGAGGTGTGACAGGCTGTAATATTTTGGCAGGATTTCCGACAACCGTCACAAAGGGCGGTACGCTTTTTGTGATCACTGCACCCATCCCTAAAACCGATCCTCTTCCAATTATCATGGGGCGCGCAGCAGTGCCTTCTCGAATAATAACGCCCGTCCCTACATAGACTTCATCTTCAATAATGACATTGCCGTTACATTGCACATGCGGCGCAAAAGTGACATAGTCACCAATCACGCAATCATGCGCCACATAAGAATAAATATTAGCGTGAAAATATTTACCAATTGTCGCATTCGATGTCACCATTGTGAAGGGACAAAAAATAGCTCCCTCTTGTATCACATTACCATGTAGCTCAATGAAGTTTCCCGCGTTAATCCGAAAAGGTTTTGCTCCGAGGGATAACATTTTTTCAGAAATTCTTTTTCGAATAGCATGTTGTGCAATTGCAATATTAAAATAGTGCTCAGACGCTGAATATGAAAAAAATTCCTCGACACTTAACACGGGATATTGATTAACAAAAGATTCATTATTTTTATTTTCAACAACGAAAACCAGCTTATCTTTTCCCTCTCGCAGTTGGGTATTCAGCATAACTTCAGCCAACGGCATGACTTCTCGACCAAATCCACCTGCACCCACAATTGCATAGAGTTTCATGCGCTCTGTTTCCTCTGTTGTTGCACCTCGAAATCAAAACGCGTCATGGTTGCCTGTCCTGCCGCGTTGATACCCTCTCTTTTAAGTATTTTCACGAGCGTTAATAAAATAATTTTGCAGTCAAGCAAAAACGAACAATGCTCCACATACCAAACATCATAAGAAAATTTTTGATCCCAGCTTAATAAGTTGCGACCATTCACTTGCGCCCAACCCGTCAGCCCTGGTCGAACAGCATGGCGTTTTTTTTGAGTCTCTGAGTAATATGGCAGATAGGCCATGAGCAACGGTCGTGGACCAATAAAACTCATTTCACCTTTTAAGATATTTATTAAACTCGGCAATTCATCAACACTTAAACTTCTTAACAATCTACCGATGCGTGTCAAACGTTTTTCATCACTGAGCAACTCACCTCGTTCATCCCTGACATCTCGCATGGTACGAAATTTATAGAGACGAAATGGCGCCTCACGCCATCCAGGCCTCACTTGAGTGAACAAAACAGGCGAACCGAAACTAAAACGCACCAACAAATAAATGAACAATAAAATTGGAGCAAGCAAGACTATTAACAAACTCGCCATGATGAAATCAAATACGCGCTTTAGGCATTGACAATACATAGGCTTTCCTTGTTTAATTCCCTGCGCCACTTCACTTCAATATTGCATGAAATTGATTAATTTTACATTCATGATGCAATATTGACTCGTAGAGTGGATCCCGTATAAATGCGGCGCATTCTAAGGGATAACGTTCGTATTCTGCAAGCATAAACAAACAATTTTATGCACGCAAAATACTTACGCTAATCTATAAGGTTAATCCTGGCGTAGCAATAAAAAATTTAAAGGAATATCGAATGCTAAACAGCGAGTTAATAGAACGTCTCAATACCAGAAAAGCTGTCATTGCAATCATTGGTCTCGGTTATGTTGGTTTGCCGCTAGCCCTTCGTTATGCACACGTAGGTTATCCCGTCATTGGGATCGACATCGATGTCGAAAAAATTCAAAAACTCAATGCAGGCAAAAGTTACATTGATCACATCTCAGATGAAAAAATTCAAATAGCTCTCGAACACGGATTTTCAGCTACCACCTCTTTTGATGCCGTCAAAAATGCAGACGCCATCATCTTATGTTTACCAACGCCATTAAGCAAACAACGCGAACCTGATTTAAGTTATGTCCTCAATACTGTTAATAGCATTTTGCCATATCTACGCGCAGGACAAGTGATTTCACTCGAAAGCACCACATACCCAGGTACAACAGACGAAGAAATCAAGCCACTCTTAGAGAAAACGCAATTACAAATCGGCTCAGAGATTTTTCTTGTTTATTCTCCTGAGCGCGAAGATCCAGGTAATGCAGAATTTAGAACCGATAATATTCCTAAAATATGCGGTGGTTACACACAGCAATGTTTGTCTACTGGCATCGCACTTTATGGACAAGTCACCGTACAAGTCATTCCTGTCAGCTCAACACGTGCCGCGGAAATGACGAAACTACTCGAAAATATTCACCGTGCAGTGAATATCGGGTTAGTCAACGAAATCAAAATACTCACAGACAGAATGGGTATTGATATTTACGAAGTCATCAATGCAGCAGCGACAAAGCCATTCGGTTTTGTACCCTACTATCCAGGTCCTGGCATTGGGGGACATTGCATTCCCGTCGATCCATTTTATCTCACCTGGAAAGCACGCGAATATGGTATTCACACTCGATTCATTGAGCTTGCTGGCGAAATCAACAATGCGATGCCAAATTGGGTTGTTCAAAAAACTATTGATGCATTAAACACGCATGGCAAACCTATCAAAAATAGCAAAGTGCTTGTATTAGGCGTAGCTTATAAAAAAAATGTCGATGATGCCAGAGAATCTCCTGCCGTCAGAGTCATGGAAGATCTGGCAAAAAAACAAGCGATTGTCGCATATTCAGACCCACATTTACCTGTGTTTCCAAAAATGCGCGATCATCATTTTGATTTACACAGCACACAATTAACAGCAGATACATTAGCTGATCAAGATGCTATTATCATCACAACAGCACATGATTTATTTGATTATTCTTTTATTAAAGACCACGCCAAACTCATTATCGATACACGTGGCGTATATAAACATTCAGATCCAAAAATTATTAAGGCTTAACACTTGAACATCAAAAATCGTGCTATTCGTATCGGCGTTGTGGGTTGTGGCAAAATCGCGGCACAACATTTTAATGCCATCCAAAATTTGTCAAATCAATTTGAATTAGTTTCAATCTGTGATACTCAAGAAACAATGCTGCAACAAACAGCCACACAATTCAATGTCGCAGGGTATGCTCAGCTGGACGCTATGCTCAATGCGCATCCTGATTTAGATGTGGTGACCCTCTGCTCTCCCAGCGGCTTACATGCAGAGCAGACTATTCATATTGCAAAGCAAAAAAAACATATCATCACTGAAAAACCTATGGCAACCCGCTGGACTGATGGCATTGAGATGGTTAAGGCCTGCGATAAAGCAAATGTCAATTTATTTGTCGTCAAACAAATCAGATATCAACCCACATTACGATTACTCAAAGAAGCTATTTTAAAAAATCGATTTGGGCGTTTGTATTTAGCAAACCTCAATGTTTTTTGGACGCGCCCACAATCATACTATGATCAAGCCAAATGGCGAGGCACCTGGGAGTTCGATGGCGGTGCCTTTATGAATCAAGCCAGTCATTATGTGGATCTACTAGATTGGTTATTTGGCCCTGTCCAAACGGTGCAAGCCATGATGGCAACCCTTGCCATTCAAATGGAAGCAGAAGACACGGGTGTACTCAATATTCGTTGGCGCTCAGGAATGTTAGGCGCAATGAGTTGTACCATGCTCACTTATCCCAAAAATCTTGAAGCTTCACTGACTGTTTTAGGTGAAAAAGGTAGTGTAAAAATTGGCGGGACCTCTGCCAATCAAATAGACCACTGGGCATTTGATACACCTGACGAGACACAAGATACATTGGCAGAACAGCTCAAAAATCCTGATCACACCAATACGTCTTCGACCGGACACACACACTATTACGAAAATGTAGCAAAAACATTACGCGGAGAAGCACCCGCTGATATTGATGGACGAGCAGGACTGCGTTCCCTTGAAATTTTAACAGCGGCCTATTTATCTGCACGCGATCATCAAACCATTCATTTGCCTTTAATGTTTTAATTATGAAAAAAAAAATAATTCCCTTAGCGCTTTCTATTTTTCTTACTGGTTGCACAGTGATGCCAGGAATGCAAAATCCCGATATGTATCGGATGAAACAACTTTCTAGCGCGCAAAATGCGATTCAACCGCATCTCATTCCAATTACAGCAGATTTAGTTGAAAATAATAAATCTTCAAAATATGTTTATCGTGTCGCTCCGGGAGATATTTTAAGTATTACAGTTTGGCAACATCCAGAATTTAATGCTGCAAAAATTCCCAATAACTCAGCAACGCCTCATGGACAAGAAACTGCAACACAAGAAGGCTATTTAGTCAGCCAAAGCGGTACTATTTATTTTCCTTTAATCAAAAATCTTTATGTTCGCAATCAAACAGTTGATGAAATTCGAAAATCATTAACACAAAAACTGCGCCGTTATATTGTGCATCCTCAAATAGAAGTGCGCGTCTCCAGTTTTCGCGGACAAAAAATTTACATCTTAGGGGAAATCAAAAAAACTGGCATCCTCATGCTCAATGATCAAGCCTTATCGATTACAGACGCGATTCTTATGTCGGGCGGCATGAACCCAGACTCAGCCGATCCAGAGCATGTCTATGTAATTCGCGGCAACCCTGCGCAACCGACTGTTTATTGGCTCAATGCGAAATCACCAGAAGGTTTATTACTTGCAGAAAAATTTTATCTCAAGCCAAGTGATATTTTATATATTTCCTCGGCATCCATTGTTCGCTGGAACCGCGTAATGAATCAACTCTTGCCGACGGTACAAACTGTTTGGTATACCAGTGCTATTATTAACTCAAATAATTAGAGCATATTCGCCAAACCATATCATTCCCGCGCAGACGGGAATCCATTCTATTATTGGCATCTTGAGTGCTAAGCTAAATAGATTCCCGCCTGCACGGGAACAACATAGTTCAGTAAATGCTCCTATAGTTAAGGGATAGAAAGATGCTAAACACACATATCGAAAAACCTCACTTGATTAATCCTGCAGACAATGCATCAGATATCGATTATCTATTAAAGTATTTATCAGAGCATAAATGGCACATTCTCTTTGCCGCTATACTCACATGTGTGATTGCAATGAGTTATACATTGTTTTCACCGACAGAATATAAAGCCAGTGTTATTTTGCAAATCCACCATGAAAGTGACAATAGTTTAGGATCTTTTTCGCAAACTGCTGACAGTGATTCCATTGAGCCAATTTCTTCTCAAATTGCACTCATCAAATCTGATTTTATATTGGCCCCTGTTATTCAATCACTAGGATCGAACGTTCACATTGAGAAAGCCATTGCAAAATTACGATCAAGATTAACGATTATTGACCTGACAGGCTTAGCAGGTAATTTTCCCAATAAACCTGGATTATTACAAATCACATTAACCGAAAAAAATCCACAACAAGTGATCCAATGGATCAACCAAATTGCACGTGTCACACGTGAAAAAGATATTGAGAGAAAATCATTAGCTGCGAGCACGAAGTTAATATTTTTACATCAAGAGCTACCTCTCTTAAAAAAATCATTAAAGCAATCAGAAGTTGCTCTTAATCAATTCCGACTACATAATGGCAAGATAGATATTCAATCACAAAAAAAATTATTTTCCGATGCTTTATCAGACACAGAGAAACAAATACAATCTTCAGAGACAAAATTAACAGAACTTTCTCAGCAGTATACACAGTATTACCCTGAAGTGATCAGACTTAAAAACAAGATTCAATCATTACAAAATAAGCGTGATCTTCTCACCAATCAAATCAACTCACTTTCAGAGAAAAATCAAATTGAAGCAAACTTAATCAGTGATATTAAAGTGAAAAATAGCCTGTACGTCTCACTATTAAATCAAATTCATGCCTTTGAAGTGATTCAAGCAGGCATTACGAGTGATATAGGAATTCTTTCACCAGCGACTTTCTCAGAAAAAGCACACCCACTTAAACTGCCACTAATTGCCATCGCCAGTTTATTAGTGGGCGCATTTTTTGGGATTTTGTTTGTGCTGGCGAAAAGGATTTTTTCTTCTCCCCTCCCTAAACGCTAAGCTGGAGACTTTACACGTATGCGTATTTGGGTCGATGCGGACGCTTGCCCTAAAGTGATTAAAGACATTTTATTTCACGCGGCAATGAGAACTAAAACCCCTTTAGTGTTAGTAGCAAATCATGCACTGCCCGCACCTCTTTCACCTTACATTACCAAACTACAAGTGAATGCCGGATTTGATGTTGCAGATAATAAAATCGCACAAAATGTGGAACCAGGCGATTTAGTCATTACTGCTGACATTCCTTTAGCAGATGCAGTCATTGATCAAGGCGCTATTGCATTGAATCCCAGAGGGGATTTATATTCAACTGCAAACATTAAAGAGCGGCTTTCCATGCGAAACTTTAGCACAGATTTGCGTAGTAGTGGTGTGCATACAGGTGGCCCTGCACCATTAAGCAAAAAAGAAATTCAAACTTTTGCGAATGCGCTAGATAAGGTGTTAACGCGGAGTAAGAGAAATTAGGAACGCTGATTCCTTACCCAATGAATCAGCCCGCCCGCAAGTATGATATCCACTTGTCGTTTAGAAAGTTGATGTCGTAATGGTATAGAAATATTTTTATTTTCCAATGTTGCAAGAATGTCATTACTCTGTTGAATCATTTCTCTTACATTTTTTATCACGATAACGTCATTCAAATTGATTTTTGAATAATCATTCGGATCGACAAATGTCAATGGCAAAATGCCAAAGTTAATTAAATTTTGCCAGTGTATACGCGCAAAACTTTTTGTAACGACCAGACGCAACCCAAGATAATATGGCGCTAGCGCTGCATGCTCACGACTAGAACCTTGCCCATAATTTTCACCGCCAACAATTGCATGATGACCTTGCATGGATTTAGCACGTTTTGCATACGTGTCATCAATGATATCAAATGTAAATTCACTGATCTTTGGAATATTACTGCGATAAGGTAAAACACGAGCGCCTGCAGGTAAAATTTCATCAGTTGAAATATTATCACCCACCTTCAGTAAAACAGGTAAACGCAAATCTTGCGCAATAGGTTCAAGTGTTGGCAATGACTTAATATTCGGGCCTTTGACCAACTGTACTTTACGGGCTTCTTCACTCGATAAAGGTGCTTGGAGCATAGCTTTATTAACGATACGTTTCTTCGGCAATTTAATTTTTGGATAAGGCATATCCAATGTGCGTGGATCTGTCATTTTTCCACGAATAGCTGAGGCTGTTGCTGTTTCAGGACTACAAAGATAAACGCTATCTTCTTTTGTTCCGGAGCGCCCTGGGAAGTTTCTTGGCACCGTGCGCAAACTGTTACGACCTGTTGCTGGCGCTTGCCCCATGCCGATACAACCATTACACCCTGCTTGATGAATGCGTGCACCCGCATGAATCAAATCCGCTAATAAACCATCGCGTGCTAATTCTTCTAATTGATTACGTGATGGTGGGTTAATATCAAACGAAATGCCTGTCGGAATGCGTTTACCTTTCACCATGTGCGCACAAACTGCAATATCACGAAAGCCTGGATTAGCAGATGATCCAATATATGCTTGATATAAATCATGATCTGCAACTTGCGATACTGGTACGACTTTTCCAGGGCTTGATGGTAGTGCAATCAGAGGCTCAAGTTTTGATAAATCAATTGCATCGTGCAAATCATATTTTGCCCCCTTATCAGCAATCAATTCACACCAATCTGCTTCTCGTTCACGGCTTTGTAAAAATTTTAAAGTTTCTTTATCAGAAGGAAATACAGTTGTCGTAGCACCTAATTCTGCACCCATGTTTGCAATCACATGACGATCCATCGCAGATAATTGTCTCACACCAGAACCATAATATTCGATGATGCAGCCTACCCCACCATTCACATCATGTCGACGAAGCATTTCTAAAATAATATCTTTCGCGCTGACCCAAGCTGGTAATTTCCCTGTTAATTTAACACCAAAAATTTTTGGCATTTTCACATAAAATGGTTGTCCAGCAATGGCCATTGCAACTTCAAGTCCACCTGCACCGATAGCTAACATACCCATCGAACCTGCAGCACAAGTATGGCTGTCAGAACCTAATAATGTCTTACCCGGAATGCCGAAATGTTCCATGTGGACAGGATGACTGACACCATTTCCAGGACGACTAAACCATAAACCAAAACGCTGACATGCACTTTCTAAAAAAAGATGATCATCTGCGCTTTTGTAATCTTCTTGAATCACATTGTGATCGACATATTGTGCTGATAATTCTGTTTTAGCGCGATCCAATCCCATCGCTTCAAGTTCTAACATCACCAAGGTGCCTGTTGCATCTTGGCAAAGTGTTTGATCGATCTTCAAACCAATTTCACGACCAACACTCATTTCACCTTCAAGTAAATGGGATTGAATGAGTTTTTGCGCGACATTTTGTGGCATGTAAGCAATCCTTTGCTAATAGCGAGTCAATCATTATACCATTACTCTTTTCCCTTGCTATAAAATGAATTGCGACTGATTACCCTGCCAACTCTAACAGTAAGCGATTCATCCGTTGAACGAATTCAGCAGGATTAGCAAGCTGCCCTCCCTCAGCCAGCATGGCTTGATCAAATAAAATATGCGTCCACTCAGAAAAACGATTTTGATCTGATTCGGCCTTCAAACGCAAAATTAATTTATGTTTGGGATTCAACTCTAAGACAGGTTTCACTTCAGGGGCATTTTGTCCCGCTGCTTTCAATAAACGCTGCAACTGAATACTCATATCATTTTCATCAGCTACTAGACATGCAGGAGACTCAGTGAGACGATGTGACAAACGCACTTCTTTAACTTGATCGCCTAAAATCTTTTTCACTTGCTCAATCACAGGTTCAAACTCCGTTTTAAGCGAAGCTTCTTTTTCCTGCAATTTTGCTTTATCTTGTTCACTCTCAGCCACGCCTGTTTCAGATAAATCGACATCGCCTTTTGCAACGGATTGCAATGCATGTCCTTCGAATTCACCCAAATGATTCACTAACCACTCGTCAATACGATCATGCAACAATAAAACTTCTATTTGTTTTGTTCTGAAAATTTCGAGATGCGGACTTGATTTTGCAGTATTGAAATTATCTGCTGTGATATACCAGATTTTTTTCTGACCTTCACGCATACGTTTAACGTATTCTTCGAGAGAAACATTTTGTATCGGCTGATCTGAGTGTGTAGAAGCAAAACGCAATAATTTTGCAACACGCGCACGATTAGCAAAATCTTCCGCGGGGCCTTCTTTGAGAGAATTACCAAATTCTTTCCAAAATGCTGCATATTTTTCAGGATCATCTGATGCCAGTTTTTCTAATAAATCAAGCACACGCTTCACGAGCGCCGCACGTAATTTTGGAATAACGGGATTATCTTGCAAAATTTCTCGAGAAATATTTAATGGTAACGCATTCGTATCGACAATCCCTCGCATAAAACGCAAGTAATGCGGCATGAATTGTTCCACTTGATCCATAATAAAAACACGTTGAACATAGAGTTTCAATCCGTGCGTATTTTCACGATTCCAATAATCAAAGGGCGCATGTGCAGGCAAATACAATAAACTAATATAATCTAAACTTCCGCCTTCGACTTGATTATGTGTCCATGCTAAGGGATCTTCGAAGTCATGAGAAATATGACGATATAAATCTTTGTATTGTTCATCAGTAATTTGATTTTTGGATAATGTCCACAATGCAGCAGCGCGATTCACTTGCTCCCATTCTGTTGTTGCTTTTTCTGATTCATTTTCTTTTGCTTCGACGGGTTTGCGCATAAAAACAGGCAAATTCACGTGATCAGAATAGCGCGTCACAATGGTACGTAAACGCCAATCATTCAGGAAATCTGTTTCAGTATCTTTAATATGTAAAATAATTTCGGTACCGCGAGTTTGTTTTTCGATATTTTCAATTGTATATTCGCCTGTGCCTTCTGATTCCCAGCGCACGCCATGCTCTTTCGTTAATCCTGCACGACGCGTCAAGACAGTCACTTTGTCGGCAACAATAAATGCAGAATAAAAACCCACACCAAATTGACCAATGAGATGTGCATCCTTTTTTTGATCGCCTGTCAGTTGACTTAAAAATTCACGCGTCCCAGAACGTGCAATCGTACCAAGATTAGCAATCACTTCTTCACGACTCATACCAATACCATTGTCCGTGATGGTAATCGTTTTCGCTGTCGGATCAAATTGAATTGTTAATTTAAGATCTGCGTCTGATTCGTAAAGCGCAGGATCTGTCAGCGCTTCGAAACGTAATTTATCTGTAGCATCCGCCGCGTTTGAAATGAGTTCGCGCAAAAAGATTTCTTTATTGCTGTATAGAGAATGCACGACTAAATGTAATAATTGTTTGACCTCGGTTTGAAAACCAAGTGTTTCTTGTTGGGGTTGAACAGTCATGAGAGAAAGCTCCTAAATCAGGTGAGAGTTGAATGAAATGTGAGGGCTATAGCTGATAAATTCAAGGGATGAGGAGTTTAATACTTTACACAAGAACTCGTCATCGCGGGACCACTCTTCGACAATGCTCAGGGTTAACTCCATGAAGGAGCTCCCGCAATACATGTGGAGATCCTCAAGACGACAGCTTCGCGGGCTGGCAATGCCGAGTCCTTCTCGAGAATTTAGCGAATAACTCTTGGTCAAATTTCTAATGCATTCACACATGCCACAAACACTTCACCACGATGTTCGAAATTTTTGAACATATCTAAACTTGCACAAGCGGGTGACAATAGAACACGATCACCATTTTGGGCAAATTGATTGGCTTTATTAACGGCTTCTTCCATTGAATTTGCAAATTCTGTTTTTATTTTAAATAATCCAGCCAATTCTTTCGCTGATTCACCGATTAATACAGATGCTTTAATATGTTTTTGCACTTCTCTCGCTAACTCTGAAAAATCAGCACCCTTTCCTACTCCACCTGCAATTAAAATAATTTTACCGGAATGCGTTGCAGCAAGCCCTGAAATGGCCGCAATGGTTGCACCAACATTTGTTCCTTTCGAATCGTTGTACCAAGCAACGCCATGATATTCACGCACCAATTGACAACGGTGCGGTAAACCACGAAAGTTTTTTAATGCATTTAACATGGCTTGCATTGGCAATCCAAAACCAAAGCCAATCGCCAAAGCTGCTAACGCATTTAATTGATCGTGCTCACCACGCAATAATAAGTCGTTCACAGGCAACAGTAATTGATCGCCTTGCGCTAAATAGGCTTCACCTTTTTCCTGTCTTAAACCAAATATTTTTTCATTGGAGGGAGTTTGCTTTGTAAAATACAAAGTATTTTGTGCTGACCAATGTGTATTTTCATCTTCCCAATAACACACAGCAGTTTCGCAATTTTGATAAATCAATTGTTTTGTTTTGCAATAAGCAGCAAAATCAGCGTAACGATCCATATGATCCGGTGTCACATTTAAAACAGTTGCGACACGTGGCTTGAGTGAACGTGTCGACTCTAATTGAAAACTGGATAACTCCAAAACATACACATCAGGGATTCCGTCATTGCGAGACCGCGATGACGCTGGTAGTAATTGATCTCCTGCTAATAAATCTAACGCAGGCGTGCCTAAGTTACCCCCGACACAGACATTTAAACCAGCGGCACGGGCCATTTCACCCACCAATGTAGTCACAGTACTTTTCGCATTCGTCCCAGTAATTGCAATTACTGGGGCTTTGACATGACGCGCAAATAATTCGATGTCGCCAATAACAGATTTGCCTTTTGCAATCGCCTTCGCAATTGCTGGCTCAGAGCGCGCAACCCCTGGACTCAAAACAATTTCATCAGCAGTGTGTAAAATAGCTTCATCTAAGTTTCCTAAAAGAATTTTTACTTCTGGGAAAAATTTTTTAAAAGCTGCCAAACACGGCGGTTCTGCGCGTGTATCCATGACGACAATATCTTGACCTTGCTGCAACAGAAATTTTGCAATCGAAAATCCTGAATTGCCAAGACCAATCACTACAAATAGTTTTTTCATCGTCTTCTCATTTACTCATTGAGTTTGTATGTTGTTCAAGGCAAGTAAAGCGCGGAGAGCCGGAGGCGAGCGAGCCATTGCCTAGAGCAATATGCAAACTCAACACTACTACCTCAATTTTAGTGTTGCTAATCCGAGCAACACCAACACAAAAGTAATAATCCAAAATCGCACAATAACGCGCGGTTCAGGCCAACCTTTTAATTCAAAATGATGATGAATCGGCGCCATACGAAAAATACGTTTACCTGTTAATTTAAAAGAAGCGACCTGTAAAATGACTGAGATCGTTTCTAAAACGAATACGCCACCCATCACGAATAAAATAATTTCTTGACGCACAATGACAGCCAGTACACCTAAAGCTGCGCCGACCGACAACGCACCCACATCACCCATAAAAACTTGCGCAGGATACGCATTGAACCATAAAAACCCTAAACCAGCGCCGACGAGTGAGCCACAAAAAACAATGAGCTCTCCACTGCCAGGCACGTATGGAATCGCAAGATATTTTGCATGGTTAAAGTTACCTGTTGCATAAGCAAAAACACCTAATGCCGCTGCAATCATCACGGCAGGCATAATGGCTAATCCATCTAAACCATCCGTTAAATTGACCGCATTACTTGAGCCAACAATGACAAGATAACTTAAGAAAATAAAAAATGGTCCAAGCACTAATGAATATTGTTTGAAAAAAGGAAAAATTAATTGCGTCTCAGCTGGACTGCTCGCTGTGTAATATAAATAACAGGCAGCACCTAAAGCTAAGATGGATTGAAAAAAATATTTACGTCGCGCTGATAAACCACGGCTGTGTTTCAAAACCAATTTTAAATAATCATCCCAAAAGCCAATCGCGCCAAAACCTAAGGTGGTAAAAAGCACTAACCAGACATAACGATTGTGCAAATCACACCACAATAAAGTGCTCAATGTCACAGCAACTAAAATCAGCGTACCACCCATCGTGGGTGTTCCTGCTTTGGAAAGATGGCTTTTGGGGCCATCATGTCGGACCACTTGCCCAACATGCGAACGCCCCAACCAACGAATCACTGCTGGCCCGAATAATAATGCAATTAACAATGCTGTTAATGCGCTGAGAATACCGCGCAATGTTAAATATTGCAGCACATGAAAAAAATGAAAATACTGCGCGAAATATTCACCTAACCAGACTAGCATTCGAGCCTCCTTTTAATAATGCATTTTTTACATGTTCAATATCGCTGAATGGCAATTCTTGTTGACCAATGATTTGATATGTTTCCGCACCCTTTCCAGCAATTAAAATGGTATCGTTTGCAGCAGCCGACTGAACGGCCTCTTGAATAGCACGCGCGCGGTCTTGTTGCACAACAACTTTTGAAATATCGGAAAATCCTGACAAAATATCTTTTACAATATCATCTGCATTTTCTGAACGCGGATTATCATTTGTCACAATCACGCGATCAGAAAATTGTTCAGCTATTTCTGCCATCAATGGACGTTTGCCTTTATCACGCTCACCACCACATCCAAAAACACACCAAAGCTTGCCGGCACATTCTGCGCGCAAGGCTTTTAATACTTTTTCTAAGGCATCGGGTTTATGAGCGTAATCGACTATCACAGTCGGTTGATTTTCCTGCGTGAATTTTTCCATTCTGCCTGCGACAGGTTGTAAATGTTCCAGACACATTACGGCATCTCTCAATGAATAACCTAACACGCACAAGGTTGTCAGTGTCATCAATCCATTCATCAAATTAAAAATGCCTGATAATTTTAATGAAATATGAGATTCGCCCCAGGGCGTTTGAATGTCTGCAGATATCCCAGCTTTTGTTGTTTGAATATGGCGAACAGTGATCCATTCAATATCACTGGGATAATCTTTTGGATGCGCATCGATTGCGATCGCAAAAACATTTTCACCTAATGAATTTGAACGTAACAACTCAGCGCAAAAAGCATCCTCTGCATTGAGAATTTTATGGCGTGATTGTTGGAATAACTGTGCTTTTGTCTGACCATAAGCTGCCATCGTGCCATGATAATCTAAGTGATCACGCGATAAATTCGTGAATAATCCTACTTCAAATTCTAGGCCCGCAACTCGGCCTTGATCTAAGGCATGGGAAGAAACTTCCATGCTGACAAATTCAGCGGAAGCTTGCACAAAGGTCTTTAAAGTTTTTTGTAAACTTACGGCATCGGGTGTGGTAAATGCACTGGGTTGTAAATCGCCATAGAGCCCATTGCCTAAAGTGCCTATCACACCACAAACTTGTTTTAATTGATGCAATGCCGCCGCAATAAATTGACTACAAGATGTTTTACCACTCGTCCCCGTCACACCCACTATACGTAGTTCGTTTGCAGGAAAATCATAAAAACGCGCTGCTATTTTTCCCAATGTGTTTTTTAAATTCGGTAAATAAATCTGAGGGATTTTTGCATCAAGGATTGGCTGGTCTGCGCGCTCAGTCACAATTGCCACCGCCCCTTTTTGAATGGCATCATGGATAAATCCATGCCCTTGCACTTGGTATCCTGACAAAGCAAAAAATACATCGCCAGGTTGTACGAGACGACTGTCTGAGGACAACCCTGAAATCTCAGGATCATGAGGCAACTCAGTGGCGAGCAATTGAGAGAGTTTCATTTGACTTCCAGATAAATCTATTCCGGCAAATTATACCTCTATGCGTCATCAGGTGGTACATCCAACGTACGTAATGTGCCTGCCATGATTTTTGAGAATACAGGTGCAGACACATCGCCACCTAAGTAGCGTTTACCACGAGGTTCGCGAATAACCACCGCCACCACAAAACGTGGATGACTAAAGGGTGCAATTCCTACAAAAGATGACGTATAGCGATGTCTATCATAACCATGCTTGCCAGCTATCCATGAAGTTCCCGTTTTACCTGCGACCTGATAACCCGGGACGCGAGCTAATCTTCCTGTCCCGCCTTTTGAATCCACTACCGCGCGTAACAACGTCAACATTTGCCGGACATACTTTTCTTCGATCACACGTTGACCAACAGGTGGTTGATCCACACGTAATAGCGAAACAGGAATTAAAATCCCATCATTCGCAAAAATTGAATACGCTTTGGCTAATTGTAAAGCAGTAATCGAAACACCATATCCAAAGGATAATGTCGCCAAGGGAAAAGATTTTTCTGCAAAATGATCTGGCAGCCGCCCTGTTGCTTCGCCTGGAAAATAAGAATGCGTCACTTGACCAAATCCAACACGTCGCAATAAATTCGGCAAACGATCTGCGGGTAAAGATAAAATGACTTTAGACATACCCACATTACTCGACACTTCTAAAATGCGTTGCAAAGTAATCGTGTGATTATTATGTTCGTCACGCACCAGGTGATGACCAACCCGCATCCAGCCCGGCCAAGTATTAATTTCTGAAGTCGGTTGATACTGGCCACTTTCAAGTGCAGCTAAAATGCTAAATGTTTTCATCGTCGAGCCCGGCTCAAATAAATCAGTCACCGCCCGGTTACGAAAATTATTCTTTTCTTTTGGCACAATATGATTTGGATTATAAGAAGGTTGATTCACCATTGCCAAAATTTCACCGGTTTTTGTATCTAACACAACTGCTGAACCAGACGTTGCTTGATTTTCTTGAATACCATTTAACAAAGCTTGATAAGCGAGATATTGAATGCGACGATTTAGACTTAATACGACATCACGACCTGGATTTTGCTTTTGCACTGTTTGCTCTTCAGAGACAACATGCCCTAAGCGATCACGCACCACTTTTTGTTTGCCTTTTGATCCAGCCAGCCAATCATTATAGAGCAGCTCAACCCCTTCTTGACCTCGATCATCAACTCCCGTAAATCCAGTCACATGAGCAGCAATTTCACCTTCAGGATAAAAACGTTGGTATTCTTGCGTAAAATATAATCCTGGCACGTGTAATTTTTCAATTGACGCTGCAAAATCTGGTGGTAAACGTCTTTTTAACCAAACAAAATGGCGTTGATTTTTTCCCTGTAATTGTTTTTGAAGGGAAAGATGAAGTGATTTTTCTAAGAGAGCCTGTTGACTTTGCGTAGGATGAAATACAGTAGGATCCACCCAGACTGAAAGTACTGGCGCACTCACAGCAAGTGGATAACCATTTCGATCGGTAATCATGCCACGGAAAACAGGAACATCGACAACACGCAGTGCGCGTAAATCGCCTTGATGTTGCAAGAAAGGTCTACGGATAATAGCTAAGTCAAACATGCGTGCAATTAAAATAAAAAGTACGCAGAACATCACGATCACGGATAAATAAAATCGCCACGGATAATATGCAATGTTTTGCAGCCTGGTATCAGCCATAAGTACTTATTCTAGCTATTGTCATCCCGCGCATGCTTTTAACGCGGGACCCAGTGTCTTAAAGTCGCTAGATCCCGCGCTAAAAGCATGCGCGGGATGACAGAGTTAAATGCGCAGTGTGGCACTCTTTAACGAACATTTTCCTTAAGAACAACAATTGATTTTCTCTCTGGCATCATCATATGGAGTCTGTGTTCAGCCGTCGCCTGAATACGCGCCTGCATAATCCAAGTGCCTTTTTCAATCAAGAGTTGTTGCCATTGCACATGCAATTGATCGCGCATCACATTGGCTTGATGCAATTCAGCACGTAAATTTCGTGTTGTGTTTGAGACGTAAATCAAACTCAACGCAGAAACAAGTACTGCCATTAAGATCAAAGTACACGGTGAATGCAGCACATCGCTGATGTACGCAATCATAGGATGACGTGAAATGGAAACAGAATGATTTATCACACGGGCTGTAGAATTCATCGTAGTTTCTCCCCTACCCGCAACGTTGCACTTCTGGCGCGCGGATTGTCTGAAAGTTCCAGCGCATCAGGCCTAATTGCACGACCTACACACTTAAAAGATTTTTCAATGTCGACATGTTTAATCGGTAAATGCCTTGGCAGCGATTCACCTTGCTCTTGTTCACGCATAAAATGTTTGACGATGCGATCTTCAAGTGAATGAAAACTAATCACAACCAAACGTCCTTGCAGCGCTAATAATTCGATGCTTTGCTGTAAAGCTTGTTCTAAACTTTCTAATTCTTGATTCACAGCCATACGAATTGCCTGAAAGCTGCGTGTCGCAGGATGTTTGCCTTGTTGCCATTTTGGAATGGCACGCGCAACAATTTCGGCTAATTCTTTAGTAGTACGAATAGGATTTTCTTCGCGTGCTTGCACAATGGCACGCGCAATACGTCGCGCAAAACGTTCTTCACCATAACGCCACAACACACTTGATAAAGTTTGTTCATCGACTTCTGCAATCCAGGTTGCAGCATCGACTCCTTCAGCACTATTCATGCGCATATCAAGTGGCCCTTCGCGCAAAAAACTAAAGCCGCGTTCTGGATTATCTAATTGTGGAGATGAAACACCTAAATCAAACAAGATGCCATTCACGCGACCGATCAAATTGTATTGCATTGCAATCTTTTTTAATGCAGCAAATGAACCATGATGAATATGAAAGCGCGAATCATGTGAAAATTGTTGTTGTGCAAATGCAACTGCTTCAGGATCTTGATCAATTGCAAATAATTGACCCTCTGAATTTAACTGAGAAAGAATAGCTGACGAATGACCGCCGCGACCGAACGTTGCATCGATGTAAATACCGTTAGGTTGAATCGCAAGTTGTTCTAATGCGGTATTCAACAACACCGGTTGGTGATTATTTATATTTTCTTCCATGCGACTGACTGCCATAGTTGCATTCCAAATTATAAAGAAAGTTTTTTCATTTCTTCAGGTAACATTGAATCGCCAGTAGACTCTTCTTCTAGCCAACGTTGACGACGTTGTTGCCAATGCGCTTCATCCCATAATTCAAATTTTTTTCCTTGTCCCACACACATGACGCGGCGCTCAATGCCAGCATACTCACGTAAAACAGGCGGCAAAAGCATACGACCGTGGCTGTCAATTTCAGCCTCGGTTGCATGTCCAATTAACAAACGCTGTATACGTCGAGCAGCAGGATTAAACCCAGGAAGATCTGCGAGTTTTGCTTCAATTTCTTCCCACACCGCCATGGGATACAACAGTAAACATTTTTCTTCGGTATCAATGGTTAACACGACACAAGCGCGATTTCTCAGTAAGTCATCACGATGACGCGCTGGCACAACCATGCGGCCTTTTGCATCAACGTTGATAGCATTCACGCCCCGAAACATACCCTACTCCCTGAACAGTCTCAGTGCTCGACCTTGAGCACCTATTACGAAATCTGTTTTCATACTGTTCAAGGATACCACGGTTTACCACTGTAAACCACTTTTTGCCACTTAATAGCTATAAATTTATCAAAAATCTCCCTTACCCCCCCTTCCGGGAAATTCAAAGGAATAAAGACGTTCAGATTTTGGATGATTTTTGACGAAAATTTGATGAAAAAGCGCAGTGTACAATAGAAGTACATGAGCATTTTGAAGAAAATTTTCGTCAAAAAGGGCCAAAATATGGACGTCTTGAATAAGTGAGAGTCGGTCAGTAAGCCGGGTTCTGTCTTAGACAGTCATTTATCTAGGAGGCTTGTCGCCAAGCCTCTCGAGCAACCTACCCGAACCTAAGCGCGGCGCCACGCCTGTCCATTCAACAAGTTAAGTGGACAAAGGTTCCTATTTGGTCTTGCTCCAGGTGGGGTTTACCGTGCCGTCATTGTTACCAATAACGCGGTGCGCTCTTACCGCACCTTTTCACCTTTTCCGATCAAAAACCGGTAGTCTATTTTCTGTGGCACTTTCCGTCAGTTCGCACTGCCCAGGCGTTACCTGGCACCTTGCCCATGGAGCCCGGACTTTCCTCTCTCTAACCGAAGTTAGACAGCGACTGTCTCGACCCACTCTCGCGTGCGAAGATACCACATTTTCATTAAAAATGCGCAGAAAGGATCTATGTATCTAGTAGTTATCGGCGCCGTACCCTAACTTAAATAAGCTTCAAGGCCACAAGCAGTGATATTCTGCGCAAGCGGAAAACTTTCCTTACCAGGAAATATCAGTGTCAGTAAATCAAGATTAAGATCTTGCATTGCAATCGACATCGATTTTGTGAGCTTTGGCGAATCAGTGTATTTAAATTCAAACCCTAATTTTTTCCCATTTTTGATGACCAATAAATCCAATTCTGCATGTGATTGCGTAGCCCAGAAATAATATTCACCGTCGACTGCTTCCAAATGTCTGATGACAGACTCTAAAGCAAAACCTTCCCATGAAGCGCCCAACTTAGGATTATTCCATAAATCGAGTTCGCCAAAAATATTTAACAAGAAATGCAATATGCCGCTATCACGAAAATAAAATTTGGGTGATTTCACTTGTCGTTTAGAAATATTTTCAAACCATGCGGGCAATTCACGCACCATAAATGTACCTTGCAAAATATCAGCGTAATGTCGAATAGTTTTATTTGTCAGACCTAAAGATTTACCAATTTCCGAAGCGTTAAAAATATTGCCATGGTAATGCGCTAACATCATCCAAAAACGCCGCAATTGCATGGGTGGAATATTAATACCAAGTGCTGGAATATCGCGCTCCAAAAATGTTTGCACATATTCTCGACGCCAGATATAGCTTTCTTCTTCGTTATTCGCAAGATAAGAACGCGGAAAACCACCGCGCAGCCATAACCGATCACATTCTTTGGTTTCTTCATAAGAAAAAGGTGTGATTTCGATATATTGAATTCGCCCCGCAAGCGTTTCTGACGACTGTTGAATTAAATCACGTGAAGCGCTTCCCAAAATTAAAAATTTTTGATTTTTTTGAGCATCGACTAATACACGTAATGTTTGAAATAACTCAGGCATGCGCTGAACTTCGTCAATGACGATCAAGCCTGAGAGATTCCCCAAACTCAATTCTGGCGCAGTCAATCTGGAAAGATCGGTATTTTTTTCCAGATCAAAATAGTTTTTTTGGTCAAAAGGCAAAATGCCTTCAGCAACATACTCTTTGGCTAAGGTCGTTTTGCCACATTGCCTTGGACCCAGCAAAGCCACCACAGGATGGGTTTTGAAAGCCTTATTAATACGCTCTAGGTACTTTGTTCGATTCATGATTTACCTTGTAATTTGGGAGTCATTGTCCCATTTTACAAGGATAAATCATGGGGCGCAAACGCTTAAGGTTGTTTTAATGTTCAGTATTTAAACTACTGTTCTTTAATTGATCATTCTCTCGAGGAAAGAATATGTTTCTGCGTCCAAATTTGAAATCACAACCTAAAGAGGTCACCACCCCTCTATTGGGTGAAGAAAAAACTTACGAACCTTTACAAGACCTATCTGCTGATTCGAGGAAAAAAGCACAGGGACTTCAAAAACCTAAGAAGATCATCACACCAGAAAAATTTCTAAAAGCTGTTGATAAAGGTGATGTTAAAACTGTTGTAGCCTACATTACGCAACATTCACAAAATCCTGAACAATATAGCTTGGATGTGCAAACTAGAGAAGGCATAGAACACGGAAAATACAACATACCCATCAACTCAACTGCCTTACATATCGCGCTTTATCATCAAAAAAATAAACCGTCTCCTGAACATCAACAAATCATTATTTACTTACTCGACTCAGGCGCCTCTCTCTACATCAGAGATAAGCGTGGTAACTTACCAGTTTATTTAGCAGGTGAATGTGATAAAGAAATTTCTGATTTAATAAGAACAGAGTCCAACAAACGCGAAGCTGCAAGAGAAGAAGCAGAACTAGCATCGATTTTAAGTCATGGCGTCAATGCACAAAACGAAACGGGAGAAACTGCATTACATGTTGCGGTACAAAGATGTAACAAAAAGCGAATAGAATTTTTATTAGCGAATGGTGCAAATATATTAATCCCAAATAAAGAAGGACAACTCCCAAGCCAAATTGCTTTGAGAGGATACTCCAGCTTAGAATTTGTGAAGTTCTTAAGAGAAGAAGAAACTAAACAGAATAGTGGCGTACCTGTACAAATAACAATTACCGAAGAAGAATGTATCGCAGCTTGTCATTTAGGTGATTGCTATACTGTTCAGCTTTTCATTGAGCAAAACAAAGATAACCCTGAGAGATTAAATTTTAACACTGGTGGACAGACACCTCTGATAAAAGCAACGCAACATAATTATACAGACATCATGTCAGATTTATTAGCTGCTGGCGCAAATGTCGATGCAAGAGTTAAAGAAGGTATCTATAGAGGAAGGACCGCATTACACTTTGCGGCGATAAATTGCAACAAAGATGCTATTAAATTATTACTAAATTATGGTGCCGATGCTTCTTTAGAAGATAGCAATGGAAAAAAAGCTGAGCAGCTTGTCACGTGGATAACAGGGGCAGCCAGTGAAAGACAAGCCGCCTACTTACTAAGCAAAGCTTCTCAAAAAATATCAAATAGAAATCTTTACACCTTAATCGAAGACCTATCAAATAAAGTTGACGCGCAACATGCTGAAATTGAACGTTTAAATAGTCGCGTTAGAGAATTAGAAAATAAACTTTCTATCAAAAATATTGATGAAGCATCTCATGCCGCAGATATGGAAGAAAAAAATTATTCTCCATCAAAAAATCAGTTTTTTAGTTAATTTTTAAACACAAATCGAGGTGTTCGCATGTTTACGAATCGCGAAGATGAAATTAGGGTTGATCAAGATCAACCATTGCTACAAGCAAATGGCCGCTCTCAACAATATGATACTTTTGCTAACAATTATCCAGCGACCTACATTGATGAAAATGAAAGCTCTGAAAATATTACTCCGAAAGTAATCTCGCTCACAGTCGGCATGTTAGGCGTTCTGATTGAGTATGGCATATTAGAATCCGACCTGCCTGTCGCAGCAAAAGCAGTCATTTCTGTAATTTGCTTAGGCGGCATGCTCGTATGCTGCGCAAATAGTGACTGCCTAAACAGCAACAGGAATCACGATGAAGTGACTTATAATGATCGCTACAGTTTTTACCAACCCGCCCCTGAGCAAGAAGAAGATTTTAAACCAAACATTGACGATCAGATTCTTTCTAACGATGGTTATGAAATTCAATATAAAGTATAGAGGTTAATATGCTCCGACGATTAAACAAATCAAGTACAAAAATAACATTCGAAGAAGTCTTGCGCGCGATTCATAAACGCAAATCTTCAATCGTGCGAAAATACATTGAACAATGCACAAGCGATAATGATCTTGATGCGCTCAACAAAAAAACCGCAGAAGGTAAAACATTGCTAATGCTCTTGATAGAAGAATATGCTGCCATTATAAAAGACATTGAGAAAAACAAATATGCATTTGATGAATATGGTGCAACTAATAACGCACTTCAAAGAAAAATGGAAAAATTCAAAAAAACAATTGAAGTTTTATTAGATGCAGGAGCTGATGTCAACGCTCAAGATCTCAATAATAACACTGCACTCCATTATGCCGCAAAAAATCATTTACATGAACTCATGAAAACACTAGACGTTCACGGGGCAAATCCATTATTAGCAAACGATAAAACCCAATTACCCCGCCATTTAGTACCCTCCTCAAACGTACACTTGATTAAATCATTAAAAAGATCCGAATCTGAAACAAAAATAAGAGAGAACCATGAAATACCAACAGATGAATTCTATCGTGCGATCAAAGAAGGCAATCTACCTATTGTCGAGCTGTATCTAAGTCAACACAATAATGATCCAGCGTGTTTAAATATGCCCGAATCAAAAGAAGAAGGCATAACCCCTTTAATGGTTGCCGCTTTTTATGATCAACCACACATTGTTCATTTTTTACTTGATAAAAATGTGGACGTTCATGCAACAGATGCCGAAGAAAATAATGCATTACATTATGCGACCCGTATTTTAACAAAAGACACTGCTGTTATCGTATCAAATACCGTGCTTCTCGCCTTAATCAAAGCAGGCATTAATATAAATGCACCGAATGCTCACGGAAATACACCGCTACATTTGGCTGCACGCGAAGGCATAGAATTATTTGTATGCACTTTATTAGAATGTAAAGCCGATGCATCATTACATAACCATGAAGGAAAAAGACCTTCAGAATTAGCGCCTCCTTATGCTGAATATTACCAAATCATCATGAGTCTATTGGAAATTGCTGAAAGCCGCGATGAAGAAATTGCTCAATTAAAATTGAGACTTCAATCGTATGAAAGCCCGTGTGAAAATGCGGCAGGTCAAAGCAAAAAATATTCGATGAAAATGTTTTAATTATTCTCTCGCACCCGATGACAAACGTAACGCCTGCTGATAAATTTCATTTTTGCGATCGCCTGAAATTTTCACAGTTAAATCGACAGCTTGCTTTAGGGGCAATTCAGATAATAAAATTTTGAGAATATGCTCAGTTGAAAGTGTTTCCTCGCTGGGTATATTTTCTTCGTTGCCTGAAACAATAATCACTTGCTCGCCACGTTCTTGATTCGCATCATTTTCAACAAAATGCAATAATGCACTCAATGTACCATCGGTAATCGTTTCATGCATTTTTGTTAACTCACGCGCAATCACAGCAAGTCGATTTTCTCCAAAAATAGTTAACATATCTTTTAACGTTGAAATAATGCGATGCGGCGCTTCATAAAAAATCATGGTACGCGTTTCATTTTTCAATAATGATAATTGTTTTTTTCGTTGAGTTGACTTAGCGGGTAAGAATCCCTCAAATAGAAAACGATCTGTCGCTAATCCTGATGCACTTAATGCTGCAACAAAAGCGCATGGGCCAGGAATCGGTATCACTTGAATACCGAGAGCGCGAACAGCTCGCACCAACACATATCCTGGGTCACTGATGAGTGGCGTTCCTGCATCACTGATTAAAGCAATCGATTGTCCTGCTTGCAAACGTGAAATCAATTCGTTGACACGTTCACTTTCATTATGTTCGTGCAAAGAAATCGTGGGTTTGTTAATAGCATAACGTTGCAAAAGAAAAGCACTGTGTCGCGTATCTTCAGCAGCGATACAATCTACTGCCTTCAAAGTATCAATTGCGCGTTGACTGATGTCACTGAGATTGCCGATGGGGGTTGCGACGATAAATAATTGGCTCATACATGCCTCGAAGTGTCATTCCCGCGAAGGCAGGAACCTATTCTGTTAATGGCACCTTATTCACTAAGGCTAAATAGGTTCCCGCCTTCGCGGGAATGACACATTTTGATAAACATTCTCAGATTTTCAGCTCTACTTTTTAGTTGACATCACGCCAGGCCAAGCACCAGGGGCCCATTCGTGTGAATACCCACCCGTTCCTCTTTCACAGGTAATATCATCAGCAGTGCCCGAAGTAATCGCTACAGTTACCGAACCACGGCAAGCAAATGGACCGCTACATTCTGCACGGAAGAAATACCGATTAATCATATCAAAAGGAATATTTTGCAAGTGGCCATTAGTTGCAATGTATTGAGCAAATTCACCACTAGGCGGATGACCAGCATTTGCGCCTTGCAAATCGATATGACTAGTGTCTACACGTACTGTGCCTTGCGCGCTTGGATTAGCAATTTTACAGTAGAAAAGATCAGAACCTGTGAATGCAACATTGTCAGAAGTTTTGGCTGAGGCGCTGACTGCAAAACCTGTTGTAGAGAGCGCAGTTACGAGTAAAGCGAGTGTTATTTTTTTCATCATTGAGACTCCCGTCATAATAGATTATAAAAATCAACTGAAACTTGCGCACGCATTGTCTATGATGCCTGAGTATAAGACAACCTTTTACTGAAAAAATTGCTGGAATAGAAGGGAGGAAGCATGTTATTTTTTCTAGATGATGCGAATAATCTATCGACTAGGATGTTTACTGACAGCACTTTCGCTGCTGGCAAGTTGCTCAACTTATCAATTTTCAGCCTCTTCTTCGAATAATGTTCAAACTTCGCAACCCTTACCTGCACAATTGCCCAAGCATATTGCTGTCATGCTTCCTTTGCGAGGCCCGATGGGCTCAGCCGGTAATGTGATTCGTGATGGCTTTTTAGCATCTTATTATGCCGGCACAACACCCGCCACGCAGCCTGCCCTTTCCTTTTACGATACTGCTTCCGGTCAATCTGTCACTGCGCTATATCAAAAAGCCGTCGCAGATGGTGCTGATTTTGTGATTGGTCCACTGACAAAACCTGAAGTGAATGCACTGCTCTCACTTGATGACTTCCCTGCACCAGTCCTCGCGTTAAATTATACCAACCGTAGCATTCCAAAAAACGTTTATCTTTTTGGACTATCTCCTGAAAATGAAGCAGTCGAACTCGCGCAACATGCGCACGATGCAGGACTTTCTAATGCATTAATCATTGCGCCGCAAAATGCTTGGGGACAACGTGTTGCGAATGCACTCACCAAGCAATGGACATCACTCGGCGGTCATGTGGTTGAAACATTATCTTATACACGACGCGCCACCTTAACTGATGACATTGCGCAATTATTACAAATAAAAAAACCCTCTCCTGAAGACAAAAATCAACCTCCTCTTCCGCCAGAACAGCGTCGTCGACAAGACTTTGATGTCGTGTTTGTCTTAGCAACACCTGTTGATGCACGCCAAATTGTCCCAATACTCAAATTCGATTATGTCTCTCATATTCCAATTTATGCGACATCTGCTATTTATTCAGGCATTCCAGATCCAAAATCTGATGCGGATTTAGATGGTGTTTATTTTTGCGATGTCCCGTGGATATTACAAATGAGCTCGCGTCAACCTCAGAAATCTAACTACAATCAATTCAATCGACTCTATGCGGTCGGTCGTGATGCCTGGCTAATCATGACTCAACTAAATGGATTCACTGTCAACCCAAACTTTTCCCTCAGCGCCGCAACTGGTATCCTATCTCTCCCTGACGGACAACATTTTAATCGTCACCCCGCTTGGGCAGAGTTTTCACATGGGCATGCAACGCAAACAAGGTAACGACGCAGAACAATTCGCTTGTGATTATTTGCAAACGAAAGGCCTCATCCTTATCGATAAAAATTGGCGATATTATACTGGCGAGATTGACTTAATCATGAATCATGACGATGATATCGTCTTTGTTGAAGTACGTTCGCGCAGCAAAACGACGCATGGCAATCCAATCGAAACGATTAGCAAACAAAAGCAACATAAAATAATTAAAACAGCTCTATTTTTTTTACAACGCAACAATTGGATGGAGCGAAATTGTCGCTTCGATGTGATAAGTATCACTCATGGTAAATTAGAGTGGATTAAAAATGCTTTTACTTTGGATACCGTATGACTATGACTGACATCAATGACATCATCGAACGCATTCGGCACGGTTTTAGCGAAAGCATTCAAACTAAAATTCTTTCAGCTGATACCTTGCTCGATGTCATTGCAAAAGCCGCTGAACACACAGTGCAATGTTTATTAGCAGGCAATAAAATTTTAAGTTGCGGAAATGGTGGCTCTGCTTGCGACGCCATGCATTTTTCTGGCGAAATGTTAAATCGTTTTCGTCACGAGAGACCTAGCTTACCTGCAATTGCATTGACCGCTGATGTTTCAACGTTGACGTCGATTGCTAACGATTATAGTTACCAAGATATTTTTTCAAAACAAGTGCGTGCATTAGGTCAAATGGGCGATATTTTATTAGCCATTTCAACTAGCGGTCACTCAGCAAATATTCTACAAGCCATTCGTGCAGCGCATGATCGTAACATGACAGTAATTGCGCTTACGGGTCGTGATGGGGGTAAAATTCCCAGCACGCTCAGCGAACATGATATCGAAATTCGCGTACCTGCCACCGAAACAGCACGCATTCAAGAAACACATTTACTTGTTATTCATAGCATCTGCGATATCATTGATTATCGCTTGTTTGGTCACGGAGAATCACCTACATGAAAAAATTATTTATCCTCCTTACACTGGTTTTATTATCACAAGGATGCGTTTTTGTTGCGGGTGCTGCAGCAGGGGCTGCGGGTATTGCTATTGTATACGATCATCGTAAACTGGAAAAAATCCTCCTTGACCAACGTCTTGCGCATCAAATCAACGATGAAATTGCTGCTATCCCTGAATTACGTGATCATACTCGCGTTGACGTCACCTGCTTTAACCAAGTTGTATTATTAACAGGACAAGCATCTACTGCAGAACAACGTCAACGTATTGGCGATATTGCACATAGTCTTTCTGATGTGACGCGCGTTTATAATCAAATTAATGTCAATGCACCCGCCTCTTCTTTAACACAAGCTAGTGATGCATGGATCACAACAAAAATTAAAACACAAATGTTAGCCACAAAAGGCCTCGAATCCAGCTCAATCAAAGTTGTCACAGAAAACGGCTCTGTTTACCTCTTGGGCATTGTTTCACACGATCAAGCTGACACAACCATTGATATCGCACGCAAAGTCGCCGGCGTTCAACGTGTCGTAACAATATTTCAATATACGAATTGATGAAGAGACCTCATGAAAAACATCACGCACCCACCGTCATTGCGAGACTACGAAGCGTTTAGTCATGGCGATCTGTCTTTAGTAAAAAATAGATTGCCACACCTGATCCCGCATCAAGTGCGGGACTTCACGGGCTCACATTACGTGCGCTGGATTTCTTTTATTTTATGTATTCTATTGTTAAACGGTTGCATGAGTGTTGCTACCACAAGTGCACAAGCGGTTTACAATCGACGTAATTTACAAAATACACTTGATGATAATTACATCAGCATGCGCTCTGAGCGCGCAATTTATTTAGATACAAAAGCATTTGAAGATACGCATGTTGCTGTTTCAGCCTTTAACGGCACTGTCTTACTCACCGGCCAAACGCCTACAACAGAACAACGACAACAAATCGAAGCTATCGTACGCAAAATTGCGGACAACCCACCAGAGTTTTACAATCAAATCACCATTTCTTCGCCTACTTCTGCCATCACACGTACAAGCGATGCTTGGATCACAACAAAAATTAAAACACAATTTATTGCAGCCAATGAAATCGATCCTAGTCAAATTAAAGTTGTCACTGAAAATGGCACCGTCTTTTTGATAGGCGTTGTTACACATCAAATGGGTGATGTTGCAATCGATATTGCACGCAAAACAGATGGCGTGCAAAAGGTAATTACCGTGTTTCAGTGGATTCATATCAGTAAAACGTAAACTATCTTTTTCCTTCTTTCCCATCCCTCCCCTCTAATAAAAAACATTGGAGTGGAGGGGACTTTCTCCTGTATAATCCCGTGTTTTTGCGATTGGATCCGAAGAGGTACTATATGTCGCTAACTACAGCAGACGTTGAGAAAATTGCACACTTAGCCAAGCTCACACTTTCAGGCGATGAAACGCCTCAATATGCAGCCCAATTATCTAATATTCTTGATTTAGTGGAGCAAATGAATCAAGTCAATACCGACCACATCGAAGCAATTGCTCATGCGTTGGAGTTTGCGCAGCGGGAGCGCCCTGATGTCGTCACTGAACCGAACCAGCGCGAAGTTTTTCAAGAAATTGCACCTGCAGTTGAAGCAGGTCTTTACTTGGTCCCCAAAGTCATTGAAATGTACTGACAGGAAATACCGATTTATGCCTAAATCTATTGCTGAATTATCCCGCGAACTCAACGATAAAAAAATATCCAGCGTTGAGCTTACGCAATATTTCATTGAAAAAATAAAGAAATTTGATCACGACCTGAATAGTTTTATCACCCTCAGCGAAGAATCCGCCCTACTCTCTGCCAAACAAGCCGATCAAATCCGCGCGAGCGGTAAAGCCGGGCCACTCACAGGGATTCCAATCGCACAAAAAGATATTTTTTGCACCCAAGGGATTAAAACCAGTTGCGGCTCAAAAATGTTAGACAATTTTATTTCACCCTACGATGCCACTGTAGTTGAACGCATGAAAAATGCAGGCACTGTGTTGATAGGCAAAACAAACATGGATGAATTTGCAATGGGTTCATCCAACGAAAACAGTTTTTATGGGCCAGTCAAAAATCCTTGGGATCTTGACCGCGTACCAGGCGGCTCATCTGGAGGTTCTGCAGCAGCGGTTGCCGCCGGACTCATCCCTGGAGCCACGGGCACGGACACTGGCGGCTCTATTCGCCAACCCGCAAGTCTCACTGGGATTACAGGCTTAAAGCCCACTTATGGCCGTGTATCACGTTACGGCATGATTGCCTACGCTTCGAGCTTAGATCAAGGCGGTCCAATGACACGCAGCGCAGAAGATGCCGCGATGTTATTAAATGCTATGGCGGGCTTCGATGAACGCGACTCAACGAGTGTCAATGAACCCGTGCCAGATTATACTGCTACGCTAAATGATTCGCTTGCAGGTCTTAAAATTGGTTTACCAAAAGAATTTTTAGACAAAGACTTAGATCCAGAAATTGCAAAAGCCATCGAGTTAGCTGCAAAAGAGTACGAAAAAATGGGTGCAACTTTGCACACAGTGTCTTTGCCCAACATGGCATTATCGATTCCCGCTTACTATGTGATTGCGCCTGCAGAATGTTCTTCTAACCTTGCGCGTTATGATGGTGTACGTTACGGCTATCGTTGTGATCACCCTAAAGATCTTGAAGATCTATACAAACGTTCACGCAGTGAAGCTTTCGGCATGGAAGTCAAACGCCGTATTATGATTGGGACTTATGTGCTATCCACGGGTTATTACGATGCCTATTATCTCAAAGCACAAAAAGTACGCGGTCTTATTAGCGAAGACTTTAAAAAAGCTTTCGAAAAAGTCGATGTCATCCTCGGGCCAACATCACCTACTGTCGCATTTAAACTCGGCGAAAAAACCAGCAACCCAGTCTTGATGTATCTCTCAGATATTTACACCATTGCAGTGAATTTAGCTGGGCTACCCGGCATTTCTGTGCCGGCTGGATTTGCTCATCAATTACCAATTGGCATGCAATTAATCAGTCATTATTTTACTGAAGCACGCTTATTAAATGTTGCACATCAATTCCAAAAAGCTACCGACTGGCACACGCGCTTACCGGAGAAATATAAATGACTTGGGAAACAGTAATCGGACTTGAAGTCCACGTACAATTAGCAACAAACAGTAAAATTTTTTCGGGCGCATCCACTGCTTTTGGTGCGGCACCTAACACACAAGCTTGCGCAATTGATTTAGGATTTCCGGGTGTTTTACCAGTGCTCAATGCGCGCGCCATCGAAATGGCGATTCGTTTAGGTTTAGGCATTCAAGCAGAAATTGCATCACGCTCTGTATTTGCTCGGAAAAACTATTTTTATCCTGATTTACCCAAGGGATATCAAATCAGTCAATTTGAATTACCCGTCGTGAAAAAGGGCCATCTTGATATTACCCTCGATGATGGCACCATCAAACGCATCCAAATTACGCGTGCTCACCTTGAAGAAGATGCGGGCAAATCATTACATGAAGATTTTCACGGATTATCAGGCATCGACCTCAATCGCGCTGGGACAGCCCTACTCGAAATTGTTTCTGAGCCTGACATGCGCTCCACCAAAGAAGCTATCGCTTATTTAAAAACATTACATTCATTAGTGCGTTATCTTGAAATTTCCGATGGCAACATGCAAGAAGGTTCCTTCCGCTGTGATGCAAACGTTTCCATTCGTAAAAAAGGCGCCAGCAAATTAGGCACGCGCGCTGAATTAAAAAACATTAATTCATTTCGTTTCGTTGAGCGCGCCATCGATTTTGAAGTACAGCGTCAAATTGAAATTCTCGAAAATGGTGGCACGATTAAGCAAGAAACACGTTTATACGATCCTGATAAAAACGAAACCCGCTCGATGCGCAGTAAAGAAGAAGCGAATGATTATCGTTATTTTCCAGATCCAGATTTATTGCCACTTGTCATCACAGAAAAACAAATCAATGATATTCGCAAAACATTGCCTGAGCTACCCCAAGAAAAACGTCAACGTTTCATGGAAGCGTATAACTTAAGCGAATATGATTCGACACTTTTAACAGCAAATCGTGCATTGGCAGATTACTTTGAGGCAGTCGTCAAAGCTTCTCATGGACAAGGAAAACTCTCAGCGAATTGGATCATGGGCGACCTCTCTGCCGCGCTCAATAAATCAGGACAAGAAATCACAGAATCACCCGTCGATGCGGCTTCACTAGGCCAGCTCATTTCACGCATTGCTGATAACACTATCTCTGGCAAAATTGCGAAAACTGTTTTCGAAGCGCTCTGGGAAAGACAAGGCAGCGTCGATGAGATCATTGAAAAAAATGGTTTGAAACAAGTCACGGATACTAGCGCCATCGAAAAAATTATCGATGAAATTCTCAAAGAAAATCCAACACAGCTTGCTGATTATCGCTCTGGGAAAGACAAATTATTTGGGTTTTTTGTTGGGCAAGCTATGAAAAAATCAGGCGGAAAAGCCAACCCACAACAATTAAATGATCTCTTGAAAAAGAAATTGAATATCTCTGAAAAAATCGACAACGGCGGTTAATATTCAATGAACTGTAACAAGAACTCGTCATTGACCAACCACAGACGTCGTCCCGGGGCGGGGGCGCGGGGGCAACAGACCAAATAACAGCGCAGGAAACTGGGAGGGGAACCCCCGCCCAGGCGC